>CAZLNM010000123.1:0-13271 GCA_964561025.1 uncultured Myxococcales bacterium
AGCGGAGCCGGCTTTGCGGCGAGCAGTTAGGAGGACCCTCCGTCTTGCAGCCGCGCCTCCGGCTACCCGTTCGCGGCGGGAGTATGCCTTGTCAGCCAGCGCCTGCGTTGCTAGATTGCCCGGCGGAGGACGCTAGCGAATCATGACCGTACGCGCGTTGCGGATCTTTCCCGACCCGGTGCTGCGCGAGCACTGCCGCGAGGTCGAACGTTTCGACGAGAGCCTGTCGCGGCTGGTCGATGACCTGGCCGAGAGCATGTACGCCCATCGCGGCGTCGGCCTGGCCGCTCCCCAGATCGGCGAGCCGGTGCGGGTCATGGTGGTGGACGTGGATCAGCGTGAAGGCGCGCCGCGCCTGCTCGAGTTCGTGAACCCCAAAGTTTCCGCTGCGGACGAGGTGCTCGAGGAACGCGAGGAAGGGTGCCTCTCCTTCCCCGGAGAGTCGGAGACGGTGCGCCGGCCCCGGCGGGTCACCGTACGGGCCCTGGACCGGCGCGGGCAGCCGTTCGAGATCACGGCCGAGGGGCTGCTGGCGACCGCCATGCAGCACGAGATCGATCATCTGGACGGGAAGCTGTTCATCGATTACCTGTCGCGGCTTCGGCGATCACTGGTTACGCGGCGGATGAAGAAACGCCCCAGGGAGGGCGCGTGAGCCTGCGCTACGCCTTCTTCGGCACGCCTGCGTTCGCGGTGTCGGTCCTCGACGCCCTGTGCCGGGCGGGACATCCCCCGGCGGCGGTGGTGTGCCAGCCGGATCGGCCACGCGGCCGCGGCTTGCGCCTGGAACCCCCCCCGGTCAAGACGTGGGCCGAGGCGAAGGGTCTGCCCCTGTACCAGCCCGAGCGCGCCGCCGCGCCGGAGTTTTTGGATGCCTTCGCCGGCCTCGGCGTAGACGTGGCGCTGGTGGCGGCCTACGGCCTGCTCCTGCCCTCGAAGCTCCTCGACATTCCGCGCCTGGGGTTCATCAACGTCCACCCCTCGCTCCTGCCGCGCTACCGGGGCGCGGCGCCGGTGCAGTGGACGCTGCTCAACGGCGACACCGTCACCGGGGTCAGCATCCTGCAGGTGACCCCGCGGCTCGACGACGGGGACATCCTGCTCCAGCGCGAGGTCCCGGTGGGCCCCGAGGAGGATGCCGGCGCGCTGCTTTCGCGCCTGGCGCTTCTCGGAGGCGAGCTGTCGGTCGAGACCCTCGAGCGGCTTTCGCGCGGCGACCTGAAGGCCGTGCCGCAAGACGAGAGCCGCGTGGTGTGGGCTCGCGCGCTCGAGAAGGAAGACGGGCGACTGGACTGGAATCAACCGGCGACGGCGATCCACAACCGGGTGCGGGCGGTCCAGCCGTGGCCCGGGGCCTTCTGCCAGCTTCGCGAGCGGCGGCTCAAGATCCACCGGACGAAACTGGCGCCGGGGGGCCGGCAGTCCCAAGCTCCGGGCGAGGTCGTGGCGCTCGGCCCGGACGGGATCTGGGTCATGGCCGCCGACGGGCCCGTGCTCCTGCTCGAGGTTCAGCTCGAGGGGAAGAAGCGCCTTACGGCCCGCGAGTTCGTCCAGGGACGGAACCTGGCGGTCGGCGATCGGCTCGAGGGAGGGCGTCCCTAGGGACGGGGGCGCGGGACGAAGGGCCGGGCGCCGGCGACCGCCACGCCGGCCTTGAACAGGTCGAACGGCAGGAAGGGGATCACGCCGGCCCACAAGGCCCAGGCCACGGAGGGCGCCTGGCCGGAAGCGGCCGCCCAGCCAAAGAGCCACAGGCCGCCGACGAGGTAGATGGAGAGCAGGCCCAGGCCGGCACCCGCCAGGCCGAAGAAACGGCCCCGCCACCGGCCGGCGCAGTAGCTCGCCAGCGGAAAGGCCAGCAGGTAGCCGAGCGTCGGCGCCAGCATGACGGACGGCCCGGCCGCCAGCGGCTGCGCGAACACCGGCAAGCCCAGCAGGCCCAGCAAAAGGTACAGCGCCTGGGAGATGGCGCCGCGCCAGGGGCCGGCGGCCGCCCCGGCGAAGATCACCGCCGCCACCTGAAGGGTGGCGGGTACCGGTGTCCAGGGCAGCGGGATGGCCACGTGGGCGCACAGCGCCGTGAAGGCCGAAAGGACCGAGACGATGCCGATCTCTCGCAACAGCCAGAGGTTGCGAGTGGATGCCTGTTCGCGAGCGAGTTCCATGGTCACCTCCGAAGTCGCGGCCGAAGGTAATCCACCCGCCGCGCGAAATCAACATCCCGCCGCCGGTGGGCGGATCGCAAAACCAGGATGTCTTTTCCCCGCGCGCGTCCGAACGCGGGGCCGAAAGAGCCAGCGCGTTCGGACGCACGATCCTTGGCGCTTTCCAAGATCCCACCTGGTTGGCCAGTGCCGACGGGAACAGGGCGCGGCGACACATCCCTTCGCCGCCGCGGGCGGGCTAGAACACCTTGCTTAAGCTTGCCGAGAGCCCGTAGTCGAAGTCGCCCTCCTCGGAGGTGAAGCCGAAGGCGGCGTAGATGTCGAACTGGATCACGTCCAGGATGAGGGCGTGGAAGCCTGCGCCGAAGGAGTTCGCCACGCGCAGCGTCTCGGCGTCGCTGGCCCGCTCGATCGAGCCGAACAGCGCCGCGTCGTGGAAGACGCTCAGCTTGAACAGGTCCCGGGCCAGCGACAGCCGGAACTCGGCGGAGATCCCGCCCACCTCGCGCACGTAGTAGCGATCCCCGAACACGCCTCGCAGGTAGCGCCCGCCCACCGGCTCCTCGTCGTCGGCCTGCACCGCGCCGTACAGCAGGGCGCCGCGGGTCTTGAGCCACAGGTCGTGGTAGCCGAAGGCCCACAACCACTGGCCCTGCAGCGAGACGCGCCCGTACGGCTTGCTGCCTTCCACCCAGTGGTGGCGGGCCTCCGCCACCAGGCGCCGGCGCCGATCGCGCCGCTCCTCGTCGGGGTTGAACAAGAGCTCGGCGCGACCGATGATGAATGGCTCGGCCAGCGCGCCCGCCTCGAGCGGCACCGGGTCGGCCGTCACCGGCTCGAGGCCGAAGAGGAACTTCTCGCGCATGCCGCCGCCCAGCGAGAGCCCGATCCGGCGGCGCCATTCGAAGGAGAGGTTCAGGGTGGCGTCCAGGAACTCGCGATAGAAGATCTCCAGGTTGAGGTCCTGGCGCTGGCGGCTCACCAGGTCGCTCTGCAGCGACAGGAAGGCGCGCAGCAGCCGGCGGATGAAGGGCGGGGTGTACCAGCGCAGCTCGGCCCCGGAGTGAGACAGCACCGGGTAGGTGTCGCCGTCGGAGAGGTCATCGCGTAGCTTGCCGCCCAGCACCCCGCTGGCCAGCCAGCGATCGTGGCGGAACAGGAGATCGGTGCCGCGGTAGGCCACCACGCCTTCCAGCCCATCGGGAAAATCGTACTGCAGGTCCAGGCTGAGCCCGGTGTCCCACTCCCGCCCACCCAGCCGCACGAAGAGGCTGATCTTGCTCCCCGGCGGGATGATCTCCTGGCCCAGGAACCTCCCCAGGCGGCGGATCTGCGGGCCGCGGTGGGGGACCTCGCGCACCGTGACCAAACGATAGCTGGGGACCTCGGTGCCGTAGCGCTTGTGAAGCTCGTCGAGCTGTCGCTCCAGGTAGAAGCGGTTGAAGACGTGGTGCGGCATGTCCAGGTCGAGCTTGAACTGCAGCGTCTTCAGCGAGCCCACCCCGGTGAACACGATCTTGTCGAGCCGCCCCTCGTCGATGGTCACGGCAATGGCCCGACCCTCGGGACGGGCATCGACCCGGGCCAGCTCGTAGCCGCTGCGGTGTAAAAACTCTTGCAGCTGCCGCTCCACCAGGCGGGCGGTGGCCTCGTCCGCCGCCGCCCCGCGCGGGAGCTCCAGCACCGTCCGGTACACCTCGTCGATGATGGCCACGTTGCCCTCGAAGCGGATCTCGGGCGAGGCGGCCAGGGCGGTGCCGCAGAGGCACATCACGAGCGCGATCTCAGCCGCGCGCGCCATGCCGCCGCCTCCAGGCCAGGGGAACGAGCGCGGCCAGCGCGAGCTGCGGCCCCGCGCCGCCGCAAGCGCATCCGCCCTCGACCGAATTGCCTTCCGTCTTCGCTCCGCCATCATCGCCGCTCGCGGGATCGCCCTCGTCCGGGGCGGCGCCGTCCGCGTCAGGGGAGAAAGCGCCATCGCCGCTTCCGTCATCGCCGTCCGCAAGGGTGTCGGGCCCGTCCTGCCCGTCTTGCGCGTCGGCGCCGTCAGGGACCCCGCCGTCGCTTCCCGGGCAGGGATCCTGGTCGCAGGCCTCGGCGAAGTCGCCCACGGCCAGCAGCGCGTAGCCTTGCCGGTCCGAGCGGTAGGGGCTGGTCATGCCGTTCCCGGGCACGCGCCGGCCGGTGACCCGCACGTGGAGATCGCCCGCCTCGGCCACGTCCAGGATCAGGATCTCGTGCGGGTTGGTGCCGTCGGGCGCGGCGGCGCCGGCGGGGGCGTTGCGATTGTTCTCGAAGTTCACGTTGCCCCGGTACAAGACCCCCCGGTCGTCCTCGACGACGAGATCGAGATCGTTCACCAGGGCTGAACCCGCTCCGGCCGCGGCCGGGGGATCGGTCCACGCCAACGATAGCCGAAGCGGCGTGCCTGGGCGCACCGCGCGCAGCAAAAAGGCGTGGCTCTGGCCCTCGGAGAGCGGCAGCTTGCGGGCCGCGCCGCGATCGACGCCATCGGACCAGGTGTCGGTCAGCACCGCCAAGCTCTCGGCGTCCCCATCGAAGAAGAGCGCCCGGTCCAGGTGCGGCAGCCCGAGGCCCTGCACGGGCGTCGGGGCCGGCTCGAGATCGGCCAGCCGCGGGCCGGTGGAGGTGTCGTACAGCGGCCCGTCGATGCTCTCGGCGGCGGCCAGCAGCACCGCCTTCAGCAGGGCCGCCGAGGGGACAAAACCCTCGGCCGGCGTTCGCCGCCCCGAGGGGTAGAAGCCTTCCATGAAGTACTGTCGCGAAAGCGCCGCGGCGCCCGCCACCAGCGGCGCGGCGAAGCTGGTGCCGACCCGGTAGCCGCTGTCCACCGCGCAGTTGTCGTTGGGGGGATCGGTGGTGGTGTCGGCCTGCGGCTGGCCGTAGATGTCGGTCCCCGGCTGCGCCACCCAGGCGGTCTCGAGCGCCGACTTGACCGCGCCCGGCGCGACCAGCTCCGGCTTGAGGCGGCCGTCCCCGGCCGGGCCCTGGGAGCTGAAGGCGCACACCCCCTCGCCGCCGCGGCTGGCCCCGGCCAGCGAGCCGCCCACGGTGAGCGAGTTCTTGGCGGTGGCGCCCATGCCGTCCAGGGTACGCGGGTCGGGGCCCAGGTTGCCGGCGCTCCACACGATGAGCAGCTCCGGCATGCGCCAGGCGGCCTCGTCCACCTCGCGCGAGTTGCCGCCGTAGGAGACGTCGGGATCGGGGTAGCCGTAGGAGTTGTTGTGGATGCGCGCGCCGGAGTCGTAGGCCTGGCGGTAGAGATCCACCAGCGAGTCGGGCAGGCCCGCCTGGTTGCCGTCGCGCCGGCCGATGTCCTGGATGACCAGGCGCGCCCCGGGGGCCATGCCGTCCCCGTGATCGCGGCCCGCCAAACTTCCGGAGGCCAGAGTCGCGAAGTTGTCCCCGGCGGCGCAGCCGGCCACGTGGGTGCCGTGGGCCAGCTTGGAGCGATCGTCGTAGGCGCTGGCGCCGGACAGCAGGTAGTATGCCAGCACCTTGTTGCCGGCGTCGGTCACCTGGGCGTCGGGCGGCTGCGTGGTGTTGTAGCGGGTCTGCGCCGCCGCGTCCGCGGAGAGCCGGAACTGACAGGCGTCGGTGTCCAGCCCGCTGTCGGCCACGGCGATGATCTGGCCGAAGCCGGAGAGCCCCCGCGCAAAGAGCGGGGTGGTCTTCCCCGCCGCGTCGCCGCTCTGGATGACCCAGGCGGAGTCGTCGTTGCAGAACACCACCTCGCGGTAGGGCTCGAGCCAGGCCACCTCCTCGATCTCGCCGAGCCGTTCCAGGGCGGTCTCGCGGCGGCCGGCCGGCAGGCGCAGCACGGCGTGGCCGGTGCCGGCGCTATCGTCCGAGAACCCCAGCAGCTCCCCCTGGGCGGCGAGTTCGCCCAGCCGCGGCCGCAGCGACACGCCGGGCCAGGCCCAGATCCGCACGCGGTCTTCATGCGTCGGCCGGGAAAAGCGGGGCGAGCGCTTCCAGGCGGGCCGCAGCGCGCCCTGCCAGCGCACGCCCGGGATCAGCTCCGGGCGCACCGTTGGCGGCACGCGGACCACCAGCGCCTGCTCCGAATAGTACGAGAGCACCTTTGCTCCCTGCCGCTCGAGCCAGGCGGCCAGGTCGCGGGCGCTGCCCTGGGCCTGCACCAGACGGATGCGCGCGGTGTCATCGCCCACGGCCGGGGGCAGCAGCCGGGGGTCCAGGGCCCCCGCAGGGACATGCAAGGGCGGCGCAATTTCCGCCGCGCCGGCCAGCAGCCACACCATCGACCACGAGATGGCGAAAAGCACCGTGTTTGCTCCGCGCTACAGGATGTCGAAGGTGAAACGCAGAAGCAGCCGCTGCTCGACCTGCAGGTACTTGCTGAGCTGGCGGTTGAAGTCCAGCTTGACCACGTAGGCCAGCGAGGCGAACGACACCAGGCGCAGGCTGATGGTGTTGCGCCAGTTGATGAGCGGCTCGGTGCTGTCGCTGCTGGAGTAGAAGGGGATGAGGGTGTCCAGCTCGGTGTCCAGCATGAGGAAGCGCAGCAGCCGCGCCGAGCCGATCAGGGTGGCCTCCAGGCCGAGCAGGTCGCTGCCGCGCTTCTGGTCGAAGCAGCGGTTCTGCGGATCCTGGCACTCGGCCACCGGGTCGCTCGCGCGCCGGGGCCGCTCCACCAGCAGCGACTGCACCAGGTACTGGCGCGCCCCGAAACCCACTCGCACGTGGATGTCGAAGGGCAGCGAGGGCACCAGGTCGAAGGCCACCCCGGTGCCCTCCTTGAGCAGCAGCGGGTCGAAGGGGTCGGCCAGCCGGAGCTCGGACGGGTTCTGCTCCCGGCGCACCACGGCCCCGGCGGGGTCGATCACCAGGACGTTCGGCACGCTTCCCTCTGCAAAGAGCATCTTGCCCGGGAACAGGTTGCTGCCCAGCCCGAAGCGCAGGTACGGCCCCAGCCAGGAGAGCAGGCGGAAGGTGTACAGCGAGTCCAGCCGGATCTCGTCGATGGTCTTGGTGAGCTTCATGTCGGTAAGATCGATGCCGATGCGCGAGCTCTGCCCCTCGTCCATCTGGAGCCGGGCGTAGATCAGGTGGCGCGGGTGCAGGTAGCGCACGCTGGCGTCGATGAAGGCGTTGAAGGTCACCGAGTTGCCGAAGGCCACGCCGACCACCTGGTCGTTGCGGTTCCACAAGAGATCGCCGCCCACCACCAGCCCGAAGCGCCAGTTGCGGTACTCGGTCTTGCCCTCCCAGCGATCCACCACGCCGCCGCCCAGGAAGCGCCCGGTGGCCGCCTCCTGCACCAGGGTGAACTGCACCAGCTCGCCCGCGTCGAGGTTCACGGTGACAAAGTCGGTGCGCGCCCGCGGCGTCTCGCCGGCCGCGGTGATCATGTAGCGCCCGGGCCTGAGCAGCCAGGTGCGCAAAGACTCGCCGCGCGACTCGTCGGCGCCCAGGCCCAGCCCGTAGTCCTCGCCGGAGGGCAGGGCGAAGATCTCGTAGGTGCCGCGGATCTGCGCCCCGCGCTCGTCCACCACGTGCACCACCAGGCCGGCCCAGTCGGGTTTCACCAGGGTGCAGTGGCCCTCGAACACCTCGACCTCGTGCTCCAGCATCTGGGTCTCGACCCCGGAGCCCACCAGCACCTGGTAGCGCCCCGGCGGCACGATGGCCTTGCGGCTGGTGTTGCGGCTCTCCACCCGCTCCCCGTCCTGCATCACCACGAAGGGCGGCTCCGCCAAAGGATCGCTCATGGCCGGGACGAAGACGCAGCCCCGGCCCACCGGGATGAGCTCGGGGTCGCGGTCGAGCTGCTCCTGCGGCGGCGGCATCCACCAACCCGGCGGGCGCTCGAGAGCGGGGTTGCCGGCGGGCGGCGGCTCGGCGGCCTCCTGGGCCCGCAGGTTCGCGCTGACGAGGAGTCCCAGGCCGGCGATCAAGATGCGGCCGGCGTTCATGGGCGCTCTCCGCTGGCGGGCGCCTCGGGCCGCGATCTCTCTTTCGGCGCCGCGGCGTGGGCGGCCAAAAAGCTCGCCAGCTCGTCGATGATGCGGTCGGTCTCCTGCTCCAGGATCTCGCTGAGCGCCTTCACCACGTACACCGGCTGCTTGTTGAACACCTTGCGGCGCTGCTCGATCACGCCGGTCCACAGGGCCTGCTCCTGGCCGTAGCGGCTGAGACGCAAGGTGATGTTCAGGTGGGCGAACCACTCGTCGCCCGCGTCCAGCTCCTCGATGGCCTCCACCATGCCGGACAGCTCGTAGTCGGGGCGTTGCTCGCCGAACTCGCCGGCCACCGCGGCGAAGCGCCCCGAGTGGGAGAGCTGCTTGCGAAACAGATCGGTGAGCATCTTCTGCGGCTTCACCGCCCACAGCATGTAGTTGTAGTACTGGAACTCGAAGGGCGAGTAGCGGTACACCAGCCGCTCCTGATCGTAGGCCGGGGTGATGTCGAACTGGCGCACCCGGATGGTGGCGTCGACGCGGGGCGCGGGCTTGGGCGGAAGCAGGGCGTAGGCCATCATGAAGTAGCGGTTCTCGGGAACGGCGCTGCAGGCGCACAGCAGCGCGCCCGCGATCAGGGCGGCGCGCGCCACGCGCATCTTGCCCGACGGCCCCGCCCACCGATCCTCGAGATCCGGGTGCTTTCGCGACGGCGGCGTTCCGATCATGTCTCCTCCCGAGGCGGCGCGCCCCTCAGGGCAACGACCGCTCCCGCCGATCCGGCGAGCGCAGCAGGCGCGAGGGGTCCTCGCGGATCAGCCGGCTGAAGTCGCGCAGATTCTCGCTGGTTTCGGCAAAAAAGCGCAACCCCGCCTGCCAGTCCTCGCGGCTGCGGTTGACCAGGGTGTCCAGCTTCTCGCTAAGGGCGTTGAGGCGAGCGAGCAGGCTGTTGAGCCCGCTGGTCACCCGGCCGAGCTCCTCGGCCCCGGCGCGGCGGCGCACGTCCTCCAGGGTGGCCCGGCCCTCGTCGAGCAGCGCGGCCACCCGTTTTCCGTCCAGCACCCCCTCAGCGGCGCGGCGCACCGCGGCCACCGCCTCGCGGACCTCTTGCAGGGTGCGGCGGAACTCGGTCAGGGTCTCGCCCACCTGCTCCGAAGCGCCGGCCAGCGAGCGCAGCAGGCGCTCCAGGGGCTCGCTGTTCTGCTTGACCATCTTCTCGGTGCTCTGCATCAGGTCGCCGAGGCGCTCCAGGTCGTTGCCGAGCAGGGCGCGGTTCTCGTCGCTGGTGAGCTCCAGGAGCTGGTTGAGGAGCAGCTCCGCCTTGATGGAGATGGTCTCGGCCTGCCCGGTCAACTTGTCCACGGTGGAGGTGCCGGCCGGGATCTCCGAGCCCGGGGCGAGCACGGCCGCCTCCGAGGTCCCGCCCACCAGCTCGATGAACTTGAGCCCGGTGATGCCCTGCACGTTCAGCACCGCCTGGGTGTTCTCCTTGACGGGCGTGCCGGTCTGCAGGGAGATCGACACCAGGGTGCGGCTCACCTCCTTGGGGTCGATGCGGATCTCCTCCACCCGACCCACCCGCACCCCGTTGTACTTGACCGGGGCGCCGATCTCCAGGCCGGACACCGAGATGTCGTAGCGCACCCAGTACCGGTCGCGGTCTTCCCACAAGAACGATCCCAGCACCGCCGCCAGGAACCCCACCAGCGCGAGCAAAGACAGGGCCACGAACAGGCCCAGCCGGATCTTCTGTCCGCGGGTGATCATCCGCGCACCTCGCTTTCGCCTTCCCGGGCCCGCTCGAGAAGCGACGGTCCCAGGGCGCCGACCTCCGCCGGCCGCCGCTGCAAGAAGTCCTGCACCGCCGCCAGCCCGGACTGTTTCGCCTGCGCGAGTGATCCATCGAAGGCCACCCCGCCGCCGGCCATGATCACCAGCCGGTCGGCGATGGTCTCGATGGAGCTGAGCTCGTGCGTCACCACCACCAGGGTCATGCCGAGCGCCTCGCGCAGGTGGAGCAGCAGCTCGTCGAGCCCGGCCGCGGTGACCGGATCCAGCCCGGCCGAGGGCTCGTCGCACAAGAGCAGCTCGGGATCCAGGGCCAGGGCGCGGGCCAGGGCGGCCCGCTTGCGCATGCCGCCGGAGAGCTGGGGCGGCGTCTTGTGCCGGTGGGCCTCGAGCCCCACCAGGGCCAGCTTCATGCGCACCAGCTCCTCCTGCACGCGCGGCGGCAGGCCCGAGCGGTGCTCCAGCGGCAGGGCCACGTTCTCGGTGATGGTGAGCGAGTTGATCAGGGCACCGCCCTGGAACAGCATGCCAGTGCGGGCGCGCAGCTCCGCCAGGCTTTTTTCGGAGGCGGCCGCCACGTCCTGGCCGAACAGGCGCACCTGGCCCTCCCAGGCGGGCAGCAGGCCGATGGCCGCCTTGAGCAGGGTGCTCTTGCCGCAGCCGCTGGAGCCGGCGATGACCAGGAGCTCCCCGCGCCGCACCTGCAGGTCCACACGGGTGAGCACCGGCGCCTCCTCGTAGCCCAGCATCACGTCCCGGTATTCGAGCACGAGCTCGTCCATGGCGCCTCAACTATAGAAGGCCAGACTGAAGGCGCAGTCGGCCACGATCACCAGAAAGATCGACAGCACCACCGAGCGGGTGGTGGAGATGCCCACCCCCTGTGCGCCCCCGCTGGTCTGCAGGCCGCAGTGGGCTCCGGTGAGCAGGATGATCCAGCCGAAGGACAGGCTCTTGAGCAGCCCGATCACCAGGTCCTTGGTGCGCAAAGCGTCGGCGCACTGTTGCAGGAAGGCCGGCATGGGCACTTGCAGCAACAGCGCCCCCACCAACATGCCGCCCAGCACGCCGCAGGCGTCGGCCACCAGGGTAAGCAGCGGCTGGGTCATGGTGACTGCGTACAGTTTGGGCACCACCAGGAAGCGCACCGGCGAGAAGCCCATGGACTCCAGCGCGTCGATCTCCTCGGTCACCCGCATGGTGGCGATCTCGGCGGCGATGGCCGAGCCCGAGCGCCCGGCCACGATCACCGCGGTGAGCAGCGGCCCCATCTCGCGGGTCATGGCCACCGCCACCAGGTTGGCCGCGTAGATGTTGGCGCCGAACTGCCGAAGCTGCGCCGCCGAGAGCAGGGCCAGGGTCAGCCCGATGAGCAGCGACAGCAGCGCCACGATGCCGAAGGCCCGTGAGCCGAGCAAAATGGACTGGCGCAGAATCTCGCCGCGCGGGTGCCCCGGCTGCGCGGTGAACGGCCCGGCCAGCGCCCAGGTGAAGGTGTCGGCGGCCAGCATCCCCACCTTGCGGAGCCCCGAGAGCAGCGACAGGGCGCGCTCGCCCAGTCCCTCGAACAGGCCCGCCCGCTCCGGCACCTCGAGGTCCACGCCCTGCCAGCGGAAGATCTCGAGCGTCTTTCGCGCCGGAGTGCTGAGGTTCGCCAAGGAGAGAGACTGCTTGCGCTCCCGGGCCAGCCGCAGCGCCTCCGAGAGCACGGCCACCCCGGCGCTGTCGAGGTACTCCACCTCGGACAGATCCAGCGCGGCCTTCTCGCCGGCCCCCGGCAACCAGGTGCGCAGCCACTCGAGCAAGAGCGGCGCCGCCTGGCGATCCAGCCGGCCGCGCAGCCGCAGGCGCACCTCCCCGCCCTCCACCGTACGTTCCATCTGGAGCGCGCCGCTCATCGGCGCTTGTTTACCACGAACCTCCTCCCGGATAAAGCGAAACCACCCCGGCAACATGCGGCCACCGCAAAGACGCGTCTGACCGCGCTTGCTCTTTCGGCATCACCATCAAGCCACCAATGCTTTCTTTCACGCGCGAACGTGCTGGCTGCTTCGGCCCCGCATTCGCGCGACCGGACAGCTCCCGAACTTCATCGAGAACATGCTCAAAGAGGAAGGAGGCGCCCGCGATTCTCTTCTGGATGCGCTTTAGGCCAGAACTTGATCGCTGGCAAGGGTGAGAGACGCGGCGTCACCCCACGGTCACGGCAGGCACACCCAGGTGCAGGCGTGGTCGAGGCACTGGAAGGAGCCCTTGCACTGACCCGGCTCGAGCGGCTGGAGGTCGCAGTGGGCGTTCTCGTAGCAGGAGCCGGGGGTCAGGCACACCCCCGGGCAGTCCATGCAGCCGGGCCGCAGGTTGATACAATAGAACGAATCGTCCGGACAGGGCCGGGACACCAGCCCCCCGCAACGTTCGCCCTCACCGCTCTTGCACTCGCCGTAGTGCCAGAACGGCTGCTCCTGGCAATCGGCGAAGCAGGCGTCCGGGTAGGTCGTAAAGTTCGCGCCACACACCGCTCGCCACGGCCGCCCCAGCGCCTCGCAGGCGTCGCAGGCCGGGCTGCACTCGCCCGGGTAACGGACCGCCTGGCCACTACACTCGGCCTCCGCCGCGCCGCAAACGTAGCTGGCGCCGTTGGCGGCGCACACCGGGTCGGCCACGGCGCAGTCGCGCTGGCAATCGCAGCGCCCGGGATAGAACGGCTGCAAACCGGCGCAGGAGGCCTGGCAGGGGTTGGGGAAGGTCCAGGGGGCGCCCATGGGCATGCCGGGGACGGAGGCGACGCACACCGGGCTCCAGCCTTCGGCGCAGCGGCACCCCTCGCCCAGCAGCGCGCACACGCCGCCCTGGCACTTCGGCGGGCGATCGGTGCAGGCGTTGTACCCGGGGCATTGCGGATCCACGTTGGCGCAGCGCCGGTCACGCTCCTCGTTGAACTGCGCAAGGTTGGCCGCCGCCACCGCGACCTCCGGCCCGCCCAGCTCGCAGGGGCAACAGTCGGAGGATACCCGCACGCAATCCTCGTCGCGCACGCACTCCTGGGGACAGGGCACGTCCACGGTCTTTGCGCTGTCGCACAGGTTGTTCACGCAATCGATCAGGTGGCCGCAGGTCTTGCCGGAGTTGCAGTCAGAGATAGTCTGGCAAGACTCGCCGCCATCGAAGTACTCCTGGCAGGCCGGGACGACGAGCGCCGCGGCCGCGAGCAACCGGTAAATGATCCATCTCGTCCATCGCATGGTCCACCTCCGCACCCACCCATTGCCTTTCTAGCGCATCCAAGCACTTTTAGAAAGTCTTGGCGAAGTATCCCATAAACGGTTCCACCCACCCCGGTTTCCCCGGTTTTGCCGTCCGGATTTCGGACATCGTG
>CAZLNM010000124.1:0-13053 GCA_964561025.1 uncultured Myxococcales bacterium
GTACTCCAGCGCCTCGGTGAAGATCTTGATGGCCTCGGGGTACCGCCCCTGCTGCTCCAGCAGCGAGGCCAGGGTGCGGATGGTGTCCACGTCGAACGGCTCCAGCTCCACCACCCGGCGCATGGCCGCCTCGGCGCGCGCCTCGTCTCCCTGCTCGAAGGACAGCTCGGCGATGCGGCGGAAACCCTCGGCCGACTCCGGGTTGGCCTCGGTGAGCTCGGCGAGGACGGCCACCGCCGCCTTCTTGTCGCCCTTGCGCCGCATCACCTCCGACAGTAAGCCGTAGGCCGAGACCCGCTTGCGATCCGATGCGATGATCCGGCGAAAGATCCCGGCCGCCTCGTCCAGCTTGCCGTCCTGGAGCCGCGCCTGGCCCAGCAGCTCCAACGCCTCGGGGTAATGCGGCTCGAGCGCCAGCGCCGCCTCGGCCTCCTGGGCCGCGGGCTTCCACAGGTTGAGCTGGGCCAGCCAGGTGCCGAGCCGCGTGTGCAGGAGCGGCGACTGGTTGTCGTAGGCGAGCGCCAGGCGAAGCTCGGTGATGGCCGGCTCCAACCGGCCCTGTTGCTCGAGCATGGTCGCCTTGAGGTAGTGGTGCACGGCATTTTCCGACAGGTTCCGGCCACTCGAATGATTCTGGGCCGCGTCGGCCTTTCCCGCCGGACGCCGGACCTGGCCCGCGGTCGGCGGCGCGCAACCGATCACCAGCGGAACCAGCATGGCCACGAAAACCTGGCGCAGGCGAAGGTGTTCTCTCATGCCGGGATAGTACGCGTACCCCGCAACTGTGGTCAAGCCGACACAAGTCACCTGCACCAGGAAAAAACCCCACAGGGATGGGAACGAGCGGGAACAAGCGTACCTTGCAAACGGGCAAACGGGGGCCTGTCCCCCCCTGTTTCTGATATTTTTATTTTTTATCGGGACGTTACGAGCGACAGCACGGGATATCTGAACAATTTGGCCTCTGACTACGCCAGTACGACATCATTGTCGCAATTATCATATCCCACATGGGGCCACATGTTGCCGGCCTTGAGAATAAAGTAACAGTTTTTCAGACCATTACAGGCTCGATATTCGTTTTTTCATGTTGGCACCGGCGTTGCTAACAGGTGAAGCATGGTGGTTGTCGTTCACAATTGTTTCAACTCGCCGACCATTGGCTTCCGATGAAAGGGAGAGATGACATGGGAAAGAGCAGGAACAAGAAGTACTGCGGCTCCAATCTCTACTCCATCGTGGAGCGGCTTCGCGAGCAGACCAAGGACAGCTCTCGCAACAAGCAGTTCTTCAACTTCACCGATCCGGTCGCCCTGCGGGCCCTGCGCATTCACCGCCACCTGCGAGCGCTGGAGGAGGAGATCCTCGACCCCACCACCAAGCGCACCATCACCATCTGCTTCGATCCGCGGTCCGGGCGCATCGTGCTCAACATCCGCAACGACGAGATCCACTGCTCCCGCGTGGCCTACCTCACCCAGGAGGAGTACACCTTCCTCCGCCGCAACCGGGACATCGCCCGCAAGCTCAGAAAGTGCGGCGCCTTGCTCAACGTGGCCTGAGCGCCGGCGCCCTCTCCTCTCCCCGCGACCGTCCCCCGAATTCCTGAATGTCGCAGCCGTGCTCTGCCCCTTGAGCCCCTGACACAGAACCTGGAAAAACCTGCTACCAATAAAAAAGCCCTAAGAGGATCTCGGAGAAAACCTGCTGCCAAGATAGATCTGAACAAAATAAAACCTCGAGCGGCGGCTACCAGTCCACGATCTCGAAGTTCTCGGCCCGTGCCAGACGGCGCAGATCGGGCTTGGGATTGGCCGCCACGGGCCGGCCACACAGCCTCAGCATGGGAAGATCGGAGATGTGATCGCTGTAGGCGTAGGAGGCGGCCCAGTCCACCTCGCCGAACCACGGCTCGGCCCGCAGGCGCCGAACTTTTTCCTCGCCGTAGCAGTTCGGGCCGCTCACCCGCGGCGCCGGCTCGAGCTCGGTGCGGGTGCACAGAAGGTGCCCAAACTGAAGCCTCTCGGCGACCAGCGAAAGGTAACTGTCCACGCTGGCGGAAACCATCACGGTCAGGTGCCCCTGCGCCCGGTGCCATTCGAGCCGGGCCACACCCGCGGAGAGCAGCCGGGGCCGGATGGCGTCGTCGTAGAACTCGCAGAGGATCTCCTGGCGCCGGTTCTCAGGAACGCGCCGCCAAAGGTGCAGCGCAGCACCCTTGATCGACTCCTTGGAGAGCAACCCCAGCGCGTACGGCGTGGCCAGGAACCCGAGCCGGGGCAAGGAAAAGAGCGAGCGCGGGTTCTTGCGCAGGATAAACAACAGAAAGGGCAGCATGGTGTCGCGGCGGGTGAGCGTCCCGTCGAAGTCGAACAGGGCGGCGATGCGTCTTGTCTCCATGAACGCAGGCTACCAGAACCGGCATCAAAGGCAACCGCGCTTCTGCGCCATTACCTTTCGTGTTCTTCCTCCGGCTGGCAGCCGGTTCCCATCCGCGCGGCGATGGCGGCGAGGTCGAAAGGAAGACGGAGCGCGCGGCCCCGCTCCCGGGCCCTGACCTCCAGGGTGGTCTTCGAAAGCAGCGCCGAGCTCTCCTGCGCGCCGATCAGGATCACGTTGAGCCGCTCTTCGGTGGAAAAGCAGGCCATGTCGGGGAACGCCGCCCGGAAGGCGCGCAGCACCTCGGGCGCGATGCGCCCCGTGGCCGTCGCCACGTTGGCCACCAGCACGCCGCCGGGTTCGAGGCGGGCGCGCAGCGCCATAAGAAATTCCTCCTGCCACAGGGCCCCCAGCGTCCCGTCCGCGGGGTAGGCGTCGTGGAAGATGAGGTCGTAGCGCTCGCGGTCCCGGGATATGTATTGCAGCGCGTCGGCCACCACCACCTGCAAGCGGCGATCCTCGGCCAGGAAAAAGTACCGCCGCGCCACCTCCACCACCACGGGATCGATCTCGATCGCCCGGATGAAGGCCCGGGGCAGCGCGCGCCGCAGCATCATGGGGAAGTTCCCGCCGCCCAACCCCAGCACCAGCGCCCGGCGCACCGTTTGGGTGTACCCGAGCGCGATGGCCGCGTAACGAATGCAGTCCAGCATGATCGCCTCGGGGCGCGAAAGGTCGATCTGGCTCTCGGTGTCGCCGTCGGGGCTGCCGAAACGCAACGAGCGCAGCGAGCCCTGATCCACCACCAGCACCCGGCCGAAATCCGACCGCTGGTCGAAGACGATCTTCCGCTCCGTGCCGGCGGGCTCCTGGGCACGACAGACCGAAGAGATCAGGCCGAGCACGAGGCAGGCGGTCCCGAGCCGCAGAAAAGGACTCATGATCATTTCCTATCGCGCCCGGCCTCCCGCCGCAAGCCGATCCGCGTCGCCGTTGCCAGCCGCGGGCGGCGGCCGTACACTGCCCCCATGCCGAGCGCTCCGCTCATCGATGCCCACTGCCACGTTCACGACGAGGCGTTCGCCGCCGACCGCCAGGCGGTGTTGGACCGGGCCCGGGAGCGCGGCGTGCGCTTCTTCTTGTGCAACGGCACCAGCGAGCGGGACTGGGACGAGCTTTGGAAGCTCGCGGCGGCGGACGCGTCGGTGCTGCCGGCCTACGGCCTGCACCCCTGGTATGTAAGGGACCGCTCCCCACAGTGGCGCGAGCGCCTGGAGCGCCGGCTCGCCGAATGTCCCGTCCCCGTCGGCGAGATCGGCCTCGACCGCTTCTTGCGCGAGCGCGACGAGGACGACATGGAGCGCGTGTTCCGCGAGCAGCTCGCGCTCGCCCGCCGGCTGGAGCGGGCGGTGTTCGTACACTGCGTGCGGGCCTTCGACTGGCTGCTCTCCGTGCTTCGTTCCGAGCCGGATCTCCCCGCGGGGATGCTCATCCACGCCTGCGCCGCGCCCCCGCCGGCCATGCGCGAGCTCGCCGCGCGCGGGGCTTTCTTCTCGTTCGCCGGCACCGTGCTCCATCCGGGAAACCGACGCGGCCGGGAGGCCCTGCTCGCCTCACCGATCGACCGGCTGCTTTTGGAGACCGACTCGCCGGACCTGCCGCCGCCGCCGCCGTACCGCCTCCCCACACCAGAGAGCGGGCGGTATCGCAACGAACCCGGCAACCTGCCCGCCATCGTCCGCGAGGTGGCACGGCTGCGCGGGCTCGGCGAGGACGAACTTTGCGCACGCCTGTGCGACAACGCCCGCCGCTTCCTCGGAAAGGCCTACCCCGTGCTGCTTTCGCCGGAGCATCCATGCCCCTCCCCGAACGCCTGAGGCGCACCCGGCTGCTGCTCGGCGACCGGGCCGTCGAGCGTTTGCGCGCCTCCTTCGTCGCCGTGATCGGGCTCGGGGCGGCCGGCTCCTACGCGGCCGAGGCGCTGGCCCGGGCCGGGGCCGGGCGGCTGCGGCTGGTGGATTTCGACCGCGTACGCGAGACCAACCTGAACCGCATGCTATGGGCCACATGCTCGACGCTGGGCCGGCCCAAGGCGGAGGTGGCGCGGGAGCGCCTGCGCGACGTGGCGCCGGACGCCGCGCTGGAGGCCCTGTCTGTCTTCGTTCACCGAGACACGCTGGACCAGGTCCTGGCCGGGCCGCCGGACCTGGTGGTGGACGCCATCGATTCGCTTTCGCCCAAGGTGGCGCTCATCCAGGCCTGCCAGGCTCGCGCCATCCCCATCATCAGTTGCATGGGAGCGGCCCGCCGCCTCGATCCGGCGGCCGTGCGCTTTGGCCGCCTGTCCGAGAGCGAGTCCTGTCCCCTGGCGCAGCGGGTCCGAAAGGCGCTTCGCAAGGCCAAGGCGAGCCTCGACGTCCCTTGCGTCTTTTCCGTCGAGGAGGCCTTGGCCGAATCGGAAGGCTCCGAGGACGAGCCTGACGAAACCCGGCGGGGCCGTCCCCGCAAAGCCCTCGGCAGCCTCCCCACCATTCCGGGTATTGTCGGCCTGATCGCGGCCCACCACGCCATCCTGACGCTTTCGGGTTTCCGGACGGCGTTTCAGCAAGATTGAAACAATCTGCGATTTCTGGCCTTGCCACACCCGCGAATCTCGGGTATATAGAACATTACAGGCGGGGTACGGAGTTTGGAATTGGACGAAGAGATCAAACTCCTCCGCTGGCCGAAGAACAAACGCCTCCCCAAGTGCGAAGAATTGGAGTCCCTCCTGGTCGAGGAGGGCTACAAGCCGTTTCGTATGGTCGATCCGCCCTGCACCTATTACCACACCTTCGCCGGGAAGTGCCGCGAGGTCCGCTGGGTGGTGGAGGGCCAGATCCTGATCGGGCTTTCGGACCGCGAGATCGTCCTGGAGCGCGGCGACCGGATCGATCTCCCCGCCGGGATCAAGCGCTACCTGCGCATCCTCTCCGAGGAAGGCGCCATCTACCTCCTGGCCTCGTCCTGAGCCGCGCCGTCCTCGGCGCGCCCCCCATCCGCCTCGACCCACTCCAGGATCTCGCCGAGCACCACGGTGGCGTAGGCCCCCGGCGGTAGAGAAAAAGCGAAGCGGATGCCGTCCCCCTCCCGCTGCCAGGAGAGATCCTCGAGCCGCACCCGCAGCGGCCGCCGGGTCCCGCGGGTCAGTTTGGAAAAGCGCTCGAAGTCGCCGCTCGTAAGATTTGCCTGTGCCAGCACGGCGTTCTCCAGCTCGGCCGGCCGGCCCTCGGGCGCGCGCATGTCCGGGCCGAACATGGGGCCGGTGAGGTGGATCTCGAAGCGCTCGAGCCGTTGCTGATCCACCGCTGGCTCGGTGCACAGAAACATCCCCCGGCTATCGTCGCGGGCCAGCACGTCGCCGGGGAGCACCCGCTCGAACAGCTCCTGCTGGATACGCCGGGCCAGCACGTCGTTGAAGAGATCCGACTGGACCGCGCTGAGCAGGAAGCGGAGCCGGCGCCGATCGGGGCAGCGCGCCTCGCCGCGCAGGATGCGCAGGCCCAGCATTCGGTTGGCCCCCCCGAACCCGAACCGCTGCGGGCCGAAGTAGTTGGGCGCCCCGCGGCGGCGTAGCTCCTGGCAGCGCCGGTCCACCTCGGCATCCAGCGCCGGGTCCACGCCGGAGAGCCGCACCCGGAAGCGGTTGCCGATAAGATGCCCGGTGCGAAGCTTGTTGCGATGGCGGCCGCGCTGAAGCAGGCGCACGCCGGGGATGTCAAGGCGCGCGAGCTCCGCCTCGGCCCGCGCCGGCACCGACAGCCACTGCCGCGCCACCGCCCGCCGATCCTTCAGCCCCGCCGTCCCGATGTCCCCGCTCGAGAGGCGCAGGCGGCGTGCCAGCTCGCGCACCACCTGGTCGGTGGTGAGATCCCGCTTCTCGATCTCGAAGAGCACATGCTCGCCCTCGCCGCAGGGGAGATAGGCGGGGATCTCCTCGACCTGGAAGTCCTCGAGCGCCTGCCGCAGCACCCCCGCCCGGGGCGGCGGCGGCAGGAGCCGGGGCCAGCGGGCGAAGTCGAACACCGTATGTTCCTCACGGCTCATGGCGCCTCGATGGGGATGGTGGAAAACGCGGTGAAACAGAAATGGCGCTGGCCGGTGAAGGCGGCCTCCGAGGAGATGGTCACCGTCCTGCGCTGGCCGGCGAGACCGGGCGTGGGCAGGCGCCAGTGGTTCCATCCCCGCCGGGAAGGGCAGACGAACGATTGCTCGGGCCCGTCCTCCACGGCCACCCGCAGGGTCACGTCATGGTTCGAGGGCGGCTCGACCACCATGTCGGCGAGCCCCATGAAGCCCTGAAGCGCCTGGCCCAACTCCACCTCGGGAAAGCGCAGGACGAAGCGCGCTCCCTGCACGGGGTGCAGCCAGATACACTGGCGCAGCACGTGGTCCGCGCCGAGGATGACCTCGCCGGCGAAGTTCCACTCCGGCCCCGGGCACTGGATCTTGCGCCCGTCGAAGGCCGCGCATGGCAGCGCCCGTCCGGCCTCGACCAGCTCGGCCCGCGCGCGCGGCAACCGCCTCGCCAGATCCTCGATCACGCGGCTCCCCGGGATGGGCGACGGCGCCGGAAGCGCGAGCCGCAGCACGAACCACAGCGCCGCCACGGCCGCGCACAGCAGCCCCCCCAGGGTGGCCCCGGCGGCAAGCGGAGCGCGAAGGCGCGCCGGCCAACTCCCGAGAAGGGCACGCAGGCGCGGAATCGCCCCCAGCAGAAAGAGCCCCGCCAGCAAAAGCCACGCAAGAGACGAGGCGATCCCGCCGATCCACTCGGGCGCCCCGGCCCGGTAGCGCAGGCGAAGCACGCCGTCGGACACCGGGATCTCCATGAACACCGGCGGGCTGTCCCCCACCACGGCGCCCCGGATCTCCACCGGGCGGCCGTCGAGCTCGGCTCGCCACAGGGCGTACCGCCCTTTCGCCACGAAAAGGAGGCTGTCCGGCCCCGCCCCGTCGATGCGAACGTCCAGCGCCTCGGGCTCGTCGCGCAGCACCTCGGCGCGCCCCGTCCCGCGCACGGCCACGATCTCGCGCGTAAACGGCAGGAAGCGGTACAGCCGCAGCGCCCCGAACTGCCGCTCCAGCTCCACCTCCGGGCCGCCCAGCGGCCCCAGGGACAGCGCGTGCGACACGCCCAGCGCGCGCCACACCGCCGGATCGCGCGACTCGAACTTGAGGCGGTAGTTGTCCTCGGGCGTGAAGCCCACCTTGAACACCGGCAGCCCGGTGTACACCGGCAGCGCGAGCAAGAGGTGCTCGTGGGTGGGAGCGACCAGCGCGATGCGCCCCAGGCTCGGGCGGGGCAGGGTGTTCAAGTAATCCGCCGCCTGGCGCAGGTCGCGGTACAGGGCGCTCTCGGAGGCGTATGCCAGGGGCCGGGTGGGCGCGAAGTGCTCGAAGGGCGCCGCCCGGTGCCCGAACACCACGAACGGAGCCAGCACCAGCGCCACGAAGGCCCGCCGCAGGGCGAGCCGCACCCCGCCCGGACGGGTCGGGTCGGGCGACGCCTGCCGCGCCAGCAGCTCGATCAGCAGGCCGCTCCCCAGCAGCATGGCCGCGCGCACCAGGTAGGTGAATCGCTCGGGCTGGAGCTGCGCCAGCGCGGGGAACTTCTTGAGCGCGTCGAAGGCGAGCAGGAAGGTGTTGCTGGCGACGAACAGGAGTAGCGCCGCGCCGGCGAGCCACACCACGGAAAGCAGGTTGCGCCGCAGCGAACAGAAGGCCAGCCCGGCGACGCCGCCCGCGAGCAGCAACGGGGACATGGCCAGCAGCAGGTTCCCGCCGAGCAGGCCGCGCACGTTGTCCTCGAAGGGGCGCCAGGCGGCCGCCAGCGGCTCGTAGAACTCGGCGCGGGCGACGAACGGCAGCAGCCAGAACAGCGAAAGCCCCACGCCCAGGAGCAGCGCCCCGGCGGCGCGCGGGAGCCATAGCACCGGATGGCCGGGGCGGGCGAACAGCGCAAGGCACAGAAGGTACAGCGGGAGCAGCACGCCCAGGAAGGCCACCGCCATGGGATGGAACAGAATGCTGCCGCCGATGGCCAGCGCGGCGCCGATCAAGGTGTGCCGCCCGGGCGCGCGCACGAGCTTGTCGAAGAGCGCGACCGACACCAGCGTAAGCGAGCAGGCCGTCCCCATCGACCACACGCCCCAGTTGAGGTTGAAGTCCCAGCCTCCCTGGAACCAGGCCCCGCGATCCACGATGCCGAGAACACCGGCGGCGAGCGCGGCAAGCCGCCCGCCCATGCGCCGGGCCAGCAGGTAGAGCGAGAGCGGGTAGGCCACCACCGACAAAAAGAGCGCCCAGGTGTAGGCCGTCTCCCAGGAGAAGAGCCCGAGCGACAGCGCCTTCACCAGGCACACCAGCAGGCTCGTCCCCATGGGGTAGAGGCTGTTCGCCGGGTAGCCGGCGAAGAGGGTCGGCGCAAAGCCGGTGAGCCGCCCGCTGGGGATGAGCTCGTGCCCCGTCACCCAGGCCTGCATGAGGAACACGGGGTGATCGTGGTTGACCGGAAACCGGCCCACCAGTAGAGGCGCGTACAGGACACCGCAGATCACGATCAGCGCAAGCGGCCCGGCGGCCTCCCGGGCCCACTCCGGCAGGCGCCGCCACAGCGCCGAGGGCCAGCCGGAGACGAGGAAGGAAAGCGAGGCCAGCAGGCAGGCCACCGCCAGCAGCCGGACGGCGTCGCCCCCCAGAACGATGAGCGGGACGGACAGAACGGCCGCCGAACCGGCCGCGATGGCGGTGCGCCAGGGCATGCCGGTGGGGGCTCAGTCCACCGTCATCTGCAGGCGGCGGAACTTGCGCATCAAGGTGGCGCGGCCTTCGGCGGAGGTGTACTCCTTGCGCAGCGACTCGGGCAAAAAGTCCGACTCGGTGCACTCGAGCACCGCGGCCGTGGTCTGCAAGAGCTTCTCGTCGCTCTCGGCCGAGGGCACGAAGGCGTCGAGGGCCGCCTGCAGGTGCTCGCGCCGCACGTCGTCCGCGCCGGCGATCAGCGAAAGGCGCTGGGCCCGGGTGACGATGCCCTCGATGTCCGCGCCGGAGAGCCGCAGCTCGGGCCGGATCTCGGGGAGCTCCTCGGGCTGGATGTCGACCTTGCTCTTCTTGCCCATGACCAGGAACACCTCCCGGATCTCCTCGGGGCTGTCCGGGTAGAACAGCGGGATGTGCACCTCGCAGCGCCCCTGGCGCTTGAGGTCGATGGGGAGCAGGTCGGGGCGGCAGGTCAGCAAGAACCAGATGATCTTGCCGCGGTAGGCGGTGTTGCCCATCTGGGTGGCGAACTGCCCGAACACCCGCGCCGAGGTGCCGCTGTCCCCGCCCCCCTCGCGGTTGCCCAGCATGGCGTCGGCCTCGTCGATGATCACCGCCACCGGGCCCATCACCCGTAGCACCTTGAGGATCTTCTCCAGGTTGCCCTCGGTCTCGCCCACGTACTTGGAGCGGAAGTTGAGGAGCTTGAGGCACGGGATGCCCACCGAGCCGGCGTAACACTCGGCCAGGAAGGTCTTGCCCGTGCCCACCGGCCCGCAGAAGAGATACCCCATCGGCACCGCGTCCAGGCGTCCCTGGCGGATGAGGTCGGCGTCCTCCTGCAGCCGCTTCTTGGCCGCGACGTGCCCCACCACCATGTCCAGGTTGTGGGCCGGCTCGATGAACTCCACCAGCCCCTGGCACTGGCCCTCGATCATGGCCTTCTTGTAGCTCTTGAGGTCGGAAAGCTGGATGCGCTTCTGGGTGCGGATGGCCCGCTGCATCAGGCCCTGCAGGTGGACCAAAGTGAGTCCGGCGGTGAGGTCGGCCAGCCGCTCGGCGGGCACCTCGCACAGGTCCGAGAAGGTGCGCCCCCCGGCGCTCCACAACAGGTAGCGCAGGCGCTCCTCGCGCCCGGGAAAGGGGATCTCGATCTTCTGGGTGTGGGCGTTCTGCACCAGCGCGCCGTGGAGATCGGACAGCCGCTCGGAGACCAGGCAGAAGGCGAATGGCGACTTCTTGAAGTACGGGCTCTTGGCCCAGTTGAGCAAGGTGGCCAGGTTGGAGGCCAGCTCGCGCGAGGTGTGGGCCACCTCGGTGGACGGCACCAGGAAGTGAGCGTAGTCCAGGATCAGCGCCGCCGACAGCCGCTCACCCTCGCGCAGCAGCAAGAGCTCCAGGTAGCGGTTGAGCACGGTGAGCACCTGGGCCGGGTCGCGCGTCTTGCGCAGCTCCTCCACCGGGCCGATGAAGCGCTCGATGTGGCGGTTGATGCGATCGAGGCGGGCCGGGGTGCTGGCGAGCGCCCGCGGCCCGCTCACCAGGTCGTAGCTCACCACCGAATCGAACTGGCCGAAGAGCTGGGTGGCCAGGAACTCGGGCAGCATCTTGTAGCTCACCTCGTCCCGGCCCTCCACCCGCACCAGATCGGAGACGTTGCCGTGCAGGATGAAGGTCTGGCTGGCCCCGGCGGCGTAGGCCTCGGCCATGAGCTGGGCCCAGGGCGGGAACCACTTCTCCAGGATCAGGGTCTTTTCGTCGGACACGCCGTCCTCCGCACGTTGAGCCTTCCGTCAACGGGTGGCGACCCTCCGCGCTGGCCGTGGGGGCCTCGCGGTCGGTCGCGCCAAAGCGTCGCGCGAACGCGAAGCGTCTTTACGTGGAGACTCCATTCGGACCAAACTCCCTGCCCAACCACCCTCGAACCGCAAGCCCGGCCGCGACGGCGCGGCCCGTCAGGAATCCGCGGTGGTCTTCTCCTCGTCGAGCAGGCTCGGGGGCAGCTCGTCGCTCGGCCCCAGGCCGGTGAGGAAGTTCAGCTCGCTCATGGCCTTCTCGGTCTGCTGCACCGAGGCCGACACCGCGTCCACCTCGCTGGCGATGAAGTTGGGCTCCTGGCGGTTGATGCCCTTCTCGCCCAGCGAGGCGATCTTCGCGTACAGGCGCTCGAGATCCACCTGCACCAGCTCGTAGTTCTGTCGGGCGTGCTCGTAGTTGGCCAGGCGCTCCTTGCTCGTGGCCAGGTGGTCCTGCAACGACTTGCGCATGCGCCCCGTGGCCGCGGGCTCCTCGGGCTTCTCCTCCCCCAGCTCCTTGAGGCGCTTCTCGGTGCCGCGGATGTTGTCGTTGATCTGATCCACGTCGATGGTCTCGAAGAACTGCTCCAGCGCGTTCTTGGAGAAGAGGAGTTTGAGGTAGATCCACAATAGCTTGTTGATGCCGCTGCTTTGCAGATCGGCCACCACCTCGCCGCCGCCGGCCTCGGGCTGCAGGCCGGTGGCGATCTCGCGCAGGTTGAGGCACAGGGCGCGCAGGCGCTCGAAGCGCCGCTGGTCCTCGGGGGCCAGCGACTCGAACATGCGCCGCGAGCGCTCGCGGCTCACGGCCGCCTGGCTCTGCTGCCGGCTCTTGTGCTCCTCGGCATCGATGGCGGTCTGGAACCTGGGGTGGGTGGCCAGGCCCGCCAGGTACACCACCTCCCCCGCGGCCACCAGCGGCAGCACCACGTCGGGGTGGCCCGAGATGAGCCCCAGCGCCGTGCCGGCGGCCACCGCCAGCAGGTTCCAGTGGACCAGGAAGGCCCTTTTCACGTACTTGAAGAAGCCTCCCGAGGCCGCCATGGCTCAGTCCCTCCCCTCCTCCAGCTTCTCGATGATGTCGCGCAGCTCGCCCGCGATGCGCTGGAAGGCCGGATCGCGCTGCACCACGCTGGCCGGCTGGTCGGGCCGGGGCAGGCGCAGCTCGCGCAGGATGGTGCCCGGCGAGTTGGAGAACACGTAGCAGCGGTCGCCGAGGAAGACCGCCTCCTCGATGCTGTGGGTCACGAAGAACACCGTGGCCTCCACGCTCTTCCACAGCTGGAGCAGCAGATCCTGCATGTGCAGGCGGGTGATGGGATCGAGCGCCCCGAAGGGCTCGTCCATCAGGATGATGCGCGGCTTCAGGATGAGGGAGCGGGCGATGGCCACCCGCTGGCGCATGCCGCCGGAGAGCTCCTGGGGGTACTTGTACTGGTCCTTCGCAACCGACAGGCCCACCCGGGCGATCATCTCCCGGGCCTGCTCGTAGCGCTCCCTGCGGCCCAGGCCGCGGCACTCCAGCCCGAAGGCCACGTTGTCGAGCACGGTGCGGTTGTCGAAGGAGGTGTACGACTGGAACACCATGCCCCGGTCCGCGCCCGGGCCGGTCACCGGCCTTCCCAGCACGCTGACCTCGCCCTGCGTGGGGGGGTGGTGCGGATCGAGGCCGGCGATGAGCCGCAGCACCGTCGACTTGCCGCAGCCCGAGGGGCCCACCATGGTGATGAACTCGCCCACCCCGGGCAGATCCTCCACGGTGAAGGTCACGTCGCGGATGGCGGTGAACTCGTTGGGCGTGCCGGGGTTGAAGACCTTGGTGACGTGCCGAAACTCCACCACGTTGGGCCGCGCGGGGGCCGGCGCACCGGGAGCGGGGGACTGCGGGCCGGGGGCCGGAGGCGCAGAATGGAGACGGAGGCTCGCGCATGAGGGACGAGGGCGCTGGGGGAGACGTGAGAGGTCTCTCCGCGCTCCTCTCCTCGCCGGGCCGCGCCTTCGCCCTCGTCTTCCTCCTCAACGTCGGTCTCCACGGCTTCCTGCTGGCGAAGCTCGACGTCCGGCACGTCGAACGGCA
>CAZLNM010000125.1:0-13048 GCA_964561025.1 uncultured Myxococcales bacterium
CCGGCTCGCCCCGGGGCGGGCCGGCCCGCGTCCCCGTCTGTGCCCGCCGGGGGGCGGGGCGCGGGCGCGGGCGGCGACGCGGCCGCTCCCCGGCCCGGCGCGGCCGGTGCGAGAAGGGGACGGGGTCCGCTTCTCATGCCGGGGCGGGGAGCCGGTCTCCTCCCCCATGGACGGCCGGGTCGAGTACGCCGGCCAGAGTTCGCGCCTCGGCCGCTGCCTCGAGATCCGCCACGCTTGCGAGCTGCGCTCGGTTTTATGTGGGTTGCAGGAGACGTCGGTCAAGGCCGGAGGCGAGCTTGGCGCCGGAGACGGGGTGGGCGCCTGCGGGCCCAAAGGGCTGTGGTTCGGGCTGCGGCTGGACAACCAGCCGCTCGATCCGGCCGGGCTGGCGCTACCCTCCCTGGATGTCCCCCCGCCCCCTTCGCCGGCGGAGATCGACCCGGACGGCGCGGGCGACAAAGAGTAGGCTGCGGACTTTACAAGCCGCGTGGGCGGTGGCATCCTCGGCGCATGACGAGAGACAGGATGCGCTGGTTGTGGTTGGTGGCGATGGTCCTGGCCGCCACGAGCTGCGTGGTGGACGAGGGGGTGCTGGACGGCCTGCCCTGCGGCGAGGACGGCCGTTGCCTTTCGGGGTACGTGTGCGTGCGCGAGGCCTGCGGCGAGGGGCGGATGTGCTCGTTGTGCCGCAAGGGCAGCGCCCCGGCCGATGCCGGCGACGGCGGGGATGGCGACGCGGACGGCGGCGCGGACCCCGGGCCGGGCGATCGGGACGGCGGGACGGACGCCAGCGATGGCGCCTGCGCCGGCGGCCCGCCGCCGTGCAAGACCCTGCCCGACTGCCAGGACCAGCCGCCCGTCTGCGAAAACGGCGCCTGGACCTGCCCCGGCGGCTTCGAGTACCCCGAGAGTAGCTGCGACGGTGTGGACAACGACTGCGACGGCAAGACCGACAACGGCATCGTGTGCCTGTTCGCCGGTTGCGGGCGGGCGGGCTTCAACGACGGCGTCGGCCCGGCCGCCTGCTTCGACCGGCCGCGCGCGCTGCTTTCGCTGCCCTCGGGCGAGGCGCTGCTCTCGGATCGCGGCAACCACGCGGTGCGCTTGCTCGCGCCGGATGGCGCGGTGAGCGTGTTGGCGGGGACCGGGACGGCGGGCGCCGGCGACGGGCCGGGCGCGCAGGCAACCTTCCGCGAGCCGGTGGGTCTGGCGTTGGCGTCGGACGGATCGGTGCTGGTGGCCGACAGCCAGAACGATCGCCTGCGCCGAATCGCCGCCGATGCAGCGAAAACCGTGACCACCGTGGCCGGCTCGACGCCAGGGTACAAGGACGGCCCGATCGCCGAGGCGCTGTTCTTCGGGCCCCAGGGCGTGGCGGTGGACGCGGCGGGGACCATCATCGTGGCCGACACCGAAAACCACTGCCTGCGCAAGATCGTCTCCGGGAGCGTGTCCACCCTGGCCGGCGCCTGCGGCCAGCCCGGGTTCAAGGATGGCACCGGCGGCGAGGCCCGCTTCAACCGGCCCATCGATCTCTACCTGCTGCAAAGCGGCCGGGTGCTGGTGGCCGACGAGTCCAACCACGCCATTCGCTCGGTGAGCATCGAGGGCCAGGTCCAGACGATCGCCGGCACGGGCGAGTCGGGCTACCAGGACGGCGCCATGCGCGAGGCGCGCTTTGCAAAACCTCTCGGGCTTTTAGAGGATCCGCTCGATCAGGCCTACCTGGTGGCCGACAGCGGCAACCAGCGGGTGCGCCGCATCGACACCCTGGTGCGCACCATGCTGGGCAGCGGCCTGGCCGGCGCCGCCTCGGGCCCACCGCTGCAGGCGTCCTTCCGTCAGCCGAGCGGCCTGTGCCGGCTCCCCGACGGGAGGTTGCTCTTGGCCGACACCCAGAACCACGCCATCCGGGTGGTGAACCCATGAGAGCGCTCGTGCTCATCGCCGTCCTTCTGCTAAAACTCGCGGCCGCGGCGGCCGCGGAGAAGGACGTCATCGTCGTCTTCGTTCCCACCTCGGACGAGGCCTGCCGGGAGTTCGTGCCGGGCGTCTCTGCGGAGCTCTTCCTCACCCTGGGCGGCAGCGGCCGCTTTCGCACCCTGTCGCAGGACGACCTGGCCGATTCGCTGCTCATGGAGCCGGCCGAGGCGCTGGCGTTCTGCAACAACGAGCACGGCTGCATCGCCGAGCTGGGCCGGGAGAAGAACGCGCGCTACATTTTATACGGCGATCTGAAGAAGTCCTTCGACGGCAAGAAGGTCATCATCCACCTTTCGCTAGTGGACGTCCCGGCCCGCAAGCTCTTCGCCGAGAAGTTCGTCCCCGCGCCCCGCGAGGGCGACGTGGCCCTGGAGGCCGGAAACACCCTGCGCGAGATGCTGTCCCTGCCCAAGGCCGCGCCCAAGGCCGCCACGCCGGCGCCCGCCCCAGGCCCGGACAAACCCAAGCCGGGGCCGAAGCCCGCCGAGGCCGAGCCCGCCGACGCGAGCCCTGCCGCCAAGGCCGAGCCCAAGCCGGCCGTGGCGGCCGCCGCGCCCGAGGCGCACTCGCGCTGGAAGAACGGCTGGTTCTGGACCACGCTCTCGGTGGGCGCGGCCGTGCTGGCCGGCGGCGGCGCGCTGGGCGGCCTGGCCCAGAAGAAGACCGACGACGCCCGGGCCGCACCGGATCAGATCGCGGGAGACAAACTGCTCTCCGACGCCCGCTCCATGGCACTGGGCGCCAACATCTGCTTCGGGGTGGGCGGGGCCGCGGTGCTGGCGGCGGCCCTCATCTGGATCCTGGATTCACCCGACGAGCCGGCGGTGGCCCCGGCCATCGCGCCTGCGCCGGGCGGCGCCGCCGCGCTGCTGCGCGTGCGCTTCTGAGTCGGTAAAGCCGCTTGCCAGCCGCCGCGCCCCCTCGAATCCCTTGAAGAAAAACCCGAACCATACCTGTTGCCAGGGACAGCCTCAGACAAAAGGAACCACAAGCCCCTGACCGCATCGGCCAAGCGAAGGCTATCACGGCGGGGCACCTGGCCAGCGAACACTCCCGCCGCCGCCGGCCTCGGTCCCCCGGTCCCCCGGTCCTGACGATGTGGCCGATTTCGAACGGCTCGACCGCGCAGGCCTAGCCGTTCATGCGGGCCTTGAGGACCGGGCTGGCCTTGAAGGTCACCACCCGGCGCGCGGAGATCTCGATGGCCTCGCCGGTCTTGGGGTTGCGCCCGATGCGGGTCTTCTTGTCGCGGGGCACGAAGTTGCCGAAGCCCGAGATCTTGAGCTTCTCGCCGCGCTCCAGGGTCTCCTTCATGGTCTCGAAGACCGTCTCCACGATCTCCGAGGCCTGGCTCTTGGAGAATCCCAGTTTTTTGAAGACCTCTTCCACAATGTCCGCCTTGGTCATCGCCATTGCCGGCTCTCCTCCAAGGATTGGGGTCTTGCGAAAAACTTCTATAGGACAAGCTCCGCCGGGTTGCAAGAAAAATCTTTTGTTTGCGCTGAACTAGCGAATCCGGCCTCACCGATCCGAGAACTTGGCCGGCCGCTTCTCCAAAAAGGCCCGGGTCCCCTCGAGCTTGTCTTGGGTGGCGCAGCACAGGCCGAACAGGTTGGCCTCGCGGTTCAGCCCCTCGGCCAGCGTCCCTTGCAGGCCGCGGTGCAGCGCCTCCATGGCGTAGCGCACGGCCAGCGCGCCCTTGCCGGCGATCTTCCTGGCGAGGTCCAGGGCGACGCTCATGAGCTCCTCGGGCGCCGTCAAGCGGTTGACCAGCCCCAGGCGGTAGGCCTCCTCGGCGTCGATGGAATCACCGCTGAGCACCAGCTCCATGGCCCGGCCCTCGCCGACGAGCCGCGCCAGGCGCTGGGTGCCGCCGAAGCCCGGGATCACCCCCAGGTTGATCTCCGGCTGCCCCAGCTTGGCCTTGCGCGAGGCGATGCGGATGTGGCAGGCCATGGCGATCTCGCAGCCGCCGCCCAGGGCGTAGCCGCCGATGGCCGCGATCACGGGCTTGCCCAGGTTCTCGATGCGGTCGAGCACCGCCTGGCCGTGCTTGGCGAAGGCGGCGCCGCCGGTGGCGTCGTAGGTGGCCAGCTCGTTGATGTCCGCCCCGGCGATGAAGGACTTCTCGCCCGCGCCGGTGAGCACCACGGCCTTGACCTGGGGATCGTTGCCGAGCTCGAAGAAGGCGCAGTCCAGCTCCTCCACCGTCTTGCGGTTCAAGGCGTTCAGCACCTTGGGGCGGTTGACCGTGACCACCGCGCAGGGCGGGGTCTTCTCCACCAGCAGGTTCTCGTACATGGGAGCCTCCGAGGTTCAGCGGGTGATGTCGCCCGAGAGCTTCTTGTAGCCCTCGGGGATGCGGAACAGCGCCGGGTCCAGCGGTCCGCTGGCGATGCGCCGCACCTTGCTTCCGGTGCGGATGATCTGTTTTTCGATGGTCTGCTCGGTGACCACCTCGATGGGGTAGCCGTCGAGCTTGGCGGAAAGCTCGCCCAGCTTGCCCAGGCTCTGGTCCAGCCCGAGCTTCTTCATGACGTCCAAAAAGAAGCCGAAGTCGACCGGCGCATCCCGGGTGAGCCACAGCTCCATGCGCACCGGCGAGCGGCCGCCCTGTTCGAAGACCACCTTGCGGCATCGGTACTCGCCGATGGTCTTCTCCTCGCCGGTCTCGTTGAGGCGCGGCTCGGCCTTGGGATCGGAGAGCCCCGCGCTCTTCAGGCGCATGCTCACCAGGCGGCGGTAGTCGTCGAGCTTCATCTCCAGGTACTGCTTGTCGTCGGTGGGCATCATGATGACGCGGGCGGCGGCGAAGTCGAAGATGGCCACGCTGGTCTCGTCGGCGAGCTCGGTCTCGTTGCGGATGCGGTCCTTGCCGATCCACAGCTTCTGCACGCCGGTCATGGCCGGCTGCTTGCCCACCGCCGACTGGGTGATCTCCTGCTCGATGTACGTGCCCACCTCGGTCGCGGCGGCCGGAAGCGCAAGCAACCATACACCCGCAGCCCAGCAGTGGTTCCATCGGCGCATGAGGCACCTCCCGAAAGCCGGCCCACCATACTGGAGTCTCTTCGGCCGGTCAAGGCGACCCGGCTCAGAGCGAAAAGCCGAACAGGAGGCTGGTGCTGATGGCGTGGACGTCGACGCCGGCGCGTCCGCGCGCAGCCGGGTTCGCGCTCACCAGATCGCGCGCAGCGACACGCCGCCCGGCCCGGCCAAAACCGATACCGAGCCGCCCGGCGAGTCCCGGCCGGATGCGGCGGGACGGTGGTGGAGCTCGACCACCAACCAGCCCACCAGGCTCCCCGCGGCCGCCCCGGCCAGCACGTCGGTCCAGAAGTGCTTCCCGGCGGCCACCCGGCACAGCGCCACGCCGGAGGCGAGCAGGTAGCCCCCGGCGAAGACCGCGAAACGGGAGGGGCTCTCGGGGTGGCGCGCCTGGTAGATGAGAGCGTAGGCGGTGGCCATGGCGAACGCCGTCGAGGAGTGCCCGGAGTAGAACGACAGCGAGGCCTCGGCGCCGAGCCGGGTCTCCTCGGGCACGGCGGGATCGTAGGCGTAGGGGCGCGGGCGGCGCACCGCGAGTTTCACCAGGTTGGCGACGAGGAAGTTCGCCGAGAGCGCCTGGAGCAGGAGCAGCGAATCCTCGGCGTACCCGCGCAGGCCGCCACCGCCCCCGGAGACGAGCCGGTCCAGCGCGCCCAGGAGGTGCGGCAACGCGATCCCGGAGATGAACCCGGCGTCGGAGAGGTCGGCGGCCAGGGCCGAGCGGTTGCCGATCACCCCGCGGTCCAGGGCATTGACACCCCCGGGATCGCACAGCGGGCCGCAGGCCGGGCCGTCGAGGTGCGAGGCCACGACCTCCGAGACCAGGCTGTACGCGCCCAGACCCAGCGTGAGCGGCAGGTCCAGGCGCAGATCGATCCGCCAGGGCCCCTCCTCTCCGCGACTCGGGGCGGCCAAGAGCAGGATGGCCGAGAGAGCAAAGGTGGCGCTGGGCTTCATGCGGAGCCGAAGATACCGCGGGCGACATGTCCAGGCAACCCGGCGCTCCATCGACATCTCCCCGCGGATGTGCTAGAAGGTCGATGCACCGTCAGAGCGGTCTTTTCGGTGCGGGTGCCCATGATTGGTCGCGAGCACAGGATCCTGATCTCCCTCCTCGGAGTGGTGTTGATGGCCACCCCGCTGGCGTTGCCGCTGCCGGCCCCGGACAGCGATCCGATCGCAAGCCTCCTGGGACAGCACGCGGCCCTGGCAGAGTCCCGGGTGGCGGAGATGCCGGTGGGTTCAGAATACCAAGCGCCGGGTTCTGTCCGCCCGGCTCCGTCCGTGGTGCCTCTGGCGCAGCTTTCGGTAGAGCGGGCGGACGGGGCGCGCGCGAGTCGGCTTGCCGCAAAGGGCTCATGCTTTCGCATCCCGACCCTGCACCGGGTGAAATTCTTTCTGCGGCTCGGAGTGGGACGCGATTCGTCCGACGAGCCCTCCTGAAGTTTCCTGTAGGTGACGGCATCGGGTGGGCGGGAGGCGGGATCTCTGGCGCCACGGCCGGCGCATGGCCCGCTCCCGCCGAGTTCGACCACTCTTACAGGGAGAATGTCATGTCTATCGATCTGACGGGATTGTGGGTGTTTTTGGTGCTGGCCGGTTTCGTGACCTTGGTGGTGCTGATCCAAAAGTACGGCGGCAAGAAGAAAGACCCGGACGATGCGTCCAGAAACCGGCCGGCTTCTTGAGGAACCAGCCCGGCTGCTTGCCTGACCGTACCTCACTCTTTTCCGACGATACTCTCTTCGGCGCGCTGCTTGACGGCAGGTCCTCCTAACTGCTCGCCGCCAAGAAGGCTCCCCTGCATGGAGGACCCGCCTTGCGCGCCGCGCCACGACAAGGTCCACCATGGCTCCATCAAATTGCAGCATTTGTGAGGTGGGGTGAGATGCTTGTGCATTGACTCCGGCGGGTGTTCGCGGCTAGATCGGGCTGCGGTCCGTGTCGTCTTGGGGCCGTGGAGCGTTGGCGTCATGCCCTGCCGCGCATGGAAGCGGATCGTCGCTGGCGTATGCCTGGTCCCGGCCCTGGCCTGGAACCTCCCGTCCGGGGCAGAGGAGGCTGCGCCGCTCGACCTGTCGCTCGCCCCGCTGAGTAGCGGCGGCGCGGCGGAGGCGCTGAAGCCGCCGGAGCCCCTGCGGACGGTCTGGGGACGCCGGGCCTTCTTCACCGGGCTCGCGCTCATCGGCTTCGGCGTGCTGTCGCTGGTGGTGGCCAAGGGGGCGGCCGGCGAGTACGACCGCACCGGCATCACGTCGGATCGCGACCGCGCCGAGAGCTGGGCCGGGATCATGTTCGCCAGCTTCGGCACCGGCGCCGCGCTCACGGTGGCGGGGGCGGTGCTGTGGTTTTTGCCGCGCTCCGACGACGGTGCCTTCCAGGCCGCCCTGGCGCCGGGGCCGGAAGGCCGGGGGCTCTCCCTGGGCTTTACGGCGAGGTGGTGACATGCGGCGCGCCTCACGCGGGATCCTGCTGCTCCTCCTGGCCGGCCCGGGGTGCGACGTGTTCATCAGCGATCTCGGCACCGAGGGCCACCCTTGCCGCGAAGTCGGCGCGGTGAACCGCTGCGACCAGGGTCTGGAGTGCCGCGACGGGCTGTGCCACGCGCTGGCCCCCTGCGGCCAGGACGAGGACTGTCCCACCGGCGAGATCTGCGTGGGCCAGTGGTGCGAGCGCTGCGCGGACTTCTGCGGGATCCGGAACTGCGGCGCCAACCCCGAGCCGCGCTGCACCGCGCCCTGCGGGGAGTGCGCGCTCGATCGAGTATGCAACCTGGACGGCATCTGCGTGCCGCCCTGTTCCGGCACCGCCTCCTGCGACACCGGCTACTACTGCGACGCCGCCAGCCGCCTGTGCCTGCGCAAGGGCGACTGCACGCCGGTCGATGGGCTGCGCTGCGACGCGACGTTCGCCCGGCTCGAGCGCTGCGACAGCGAATCGCGCAAGTGGCGGCTCGAGGAGGAGTGTCCCGCCGGCGTGCGGCGCTGCGATCCGGAGGCGCTCGATTGCCTGCTGCTGTGCGCCAATGACGGTGACTGCTCCCCGGAGCCCGACACCCGCTGCGATCTCGAGGACGGCGTATGCCGCCCCAGCCCGCCATGACGGAAGAAGCGGCGCTGGCCCCCGAGGTGCTGGCCAAGCTGGCTGGCCTCAAGGTGCGGGTGGAGCGGGTGGTGGAGGGCGTGCTGGCCGGCATCCACCGCTCGGCCCGGCACGGGGTGAGCACCGAGTTCGTGGACCACAAGGCCTACTCGCCAGGCGACGATCCGCGGCGGCTGGACTGGAAGGTGCTGGCCCGCCTGGACCGGGTCATGGTGCGCCGCTTCCTCGACGAGACCCGGCTCGCCGCCTTCCTGGCCATGGACACCTCCGGCTCCATGGGCTACCGCGGCGGTGCCATGGCCAAGCTCGAGTACGCCAAGGTGCTGGCGGGTGCGCTGGCGGCGCTGCTGCTCCACCAAGGGGACGAGGTGGGCCTGCTGGCCTCGGCCGCCAGCCCGCTCGAGCTCGTCCCCTCGGGCCGCGGCGAGCACCTGCTGGAGCTGCTCGGAGTGTTGGAGGGACTGCAACCCCAGGGCCCGACCCGTCTGGCCGACCTGGTGGAACGCTACCTGTCGCGCATGAACCGGCGCGGGATGTTGCTGCTGTTCTCCGATCTGTTCGACGCCGATCCGGCCGCCTTGCAGAGCTTGCGCCTGGCTGCGGCCCGGGGCCACTCGGTGCGGGTGTTTCTGGTGCTGGACGCGGATGAGGTCGACTTCCCCTTCGAGGACCCGGCGCTGTTCTGCTGCCTGGAGCTGGAGCGGCAGCTCCTCACCTACCCGCGGGAAGTGCGCGACGCCTACCGCGAGGAGATCCGCGCCTTCATCGAGGAATGCCGGCGCGCGCTGGGACAGGCCGGCGCCACGCTGGAGCTTTCGCGCAGCGACGAACCCCCCGATCGGGTGTTGCGCCGCGCGCTCTCGGCCTGGCAGGAGGCGACCCGGTGAGCGCGCTCTCCTTCGCCCGGCCCGAGCTCTTGTGGGGCCTGGTGCTGGCTGCGGTGCCGGTGATCATCCACCTCATCAACCGCCGGCGCGCCCGGCGCCAGCCGTTCGCGGCGTTGGATTTTCTGCTGCGGGTGCAGCGGCGCCACGCCCGCCGCCTGCTGCTGCGCCAGGTGCTCTTGCTGCTGCTGCGCACCCTGGCGGTGATCCTGGCGGTGCTGGCCGCCGCCGGCCCACGCTACCAGCCGCTGGCGGCGGAACCGGCCGCCGGCCCGCGGGCCACCGCCATCGTGATCGACGCCTCGTTCAGCATGCGCTACGCCCCGGGCGGGCGCGCGATGTTCGAGCGGGCGCGAGAGCTGGCGCGGCAGGAGATCCGCGCTCGAGAGCCGGGCGAGTGCATCGGCCTGGTGGTGGCCCAGGCGCCGGGCCCGCGCGTTCTGTTGCCGTGCCGCCAGAACAGCGGGGAGCTGCTCGAGGCGCTGGAGCGTCTCGGCCCCGGAAACGGCGCCAGCGAGCTGGGGCCGGCGCTGGAGGAGGCGGCGCGACTGCTGGCGGAGGCTCCCGCCGGGCGGCGGCGGATCCTGGTGCTCTCGGATCTGGCCGCCCACGCCTTCACCCGTGCGCCGGTCTGGCCCGCAGCGGGCGCTCCGGAGATCGCGCTCGCCGAGCTGCTGCCGGTGGAGCAGGAGCGGCCCAACCGGGCGGTGCTGGAGGTCGAGGCGCGGCCGGAACGGCGACAGCTCATGTTGCGCTCGCGGCTCAAGAGCTTCTCGCCGCAGGACGAGAAGGGCATCCTGGTCCAGGTGAGGATCAAGGACGAGGTCAGCGTCTCCGGCTTCGCCGATCTCCCGGCGCGGCAGGAGGTGCTCAAGGTGTTTCATCCCCCCATGCCGTCCGAGACGACGCAGGGCTGGGTGGCGCTGGCGCCGGACGACTTGCCGGAGGACGATCGGGTGCCGTTCTGGACCGGCGCGGGCGGCGTGGTGAGCGTCTTGCTCGTGAACGGAGACCCTCAGCCGGTGCTCGCCCGCGACGAGCTGTACTTCGTCGAGCGGGCGCTGGCGCCCGATCCGGGGGAGGCGTCGGGGATCCTGAGCCGGAGCGTGGCCGCGGACCTTTTGCGGCAAGAGGACCTGGCCGGGGTGCACGCGGTGGTGCTGGCCAACGTGGCCGGGCTGCGACCCGGGCTGGTGGAGGCCCTGCGCGGCTTCGTTCGCGGTGGAGGGGGCCTGCTGGTGGCTGTCGGGGATCGGCTCGATCCCGTGCGGGCCAGCGAGGACTTGGGTGATCTTCTGGTGCGGCCGCTGCGGGACGTGGTGACGCTGCAGACCACCGCGGGCGAGGACGGGACCGGGATGGCCTTCGCGCCGGCCGCGGCGCGCCACCCGCTGCTGGCCACCCCGGGGAGCGAAGAGGCCCTCGATCTCTCCCGGGTGCGGACCGAGCGCGCCATGGTGACGGAGGCGGGGGGCGGCGACGATGCCCGGGTGGTGCTGGCGTTCGAGAACGGCGTGCCCGCGCTGCTGGAGAAGACCCTGGGCCGGGGGCGCCTGTTGCTGTGGAGCACCACCCTGGACCGCGACTGGACCCGTTGGCCGGCCCGCGCCAGCTTTGTGCCCTTCTGGCAGCGGATGTGTTTCTACCTGGCGGGCCGCCTGGGCCGGCCGGCGCCGCCGCGCGTCGTCGCGGGCCTGCCGGTGCCGCTGGATGTGACGGGAGAGGGAGAGCGCCTGCACGTGATCCGCCCGGACGGGGAGCGCGTGGCGCTGGCCCCGGGGCAACGCTTCTTCGAGGATACGGCCCTGTGCGGCTGGTATCAGATTCAGACGGACGCGGGCGGAGCGCCGCGGGAGGGGATGCCGGGCTTCGTGGTGTCACCGCCGGACACGGAGTCCGATCTGAAGCCGCTCTCACCGGAGCGTCTGGCCGAGTGGGCCGGACCGGCGCGGCTCAGCTGGCGCGCCGGCGGCGACGGGGCGCGGCGCCCTCTGGCGCTGGGGTGCCTGGGGTTATTGCTGCTGCTGCTCTTCGGCGAGGCGTGGTTGGTGCGGCGGGGATGAGCGGCGTCAGCGGCGGGTGCCGAACACCACCTCCTGGCTCTCGGCCTGGTCGATGCGGCGGCACAGCTCGCGGAACTCGGGGTAGCGCTCGGGCGGCACCTCCCGGCTGCGTAAAGAGAGAACGCGCTCGCAACGGACCTCTCCGGCGGTGGCCGTACAGCCCAGCGAGTACTTGAGATCCGGGTTCTCGAACTGGCGCGCCTCGGGCAGGCTCTTCACCACGGCCCCGCCGGGAAGGGCCAGGACCACGCGGGTTTGAAACTCGAATCGCCCCGCGAAGGACAGCGGCAGGCGGCGCCGCTCCAGCGCGGCCAGGCTGCGGGTGAGGTTGGCCGGCCAGATCAGGTTGACCCGGGTGTCCGCGCCCTCCCGCCGCACCCTCCCCGGCACCTCCATGCGATAGCGGGCCCGCGCCACCGGCTCCTGGTCGTCCAGGTGCTCGAAGCTCGCCTCGGGCACGCGCGCTCCCGCGAAACGCTGGCCGAGCTCGCGGGCCAGCTCCTCGCGACGCCGCCCCTCCACGTTCAGGCCGGAGCGGTGCATGGCCGCGAACCAGCCCCGCCATTCCTCGCTGCCCTCGGCCGCGAGAGAATCCTCGCCCTGCAGGCTCCAGCGCAACTCCGAGATCAGGGAAGAAGCCTGCGGCGGCAGTTCGGGGGTGCGGACGCGGCGGAAGCCCTCTCCCTCCAGCACCAGCGCCTCGACCCCCTGGTCGGCGTCCGGCAACCACTCGACGTGGCCGAAGCGCGAGGTGCCGTCCACGAAGAGATCCTGCGGGATGCCGGCCTGGGCCGGGATGTAGGTGATGATGTGGTCGGTCTGGGCGTCGGGGACCTCCCAGAACACCGGGCCGCGCGGCCGGGTGCGTATGGCCGCGTAGGCGGCGCGGATCCCCACCTCCCGCAGCATGGCGATCATCAGGGTCGCCTTGTCCTTGCAGTCGCCGAAGCGGTTGCCGAACACCTCCACGGCCTTGTTGGGCTTCTTGCCGAAGATGCCGGTGTCGTGGTCCAGGTAGCGGATGTCGCGGGACACGAACTCGAACACCGCGCGCACCTTGTCGAGCGGCGCGGTGAGACCGGCGCACAGCTCGCGCGTCTTTTCCCGGATGGCCGCGTCGATCTCGAACTGGTCGCGGATCAAAGAGTTCTGCCAGCGGGCCAACACCTCCCAGGAAGGGATGGTGGAGACGAACACCGCGGCCGCCAGGGCGCGCTGGGGCGGGCTCATGGGCTCGTCCGGGATCATGGGGACGTCGCGGGCGCTCCATTCGAACACCCGCTCGTCCCCGATCTCTTCCGTTCGCTCCGTCACACCCTCTCCGTGGCGATACACCTGGAGCTGGCGCTGGCGCGGCAGGGCCAGCACCCAGCGGCTGTGCCGCACCGGCCACGAGCCCTGGAAACGGAAACTCATGGCGAAGTGCTCCTGCATCCAGGTCGGCGGCGAGGCGTCGTAGCGGTAGGCCACGTAGATCACCGAGCCTGGTTGCAGGGCGGGGAAGTGGATGACCCCCGGGGCCACCGAGGTGGGCTCCTGGCGGCTGCCGTCGGGCTGGATGGTCTCGGCGGCCTCCAGGCGGAAGGACGACATCGACGGCACGCGGAAGCGCGAGAACTCACGCTGCCCGCGCTCGTTGAGGATGAGGTAGGCCTGCCGTACCCGGTTCTTGCTGGAGCCGTCCGCGAACACGTGCGTGACCATGTCGTCGAGCAGAAACACCACCGCCGCCTCGGGAAAGGCGCCGGGGGCCGGGCGCTCGGCCAGGCGGCGCTCGATCTCATCTTCACTCAGGTCATAGCGATCCAGTATGGGGTCGGGGCGTTGCTCGAGGTAGTCCAGGTACTCCCGCAGCTTGGGGTTGTCCGGGCTGAGCTCCAGGGCCCGGCGGTAGCTGGCGATGGCCGCCTGGAGCTCGCCGCGAAAGAACAGGATGTCTCCACGCACGCGGTGGACCAGCCAGTACTC
>CAZLNM010000126.1:0-12931 GCA_964561025.1 uncultured Myxococcales bacterium
TTGGGGTGGCTTGGGAGAATTCAGCAGCAAAAACAAAACAAAAGGGGCTGGCCCCAGCTAGTACAGCTAGTAGCGAAAGGTGCTGGCAAGGAAGAAATAGGCGTATGACTGCACGAGGTCGACCTTGACGAACTGCTGGTTGTCCAGCGCTAGTTGTTCGGGGGAGTTCACCGGAATGATGTCGGTGCCAGAACCTCTCGAGTATTGGATCCCAAGTCTTGTGACAGTGTGCTGAGAAAAGATACCGGCAGCCAACGTGCCGCCCACCATGTGTACCCGCGCCGGTGACGGTCGCGTGGGATCGCCGATCGAAGGAGCCGAGGAGAAATTACTGAACGCCCCAAGCCCCAAAGTAAACGTGTTGAGGATCTGCACCTCGGCACCGAGGTTTCCGTTGACGACCATGTTCCGTTCGATCTCGGGCGCGATCAGCAGGGCGCGGCGGGCCTGCTCGTTGTCGATCTGGACCAGGGTGTATCGAGTGGGCAGATGCACGCTGACATCGGCCGAGAGCGTGAGCAGCTCGGGGATGACATAGGCGATGCCGGCCCTGCCTTCGCCCCAGATCTGGCTTTGTGACTTCACTTTCACTTCTTCTGGGGTGGGCAAGAAGCCGTTTTGGCTCCCATCGGCGCGTGAACGAGCGAAGCGCATGTTCCCGGTGGAAAACACGGTCACCGATGGACTGCGCACCATGGCGCCGAAAAACAGCCGGGGCGCGATCTGGAGCTTGAGTCCAGCGCACAACAGCAAGCTGTCATTGGAGAAGTTGAGGTCCATCATCGAGGACCGGAACGTGTGGTACTCGCCGTCTTGAAGATCCGCGGCCACGAACGAAGAAGCTGCGTCCTGGACCGAGCGATGCACCAGCACCAGGCCTGCCCCGATGCTGAGCCGGCCATGCAGCCGCATGGCCCCTCCCAGCGACACCCACAGGGTCTGGTCTTCGAAGGCTCGATGGTACCCGTGCCGGTAGGGCCCCAGCACCGGATCCTGGCTGGTTCCCTCCTCGGAAGACGAGAACTTCCGGTAGCTTGGCACTACCAGGCTCACGCCGAAGGCGAACGGCCGCTTGCCGTCCGTTCCGGTTCGCCCGAGCGCCTGGACGAAACCCGCCGAGGCTGGCACCACCGAGAGCTTGGAGACTGGGTCCTCGGGAATGATGGTCTCTTTCTTTCCGACGCTGGCGTCCTGAATGCCGTACAGGTTGGCCGAAAGGCTGAGGGAGGTATTGCTCACGTCCACGATGCCGGCCGGGTTGTACCACAGGCCGGATGGGTCCGCGGAGATTGCGGTGAAGGCACCGCCCAGACCCACCGCCTGATCTCCCACGACGAAATCCTGGTAATGTGTGTCGTCCGCCAGGCTCATCCGCGGCAACAATACCAGCAGCAATCCCAGCCCGAGTTTTCCCTTGGTCATGGCTCACCTCGTCGCCACCCATCATATCCATCGGGGAATCTTGCGACAACTGCTTCTTCTGAAAGGGGATTATCGTGCTGGACAGTTCCCCTGGTGGCGGGCCTGTCCCCATCTCCGGTTTCCGCCGCGTTGCGCCCCTGCGGACGATGTGTTAGAACGCCTCCGCCGCGCCGTCGGACCACCGCGGCCGCCAGAGAGGACCGGACATGAAACCGGAAGAAATCGCTGCGACGTTGCACCCGCTGGAGGTGCGCTTTCTGTCGGCCTTCGCCACGCGAGAGGCCTTCAGCGACCGAGACGCGCCTCCCGAGGGAGTCACCGAAGCGCAACTGCGCACGGTGATCGAGTGGCAGCTCACCAAGGGGTGTCTCGAGGTCGTCGAGGTCGTCGAAGAGCGGTTCGCCGAGCTCACCGAGCTGGGGCAGGGCCAGGTGGCGGGAACCCCAGAGTTGGCAGTGGCGCAACGGCTCGCGGAGCTGGGCCCCGTTCCCGTATCGCGCCTGGTCCAGGAATTCGCCGGGCGCTTCGAGGGCAGCCAGATCGGCATGGCGGTCGGGGCGCTGAAGGAGGCCGGCGCGGTGCGGGCGGGGGAGGGCGGGACGCTGGAGCTCGTCCCGGGAGCCTCGCTGGCGCCCTTCCAGTCTGCATCACGTCTGCTCCAACGCCTGCATCAGGCCGGCCGCGTTCCGCTCGCGGTGTTGTCGGCCGAGGATGTCGAGCGCGTCGAGGGCGGCAGCCGCAAGCGCGGCAAGTCTCGAGGTCTGTTCCGGGTGACCAGCGAAACCACCCGTCGGCTCCGGCTCACGCCCCTGGGCCGCGAGGCCTGGGCGCAGGCGCAACGGCTCGGCCGCAGCGGCGAAGAGATCAACCTGCTCACCCCGAAGATGCTGGCCGATGGCTCCTGGCGGGGCAAGACCTTCCGGCCCTTCAACCTGAAACTGCGGCCGCCGCGCCGCGTGGCGGGACGCGCCCACCCCTACCGGGCCTTCCTGGACCTGGTGCGCAGAAAGCTCCTCGCCCTCGGTTTCGAGGAGATGCGCGGCGAGCTGGTCGAGACCGAGTTCTGGAACATGGACGCCTTGTTCATGCCCCAGTTCCACTCGGCGCGGGACATCCACGACGTGTACTTCGTCAAGAACCCCACGCACGCCGCCGCCATCGAGGAGCCGTTCGCCTCCCGGGTGGCCGAGGTGCACTCGCAGGGCGGTCCCACCGGCAGCCGCGGCTGGGGTTACGCCTTCGATCACCAGCGCAGCCGGCGCCTGGTGCTGCGCAGCCAGGGCACGGTGCTCTCGGCGCGCTGGCTGCACCAGGCCCGTTGTCCGGGCAAGTACTTCGGCATCGCTCGCTGTTTCCGCTACGATCAGGTCGACGCCACCCATGCCCCTGACTTCTTCCAGTGCGAGGGAATCGTGCTGGGGCGGGACATCGACTTCGTCACCCTGCTCGGGCTGCTCAAGCTGTTCGCCCTGGAGGTGGCCCGGGCGCCCGAGATGCGTTTCGCGCCAGCGTATTTTCCCTTCACCGAACCCTCGGTGGAGATCCACATCCGCCACCCGCAGGTGGGCTGGATGGAGCTGGGCGGCGCGGGGATCTTTCGCCCCGAGGTGACCGATCCCCAGGGCGTGCACGTGCCGGTGATCGCCTGGGGCCTGGGCCTGGATCGAATGGCCATGATGGCCCTGGGCCTGGATGACATCCGGGACCTGTTCGCCGCCGATCTCAACACGGTGCGGCGGGGCCGCCTGCCGCTCTCGGAGTGACCCATGCCCACCATCACCATCGATCCCAATGACTTCGCCGAGCTTCTGGGCCAGCGCCTCGATGAGACCGAGCTCGAGCGCCAGCTCGACCTCGTCAAGGGAGAATTCAAGGGGCGTGACGAGCAGGGGAGCTTCCGCGTCGAGCTCAACGACACCAACCGGCCCGACCTGTGGTCCGTGGAGGGGATCGCGCGGCAGCTTCGCGCGGCCCGGGGGAGGCGGCGGGACTATTCGTTCTTCCAGGGCTCTCCTGTCGGAGAGATCCGAGTCGAGCCGGCACTGGGAGACATCCGGCCGTTCGTGGGCGCCTTCGCCGCGCGTGGGTTGCGCGTCACCGAGAAGTCGTTGGTCGGGCTCATCCAGACCCAGGAGAAACTGGCGGAGAACTTCGGCCGGGCGCGGCGCGATGTGGCCATCGGCATCTACAACCTGGGACGCATCACCTTCCCGGTGCGCTACCGCGCGGTGCGGCCGGCGGAGCACCGCTACACGCCGCTGGGCTGCGACGAGCCCATGACCCTGGACGCCATCCTGCAACGGCACCCCAAGGGCGTGCAGTACGGCGGGATCCTGGCGGGGCGGGAGCGCGTGCCGCTGCTCGTCGACGCGGCCGATCTCACCCTGTCCATGCCGCCCATCATCAACTCCCGCGAGCTGGGCGAGGTGGTGCCGGGGGACGCCAACCTGTTCGTCGAGGCCACCGCCACCAACCTCTTCTCGCTGGTGCTGGCCTTGAACATCCTGGCCTGCGACCTGGCCGACCGCGGCGCGCGCATCGAGCGCATCCGAACCGTCTACCCCTACGACACCCCGCTCGGGCGCGAGGTGGACCTGCCGCGCCAACTGGATCGCGCCATCCACATCCCGCTGCCCGAGTTCAGCCGTCTGCTGGGGGTGCCCGTCCAGGGCGTGGAGGCCGACCGGGTGCTGGAACACTACGGCTGCGAGGTGTCCTTCGACGGGGAGCAGTTGTTGGTGCAACCGCCACCCACCCGGGCGGACTACCTGCACCCGGTGGACGTGGTGGAGGACTTCGCCATCGCCCGGGGGTACGAGACCTTCGAGCCGCGCCTGCCGCGCGACTTCACCATCGGCCGCTTGGACGTGCGCTCGGCGTACGAGGACGCGGTGCGCCGGATCATGGTGGGGCTGGGCTTCGAGGAGCTGTTCTCCAACATCCTCACCTCCCGCGCCTCGCTCGCCGATGCCCTGCGCTGCCCGGAGCAGCCGCTGGTCGAGGTGGCCAACGTGATGAACGAGAACTACGCCGCCCTGCGCCACCTGATCCTCCCCTGCCTGCTGGCGGCGGAGGGGCAGAGCGCCACCGCGGCTTATCCCCATCGTCTCTTCGAGACCGGGGAGGTGGCGGTGTTCGACGAGACGGCCCCCCACGGCTCGCGCACCGAGGTCCACCTGTGCGCCCTGCTGGCCCACCCCCAGGCCACCCTGTCGGAGCTGCACGCCGATCTCGAGTTCTTGGCGCAGGAGCTGGGCCGGGAGTTCGAGCTTGTCGAGACGAACCGGGCCGAGCTGATTGGCGGCCGGGCCGCGACGGTGCGTCTTTCTGGCCGCGAGATCGGCTTCTTCGGCGAGGTGCACCCCGAGGTGCTGGAGCGCTTCGCCATCGGCGTGCCGGCGGTGGCCTTCGAACTCTTCCTCGATCGGATGATGTGAGATCATGAGCGGCGGGACTACCTGCGGCGAAGAAAAACAAGCCGCGGTCGGGGCGATGCAGGCGGCGGTGGAGGCGCACCACGCCGGGACCGCGGTGATCTTCGAGGCCGCCTCGCTCGATCGCGAGATCGGCGCCGCGCGGCCCGACTGGCCCGCGCTGCTTCGCGCCGGCACCGCCTTCGCCCAGCACTACCCGGCGGTGCTCTTGTATTCGCCCGAGGCCCTGATCTCCCTGGGATCGGCATATCTCGCCGGCGCCTGTCGGGCCGCCTCGCCCGACCTGCGCGAGCGCTTTGCCCTGGCCCTGTTCTCGCTGCTCGATGCCGTGCTGGAGGAGGCACAGCGGGCGGAGCCCCGGCTGGTGCCGCGTCTGCCCGGCCTCTGCGTCCGGTTGCTTCGGGATCTCGGCGCCTGTCAGGAGCGCCTGCTCGATCCCGGACGGCTCATCGAGCCGCTCAACCTGCTGGGACGGCGCATCCTTCGCATGGCGGATGAGCGGCAGCCCACGGAGGAATGGTTCGAGCTGCTGGGCCGGGTGGCCGACCTGCTCCTCGCCAACACCCGCGAACGGCTGCGCGGCGAACCCGCCTACGACGGACGCTGGGACGCTCTCCCCGAGCGGCAGCGCCTGCACGTGGGCCTGCTCGAACCGGTGCGGCGGGAGCGGCTGGAGCAGGACCTGCGCTGGCTCGATGCGCTTTCCCGGGCCGGGACGCGCACCCCGGCGCGCACAGTGGAGATGTTTCTGGAGTTGTCCAGCTACCAGCGTCGCGGCCGCCGCGCGGGAGCCTGGGAACAATGGCTGCGCTCGGTCGCGGCCGAAGCGGCGAACGCCGATTTCCCGGCGCGTCTTTTGCAGGAGCTGTGCCGGGCCATCGCCGAGTGGCTCGGAAGCGTTCAGGACCGCCATTTCCTGGCGCGCATCGCCGAGTCCCTGGGGCTGCTTGCCCCCGAGATCCTGCGCCGCCAGGGGGTCGGGGGCTGGCAGGTGTTCTTCACCACCGTGGGCCGAGCCATCGCGCGCCGGCTGGAGGCCGAGGCCGGCCGCGGCGAGCTCGACGAGGGGCTACGCGGCCTGTGCGCGCTTCTTCACCGCGCCTTGCGGCAGGGACCGGTTGGAGATTCTCGCCTGCGCGCCGAGGTGGTGGAGCTTTCGCTGCGCGCGCGTGTGGGACCGGTGAGCGGCCGGCCGCTGGCGTTGGAAGACTTGCTGGATGTCCTCGACTTCGGGCTTGCGCACCCCGCTCACGCCGGCCCGATCTTGCGCCGGGCGGTGGTCGGTCTGGGCCTCGAGGAGTGCCTGTTCGTCCAGGAGGAGACGCAGACCCGCCGCTGGGGAGAGCTGCTATCCTCGCTGGCCGCGCTGTTGTCGGTGCCGTGGGAGCCCGGCCTGCGGCACACCGTGCGCGCCCTGCTGCGCCTTACGCCGCTCTCCCCGTACCACCTGGGCGAGCCCGGGGTGCGGGCCCTACTCCTGGCGCTCGAACCGACGCAGCGTTCCGACTCGTTCCTGTCGGATCTGCGCCGCGCGGTGCTGGAACGGCCATTGCCGCAGGCCCGCCGGGCGGTGGAGCAGGTGCTGCGCTTTCTGCAGAGCGCCGACGCCTCGGCGCTCGATGGCCTGGCCTCGCCCGAGAGCGTGTTCGCGCTTCCCCGCCTGTCCGAGGAGCTGCGGCTTTCCGATGTGCGCAGCCTGCTGCGCTCGCTGGCCCGCATCGTCCCGGGTGGAAGCGAGACCTCGGTGACGTGGCTCGCGCAGCTTCCGGAGGTGTATGGAGATCCACGGACCCTGAGCAAATTGGCTGGCTTCGAGGGCTGCGCGCCAATCGCGCTGGAGAAACTCTCGCGTTTGCTGGGGTTGTACCGGGCGCTCCGGCCGCGCCACGCCGCGACCGCCAAGATGGCGGACGCGCAGCCGGACCTGGCGCGCGCCACCCGGCTCCTGGACGCCCGCCGCGAGATCGACCTGACCTTCTTTCGCGGCGCGCCTTCCTCCTCGACGCCAGCGCCCGAACGGCTCGACGCGCTGGCGCAGGATCTCGAGCTCCAGCGCGAGCTGCAGGACTGCCTGAGCGCGTGGCGTGGCCTGCCGCTATGCCGGGAGAACCTCGAACCGCTGCAGAAGGTGCTGGCGTTGTTGCTTGACTCTGCTCACCTGTCCGGCGTTGGAACCGAGGAGACGAAAGCCGCCGCCGCGGCCTGGCGAGATGCGGCGGACGCCGATCGGGCGAAGCTTTTGCGCCGGATGTTGGGGCACCTCACCGCCATCCGCAACCAGGCGGCAGCGGATTTCCTTCCTCACGTGGAGGACTCGCTCCGCAGGCTGCGGCAAAACCCGCTGGCGCGACCCTCCGAGAGCTACCGTGAACTCACAGCGAGCCTGGAGCGCGAACCGCTTTCGGAGGCCGCCGCGCGCCTCGACGACGCGTTGTGCGAGGATCTGTACGGCGCGGACGGGGCCTTGCCGGAGATCCTGGAGTTGGCCCAGCGCCTCTCCCACTTCTGGGACATCCTGTAGCCTTGCGACCCGAGGATCAGTCCAAGCCGCAGCTCAGCGCGCACACCGTCTGACAACATCGGTAGGGGGTCCGGCAGGCGTCCTGGGAAGGGTCGCAATCGGCGCTACAGATACCACGAGAAAGGTCGCAGCTGGCGCCGGCGGGGCAGTCCTCGTTGCTTGCGCAGGTCGCCCCCTCCTGGCACTCGAACCCCAGGCAGAAGCGGCTGCCGATGCAGTCGGACTTTCTCGAGCAGGGCAGGCGGCAATCGCCCATGTGCAGCCCCACGCTGAGGGCGCGTTTCTCGCCCGGGGTGAGTTCGATGGCGCCGATGGTGCCGCACACGTCCGTGTACAGCTCGTCCCCCGCGTCCCGGACGCGCGAGGCCACCTTGAGCAGGTAGGGGTCGCCCGTGCCGGCGTTGGGTTTCACCGAGAGCAAGAGGTACCGGCTCTCGGGACGGTTGGGGTTCTGAGGGAGTTCCGCCCAGGCCGCATCGACCTCGGCCACCGGCTTCGAAAGCGGCGCGGAGCTCTTCCACACCGCGACCTGCACCCGCTCCGGTTCGCCGTAGGGAGGAAAGTTTCGAAGTTCCGGAGCCTCCATCGCCGGCGGTACGAGGCGCAGCCCGATCCACGACTCCGACCCCGCGCCGCAAGCAGCGACGAGAAAGGCCGTAAGAAGCCAAGACGCGCGACGCATCCTTGCAGCGTAGCGCGCTGTGCAGCCGAAACTCAAGTTCATGCGCTCGATCGCATTGACAAACGCGCCGCGCCAGGTACAAAGGCGCCGTGGGCCGCCTCTCCACCTCCGCCTTCTGGCTGATGGCGCTCGCCATGCTGTGCTTCTCGCTCATGGCGGCGCTGGTGAAGGCCGCCTGCCAGGAGCTGTCATCGGCCCAGGTGGCCTTCTTTCGCAGCGTCGTCTCGGCCGCCATCCTGCTGGCTTTCCACTACCGGGATCCGCGGCGGGGCCCGCTGTGGGGCCACCACCGCGCGCCGCTGGTGGCCCGGGGCGTGGTGGGTGCGGCGGCGCTGAACCTGTACTTCTTTGGCCTGTCCCGCCTCCCTGTGACCGACGCCATGCTGCTCAACCTCACCACGCCGCTGTTCGTGCTCCCGTTGGGGATCTGGCTTCTCGGCGAGCGGTTGCGCTTGTTGCAGGCGCTGATGCTGCCGGTCGCGCTCTTCGGCGTGGTGCTGGTGCTGCGGCCGGCGGGGGACTTCGCCAGCCTGCCCGCGCTGGCGGCGCTCGCTTCGGCCCTGTTTTCCGCCGTCGCCTACATCCTGGTGCGCCGCATGGCGGGCCAGGAGGCGCCGCACACGGTGGTGTTCTACTTCACGGTGTTCTCGGCGCTGGGCTCGCTACCCCTGGCGGCGCTGGATGCCAGGCTCCCGAACGGGATGACCTGGCTCGCGCTGCTGGCGATCGGAATCCTGGCCACGGGCGGCCAGATGTTCATGACCCTGGCGTTGCAGTACGACAGCGCCGGCAAGGTGTCGATCTTCGGCAACCTGGGGGTGGTGTTCGCGGTGGTCTGGGACGGATGGTTCTTCGGCATCGCGCCGGACCTTCAAACCATCCTGGGCGCGATCCTCATCGTGGGCGCGCTGGCCTGCATCCAGTGCCAAGGCCATCCCGGTCAGGCGCACCACGGGTGAGCGGCCGGGCGGCATTTTGTCTTGACAGGACGGGGCCATTCCCTATAATGGGGCGCTTTTTTCGCCGGCGCATTGTGCCGCCGGCGGCGGAAATTTCCTATCAGGGAGGCGGTCACCGCATGCCGGGCGTCAGGGTTCGAGAAGGCGAGTCGTTCGAGAGCGCGTTGAAACGATTCAAGAAACAATGCGAGAAGTCGGGCATTCTCTCCGAGATCCGCAAGCGCGAGCACTACGAGAAGCCCAGCGTACGCAAGAAGAAGAAGGCGTTGGCGGCCCGAAAGCGCGCCCTCAAGAAGATGCGCCGGCGCTAGGCGGCTCGCTAGATAAAGCCAGATTTCGGGTGCGTCCCCGGGAAGCCGGGGGGAGTCGATTGCCCGGAGGATTCGTGGCGCCTGGCTCCCGAGACGAAGCGGTCGAAGCCGTTCGCCAGCGCACGGACATCGTCGAGCTCATCGGTCGCTACGTGAAACTCAAGAAGACCGGCGGGAACTTCGTCGGCCTGTGCCCGTTCCACGCCGAGAAGACCCCCTCGTTCACGGTCAGCCCGCGCAAGGGGTTCTTCCACTGCTTCGGCTGCAAGGCCTCGGGGGACGCCTTCACCTTCCTGATGAAGATGGAGGGCAAGGACTTCGGCGAGGCGCTCGAGACCCTGGCCGAGCGGGCCGGGGTGGAGCTGCCGCGCCGCGGCCCCGGCGATTCGCGCCGGCGCGAGCTTCAGAGCCGCCTGTTCGAGATCAACGAGGTGGCGGCGAAGTTCTACGAGGAGACCCTGTGGGGCCCGGCCGGACAGCGCGGGCGGGAGGCGCTGGCCGAGCGCGGTGTCCCCGAGGCCACGGCGCGCGCCTTCCGGCTGGGGTACGCGCCCGGCGGCTGGCACGCCCTGGCGGATCGGCTGCGCCAGCACGGCGCGGCGCCGGAGGATGTGGACACGCTGGGGCTGGTGCTACGGTCCGAGCGCGGCCCGCGGGATCTCTTCCGCGAGCGGCTGGTGTTCCCCATCCTGGGCCTGGACGGGCGGGTGCGCGGCTTCGGGGCGCGCCGCCTGGATCCCGAGGACACCGGCCCCAAGTACATCAACTCCCGGCAGAGCCCGGTGTTCGACAAGGGCGAGCTCTTGTTCGGCTTGCCGCAGGCGCGCGCCGCCGTGCAGGATTCGGGGACGGTGGTGGTGGTGGAGGGGTACTTCGACGTGATCACCCCCGCCGGGGTCGGGGTGTCGAACCTCCTGGCCACCTGCGGCACCGCGCTGTCCGAGGGCCACGCCCGCCTGCTGCGGCGCCTCACCGACCGGGTGGTGACCCTGTACGACGCCGATCCGGCCGGGCTCAAGGGCTCGTTGCGGGCTGCCGAGGTGTTGATCGCCGAGGAGATGGCGCCGTACATGGTGTACCTGCCGCAGGGAGAAGACCCGGACAGTTACGTGCGGAAGGCCGGGGGGCAGGCCTTCCGGGATCTGCTCGCGGCGGCTCGCCCGGCGGTGGAGGTCCTGGCGGAGGTGTTGCTCCAGGGCAGCGGTTCGGATCCGGAGAAGCGCTCGCAGGCCATGGCCAAGCTGGTCCCGGTGCTGGCCGCGTGCCGCGATCCCATCCGCCAGGGGAATTACTTTCGTTTCCTGGCCGATCGCTGCCAGGTGGATGAGCGCTTCTGGCGCCAGGCGGTGGCGCAGGCCAGCGGGCAAAGCGGTGCGGGGCTGCGGACGCCTCCGCTGCCCCGACAGCCTGCGCCCAGCGAAGCGAGCGCGCCCCACCCCGAGGAGGAGACGCTGGTGGCGCTGGTGGTCCGCTTCCCGCGCTTGCTCGCGCTCCCCGACGCCGCGGCCGCGATCCCGTTGCTGACCCAGCCCGCGCTGACCGAGCTCGTGCAGCGGAGCGGGCAGGGGGAGCAATCCCAGGGCGCGCTGCTCGCCTCGCTCCAGGACGAGGAGCTACGCTCCCGGCTCGCCGCGCGGCTCATCGACGAGGCCTTCTCGGAGGATTCCGCCGAGGAGGCGTTTCTCGACTGCTTGCGGAAGCTCAAGGCGCGACGTCTCATGCTGGAGCTTTCGCAACTGGAACAACGCCTGCGGGAGGCCCGGCAGGCCGGTGACAAGGAGGCCGAGCGGCGCCTGCTGTCCGAGAAACTCGAGCGTTCTCGCGAGAGAGATTCTCTGGGTGTGGCGCTGCCGCGGGGGAGGACATGACTCCGCCATCTTCGAGCACGACCCGGAGAGCCTCCTCACGGCGGGGCGGCTTGTTCCGGCGTTGGTTTTCGAACATTCAGGCGAAATTACTGGGAGAACGTCCCATGCCAAAGAGGCTCTCGCGTATTGACAAATCCCGCTCGGGAAGGCAGAAATCCCCCGGCAAGCCCGCCACCGCCCGGCTCCCTGGCCGGTCCGGGAGGACTCCATTGAGCAAAAAGCAAAAGAGTGTGCAAAAACGCGAGAAGAAACCCGCCAAGACCCCTCCGGCCGCGCCGCGGGCCAAGACCGCCCCGGCCGCGCCGCGCGGGAAAGCCGCGTCGGGCGCCTCGGCCCGGCCCAAGCTGGTGCGTCCGTATTCGAAGCCCTTCTTGCGCGTCCACCGAGAACAGCTCCCCGCCTGGGCCCGCGGGCAGGAGAGCGCGACCCCCGGGCCATCTCCCCGGGATCGCAAGGAAGTCCAGGAGCTGCTGCTCAAGGGCAAGGACAAGGGGTACGTCACCTTCCAGGAGGTCAACGAGAGCCTGCCCGAGGACATGGTCAGCTCCGACCAGCTCGATGACCTGGTGAATTTCCTCTCCGACGCCGACATCGACGTGGTGGACGAGCCCCAGGAGATCCCGGTGGAGAAGAAGTTCGTCCCCGCCGAGGTCGAGCGCGAGGAGGATCTGGGCGACGAAGGCGGCGTGGGCAAGACCAATGACCCGGTGCGCATGTACCTTCGCAAGATGGGCTCGGTGTCTCTGCTCACGCGGGATGGCGAGGTGGAGATCGCCAAACGCATCGAGGAGGGCGAGAAGGAGGTCATGCGGGTGGTGCTGGAGTCGCCCCTGGCCCTGGCGGAGATCGAGGGACTGGCCGAGCGGCTCAAGCAGGGGAAGCTGCGGGTGCGGGACGTGCTCAAGGACTGCGACGAGGAGATGAGCGAGATCGACGAGGAGAAGGCCACCAAGCAGGTGATCGCCTCCATCGAGCACATCCGGCACCTCAAGCAGGTGAACGAGCGCTTGCGGGCGGCCCTGTCCGCGCCGCGCCTCGACGAGCGCCGCCGCCAGGAGCTGAGCGCGCGGGAGCGCCAGACCGGCGAGGAGATGCTGAGCACCCTGGAGAGCCTGCGCCTGGCCAAGCACCACCTGGACGCCATCGTCGGGAGGTTCAAGAACCTCATCCGCCAGGTGGAGCGCGCCGAGGAGGACATCGCCGCTTGCGAGCGACGCACCAACCTGTCGGCGCGCGACCTGCGCCGGCTCATCCGGGAGGCGCACGCCTCGGCCGCCCGGGAGGCCGCCATCAGCCGCAAGCTGGGGATCCGCAAGGAGGAGCTGCTGGAGATGGACCGGCTCATCCGCAGCGCCGTCCGCAAACGGCAGCGGGTGGAGGCCGAGGCCGGAATGTCGGTGGAGCAGCTGCGCGGCACCTACCACGCGGTGTGCGAGGGCGAGCGCAAGGCCGAGCGCGCCAAGAGCGAGCTGGTGGAGGCCAACCTGCGCCTGGTGGTGTCCATCGCCAAGAAGTACACCAACCGCGGCTTGCAGTTTCTGGATCTCATCCAGGAGGGCAACATCGGCCTGATGAAGGCGGTGGACAAGTTCGAGTACCGCCGCGGCTACAAGTTCTCGACCTACGCGACGTGGTGGATCCGCCAGGCGATCACGCGCTCGATCGCCGACCAGGCGCGCACGATCCGCATCCCGGTGCACATGATCGAGACCATCAACAAGATGAACCGCATCA
>CAZLNM010000127.1:0-12920 GCA_964561025.1 uncultured Myxococcales bacterium
GTCACCGCCTGAGCAGCGATTTTCTGGATTGGAACCGCGCTGGGCGCCACGGCGCGCTCTCGGCCCTGGCCGACGCCGGCGCCATCCAGGCGGCCCTGGAGGCTCACCGCCGGGCCGCGGTGCCGTGGCGGCTGGACGCGCTGCTGATCAAGGTGCTGGCGCTCGCGATCCGGGCCGAGCCGCGCGCGCGCACCCTGTTCTACCGCTTGCCGCCGCGCCTGGTGCGCTTCGACGATTGCCATGTCACGGTGCCGGTGCAGCGCGTGCACCGCGGCCAGCCGGTGACCTTCCTGGTCACGATCAAGGATGGCGACCGGCGCTCGGTGCGCGACCTGTCCTTCGAGCTCGATCATTTGCACAACGCGCCGGAGGAGGAGGTGCAAGACTTCGACCGCTGGCTGGGGTTCTCGCGCCTGCCACGCGCGCTGCGCCGCCTGATCTACGCGCCCATGGAGCTGGTGCCGGGGCTGCGGGCCTCGGGGATGGGGATCTTCGGGCTCACCACCTTGAGCGAGAGCGCCGCGGACGAGTTCCGTCCCGTCGGGGCGGCCACGGTGTCGTTTGGCGTCGGAGGATTGAGCCAGCGCCCGCTGGTGCGCGAGGGGCGCCTGGAGGCGCGGCCCACCCTGCCGCTCAGCCTGCTCTTCGACCAGCGGGTGATGGACGCCTTCCAGGCGGCGGCCTTCTTCCAGGATTGCCTGCGCCGGCTCGAGCGCGCCGAGGTCGGCGGCGACAAGGAGTGATCAGTCCGGATCGAGCAGGGGCAGGGCGGCGCGCAAGGCTTCTTCGGTGCGAAAGACGTGCGGCGGCTTCACGTGAGCGTCGGGGGCGCCCTGGCGTACCCGCTCGGCCCGATAGCGCTCGAAGGCCCCGGGGGCGAGCCGCCGCAGGAGCGGCCGGCCCAGGCGCTCGCTGGCGCGCTTCTGCTCGTACTCCAGGTTGTGGCGGCACAGCTCGCGGTCGAAGGCCTCGGCCAGGCGCTCGAGCGCGGCCGCATCCAGCGAAGAGGCGCTCTCCACCGCCAGCAGGTAGCGCGGGGGATCGGTAAGATGCAGCGTGGCCGAGAACCCGTCCAGGGTCAGGCCCTCTGTTCGGACGGCGGCCGAGACCGCCGCCACCAGCTGGGTCTCGGTGACCTTCTCGCCGGTGATGGAGAGCACCGTGCCGCCCTTGTGCACGAAGCGGAGCCGCGGCGTGCGCTCGAAGAAGCCCGTCACCTCCACCACGTCGTTCATGTCGTAGCGGTACAGCCCGTGCGCGCCGCTCACCACCACATGGTAGCGCTGGCCGACCTCGAGCTCTTCGGCGGTGAGCGCCGGCGGCGAGGGATCGTCGGGCCGCGCGTCGCGCTCTCTCTCGGGGATGAACTCGCAGAACTGGCTCTGCACCGAGAAGACACCGTCATTGCCCTGGGTGTCGAGCGGGACGGAGAAGTGGCCCTCGGAGGCGATGTAGCCCATCTCCAGCACCGGCCGGTCGCCGAAGTACTTGGGGAACTGGCTCAAGTAGAAATCCGCCGAGCCGCCCTTCCAGCAGGCCAGCCCGCACAGCATGGGCCAGGCGTCCACCGGCCGTAGCTCGCCGCGCCGCTCGATGAGCGACTCCAGTTCGCGGGCCCGCCGCGGGTGGGGCCGCAGCATCCCCTGGATGCGCCGGCGCAGCGCCGGCCCGAGGTCGATGTCGCGCGAGAGCGTCCCGTCGCGGATGTCGCGCACGAAGCGCGGCCCGAACTCGGAGAGCTTCTTCGCGAACATCACGATGGTGCTGGGGTTCACCGCGGCGATGGTGGAGATGCGGTTGTCCACCGCCAGGCGCAGCAGGGTGTAGTACTTGGAGTTGAAGTCCTCGACGAGGAACACCTCCCGCGGGATGATCACGATGCGGTCGGCCAGCTCGCTCTCGCGGAAGGTGAGCGGCCGCGACAGCGAGCCGCAGGGGATGCCCGCCGGGGTGCGGCACTCGATCCGGTTGGACACCACCGTCAGCGGATTTCCCTTGATCATGCCCGGGAACGCGAGCGCGAAGGAGCGGTACCAGATGCGCTGGGCGCGGCGGAAGTCCTCCAGGTAGCGTTCCGTGCAGGGGATGTTCTTGGCCCGGCCGGTGGTGCCGCTGGTACGCGCGAAATACACCACCGGCTCGGCGGTGAGGAGGTTGCGCTCGCCGCGGCCGATGCGCTCGATCATGGGGGCGAAGGCGTCATACCCCGCCACCGGCACCGCGCGGCGGTACTCGTCCACCGTGCGGATCCGGGCAAAGCCGTGCTCGCGCCCGAACTCGGTATTCCGGTTGCGCTCGATCAGCTCGCGTAGGATGGTGCGCTGAACGTGGCCCGGATCGCGGCAAGCCTCGACGAAGCGCTGCCAGGGCCGCCGGAAGAGGAGCCGCACCCCGGCCCGGAACTGGCGGAAGGAAAGCAGGTAGGTGGTGTAGAAGAAGAAGCCCTTGACCAGCGCCACCTGGAGCGGGAGCAGCATATCGCGCACTGTAGCAAAAAAAGGTTTTGCACAAAAGGCGCGCTTTGCTAGCCTGCCGGCGTGGGCGCGTTCACGGACATCGACTGGCGCGAGGTCGGACGAGAGGCCGGCGATCTGCTCGCCGCCTATGTCCGCATCGACACCACCAACCCGCCGGGCAACGAGCGGGCCGCCATGGAGTTTCTGGCCGCGCAACTTGCGCGGGATGGCATCGAGAGTGAACTGCTTGCGCAGGATCCCGCCCGACCCAACCTGCTGGCCCGCCTGCGCGGCGCCAGCCGGGAGCCGGCCCTGGTGCTCTTGCACCACGCCGACGTGGTCCCGGCGGGCCAGGGCTGGTCGGTCGAGCCGTTCGCCGGCGTCGAGCGGGATGGCTGGCTGTGGGGCCGGGGGGCGCTGGATTGCAAGTCGCTGGGCATCATGCACCTCATTGCGCTTCGGCTGCTCGCTCGCCTCGAGGTGCCGCTCGCGCGCGAGGTGTGGCTGCTTGCGGTGAGCGACGAGGAGCGGGGCGGCGGCGCGGGCGCGCAGTGGCTGTGCCGGGAGCACGCCGGGCTCTTCTCCGAGGCCTCGGATCTCCTCGGCGAGGGCGGGGTGGGATTGCAAATGCCGAACGGCGAGAGCCTGTGGCTGCCCAGCTACGCCGAGAAGGGGATCCTGTGGCTGGAGCTCTCCGCCCAGGGCGGGGGAGGGCACGCCGCCCTGGGCGGCGGCGGTCCGGCCGAGCGGGTGGCCCGGGTGCTGGCGCGTCTTTCTGAGAAGGCGCCCGAGGTGTTCATCACTCCGGAGGCCGAACGCAACCTGCGCTCTTTGGCCGGACGCGCCCGTTTTCCCATGTCGCTCCTGCTCTCCCGGCCGCGCTCGCCGCTCACTCGACGCCTGGTGCGCTCGGCCGCGCGCAAGAACGAGTGGGCCCGCACCTTGATGTGCACCACCATGGCCGTCACCTCGCTCGAGGCCGGCGCCGCCGAGAACCAGCTCCCCACCTCGTGCCGGGCCACCCTGGACTGCCGGCTCCACCCCGCCGACCGCCGCGAGGCGTGCCTTGCGCGGGTGGCCGAGGAGGCCAGCCGCGAGGGGGTGACGGTGCGCGAGACGCTGTACGCCCCGGCCAGCCGCTCCCCGGTGGACACGCCGCTCTTTTCCACCCTCACGGAGACGCTGCGCCGCCTGGGCCCGACGCCACACGTGGCCCCGGCGCTGTTCCCGGGGACGACCGACAACCGCTTCTTCCGCGAGCTGGGGCTCTGCTGCTACGGGCTCTTGCCGGTGATGCTGCCCTTCGGTCAGCACGAGGTCCACGGGCCCGACGAACGCATCGAGCGCTCCCAGCTCGAGCGCGGCTGCCGCATCATGGCCGAGATCGTGCATTCCGCCGCCACGGCCCAGCGGTCGCAAGAGAGCGGCGCATGATGCGATGCCTTTGGCTTCTGCTCTTGCTCCCGTGCCTGGCCTGCCGTCCGTCCGGCGAGGGACAGGACGCCGCCGCTCCGGCGGAGGCGTACCAGCCGCCGCCGCTCACCCCGGCCTTCCCCGAGCGCCCGCTGCCGCCGCTGGGCGCGGTCGAGATCAAGGTAGCGCCCGCCACACCGGACGCGGGCATGATCCCGGACGCCGGCGCGGTCCGGCCGGAGGAGACGGCCGCGGAGGAGGCACTGCGAAAAAACTCCCTCCTCGGTGGAGAGAGAGGGCTCGACCACGTGGGCATTGCGGTGTCCGATCTGGACGCGGCCCGCAAAGCGTTCGTGGACCTCGGTTTCTCCAACCCGCAAGACGGCGTGCTGCCCAACGGGATCAAGAACGTCAACTTCTACTTTTCGGACGGCACCTACCTGGAGCTCCTCACCTTCTACGACCGGCACAAGGCCCCGGACATCGCTCGCTTCGTGGAGCGCTACCAGGCGGGGCCCATGTTCGCGGTGCTGGCGGTGGCCTCGGCGGAGGACACCGCCGCCTTCCTGCGCGGGCGGGGGTTCTCGGTGGGCGCGCCGCGCCCGGGCCGCATCGATCCCGCCGGCGCGGGCGGCAAGGAAAAGCAGCCGCCGCCCATGTGGCACACCCTGATGTTCGAGCGGCCCGCGCTCCCCGGCGAGCCGCTGTTCTTCATCGCCTACGACCGTACGGTGCGCTCGGAGCTCTTCCGCAAGCTCGAGGACGAGTCGGCCCGGCGCGCCTTCGCCCACGCCAACACCGTCGAGGGCCTGCGGGCCATCTGGATCGCGGTGAGGGACCTGGAGGCGGCCCGTTCGGCCTACCTGAATGCCGGGCTCGAGGCCGGCGAGGCCTTCGCCTTGCCGCAGCTTTCGGCCCGAGGGGTGGAGCTCGGCGCCGGCCAGGGCAGCGTGCTGCTGCTTTCGCCCCAGGAAGGCCGCGGCCCGGTGGCCGAGTTCTTGGCCCGGCGGGGCGAGGGCCTCCTGGGGCTCAGCCTGCGCGTCGTGCGTCTTCCCCGGGCGCGCACGGTCATCGAGCGAGGCGCCGGGATCAAGGTCATGGCCTACGCCGGGCTCTTCGGGCCCAGCCTCTTGCTCACACCGGACCGGGCCGCCGGGGCCTGGCTGGAGTTCACGACGGGTCCGGCGCGCCGGTAGGCGGCCGGGCGCGGCCCTTCCAGCGGTTCGAAAGAAAATTGACGGCCATGAGCGAGCAGAAGACCGCCAGCCCGATCAGCGTGGTCCCGCTCTCGCCGGTGAGGCCGGCGCCGATCACCAGGGCGCCCACCAGGATGAAGAACGCCGGCAGGTAGGGGTAGCCGAAGGCCCGGTAATGGGTCAGGCCCGTCTCGCGCCGGCGGAAGACGAACAGGGTGGAGACCGTGACGCAGGAGAGCAGCAGCATCACCGAGCCGGTCACGGTGATGAGCAAGTCCGCGCTCTTGGTGAGCACCAGCAGGGAGGACAGGACCCCCTGGATGAGCAGGGCCACCACCGGGGTGTGCCGCCGCGGGTGGACCCAGGCCATCTTGCGCCACAGGTAGCCGTCACGGGCCATGGCCAGCGAGATGCGCGAGCCGGCCATGGTGGTGACGTTCATGCCGGCGATGGCCGCCAGCGTGATCACCACCGCGAACACCTCGCCCCCCAGCGGCCCGAACATGCGCTCGGCGGTGGCCAGGCCCACGTTCTCGATGGAGGGGAGTTTCTGCAAGGGGAAGGCCGACAGGAAGGCCAGGTTGAGCAGGAGGTACACCGACAGGGTGGCCGTGAGCGCCAGCACCACCGCGGCCGGGATGTTGCGCTCGGGCCGCTTGATCTCGCCGCCCAGGTACACCAGCACGTTCCAGCCGGTGTAGGCCCAGAACACCTTGCAGAAGGCCGCCGAGAGATCCCCTGCCGCCGGCGTGCTGATCACCGAGTCCGGCAGGTTGGAGGGCGGCAGCGCGCCGCCGCCGGCGATGGTGGCCACCCCGGCCAGAAGCAGCACCGAGAGCGGGATCCAGGTGAGCACGGTCTGCAGCCAGCTGGTGGCGCGCACCGAGCGGCAGTTGATGGCGGTGGTGAGCCACACCAGGGTCATGGCCGCCAGGTCGCTCCACAGGAAGCGGTACTCGCCGACGGAGAACACCGGCAGGTTGAGGAACTGCCCGAAGCGCGTCGAGGACAGCGCCCCGGCCACCCAGATGAACAGCGCCGCGATCGACCCCGGGAACACGATCAGCGCCGACATCCATCCCCAGGCGTAGGCCACCGGCCGGCCGTAGGCCCGGTCCAAGAACACGTACTCGCCCCCCGCGCGCGGGTAGAGCGTGCCCAGCTCGGCGTACACCAGCGCCCCGGCCAGCGCCACCAGTCCCCCCAGCACCCAGAAGGCGCCGTAGATCCACAGGTTCTCGCTGGCGCGGGCCACGCCGCCGGGGGTGAGGAAGATGCCGATGCCCACGATGTTGCCGAGGACCAGCGCAAGACACGCGCCCCTTCCCAGCGAGCGGCGGTCCACGTCGCCGGGGAGCGGCGGCGAAGAGTCGGGCGGGATCGACGAGACGGGCAAGGGCTGTCCTCAGGGAGCGGCCGCGGGCGCGGGCGGCGGTGAAGCCTTGGCCGCCGGCTTTGCGCCCTTGTTCCCGCGGGGAGGCTTGGCGGGGCGCTTCTGCTCTTCCTCCGTCGGCGGCAGCCGGTCGATGACGTACAAGAAGCGCTCCTTCTGCGGCACGATGTAGCGGATGAGCTGCTTGACGTGCTTGATGGAGGGGTCCTTCAGCCACTCCAGGAACTGCTGCGACTTCTGGATGACATAGTAGAACGGGTCGCCGTTCTTCCAGCTCCCCAGGCCCGTCGTCCGCAGCAGAAGCGACTTCTCGTCGAAGGGCAACGCGGCCATGTTGGCGCGGAAATCCTCGCTGAAGGGGAAGTACCGCTCGGCGTTGGAGAGATACAGGACGCGGACCGGGAGTTTCATGCGCTTCGCCAGCTCGCCGATCTGGCGCATGGTCTTTTTCGCGGTGAGGTCGCCGCGCACCGCCAGCACGCGCCGCTCGGCGAACAGGCGCGCGATGGTCTGGTATTGCTCCGGGTCGTCCAGGAAGGATTTCACCTTGTTTTCGCGGTTGAACTTGAGCTGGTTGTGCAGCCGGATCTCGATGGAGCGGCGCCACTCCTTGAACTCGTTCATGATGCGCTTTTTCAGGCTGGCGTCGGGCAGCGACGCCTCCAGCGCGGCGGTGAAGGCCGGGGCCTTCTTCTTGGACCACAGGGCGAGGAACTCCTTGGGGTCCTTGGCCACCGAGAAGGCGGCGCGGTAGATGAGGTGCAGGTCCACCACCAGCTGGTCGAAGTCGAACAGGACGAGCAGCTCGGGCTTGGCCCAGCCGGCCATGAAGTAGTTCTGGTCGGTGCCCACCCCGATCAGGATGCCGCCGAGATCCTGGATGGCGTTCTTCCACAAGAAGAAGCGGATCTCGTTGGAGGTGGGGAAGTGCACCCCCGCGGCCAGTTCCTTGGGCTCCGGATCGGCCTCGATGGCGAACAGGGCCTGCACCCACTCGTCGGCGAGCGCGCCCGGCGGCGGCGGGGCCGGCGGGTCGGGGTTCGGCGAAAAAGTGGCCGCAGAGGCATCGGCGGAGGGGGGGGCGGCGGGGGGAGCCGGTTCCGGCGAGGCGGCGGGGGCGGGGGCCGGCGCGGCCGGCGCCTGGGAGCCTCCGTCCTGGGCGGACGCCATCCAGGAGAGGCACGAGAGCACCACGACGCTCAGGAGTCGCTGCATGGAGATCCTCCGGCGGGAAGGGGGCTTGCGCGCCCTTCGGAACGGCGAGGGAGGATAGCGACAACACCCGGCGAGGTCAATGTTTTCCGGGCGGGCCTGCTTTCCGGGCGGGCTGCCGGCCCTGGGTGTGTTCGATTGCGAAATCCTCTTGCCTTGGCTTTTACGGGTGCGTAATTACCCCCCTCCGGAATGGCGGACGGATCTGAAAACCACATCGACGGAGGTGTGATCATGCGAGCGAGGTCAGTGGCAGTGGCGGCGATGGTTCTGTTTTCGGCGATGGGGTGCGGCGGTGCCGGCCGGGATGGAAAGAACAGCCTGATCCGGGTCGAAGTTCTTCCGCCGGGGGCCGAGTGTCCGGCGGGCGGCTTGACGGTACACAGCGGTCTGGACGTGAACGGAGATGGCCAGCTCTCCGACAGCGAGATCCAGAGCACGCGTTACGTATGCAACGGCCAGGACGGATCCGGCCGGGACAGTCTCGTTCAGGTGCAGGCGGAACCCGCGGGCGAGAACTGTGCCCATGGAGGGCAGGCCATACGTTCGGGGACGGACGCCAACGGCGACGGGCTGTTGCAGCCCGAGGAAGTGACCGCCACCAGCTACGTCTGCAACGGCTCCTCCGGCGCCGACGGCCAGCAGGCGCTGGTTCGCCAGGAGGACGCCGGCCCCGCCGACTGTCCGTATGGCGGGCGTCTGGTGCAGAGCGGGCTCGACCGCGATGGCGACGGCTATCTCGACCCGGACGAGGTGCAACAGACGTCGGCGATCTGCCACGGCGAACCCGGCGCGCCGGGCGCGCAGAGCTTGTTCCGGCTGAGCGACGAGCCGGCTGGCGCCAACTGCTCGGCTGGAGGCGTCCGGGTGGAAACGGGCCTGGACCTCGATATGGACGGAATGTTGGATGCAGAGGAGGTGAGCGCCACGTCTTACGTGTGCGACGGCGGCGGACAGCTGGTGCGCGCCTCGGCGGCCGCCTGGGGCGGGGTGTGTCTCCGAGGCGGGGTCATGCTCGAGACGGGCTTCGACGACGACGCGGACGGGCTGCTCGACGACGACGAGGTCGAGCGGACCCAGTACGTCTGCAACGTGTTCCTGGTCCAACTGGCGGCAGGCGGCTCTCACACCTGCGCGCTCCTGTCCGACGGCACCGTCCGTTGCTTTGGCGAGAACAACGTGGGCCAGCTCGGCGACGGCAGCACCATCGATCGCGCCACCCCCGTGACCGTGGTCGGCCTGTCGGGGGCCGCCGCCATCACCGCGGGCGACTTCCATACCTGCACCCGTCAGACCGACGGCACGGCCCGCTGCTGGGGACAGAACGCGAACGGCCAGCTCGGTGACGGCACGATCGACGACCGCGCCACGCCGGTTGCGGTGACGGGCCTGTCCGAGGTGGTGGAGATCGACGCGGGCGGGGCGCACACTTGCGCGCTGCTTCAAAACGGCAGCGTACGATGCTGGGGATGGAACGCGAGCGGGCAGCTCGGCGACGGCACCTTCCTCGACCGCACCACTCCCGTGGCGGTCAGCGCGCTGACCGGGGTGGCCCAGATCACGACCGGGCGCATGCACACCTGTGCCCGGTACACCGGTGGCGCGGCGCGGTGCTGGGGCTACAACAACGTCGGCCAGCTCGGCGACGGCACGACGCAGAACAGCAACCTGCCGGTGGCGGTCAGCGGGCTCTCCAACGCCATCGACATCACCGCCGGGGACAATCATAGCTGCGCCGTCATCAACAACGGCACCGCGCGTTGCTGGGGATACAACGCCAGTGGCCAGCTCGGCGACGGCTCCACCACCAACCGGCTCATCCCGGTGGTGGTCAGCGGGTTGGCCAACGCGGCGGACATCGTGGCGGGCAGCTACCACACCTGCTCCCGGCAAGCGGATGGTTCGGCGCGGTGCTGGGGATCCAACTGGGACGGTCAGCTCGGTGATGGGACGACCAGCGACCGCCTCTCGCCGGTGGTGGTCCTGGGGCTCGGAGACACGGTGGAGATCGTGGCCGGCATGGCTCACACCTGCAGCCGACAGGGGGATGGCACCGCCCGCTGCTGGGGGAACAACGACAAGGGCCAGCTCGGCACAGGGACGACGGCGAGCAGCAGCGTTCCCCGGCGGGTCCCGGGATTCGGCGACTCGGCGCCCTGAGCCCGGAAGGACGCGTAAAGATCCTGTCATCTCCCGCGGGTTCTCTTGCATCCAATGGGTCGCCGGACTATGTTCGGCGGCGTGGGGTGGTGGACGGCGGAACATGCAGCAGCTTCGGCACATGCTCTTGCTCTTTGCGAACCCCGGCCGGGCCATGCGCGGCGCGCTGGAGAAGCCGCGGGCTTCGCTCTTGTTCTGGCTGCTGCTGCTTTCCGCCGGCGGCGCGGCCCTGTTCGCCGGCAGCCGCCTGGACCGGCCGGCCATGGAGCGGGCGGTGGTGCGCGAGGCGGGTGGCGACAAGGAGATCTCCGAAAGCGACCTGAACGACCAGACCCAGCGCGCCGTGAACATCAAAAAGCTCGGCCTGGTGGCGAAGGCGGGCGGGACGCTGCTCGCCTTGTGGCTCGTCCTGGGTCTCTTCTTCTGGCTCCAGCTCCCGCGCGCCTCCCACGGGCTCGGCTTTTTCGGCTCGCTCAAGATCGGGGTCCTCGCAACCGCGCCGCTCCTTCTGCGTTCGCTGCTCTCGCTGCTGGCGATCGCCAGCCATCCCAGCATCGATCCCGAGCGGGTGGGGACGGTGTTTCGCACCTCGCTGGGGATGCTCCTGACCCCGCCCGCGCCCATGCTCTCGTTCGTCGATCCCTTCGGGCTGTGGTGCGCGTTGCTGCTCTCGGTCGCCGGGCGCGCGGCCGGTTGGGGGCGGGTGCACACGGCCATCGCCGCTGTGCTGGCGGCCCTGCTGCTCGGCTTTTCGAGTTCGGCCCTGTTGTGAAGGAGGCTTGTCATGCTTGCGCTCGCCGCGACGTGGATCCTGGCGCAGGCCGCGCCCATGACGATCGAGGACTGCGTGCGCGAAGGGTTGCGGCGCCATCCGTCGCTGGCGGCCTCGCAGGTGAGCATCGAGAGCGCCCGGGCGCAGAAGCTGGCCACCCGCTCCGGCTATCTGCCGCGCCTCGATCTGTCGATCCGCGACTCCTACACCTACAGCGGCCGCCAGGAGGGCCAGAACATGGTGCTCGGCGGCCAGGTGGTGCCCATCCCCGGGCGGGCCGCGGGCGGCAACGACTACCACGTCTTCTCGCTCTCCCTCAGCCAGAACATCTACGACGGCGGCAAGTGGTGGACCGCCGTGGAGCGCGCCGACCGCGAGATCGAGCGCGCCCAGGCCTCCTACGGCGTGACCCGCGAGGAAGTGGCCCTGGGCGTGGCGGCGGCCTTCTACCAGGTGCAGAAGATCGCGCGCGAGCTCGAGGTGTGGGAGAGCGCGCTGGAGGTGAGCCGGGGCCAGCTTCGCCTGGCCGAGGAGAAGCTTTTGCTGGGCGCGGCCTCCAAGGTGGACGTGGCCATGGCGCGGCGGGCGGTGGGCGAGGACGAGGTGAACCAGGAGCGGGCGCGGCTCTCGCTGGAGACGGCCCGCCAGGAGCTGAACCTGGCCATGGGGCGGGCGGCGGACGAGGCGCTGGTGCTGGCCCCGGATGACGCGCCCGAGCCCGACGCGGAGCTGACGGACGGGGTGCGCCCGGACCACGCGCGGCTGCGCGAGCTCGAGCTGGCCCGCCTGGTGGCCGAGAAGGACACCGCCTTGGCCCGGGGCGATCGCTGGCCGCGGGTGCAAGGCAGCTTGTCGTACTCGCGGGGCAACGAGGAGTTCTACAAGGTGTATTCGCGCTTCGACGAGCTTTTCGATCTCACCATCGGGCTCAGCATCTCCTTCCCCATCTTCGACGGGTTCTTGACGCGCGCCCAGATCGAGCAGGCCGAGGTCCGCGAGCGCCGGGTGGACGCGGATCGACGCCAGGTCGAGGCGGACCTTGCGGGGCGCCTGGCGGCCGCCCGGGAGCGTAGCCGGCGCCTGGCCACGGTGGCCCGGCTCCAGGCCGAGAACGTTAAGGCCGCCGAGGCGGAGCTGGCCCTCGCGCTCGAGCGCTTCCAGGTGGGGGAGGGGACCGAGCTCGAGGTGCGCAACTCCCAGCTCAACGTCACCCGGGCGCGCCTGGCCGAGGTGGAGACGCTGTTCGAACGCAAGGGAGTCCGGGTGCAATACCTGTACGCGCGCGGCGAGCTTCTATCCCGGCTCGCCCCGGGCAACGACAAGGAGGCCCCATGAGCGCGGGCCGCATCGTGGTGATCCTGCTGCTGGTCGGCGCCGTGGCGTATGTCACGGTGCAGAACCTCGGCCCCAAGGAGCCGGTGACGGTGGCGGTGCAGCTCGAGCCGGCCCGGGTGGAGGCCATCACCCAGCGCGTCACCGCCTCGGGCAAGATCCGCCCCGAGGTGCAGGTGAAGATCAGCGCCGACATCGGCGGCTACATCCGCCAGCTCACGGTGAAGCAGGGCGATACCGTGAAGCAGGGCCAGCTCCTGGTCCAGGTCGATCCCGAGATCTACCGCGCGCGCGTCAAGCAGGCCGAGGCGGCCGAGACCACCGCCCGTGCCAACCTGTCGCTGGCCAGCGCCAGCATGGAGCGGGTGCGCGGCGAGCTGGGACGGGTCAAGGGGCTGTTCGCCAAGGAGCTGGCCTCGGCCTCGGCGCTGGAGAAGGCCCAGGCGGACTTCGCCATGGCCCAGGCCCAGGTGGAGGCCGCCCAGGGCCAGCTGCTGCAATCCCAGGCGGTGCTGTCCTCGGCCCGCAAGGACCTGGAAAAGTGCACCATCAACGCGCCCATGGACGGCACGGTCATCGAGCTCAACAAGAAGCTGGGCGAGCGGGTGTCGGGCGGCGACTTTCGCGAGGACATCGTGATGACCATCGCCGACCTCTCGCGCATGGAGGTGGAGGTGGAGGTGGGCGAGCGCGACGTGGTGCTGATCCACGTCGGCGACCCGGTGGACATCGAGGTGGACGCCTACCCCGGCCTGAAGATCCCCGGCACGGTCAAGGAGGTCGGCGCGGCCGGGGTGACCCGCAACCAGTGGACCGAGTCCGAGGTGACCAACTTCCGGGTGGTGGTCAGCGTGGGCCCGTCCGAGCATGCCGTGCGACCCCAGATGTCGGCCACGGTGGGCATCCGCACCGCCCAGAGCGACAAGGCGCTCACCGTCCCCATCCAGGCGGTCACCATGCGCCGGCCCTCGGAGCTGGTCGAGCCC
>CAZLNM010000128.1:0-12526 GCA_964561025.1 uncultured Myxococcales bacterium
ATTCCCTTCTTGGCAGCGCAGCGAGACGACGGTCGCCTTGATAGCCTTGACCGTACGCGCTCGAGAGTGGGGTTCAAGGGGGCGCCGCCCCCTTGCCAGAAATCCGGTTCTCTTTCTCCCTGGTTGCTTCCGTCACCGCGCGGAGGGGACGAGGCTGTCGAGGAACTCGACGGCGCGCGGGTGGGACCAGGCCTTCGGCCCCACGAAACGGAAGCGCACGCGGCCTTCCGGGTCGATGAGAAAGGTCTCGGGGTACTTGAAGGTGCCGAAGGCCCGGGCCGCCTTCTCGTCCGGGTCGCGCGCCAGCACCACCCCGGGGATGTCGCCGCGCAACAGCCGGGCCGCCGCGACGAGCGACGGATCCTCGGCGCCGCGCTCGGCGAGCGTGGCGGCCAGCCGGTCCACGGCGGCGAAGTCCTCGTCGACGCTGACGAGCACGAGGCGCAGCTCGCGGTTGCGCACAAGGCGCGCCAGCGCGGCCAGGAGGGGTAGCTCCTCGATGCACGGGGCGCACCAGGTGGCCCAGAAGTTTACAAGCAGGTGGTGCCCGCTCGTTCCCGAAAGCGCAAGGCTCGTCCCGTCGCGAAGCAAAAGCGAGACCGGGGGCGCCGGCTCGTCGCGGCGCTGGGGCTCGAGGAGCGCCCGCCCCGGATCGGCCAGGCCGGCCGAAGGACCGAGCCGCTGGAACAACACCAGGCCGATGAGCGAGAGGCTCAGAAAGAAGAACACCGTGCGGCCGGCGCGGTTCATTCCGGCCCTCCTCCACGCGCGAGGAGGTCTTCGGCGAGCCAGCGGCCCTCCCGCCCGGCGCGCAAAGCGTCCTCCAGGGTCCCTCCCAAAAGCTCCGGCAGCCGCGCCATCACGTCCGCGAGCAGTGGCAGGATGCGCGCGAAGGGGAGGCGGCCTTCGCGAAACGCCTCGACCGCCGCCTCGTCGGCCGCCGCCAAAGCCGCCGGCGCGCCGCCGCCGCGACGCAGCGCCTGGCGACACAGCCCGAGCGCCGGGAAACGCGACTCGTCGCCCGGGGAGAAGTCCAGCCGCGAGAGCGCGGCGGGGAGCGGCGGGGAAGAATCCATCTGGTCCAGCGGCAGGCGCTCCGGGCCGGAGAGCGCCCAGGCGATCGACAGGCGCATGTCGGGCGGGCCGAGCTGGGCCAGCGTCGAGCCGTCGCACAGCTCGACCAGGCCGTGCACCATGCTCTGGGGATGGATGAGCACCCCGATGCGCTCCTCGGGCTGGTCGAAGAGAAAGTGGGCCTCGATGATCTCGAAGCCCTTGTTCATCAGGGTGGCGCTGTCGATGCTGACCTTGGGGCCCATGCTCCAGCGCGGGTGCCGCAGGGCCTCGGCCACGCCGACCGAGGCCAGCCGCTCCGGCGGCAGGTCGAGGAACGGCCCCCCCGAGGCGGTGAGCACCACGCGCCGGATCTCCTCGCGGCGCGCGGCCCGCAGCAGTTGGTGGATGGCGGCGTGCTCCGAGTCCACCGGCCGGATCTCGGCGCCGCTGGCGCGGGCGCGCGCCATGAGGGCCGCGCCGGCCATGACCAGGGCCTCCTTGTTGGCGAGCGCCACCCGCCGCGCCGCCCCCAGCGCGGCCCACAGGGGGAGCAGGCCCGCCTGGCCCGCCATGGCCGCCACCACGATCTCGGCCTGCGAACTGTTCGCGAGCGCGCACAGGGCTTCTTCTCCGGTCTCCAGGGCAAAATCCGTCCCGCCGCGCCGGCGCAGCTCGGCGGCGGCCGCCTCGTCCGCCAGGACCACCCGTGGCGGGCGGTAGCGCTCGACGATCTGCGCCATGGCCTCGACGCTGGCGCGGGCCGCCACTCCCACCAGGCGGAAACGCTCCGGGAAGGCCGACACCACCTGGAGCGCTTGCCGGCCCACCGAGCCGGTGGCCCCCAGCACGACGACGCCTTGTGGCGAACTCATGCGCGCTCCCGCTCGCCGGCCTGTTCGTCGGTGAGCCCGAAGCGCCGGCGCCGGGACTGGAAGTCGGCGATGGCCGCGCGGAGGTCGGATTCGGTGAAATCCGGCCACAGGCGCTTGGAGAAGAAGAGCTCGGCGTAGGCCCCCTGCCACAGCAGGAAGTTGGACAGGCGCAGCTCGCCGCCGGTGCGGATGATGAGATCGGGGTCGGGCAGCTCGCGGGTGTCGAGCGCCGCCGCGACCTCAGCGGTGCCGATGGCCGCCGGGCGCAGGCGACCGGCGGCGGCCCGGGCCGCCAGGCGGCGGCAGGCGCGCGCGATCTCCTCGCGCGAGCCGTAGGACAGCGCCAGCGCCAGCGTCATCCGGCGGTGGTGGCGGGTGGCCCGCTCCAAGGAGAGCAGCTGCCGGCGCACCTCGCCCGGTACGCGGCGCAGGTCGCCGAGGTGCACCACCCGGATCTCGCGCCGCATGATCTCCTGCCACTCGCGGGCGATGAACTCGGAGAGCAGCTCCATGAGCGCGTGCACTTCGGCGCGCGGCCGGCCCCAGTTCTCGGTGGAGAAGGCGAACAGGGTCAGCACGGGCACGCCCAGGCGGCGGCAGGCGCGCACCACCGCGCGCACCGCGCGGCTCCCGGCCCGGTGCCCGCGCGAGCGATCCAGCCCGCGGGCGGTGGCCCAGCGCCCGTTGCCGTCCATGATGATGCCGATGTGGCGCGGCAACCGGCCTCGGTCCAAACCGCCGCGTCGGGTCCGTCGGGCCATGGCCGCTCCCCGCGCCGCGCTGGTCACACTTCCAGGATTTCTTTTTCCTTGGCGGCCTGGATGGCGTCGACGCTCTTGATGGCCTCGTCGGTTTCCTTCTGCACCCGGTCCAGGCCGCGCTTCATGTCGTCCTCGGAGATCTCGGAGGCGTCCTTGAGTTCCTTGATGAACTCGTTGCTCTCGCGGCGGATGTTGCGCAGGCGCACCCGGGCATCCTCGGCCATCTTGCGGGTGGACTTGACCAGCTCCTTGCGGCGCTCCTCGGTCAGCGCCGGCACCGGCAGGCGCACCACCTCGCCGTCGCTCTGCGGGGTGAGCCCGATCTCGGCCATGTTCACCGCCTTCTCGATCTCGGGGATGAGCGAGCGGTCCCAGGGCTTCACCACGATCAGGCGCGCGTCCTGCACCGCCAGGCTGGCCACCTGGTTGAGCGGGACCTTGGAGCCGTAGTAGGTCACCCGCACCGGTTCCAGCACCGCCAGGTTGGCCCGGCCGGTGCGTACCCGGGACAGCTCCTTCTTGAAGGCCTCGATGGCCTTGGTCTGGTTGTCCTTGAGATCCTTCAGGGCGTCTTCCAGCATGACATTCCTCCCTCGAAGGCGGGCGGCTCAGGAGGCCGGGGCCGAGACCAGCGTCCCCAGGCGCTCGCCTTGCACCGCCCGGCGCAGGTTTCCCGGATCCATCTTGAAGACCAGGATGGGGATGCGGTTGTCCATGCACAGCGACACCGCGGTGGCGTCCATCACCTTGAGATCCTTGGCGAGCACCTCGGTGTAGCTCAGGCGGTCGAAGCGGCGGGCGCCCTTGTCCTTGAGCGGATCGGCGTCGTACACCCCGTCCACCCGCGTGGCCTTGAACAGCGCGTCGCAGCGCAGCTCCATGGCCCGCAGCGCGGCGGCGGTGTCGGTGGTGAAGTACGGGTTGCCGGTGCCGCCGGCCAGCAGCACGATGCGGCCCTTCTCCAGGTGCCGCATGCCGCGGCGGCGGATGTAGGGCTCGGCCACCGCGTTGGCCTCGACCGCGCTGAGCACGCGGGTGTCGAGGCCCAGGCGCTCCAGGCAGGCCTGCAGGGCCAGGCAGTTGATCAGCGTGGCCAGCATGCCCATGTAGTCGCCGGTGGCCCGGTCGATGCCGGTGCTCTGGGCAGAAAGACCGCGGATGATGTTGCCGCCGCCGACCACCAGGGCCAGCTCCACCCCCAGCGCGCGCACCTCGCGCAGCTCGGCGGCCAGGGACGAGAGCACCTCGGCGGAGAGGCTGCCGTCGCCCCCGCCCTTGAGGGCCTCGCCGGACAGCTTGATCAGCACCCGCCGGTAGGGGATGGCTGGCACGGTGCCCCCGCGGCTCAGGCCTTGGCGGCCGCCTGAAGCTGCGCGGCCACCTCGGCGGCCAGATCCGACTTCTTCTTCTCGATGCCCTCGCCCAGCTGGAAGCGGGCGAAGCGCCGGATGGTGACGTTCTCGCCGGTCTTGGCTACCAGCTCCTTGCGGAGCTGGTCGATGGTCTTGTCCTGCTCCCGGATCCAGGGCTGATCCAGCAGGCAGAACTCGGCGTACCACTTGTTGAGCCGGCCCTCGACGATCTTGTCGGCCACCTTCTCGGGCTTGCCGGACTCGAGCACCTGCTTGCGGTAGATGGCCTTCTCCGCCTCGACCACCTGCGCCGGGACCTCCTCGCGGGTCACGTACTGGGGGTTGGCCGCGGCCACCTGCATGGCGATCTCCTTGCAGAAGGCCTGGAAGGCCTCGCCCCGCGCCACGAAGTCGGTCTCGCAGTTCACCTCCACCAGCACCCCGATCTTGCCGCCCATGTGCAGGTAGGACTCCACCTTGCCCTCGGCGGCCACCCGGGAGGCCTTCTTGCCGGCCTGGGCGATGCCCTTCTCGCGCAGGTAGGTGATGGCCTTCTCCATGTCACCCTGCGTCTCCTGCAGGGCGCGCTTGCAGTCCATCATGCCCGCGCCGGTCTTCTGGCGCAGCTCGTTGACCAAATTGGCCGTGATTTCCATGACGCTCTCTCCTCGCCCCTCTGGGTCAGTTGTTCGCCGGCTCGTCCGAGCCCGCGGCCGGCTCCCCGCCCGAACTCTGGCGGCGGCCGACCACCTCCACCCGCGGCCCGCCCGCGCTGCCGTCCGAGGCCTTGGCCGGCTGCGGCTTCTCCACCGGCTTCTCGCGGGGCTGCTGGGTGAGGTTGTCCTGGTACTGGCGCTCGCCCTCGACGCAGGCCTCGGCGATCTTCTCGGTGAACAGCTTGATGGCCCGGATGGCGTCGTCGTTGCCCGGGATGACGAAGTCCACCTCGTCCGGGTCGCAGTTGGTGTCGGTGACCGCCACCACCGGGATGCGCAGGCGCCGGGCCTCGGCCACCGCGATGTGCTCCTTCTTGGGGTCGATCACGTACAGCACCGCCGGCAGGCGCTGCATCTCCTTGAGCCCCGGCAGGTTCTTCTCCAGCTTGGCCCGCTCGCGGCGCAGCTGCAGGACCTCCTTCTTGGTGAACTTCTCGAAGGAGCCGTCGGTCTCCATCTTCTGCAGCTCCTTGAAGCGCTCGATGCTCTGGCGCACGGTGCGGAAGTTGGTCAGGGTGCCGCCCAGCCAGCGGTTGGTGACGAAGTGCTGCTGGGCGCGGGTGGCCTCCTCGGCCACGATGTTCTGGGCCTGCTTCTTGGTGCCCACGAACAGCACCTTCTCGCCGCGGGCCACCGCGTCGCGCACGAAGTGGAAGGCCCGGTCGAAGAGCTTCGAGGTCTTCTGTAGGTCGATGACGTGGATGCCGTTGCGGGCCCCGAAGATGTACGGCCGCATCTTGGGGTTCCAGCGGCCGGTCTGGTGGCCGAAGTGCACCCCGGCCTCGAGCAACGCCTTCATCGAAATGACGCCCATGATCTCCTCCTTCGGGTTTTTCCTCCGCCGGCGCGCTCTTTCCATGGCCCGACCCTGGCCCGTGGCCAGGGCACCCGGGGCCGCGCCACCGGCGTGCGTGATGCCTCCCGCCGCGGCGCCCATCGCCGCGGGGGAGAAAACCAAAGGCGAATGGCTAGCACGCACCCGCCGGAAAGGCAAGCAAAAACCGCGTTCGCTGCTTGTCAGTCCACCTGGTAGCTGACCACGGGCCGCGGCTCCCCGCTGCGTATCGTGCGCAATTGTTTCGACAGCCCGAACACCCAGGGCCAGGCGGTGCCGGGGTAGTCGTCCTGGTTCAGCGGCGCGCAGGAGAGGGCCTCGACCTCGACGGGCCCCGAGGCCGCCCGGGCCGTCACCGTGGTGCGGGTGCAGCGCAGCGAGATCCGCTTGTCGGGACGCGGGCACTCGGCCTTCTCGGTCTTCTCGCCGCGGGTGAGCGTCTGTTGACAGGAGTGTTGCTCTTCGGTCAGCGAGAGCTCCCGCGCCCCGCCGGCGTTGAACCAGCCGCCCTTGAAGACGAAGCGGAAGGCGCGCTCCTCGGTGGTGGTCCCGTCGGGGTTGTTCTCCCGCCGGGTGAGCTTGCCCACGTCCGTCACCCGCACGAGGTTTTTCGGCTTGAACTCGATCTTCACCGCCGACTCGCCGCTCACCTGCACGGCGCAGTCCTCCCCGCACTCGTCCTTTCCGGAAACCGTCTCGCTAAAGCCGACGGCATCGGGGAGCGACAGCGGCCCGCCCGCGCCCGGCCCCGCCGCCAGGCGTACCGGCAGCCACCCGATCGAGACGAACGCGCACCAGAACCCGACACCTAGATTGGTTTTCATGCATCTAGATATACGGCGGCTGACGCAAAGTCCGCAACTCCGTCCCTTGGCGACTGGCACAGAGCGTAAACGCGATGACATCATGGGCCCGCGACGGATTGCGCCAGGAGGAACCCGCGCCGGCGACGAAAGCACCTGCGCTCATGAGGAAGAGCGATCGCCGTCAGAAAGAGACACGACAGCGGCGGCCGGGTTACGGCGCGCGCTGCTCCTTGGGTAGGCAGCAGTGCTTGTACTTCTTGCCCGAGCCGCAGGGGCAGGGGTCGTTGCGGCCGACCTTCTTGCCCGCGCGCCGGTAGGTCTGCACCTTGCCCCCGGAGCCGTCGGCGGCCGCGGCCTGGGCGGCCGTGGGGCCGGTGCCGAAGGACATCGAGCGCCGCCGCGCCATGCGGGCCTGCATCAGCCGTTCGCCCTCGTCCTCGGCCTTGATCTCCACCTGCATGAGCTTCTTGGCCACCTCGGCCTTGATGCGGTACTGCATGTCGGTGAAGAGGGCGAAGCCCTCCTTCTTGTACTCCAGCTTGGGGTCCTTCTGGGCGTAGCCGCGCAGGCCGATGCCCGAGCGCAGGTGATCCATGGCCAGCAGGTGGTCCTTCCACTGCTGGTCGATGGCGAGGAGGTAGAAGTACTGCTCCACCCGGCGCAGGTTCTCCGGCCCGATGGCCTGCTCCTTGGCCAGGTAGATCTTCTCCACCTCCTCCCACAGTTTCTGGCCCAGGATCTCGCGGTTGCGGGGGAGGTTCTCCAGCGGGATACGCTGGCCGAATACCCCGTAGATGCGGTCCTCCAGGCCCTTGAGGTCCCAGTCCTCGGGGTTGACCTCGGCCGAGCAGGTGGAGTCGAGCTCGGCGATGAGCAGGTCCTCGATCAGGGTGAGGATCTGCTCGCGCATGTTCTCACCGCCCAGCACCTGCCGGCGCAGCTCGTAGATGTTCTTGCGCTGGAGGTTCATCACGTCGTCGTACTCCAGCACGTTCTTGCGCATCTCGAAGTTCTGCCCCTCGACCCGGCGCTGGGCGCTCTCGATGGAGCGGGTGACCCACTTGTGCTCGATGGGCACGCCCTCCTCCATGCCCAGCCGCTCCATGAGGTTCTTGAGGCGGTCGGCCCCGAAGATGCGCAACAGGTCGTCCTCCAGCGACAGGTAGAAGCGCGAGCTGCCCGGGTCGCCCTGGCGCGCCGCCCGGCCGCGCAGCTGGTTGTCGATGCGCCGCGCCTCGTGGCGCTCGGTGCCCAGGATGTGCAGCCCGCCCTGCTCGATGACCTTCACCCGCTCCTCGGCGCAGGTCTGCTGGAACTTCTTCAGCGCCTCCAGGTAGCGGTCGCGCTCGGCCTCGGGATCGGCGTGCAGCTTCGCCAGGAACTCGGGGTTGCCGCCCAGCAGGATGTCGGTGCCGCGGCCGGCCATGTTGGTGGAGATGGTGACGGCCTGGTAGCGCCCGGCCTGGGCCACGATCTCGGCCTCGCGGGCGTGGTGCTTGGCGTTGAGCACGTTGTGGGGGATGCCGGCCTTCTTGAGGCGGCGCGCGATCTCCTCCGACTTCTCGATGGAGATGGTGCCCACCAGCACCGGCTGGCCGCGCGAGTACAGCTCCTGGATGCTGTCCACGATGGCCGCGAACTTCTCCTCCTCGGTGCGGTAGATGACGTCCTGGAAGTCCACGCGGATGTTGGGCTTGTTGGTGGGGACCACCACCACGTCCAGGCCGTAGATCTTCTGGAACTCCTCGCGCTCGGTGAAGGCGGTGCCGGTCATGCCGGCCAGCTTCGAGTACATGCGGAAGTAGTTCTGGTAGGTGATGGTGGCCAGCGTCTGGTTCTCGTTCTCGATGGTGACGCCTTCCTTGGCCTCCACCGCCTGGTGCAGCCCGTCGCTCCAGCGCCGCCCTTCCAGCACGCGCCCGGTGAACTCGTCCACGATCTTGACCTTGCCGTCCTCGTCGACGAGGTAGTCCACCTCGCGCTTGAACAGGGTGTGCGCGCGCAGCGCCTGGTTCACGTGGTGCAGAAGCTCGATGTTCTCGGGGTGGTACAGGTTGTCCACCCCCAGCAGGCCCTCCACCCGCGCCACCCCGTCCTCGGTGAGCACCGCGGTGCGGGCCTTCTCGTCCACGGTGTAGTCGCGGTCGCGCTTGAGCTTGGGGATGATGCCGTTGCAGCGGTAGTAGGTGTCGGTGGCCTCCTCGGCCGGGCCGGAGATGATGAGCGGGGTGCGCGCCTCGTCCACCAGGATGTTGTCCACCTCGTCCACGATGGCGTAGTGCAGGTCGCGCTGGGTGTAGTCCTGCAGGCGGAACTTCATGTTGTCGCGCAGGTAGTCGAAGCCGAACTCCGAGTTGTAGCCGTAGGTGATGTCCGAGCCGTAGGCGATCTGCCGCTCGCGGTCGGTCAGCCCGTGCACGATGACACCCACGCTCATGCCCAGAAAGCGGTAGATGCGGCCCATCCACTCGGCGTCGCGCTTGGCCAGGTAGTCGTTGACGGTGATGACGTGCACCCCGCGGCCGGCCAGGGCGTTGAGGTACACCGCCAGGGTGGCCACCAGGGTCTTGCCCTCGCCGGTCTTCATCTCGGCGATCTTGCCCTGGTGCAGCACCACCCCGCCGATGAGCTGCACGTCGAAGTGCCGCAGCCCCAGCACCCGCACGCTGGCCTCGCGCACCACCGCGAAGGCCTCGGGCAGCATGTCGTTGAGGATCTCCTGCTCGAAGAGCTTCTGCTCCTTGAGGCTGACGTCGGCGCGGCCGCCGAAACGCTCGCGCCGGGCGTTGTCGAGCCGGGTGCGAAAGTCGGAGGTCTTTCGCGAGAGCTCCGCGTCGGACAGGGCGCGGATGTCCTTTTCAAAGTGGTTCACCCGGGCCACCAGCGGCAGGATCTTCTTGATGGTGCGCTCGTTCTTGGTGCCCAGGATCTTGTTGGTGATGTAGGAGAACAGGCCCACCGGTGCTCACCTCCCGGAGAGAACGGCGCGGGAGTCTAGCACCGCGCCGGGCGCGAAACAAGACAAATCAGAAAACCTGGAGCCCGGGATGAGGCGAGCGGGCGCGGCCGCTCAGCGGCAGCTCACCCGCCAGGCGTCGAGGTCGAGGTTTTTTATAAGCGTGTCGAAATTCAGCGCGTTGGCCCGGGGGCAGACGGTGGCGGCGAGGCTGGCGCTCCCGTACTCCACCTGGAACACCGCCTTGCCGGCGCGGATGAAGGGGAGCAACGTGTCGCACTCGTCGTAGGCGAAGCACTCCTCGTTGAGCGCCCAGTCGAAATCGGCGAGAAGCGCGCTGATCTGGTCGAGGTCGTTCTTGAGGCCCACCGAGAGGTTTCGCGCGTGCGCCTCGCTGGCGATGAAGCGGTTGTAGGCGAGCTGGTCGGCGGCGGTGAGCGGGAAGCCCGAGTCGTTCTGGTAGCCGTCCACGTTGTCGGGCTCGACGCCGTCGCAGCCCTTCTGCGCGGCCAGGTCGAGCCGGCGCTGCATGATCGGGCGCAGCGCCTGGGCGCGCACGTCGAGCCAGCGCTCGTCGGGCCAGCCGTCCATGACCTCGCCGAGGACCTCCGGCGGAAAGTCGTCCTTGTCCGGCCGGAAGTTCTCGTAGCTCCCCGCCGAGAAGTAGCAGATCACGATCCGCCCCGCCGCGTGCAGGTCGGCGATGGTCGCGGCCGGGGTCTCGAAGAGGTCGATGTCGTACATGACCACGTCGAGCGAGGTGTCGATGCTCCCCGAGAGCTGCCACTGCCAGCTCGTGCCGGGGGCCGGGCGCCACACGGTCTTTCCCGGGTCGCCGCCGTCTGTTCCCGCGTCGATCCCCGCGTCGGTCCCGGCGTCGGTCCCGGCGTCGTGTGCGCCGTCCGCTCCCGCGTCGCTCCCGGCGTCGTGACCGGCATCCACCCCGGCGTCATGGCCGGCGTCGGCGCCGTCCTCCTCGACCGTCCCGTCGGGTCCGTCGCCGCCCCCGGACGAGCACCCGTAGGCGAGAAAGCTCAAAACAAAAAGACCGTATATCCAGCGCCGCATGCTCTCTCCTTTATGGGCAGATCGGGCCGGTCTCGATGGCCTCCCACCAGCGCGCGGGCAGATCGATGCGGTAGGTGTCCACCGTGCCGTCGCCGCCGGGCCAGTCCGCGCCCCACAAAACGATGCGGCCGTCGGGCGAGATGGGCGAGTAGGCCTCGCGCGGGTAGCCGTCCGGGCCGGGGTAGTTGTTGTGCGTGTCGCCGATGCGCCACAGGCGCGGGTGCTGCTCGAAGGGCTTCACCTCCACCATGACGAGTTGGTTGCGCAGGAAGCTTAGCGAGGTCTTGTACTCCGAGTAGGTGCTCACAAAGAACCAGCCGCGGATGGAAGGATCGTAGAAACGCCCGAAGTGGAAGCCGCCCACGTCCCAGCCCAGGTCCTCGTGGAACAGCACCACCGTGGTCTGGCCGCTATGGATGTCGGTGGCCGCCAGGGTGTCGGCGGGGGCGTTGGGCCAGTTGTTGTTCGTCACCTGGCACACGAACAGCTCCTCGCCGCCCGCGCCGAAGGCCCAGCCCGAGTGCGACTCGTCGTTGCACACCTTGACGGGGTTCGTAAAGTCGAGATCGAAGGCGTGCGGCCCGTCGAAGGCGTCGTTTCGGTCGGTGCGCCCGAACAGCGCCACCACCTTGGTGCCGAGCGGCGACATGTCCACCATGTTGGGGCGGGGGAGCTCGCCGGTCCCGCCCAGGGCGCGGTAGCGGGCGAGGTCCAGCGTGCCCAGCAGGCGGTCCTGCACCCTGTCGTAGGTGACGATGGCGCGCATGGGGAAGTTCTCGCCGTCGTAGGGATCCTGCACCATGAAGGCGAAGTAGCGCGAATCGGCCGAGGCGTCGCCCTCGACGTCGTTGAGGATGCGCCCGCAGTTTGGAAAATCCACGGCGAAGTCGTGGACGAGCGCCGTCTGGCCGGTGGCGGCGTCGTACGAGCGGAGCGCACACTCCTCGCGGTAATAGAGCAGGGTGGGGCGCTGGCCGGACATGTCCCAGCGGAACTCGGCGCTCTCGTCGGAGCTCGCCTCGCTGACGATGCGGTAGAGCGAGTCGTCCGCGGTCTTGCGGATCACCATCTGGCCCCGGCCGCTGCTGGCGGGTGTCTCGCCGTCCTTTACCAAAAAGTAGAGCGTGCCGTCGGAGTTCACCGCGCTCCAGCGGCTGTACACCGGCCGGATCACCCGCTCGATCTCCGCGGACGGAAACTCCTTCTTGTCGGCGGCCTTGCACAGGGTGGTGTGGTAGTTGGGGTCGGACACGCACTTCCCGGCGGCGGGCTCCTTGGCCGTGCTCTTCGGATACACCGGGAAGTTGCTCACCTCGCCGCGGGTGTAGGGGCGGACGTTGTAGCAGAACTCCACCGGGCCGCCGTCGGGGCCGCCGTCGAGGCTGCCCCCGCCCGACTTGCAGGCCGGCGCCAGCATGGTGGTGAACACGAGCCAAAGGATTTTTTCCATCGTGGCACCCCGGGTGTGGGATGGGAACCGGCGAGGATGCTAGCACGGACCGCGACCCCGCTCAACAACCGCGATTTCTGCGCCGCAACGGTTCGAGGCCCGGGTGAGCGGTATCTTGCGCCGCCTGAGCGTGTTGTTGAGCATCTTGTAAGCCGCGCCCAGAGACATCTGGCCGGTCTGCTAGGGGATTGTTTTTATAAGATATTTGCCGCGCCGCAAAGATTTTTGGCCCCAAATGGGGGGGCAGGCCGAGATCAACGCCGCGTATCACAGAAAAAGGATCGAGCGAATGCTCGTGGACCAGATTGCGACGCTCGTCGGTGGGCGGATAGGGCCGGGGTGGGAGGTGGTCGAACGCATCCTCCATTTTCTGGTGGAGGACCGATGCACGAGGGTCGCGAAGCGAGTCGTGAAGAAAATCAAAGTTGATATGACGAAAAATCGTAAGACCGAAAAAATTCATAACATATCAAATCAATTGAGCAATCATGAAAACACACTAAAAAATCGTAAGACTGGAAACGCACGCGCTTGACAAGACTGGAAAAATTTGTTTTGGTGCCAAAAGAAAAGCTGGTTGAGGATCTTCGTGGGAGCGCCATGAGCGCGTGTCGGCACACTTGTTGCGCAGGCAGGCAGGCAGGCAGGCAGGCA
>CAZLNM010000129.1:0-12193 GCA_964561025.1 uncultured Myxococcales bacterium
TCGACGAGGCGTGCGGGCTGCGGGCCGAGATCGAGAAGGCGCCGGGGTTCTGGCTGGCGCGACTGCTGCTCGCGATCCAGGCGGACACGGCGTGCGCGCTTTCGCAGCGGAGCAAGCCGCGCGCGGCGGCGAGCGTCTTGCTTGCGGTGGAGGTGCTGATCCGGCTGTACGCGCGGGCGGGGTGGTTTGAGGCCGAGGTGGCAACGCGGTTTGCGGCGTTTTCGAAAAATGCGCGAGACTATGCGCTGGGTGACACCACGCGGCTTGTGTGCCGGTAGTGTGATGGCGTGTGAATGAGCACATCGCAGCAAGGCAAGTCCAGGCGCGGCCGACCGCAGGGCAAGGACAGCCAGCGCGGTCGGTCGCGCCGTGCCTTTCGGCAACGTGCGTTGCACAAGGAGGCGGCCGTGAGAAGAAAGAACAGCCTCATGCTTGCGGCGGCGCTGTGGCTCCTCGCCGGCTGCACCTGGTCGTGCGGCAAGGAGGAGCCGGAGAAGCCGCACTGTCTCGATCCCAACGACCCGTGCCCGAACGACATGGTGACGGAGCAGGGGTGCACCTATGACCGCTGCGCCGGGTCGTTCACCGGGAACCTGATCCCGTGCTTCTACATTGGAGATGAGCATGGTCCAGTATGGTGGTTCTTGGCCGGTGCCCGCAGCCAGTACCTCGCCTATCGGACCTACAACGAGGGCCGGTTGCAAGGGTCGGAGACCTATCCGGATCACCCGTACGGCTCGGTGTGGCTCTACGAGATCGCCACCGGGGAGCGGCGCCGAATCTCAGCCGAGGGTGCCAAGGCGTTCTATCTTCGCACCGCGGGTTCCAAGGTGGCCTGGTTGGAGTACGTTTCGTTCGAGGTCAACCCGAAGACCGGCGGAATTAGAAACCTCGTCACCGACGTCCGGGTGTACGACACGGAGACCGGGCAAGAATGGCACGTGGAGAATACTCGAGGTGCTGAATGGGCGGATCTTGGTGTCTCCGATCGGTGGGCGATATTCAACGAGCGTCGCAGCGGATACTGCGAGAATCACAACCCCTATGATGTCAACGATCTATGGGCGTACGAACTCTCGACGAATCGGCTGGTAAAGATAGACGAATCGGACCTCGATACCGTTGTTCTCGGCTATCCAAGATTGGACGGTGACCGAGTCATCACGACGAAGCTGTCTCCAGGGGTCTGCAAGGATGAGAACAGAGAGATGTGGTTTTGGCAATACGATCTAGCCAGTGGCGCAGCGCTCCGATTGCGAAAACCCGATGCTCCGTTGAGCCCGACGAGTTCGGACGACCGCCGAATGGAAAGAGACTTCGAGTGGCCCTGGTTTGTGGCGAGGACCTCTGGCACGATTACGGCCTGGAACTTCGAGACGGGAGCAGCCTTCGAGATCACCGGCTGCAGCAGGGATGATTGCAACGTCGTCCTGGGCAACGGGAAGGTGGCGTACGACCGGTACGGGGAAGATGGGCTTTCGCAGCGGCAGCTCTACCTTTTCGACCTCGCCACCTGGAAGAAGACGCGGCTGACCAACCTCCGGCCGTACTACGATGGCGCAGGCCCCGGTGATCTCAAGGCAAACAGGCTCTTCTGGGGAGAACGGCGGGGTTATGATATCTTTAGTTGTGGCTACACGCGCAAGGCCACGGGTGTGACGCCCCTCTGGTTCTGGATTGATGTTTACTAGACCGGCCAATCCAATGTTCGCACGGAAGCGGGGGTTTTACTTGCGGTGGAGGTGCTGATCCGGCTGTACGCGCGGGCGGGGTGGCTGGAGGGTGGAATAAATACCCCTCGGTGGCATACCCTTCCGGGTTGACAGGCCGGTGGCGCGGGGGTATGAGGGCGGCGTTTGCCAAAAGGGGTGCTCATGAAAAAACACTTTCTGGAACTCATCCGGCGCACCTCCAGCCAGATCCCGCCCGACGTGCTCGCGGCGCTGGAGGCGGCGCGGGACGCCGAGGCGGCGGGCAGCCCGGCCCGTTCGGTGCTGGAGGACGTGCTCAAGAACTGCGCCCTGGCCGCGCAGAGCTCGCGCCCGATCTGCCAGGACACCGGCACCGCCATCTGGATGGTGTACCACCCGCCGGGCATGAGCCCCCGCGCCCTCGAGCGCGACATCCTGTGGGCCACCCGCGAGGCGACTCGCAAAAGCTACCTGCGCCCCAACGCGGTGGACGCCATCACCGGCAAGAACTCCGGCGACAACACCGGGCTGGGGCTCCCCGTGCTGCACTTCCACGAGTGGGGCAAGAAGAGCCTGCACGCCGATCTGCTGCTCAAGGGCGGCGGCTCGGAGAACGTCTCGGCCCAGTACTCGCTGCCGGACGGCGCGCTCAGGGCCGGGCGCGACCTGGAGGGCGTGCGCCGGGTGGTGATCGACGGCGTGTTCAAGGCCCAGGGCCAGGGGTGCGGGCCGGGGATCATCGGCGTGGGCGTGGGCGGCGATCGCGCCACCAGCATGCTGGAGGCCAAGGAGCAGCTCTTCCGCCTGCTCACCGACCGCAACCCCGACCCCGCGCTCGACGGGCTCGAGCGGCGGCTCGCAGACGAGCTCAACCGCCTCGGCGTCGGCCCCATGGGCTTCGGCGGCGCCACCACCGTGCTCGGCGTGAAGATCGGCAAGCGGCACCGCCTGCCGGCGTCGTTCTTCGTGTCGCTGGCGTACATGTGCTGGGCCTGCCGGCGCGGCAGCGTGCAGATCTTTGGCGCGCGCGCCCGGTTCGGCCATCTGAGCCAGATCGCCGCCCGCTACCGCCCGGACGCGGAAAGGAAGCGTGCCTCATGAAGCGCATCGAACTGCCGGCCCCGGAAGACCAGATCCGCGCGCTGCGGGTGGGCGACGAGGTGGCGCTCTTCGGCCGGGTGGTCACCGCCCGCGACGCGGCCCACAAGCTCATGGTGGAAAAGCGGCCCGACTTCATCCGGCCCTTCCTGCAGGACGGCGCCATCTACCACTGCGGCCCGGTGATGAAGCAGGAGAAGGACGGACGCTTCCGCGCGGTCGCCGCCGGCCCCACCACCAGCATCCGCGAGGAGCCCTACGAGGCCCAGGTGATGCAGGAGTACCGGGTGCGGCTCATCATCGGCAAGGGCGGCATGGGGCCGCGCACCCTGGAGGCCTGCCAGAAGGTCGGCGCGGTGTACCTGCACGCGGTGGGCGGGGCGGCGGTGCTGCTGGCCGACTGCATCCGCGAGGTCGAGCAGGTGTTCATGCTCGACGAGCTCGGCGTGCCCGAGGCCTTCTGGGTGTGCCGGGTGGAGGACTTCCGCGGGGTGGTCACCATGGACGCCGCCGGCGGGAGCCTGCACCAGACGGTGCTGGACGCGAGCCGCAAGAAGCGCGACGAGCTGATCGCCGCGAGTTGAGCGTCAGGCGAGCCTCAGCGGGAATATCCGGGCCATACGCACAAAGTCCTTGTCCGCGGTCAGCAGGTGACAACGGTTCTGGCTGGCCGCCGCGGCGATCTGGCAGTCGACCGTCGAGGCGGTGATGCCGTGTCGGGCGCAGAGCCGGTGGATGCGGGCTGCCAGGACGGCGGTTTCGCGATTCAGGTCCAGGATCGGAACGCTTTGGAGCGCCGTCTCCAGCCGCTGGAACACCGCGTCCGGACGGAACCCTTGTAGGATCTCCTGCAGGATGGTGGCGGTGAGCACGATGTCTTCTTCTTGCTCGAGTAGCCGGTCGAGCTTGAGAACACTGGGGTGGCGCCGGTCCCCTTTGCGGCGCAGGGCCAGCGACCACACGGAGGTGTCGACCAGAAACCTCACCGTCGTGCCCGCTCGGCCTTGTGGTCGTACCCCGGCTCCGGCTCCAGGCGTCCGAAGAGATCACGAATCCGCCGGCGTTTGCGGCGGGCCACGTATTCAGAGAGAGCCTGGTTGACGGCCTCGCGCTTGCTGCGGTGGTTTCCCACGCGGCGAGCTTCTTCGACCAGGGCGTCATCCAGCGCCAGGTTGGTGGGCACGGGAACCTCTCTTGCTACACAAACTATTACACATTTCCCCCGCTTACGCAAGCCGGCTCAGCCCACGGTGGGCTTGGGGGCCTCGGGGATGCCCTCGCGGCGCTTGGCGTCGGTGGGCTTGCCGGCGCAGGGCGCGGCGCAGGACTTGCCGCGCAGGTGCAGCACGTCCAAAAACAGCTCGCGCTTCATGAGCTGGATGGCGCGGGCCGGGTCCACGCCCTTGGGGCACACCCGCGAGCACTCGCCGGCGAAGTGGCAGCGCCAGGGGCCGCGGCCGCCGCCGAGCACCTGCTTGCGCTCGGCGAAGCCCATGTCGCGGCTGTCCCGGTTGTAGCGGTGGGCCTGGGCCAGCGGCATGGGCCCGGCGTACTCGCGGTCGGTGGCCACGGTGGGGCAGGCGGCCATGCAGCAGCCACACTTGATGCAGTAGGAGAACTGGAGGTAGTGCTCCAGCTCCTGGCTGGTCTGGATGAACTCGCCCTCGGAGGAATCGGTCAGCCCGTCGCCGCGGATGATGAAGGGCTTCATCTCCTTGTGGGTGCGAAACATCGGCTGCAGGTCGGGCACCAGGTCGCGGATGATGTCGAAGTTGGGCAGCGGGGCGATGCACACCCGCGAGGTCCCCAGCTCGGTGATCTGGGTGTTGCAGGCCAGGCGCGCCCGGCCGTTGATGAGCATGCCGCAGGAGCCGCAGATACCCATGCGGCAGGAGAAACGCCAGGCCAGCGAGGGATCCTGGCTCTCCTTGATGTGCCACAGTCCGTCGAGCACGGTGAGCCCGGGGGTGAGCGGCACGCGGAACTCCTGGTAGTAGGGCCGGGCGTCCTTCCCCGGCTGGTAGCGGCGGACGTGGAAGATGACCTCGCTCATGGCGGTCTCCTAGAGGGCGCGGGCGGTCAGGCAGCCGGCCACGGCCGCCCAGGTCCCGAGGGCGAACAGGCCCAGGCCCCCGAGCCAGAACAGCACGTTGATGGCCTTCTTGAGCCCCGCCGGGGGCGAGAGCTCGAACAGGATGTTGCGCAGGCCGTACAGCCCGTGGTACAGCGCCGCCCCCAAGAGCAGGATGTAGCCGGCGGTGAACCAGGCGCTGCCGCTGCGGGCGGCCACGTTGCCCCACTCGATGGGCTTGCCGCCGGCCGGGTTGAAGATGCCGATGGTGCGGTCGAGGTGCATGATGATCATGTGCAGGCCCAGCAGGAAGGCGACGCCGGCGCCGGCCAGGATGTGCACGGTCCACAGTTTTTGATCGCGCATGACGCCCTCCCTCAGCCGAAGAGGTTGAAGCCGCCCAGCACGGCCACCGCCGCCGCCAGCAGCATGACCACCACCGCCAGCGGGCGCTGCACGTGCACCGAGGTGCGGTAGGGGTACACCGGCTCGATGGGCCGGCCCACGGCGATGCCGAGCTCGAGCAGGATGAGCCGGATGCCGTTCAATCCATGGAAGGCGAAGGCCGCGAACACCAGGTACTCGCCGACCTTGAACAGCGGCCCTTCCACCATGCCCATGGCCGAGCGCCAGGCCTCCGGCCCCAGCGCCCGCGACGAGGTGACCACGATGTGCAGCACGAAGTAGGCCAGGATCCCCAGGCCGGTGAGGCGGTGCAGGGCGTACAGGTAGCGCTCGAAGCCGAACTTGCCGCCGAACAACCAGCCCCGGATCCCCAGGCGGTTCGGATAATGGTTTTCGCTGGGCATGGCGCCTCCTCAGTACTTGCGCTCGACCGGCTTCCAGGTGTTGATGGTCACCGGCTTGTACTCGAGCCGCGGGCCGTCGCCGCCGTGGAAGGCCAGCGTGTGCTTGAGCCAGCGCTCGTCGTCGCGGGTGGCGAAGTCGGTGCGCGCGTGCGCCCCGCGGGACTCCTCCCGCGCCAGCGCCCCGGCCACCGTCACCTCGGCCAGATCGATGAGGTTCTCGAGCTCCAGGGCGTTCCACAGGTTGGAGTTGTACACCTTCGACTTGTCGCGCACCGGGGCCTTCCGGGAGCGTGCGCGGATGTCGCGGATCTCAGCGAGGGCCTGCGCAAGATCCTCGCGCTTGCGGTACACGCCCACCCGCTTGTCCATGGTGGCGCGCAGCCGGTGGCGCAGGGCGTAGATGTCCTCGTCTCCCTCGCGCGCGGCGATCTCCTGCACGTGCCGCTCGGCCTGCCCCACCCGGGCGTCCCTCAGCGAGACAGGATTCAGCGAGGGCAGGGCGGCGGCGATCTCGGCGCCGGTGATGCCGCCCCACACCAGGCACTCGCCGGTGGAGTTGCTGCCCAGTCGGTTGGCCCCGTGCAGCGACACGCAGGAGGCCTCGCCGGCCACCCAGATGTTGGGGACGCGGGTGCGGCCGTTGATGTCGCACTCCACCCCGCCCATGGAGTAGTGGGCCACCGGGCGGATGGGGATGGGTTTGTCGATGGGGTCCACCCCGATGAACTTGATGCACACCTCGCGAATGAGCGGCAGGCGGGTGTTGATGCGCTCCGCCCCCAGATGGGTGAGGTCGAGGTGCAGGTAATCCAACCCCTCGGGGTGGGAGAACCCGCGGCCTTCCAATATCTCGGTCATCTCGGCCCGGGACACCATGTCGCGCGGGGCCAGCTCCATCTTGGAGGGGGCGTAGCGGTCCATGAAACGCTCGCCCTTGGCGTTGCGGAGATACCCGCCCTCGCCGCGGCAGGCCTCGGTCATGAGGATGCCGTTCGGCACCAGGCCGGTGGGGTGGAACTGCAAGAACTCCATGTCCTCGAGCGGCAGCCCGGCCCGGTAGGCGATGGCCATGCCGTCGCCGGTCACCGTCTGCGAGTAGGTGGTGAAGCCGTACAGCGTGCCGCCGCCGCCGGTGGCGATGAGCAGGGCCTTGCCCTCCAGCAGCACCGTCTGGCCCGAGGGCCCGTGGATGCCGAGCAGGCCGGCGAAACGCCCGTCCTCGATGAGCAGGTCGCTGATGAACAGCTCGTCGTAGCGGGCGAAGCGGTTGTACTTCTGGAGCGTGTCGTACAGGGTGGCCATCTCGAAGAAGCCGGTCTTGTCGGCGGCCAGCGTGGCGCGCGGGTAGGAGTGCCCGCCGAAGGGCCGCTGGGCGATGCGGCCGCGCTCGTCCCGGGTCCAGGGGATGCCCCAGTGGTCGAGCTGCATGATCTCCTTGGGGATGGTCTTCACGAAGCGCCACACCACGTCCTGGTCGGCGAGGAAGTCCGAGCCCTTTACCGTGTCCCAGGCGTGCAGATCGATGGCGTCGCCCTCTTCCTCGCGCAGCACCGCCGCGGTGCCGCCCTCGGCGCACACCGAGTGGGCGCGCATGAGCTGCACCTTGGAGACGATGCCGATGTCGGCCCGCTCGCCCAGCCGGCGGGAGATCTCCACCGCCGCGCGCAGGCCCGCCAGGCCGGCGCCCAGGATCAACACCTCGTGCCGGATTCGTTCGACCATGCGGCCTCCCTGTGTTTCCGGGGACGGTTCATACTCCCCTTGCCACGACCGATCAAGAGTTTCCCGAGATGCTTGGACACATCCGTTTCCCTATGACCTTTCAAGAGGAGGAGCATGCCGGCATGTCCAAGAGTGTAGTCGTGCCAGGTTTGAAGGTCGCGTCTGGCCGCGCTCGCTCTTTCGGCATCGCGGCCTGACGCCATGGTGCCCGGTCGAAGTTCGATGAGGTCTGGGCTAGCCGATGGTGAGCAGCACGGCGTTGCGGGCCACACGGTCGCCGGGTTTGAAGCGGATGTCGCGCACCGTGCCGGCGCGGGGGGCGGGCAGGCGGTTCTCCATCTTCATGGCCTCGACCACCACCACGGTCGCGCCGGCCTCCACCCGCTCTCCCTCCTTAACCGCGTAGCGGATCACCGTGCCCGGCATGGGCGAGAGCACCGCGCCGGGATCGCTGGCGGAGGCCGCCTCCGTGGCCGGTGCGGCGGCCGGGGCGGGAACGGGCGCACTCGCGGCAGGCGCCGCCCGCGAGGCCGGGGGAGGCGATGCGGATGCCGGGACGGAAGCGGGCCGTGACGGTGCGGGGGCCACCTCGACCTCGAAGATCTCGTCCTCCACGCGCACCCTATAGATCTTGGCCCCGGGGAGCTGGGCCGGAGCCGGCGCGGCGGCCGGGGGCGAAGGAGCGGCGGCTTTCGGCGCGGGACCGGCGGCTGCGCCCGGCGCCGGGGGCTGCCACTCGGCGGGCGCCGGTTCCAGGCCGCGCCGCACGCGCAGGAAACGTTTGCCGGTGGTGGGGAACAGCGTGGCCAGCAACAGCTCGCGCCGGTCCTGGGCCAGCTCGCCGAGGTCGCTTCTGGCCTTGGGGAGTTCCGGGGCCAGGATGTCGCCGGGACGGCAGGTGATGGGCGTGGCGCCGCGCGGGTAACCCTGTAGCGCCAGCTCGAGCAACTCGGGCTGGATGGGCGCCGGCGGCCGGCCGTACAGGCCGTAGCAGTAGTCCTTGACCTGGTCGGTGATCATGGCGTAGCGGCTGCGGATGCTTCCGGGCTTTCCGAACAGCACGTTCTGCACCGCCTGCACGCCCACGATCTGGCTGGTGGGCGTGACCAGCGGGGGAAAGCCGAGGTCCTGGCGCACCCGCGGCAGCTCCTCGAACACCTCGCCGAGCCGGCTCTCGGCCTCCACCTCGCGCAGCTGGTTGACCAGGTTGGAGAGCATGCCGCCGGGGACCTGGTGGGAGAGCGCCCCGATGTCCACGATGGCCAGGCGGGTGTCGTCGAGGAGCTTGCGGTAGGGCGGCAGCAGCTTCTCCAGGCCGGCCGCCACGCGCTCCAGCGAGCCGAAGTCCAGGCCCGGGTCGCGCGGCGAGCCCTTCAGCAGGAAGGCCAGCGGCTCCACCGCCGGGTGGCTGGTGCGGTTGGCCAGCGGCGCGGCGCAGGTGTCGACCACGTCCACGCCGGCGTCGATGGCGCGCAGCAGGGTGTACTCGGCCAGGCCCGCGGTGCAGTGGGTGTGCAGCTCGATGGGCAGCCCGGTCGCCTGTTTCAGCGCCGGGATGAGGCGCGCGGCGTCATCGGGCGAGAGCAGCCCCGCCATGTCCTTGACGCACAGCGAGTGCGCCCCGAGCGCCGCCAGTGCCTTCGCTCGACCCACCCAGTACTCGAGGGTGAACAGCGGCCCGCCCATGCGCCCGCCGGTGACGGTGTAGGAGAGCGCGGCCTGGAAGTGCTTGCCGACGCGCAGGATGGCCCGGGCGGCCGCCTCCAGATTGCGCTCGTCGTTGAGCGCGTCGAACACCCGGAAGATGTCGATGCCCGCCTCGGCGGCCTCCTCCACGAAGGCCTCCACCACGTCGTCGGCGTAGTTGCGGTACCCGACCAGGTTCTGGCCCCTAAGCAGCATCATGAACTGCACCCGCGCCGGGATGAGCCGGCGCAGGCGCCGCGGCCGCTCCCAGGGGTCCTCGCCCAGGAAACGGTGCATGGAGTCGAAGGTGGCCCCGCCCCAGACCTCCAGGGCGCAATAGCCGGCGCGGCCCACGTCCTCGGCCACCTTCTCCAGATCGCCGGTCCGCAGCCGGGTCGCCAGCAGGCTCTGGTGGCCGTCGCGGAAGGTGAGATCGGTGATGCGCAGCGGTGAGTTCGAGGCGGTGTTCATGGGGCTCCTCAGGCTCGACAGCGCCGCGCGGCGGGTGGCTCCGGGCGCTGCATCAACCCGAGCAGGCCCGCGCGCTTCCAGCGGGAGGGCGCGGCGCCGAGGCTGGCCGCCCGTTCGAGCGTGGCCTGGTGGTGGATCACCGCCGCCAGGGCGGCGGCGAGGCGCATTTTTCGGCGGGGCGGCTCGGGCGTCAAGGGCATCTCTCCGGCAAGACGGCGATGGCGCAGGCCATGCCCTCCAGCCGGCCGCAGCATACCGCAGGGGCGGGGCGATCCGCCAGTTTCACCGGGAGCGAGCGGGCCGGATCGTTGCCCGAGGCGGGGAGGGCCAACACCTCCACCTCGCGCGGATCGCGCCCGAGGCCGGTGCCGAGCGCCTTGAGCACCGCTTCCTTTACGCACCAGAAGAGGGTGAGGGCGAAATCACGGCCCTCGCCATCGAGACTCCCGGCCAGCTCGAGCTCGCGGCGGGTGAAGTAGTCGCTGGCGAAGGCCGCCGAGCGGGGCTCGACGCGCTCGATGTCCACGCCCAGGCGGCCCCGGTCCCGCTGGCACACCGCGCACAGGGCGGTGTCCCCCGAGTGGCTGATGCTGAGCGAGAGCGGCAGCTCGACTTCGTCGAGGAACACGCGCGGCCCCCCGGTACCCGCGGCCAGGATCGAGAGGCGCCGCGGGTCGTCGATGGGCCGGCCGCTTTCGCGCACGTGCCGCAGGATGAGGGTCTTGGCCGTGGCCCGTCCCAGCAGCCACTGGCGGCGCCGGCCCGGATGGCGGAAGCGCCGCCCGTCGGCCCGCTCGGCCGGGGTGCACATCTCGGCCTCGTTCAGAACGGGCGTATCGTGTCCCAGCAGCCAGCGGATCACGAGCGGCCTTCCGTCGGTTGCAGGGCGCGCCGCAGCTCCTCCGGCAGCTCCTGTGGCAGCGCCGCGGTGCGGTAGCCGTCCATCTCCAAGAGCACCTCGCCCCGCTCGGTGAGCACCTGGACCCGGTACAGGCTGCCGCCGTTCTCCGGTATGACGCGCGCGGCCACCCGGCCCGAGGCCTCCGGCAGGCGGTGCAGGCGCAGGCGGCGAACCCGGGACGGCAGCCCCATGCGGGCCGTGTTCTGCATCTCCAACACGCCCGCCGCCTGGAAGGCCAGCTCGGTGAACATGGGGAGCGAACTCAGCTCGCCCTGGCGCGACAGCCTCGGCCGTTCGGTCCCGGGGGCCATCCAGCCTGTGATCTGCCCGCCGTCGCCGATGCACACCTTGTCCAGCACCTGGAAGCTCGGCCCGTGGAAGAAGGCGCGGTAGATGTTGTGCCGTTCGACCGCGCGGTGGGCGCCGTCCCCCGGCCCGCGGTCGCGCGGCGCGAATTTCTCGCGGTCCAGATGAAGCCGGGCGTGGAAGTGCAGGGTGTGCTGCGTCCGGCCGCCGGCGAGCTCGCGCCGCGTCTCCATCACCGCCAGCCACTCCCGGCCTCGCGGGCCGGCCAGCGGCAGCAGGCGCAGGGTGGCCTGGCGTGGCTCATCACGGTACAGCTTGAGCGGCGAGACGAAGCACAGGTCCTCCACCGCCACCACCTGCTGTTCGGGACACAGCAGCGAGGCCGCCTCGGCGAAGGCCTCCACCGCCATGACGCCCGGCAGCACCGCGGTGCCCTCGATGCGGTGGTGGTCCAGGTAGGGCTCGTGGCGCGGATCGAAGGTCACCTCGATGATCAGGCCGTCGGCCAGGGTCCACTCGCGCACCTCGCCCAGCAGCGGGTAGCGCTGCGGCGCGCTCCGCAGCCGGCTCCGGATGGGCTCCAGCTCCACCCCGGGCTGCCGCAGCGCCTCCAGCATCCGGCCCAGCGAGCGGGCCACCACCACCTCGCCCGAGCCCTTCAGCGCGAGCGCCCGGCGCACTGAGGCCTGGCCCTCGGCGAGCGGGATGAGATCGACCCCGGCCGCCTTGAGCTGCTCGGGGATCGAGCCGCGGGTGGCCATGCCCACGCCATCCCAGCCGGAGAAGGCCAGGGTGACGGCGCGCATGCCGCGCAGCCGCGGCAGGGCCCAGGCACAGCGGGACAGGAGCTCGTTGGCGGCGGCGTAGTCGGTCTGGCCCAGGTTGCCGAACCGCCCGGCCACCGAGCCGAACATCAGCAGGGTCGGCCGCTCGTCGCGGCAGGCCGCAAGCAGCGCATCGAGGCCGCACACCTTCACCCCGAAGATGCGGTCGAAGTCCTCGGCCGACTTGCGCGCGACGAGCTGGCTGTGTTCCAGCCCGGCGGCGTGCACCACCACATCCAACCGGCCGTGCCGCTCGCGGATGCGCTGCACCGCCTGGGCCATGGCGGCGGCGTCGGTGACGTCGGCGGCGAGGTAGTGCGCCTCGGCGCCTTCCCGCCGGATGGCCTCCATGGTGGCGAGCGCCACGGATTGGCGCTCGATCTCGCGCAGGGCGCGCTCCACCTGCACGGGGGTCACCCGGGCGCCGTCCTGGGCGAGGCGCCGCAAAAGCTTCTGCTTGAGCGCCTCGCGATCGGTGCGCAGCAGGGCCACGTCGGCGTCGTGGGGCTCGGCCGCCCGCACCCGGTCGCACAGGTAGAAGGCGCCGCCGTGGTGGCGCGCCAGATCGACGGCCACCTCGCCCACGATGTCCCCGGCGCCGCCGGTCAGCAGGA
>CAZLNM010000130.1:0-11719 GCA_964561025.1 uncultured Myxococcales bacterium
AGGTAGCCGAGCTCGAGCAGCGCCTCGCCCAGGAGCTGGCCGGTCTGCTTCTGGTGCCGCAGCCCCGCCTCGAGCTGGGCGGCGTCGATCAGGCCGGCCTGGAGCAGCTTCTCCCCGAACCTCACGAGCGATCCCCCCGCTTGCGTCCCGGCGGCGGAAACAGCTCGAGCGCCGCGGGGGCCTCGCCCGGGGCGCGCTCCTCCTCCCGCGCCGCCAGGCCATCGAAGGGCCGCTGCCGCAACTCCGTGCGCCGGTCCCCGGACCCGGCCTCCTGCCGGGGCGGGGCGCCGGGCTCACGCTCGGCCGGGGCGCTGCCCAAAAAGAGATACCGGTCCAGCGGCTTCTGGAAGGACGACCAGCGCTGGCCCCCCTCGCGCTCGGCGATCTCGCGGAACGCCTCGAGCTTCGAGTCCAGGTCGTCCAGGTAGTTCAGGGCCAGCGCCTCGGCGCACATGGGCAGCTTCGGCGAGCCGAACTCGGTGCTGCCATGGTGCGCCACCACCATGTGCTGCAACAGCAACAGCCGCTCGGGAGACAGGAGCTGGAACTCGCGGTTCCACTCGGCCAGCATCTGGGCGCCCACCACGATGTGGCCGAGCAGGCGCCCCTCGTCGGTGTACTCGAAGGAGCGGTCGCGCCGAAGCTCGCGCACCTTGCCCGCGTCGTGGAAGAAGGCCCCGGCCAGCAGCAGATCGCGGTCCAGCTCGGGATAGAGCGGACACAAGCGCTGGCACAGCTCCATCACCGACAGGGTGTGCTCGAGCAGGCCGCCCAGGAAGGCGTGGTGGATGTTCTTGGCCGCCGGGGTGCGCGCGAAACTCTCACGGAACCCCGGATCGTCCAGGCAGGCCAGGCAGAACTGGCGCAGCTTCTCGTCGCCGATGCCCTGCAACAGCTCGCGCACCCGGGCCAGCATCTCGCCCCGGTCGCGACGGGTGGCCGGCAAAAACTCGTCGGGGTTGACCGAGGCGGGCTCGCGGGTGCCCAGGCGCTCGATCTTGAGCTGGATCCGGCCCTGGTAGGCCACCGCCTGGGCCGCCACCTCCAGGTAGTCACCGGCCTCGAACATGCCCTCGAACTGGTCCACGTTGTCCCACACCCGCCCTTCCATGGTGCCGGTGCGGTCCATCAGCGTCAGCGCGATGTAGGGCTTGCCGTTCTTGTTCAAGAGAACGGTCTTCTGCTGCACCAGGAACAGGCCGTTCACCCGATCGCGATCCCGTATCTCTGAAATGAACTGCTTGCCGGCCACGCGCGCTCCTGGGCCGAAGAGGAGGAGGCTACCGTTCGCCCGGCGTCGGGGGGGTGGGGGTCGAGTCGGGCGTGGGCTCGTGGGATTCCTCGGACGACTTCTTGGAGAACGACAAGGAAAGCATGTCCAGCCGGTAGCTGAAGTTCACCATGATACGGAAGGCCTCCTGGTCGCGCAGGGTGGAGTCGATGAGCGGGATGGCGCAGGCCAGGCCCACGTTGAAGGCGCTGCGCCGCGGCAGGAAGGTCACGCCCGGGGTCAGGTAGAGCTGCTGCCGGTCCGGGCCCACGGCGCCGGAGAGCTCGAGCATGGCCACCGTGCCCTCGAACACCATGGCCCAGGGGAGCGCCAGGCTGAAGGTCACATCCACGTAGCCCTTGCCGTCGCTGAGCGGCTCGCCCACGGCGGGCGGGTTCTCCGGGTCGTAGTACTGGTCCTGAAGACGGATCGAGGCGCCCAGGGTGAGTTGGGGGGTGAAGCGGCCCAGGTTGTAGGCCACGGCCACGAAGGGATCGAAGCGCATGGTGTTGGTGTGGAACGGCGCCGTGCGGGGCAAGAGCAGGCTGTTTTCGAACTTGCCCCCCAGCGGGATGCCGGCCCGCACGCCCATGGACACCAGCACCGGGTCCTCGCCGGGCTTTCCCCACAGCAGGCCCTTCAGGCCCACCACCAGGCCGCCCATGTCGAAGTCCGGGGTGGAATCCCAGTAGGGCCGGTCCTTGAGGGAGGGATTGCGCTCGGCGGCCTGCTCCTCGCGATCGCCCGTCGCGTCCGGGTTCACCGCCATGGGGAAGCCGACCAGGAGTTCCAGGCGGTCGAACAGCGTCCAGCGCAGCGAGGGGTACAGCGACAGGCCGACCTGGGGCGAGGGCTGCGAAAGCTCCTTGGGCATGTCGAACAAGAAGACGTCGAAGAACGCCCCGGTGCGCAGCCAGGCCGGCTCGGTCATGTTCGGCGCGGCGATGAAGATCCCCTTCTCCTCGTCCACCACAGTGTTGCCCTGCGCGGGAAGACTCCCGAGGAGCACGCCGCACAGGACGATTGCCGTCGAGAAGCCATGTCGAAGGAAGAATCTCATCACGCCTCCTGCTGTGGTGCAGGTCGAAGGCGGCCAAATGCGCCGCAAGCCCTCCGGTTCCTCCGGAAGGCTGGTCCTTCATAATATCCGGCTCGCTCGCGAGTCAAGCAAAAACTAGGCAGTTTCCGCGTGTTGTTCCTTGACACGGCGCACGAGCGGCATCTACTATGCGCTTCGGTCGTGTCGTCCGCTCCAGTAGATCGCGGACGGCGCCGAAGGAGGACACCCGTGAGAATCGGTAGAGCGAAGCTGTGGGCCCTTCTCGCCGCGTTGTCGTCGCTGTCCGTCGCCGGATGCCGTGGCGGAACGGGCGACCAGTGTCTCCAGGACTCCGACTGCCTGGAGGGCATGGTGTGCATCAAGGGCGGCCTGTACGTCATGGGCAAGGACTACGAGACGAAGTGGGGGAGTTGCGGCGTGGACAACGACACGGACGGCATCCCCGAGGACGGGGACTTCGACGGCTCGACCGTCAACCGGCGCTGCGGCGTGCACGTGGTGCGCAACCCGGACACCGGCTTCGAGAGCGTGTACGAGAAGGTGCTCGACGACTGCGACGACAACTGCCCCGCGGTGCTCAACTCCGATCTGCTCCGGCGCTTCGCCTGCTTCGTGCGAGACGACTGTTGCCCGCTCAGCGCCGAGCAGAAGAACGCCCGCCGCGAGTGGGAGCTGTGCGAGGACGTCACCCCGGACGCGAACACCTGCGACGCCTGCTTCCCGAGCGCATCTCCCGCGCCGAAGTTCTGCTACTTCGCCTACCCCGATGGATACAACCTGAACGCCCAGGGCTGCGTCGAGTGCCGGGCTCTGCAACGCAAGATCTCCTGCACCAAGGGCAGTGACGGCAGCAACGACACCTGCCCGGGTCTGGTGAGGGAGAACTGCGACATCACGAGCGGCACCTGCCTCCCCCGGCCCGCCTGCTCGGGCAAGTGGTCCTGCACCGGCACCGCCGGCTTCTGCAAGTTCGAGCCGCGCATGGCGCTGGAACTCGCCGACGGCAGCAACAAGATCCTGTACCAGCTCGACCGCGACTGGGACGGGGTGGGCGACAGCTGCGACAACTGCCCCAGCCACGCCAACGGCATCGAGTGCCAGAACCCGGCCTTCGCCAAGAACTGCGACGCGGACGGTGACGGCGTCACCACCCCGGGCGAGCTTCTGATGGGAAACCAGGCAAACCGCGACGGCGACAAGATCGGGGACGCCTGCGATCTGTGCCCCGACCTGGCCAACGCCGACAACGGCGACCTCGACGGCGACGGCTGCGGCAACCCGTGCGACCCGGACGAGGACGGCGACGGCTACTGCACCCCGGGCCGCACCAGCGGCTTCTGCAACGGGCGCCAGAAGACCTGCCGCGGCAGCGACAACTGCCCCAGGATCGCCAACCCCAACCAGCGCGACATGGACAGCGACGGCCTGGGCGACGTGTGCGACTCTGACAAAGACGGCGACGGCATCCGCGAGGACGGCGACGGCACCGGTGTGGCCGGGGACAACCCCTGCCGCAGCGGCGCCACCAAGAAGTGCGACGACAACTGCCCGGACGTGAAAAATTCCGAGCAACAGGATCGCGACGGGGACGGCATCGGCGACGTCTGCGACCCCACGCCGTAGAGGGACGCGACGGACCCGGCAAGCACCGGACGTCGATCCGCGCACGGGCGAGAATCACCGGGAAATCAGCACATCCGAACCGGGTGGTGGATCTTGGGCAGAGAAATTCTCGCTGCTTTTTCTCGGGTCATCTCGCGAGTGCAGTCGCAGCAGTGGTTTTTATCGCGCCTGACCGCGATGCCGTCAGGACGAGAGCGGCCAGCCGAAAGTGACCGTCTCGAGCACCTCAAGGCGAGGCCGCCAGAGCCAGCGCAGCCAGGCGCGATCGGGTCGCCCGAAGCGCGATCGCGGGGTCTCTTGAGCTAGCGCGAGCGGTCGCGCGATCGCTGCTTGCGACCGGAGGCCGCAAGGCCGCGTGGCGGAGGAGTGATGGACCAGGGCCTTCTCGATCTTCGACCCGTTCACGTGATGCACCGGCTGGGAGCCGAGAGCCGGGTGCCGCTCCTCAACGGCCGCACCCTGCTGGACGCCTGCGCCGAATCCGCCGCGGTGCTGTGGGCCCCGCGCGTCGCCTCCCCGGCCCAGGCCCGCGCGCTGCTGCTGGCCGCATGCCACCGGCGCGCCATGACCGGGGCGGTGCTGGCCCCGCCGCGGGCCGATCTGGCAGAGCTGCGCCGCGAGCACGCCCCGGCGGGCTGGATGGACGCCTTCCTCCAGGCCGCGGCCGAGATGAGCGAGCCGCCGCCCTTTTGCCTGCACGTCCAGGCGCCGCCGCTCGACTCGCTGGAGAGCGAGGCGGGCCGGGCGGTGGCCTGGCTCTTCGAGTCCTGCCTGGAGGCGGGGTTCACCTCCTTCGGGGTGGACCTCGGCACCCCGCCGGCGGCGGAGCGGGTGGACGCGGTCGTGGGTTTGCTGGGGCCGGCGCTGGAGCTCGAGCTGTGCGTCGTGCTGCGTCTTTGCGTCGAACCCGGCGCCGAGGCCCCGGCGCTGGAGACCCTGCGCCTGCTGCGCGCCCAGGGTGTGCTGCCGGATCTCTTGTGGCTGCGCTCGATCGCGGGCGGCATGGACGACCTGCGCGCCGCCGGGCGCCTGGCGCCGCTGGTGGCGCCCGCCGGCGTGGCCCTGGCGTGCCCTCCAGCGGACAATCCCACGCCCGGCCAGGCCCTGGCGGAGGCCGGGGTGCGGGCGATCTGGGGAGACGAGCGCCTGCTCCGCATGCGAACCGGCCCAAAGACCCCCCGGCCGGAGGTCGAGGAGGCCGGCGCCTACCTCGAATGCGTCGAGGCCATCTCCTCGCTCGGGCTCTCGCAAAGCGCCCGGCTCCTGACCGGCGCGTGAGGAAGGCCATCCCATGAGGATCGTCGGCGGCGAGCTGCGCGGTCGGCGCCTCTTCGGCCCGAAAGCATCAGATGTGCGGCCCACCTCCGATCGGGTGCGCGAGGCCATCTTCGATCTGCTGGGCCCCGGCCCACTCTCGGGCCGCGTCCTCGATCTCTTCGCCGGCACCGGCGCGCTCGGCATCGAGGCCCTGTCGCGCGGGTGCGAGCGGGCCGTGTTCGTGGAGAGCGCTCCCGCCGCCGCCGCGGTCATCCGCCGCAACCTCGAGACCTGCCGCCTGCTCGACCGCGCCCGCGTCGCGCGCGCCGACGTGGCGCGCTTCCTTTCGGGGACGGACCCGGAGCGGCCGTTCGCGCTCATCCTGCTCGACCCGCCGTACCGGCAGGGGCTGGCACAAGAGGCGCTCTCGGCCGTCACCAGCGGCGAGTGGGTGGCGCCGGCGGGCGTGGTGGTGGCGGAAGCCGAGAAGGGAGCCGCGCTCCCCGAGCGGGCGGGCGGGCTATCTCTCGCCAAGCACCGCATCTACGGCGACACGGCGGTGTTCATCTACCGGCGGGGAGGCGAGTGAGCGCTGCGCGCCGCGAGCGGGTGGCCGGAGGCGCGGCTGCTAACGGTATTGTTGAGAGATGCCGTGGCCGCGGGCGGGTCAGGGCATCTTGATGATGCCTTCCTTCTGCAAGAGCTTGATCTCGCCGCGGGCGCGCCGGATGGTCTTCTCGGCCATGCGCAGAAGGTCCGAGCGGGTGACGCCCGTGATGCCGGCCACGCCCTGCTCGATGGCCTTCATGCCCACCGCCGCGGCCTCGCGCGGGAACACCTCCCAGTCGTCCATGGTGGGCAGCAGGTAATCGTCCCGCAGGCCCCGGTCCTCGGCGCAGCGGGCCAGCTCTAGCGCGGCCTCCAGGCACATCTCGTCGGTGATGGTGCGCGCGCGCACGTCCAGGGTGCCGCGGAAGATGCCCGGGAAGCCCATGGAGTTGTTGACCTGGTTGGGGAAGTCGGAGCGCCCGGTGGCCACCACCCGCGCGCCGGCCTCCTTGGCCTCCCAGGGCCAGATCTCGGGCACCGGGTTCGCGCACACGAACACGATGGAGCCCTCGGCCATGCCGGCCACCCAGTCCTTGTGGATGACGTCCGGGCCCGACTTGGACAGCGAGATGAGCACGTCCGCCCCGCGCAGGGCCTCCGCCAACGAGCCGGTGAAACCCTGGGGGTTGGTGAGGTGGACCAGCGCCCACTTCTCGGGCTCGGTCTGGGCCAGCTCGGTGCGGCCGGCGTGCAGGGCGCCCTTGGAGTCGCAGATCAGCATGTTCTCGCCCTTGACCCCGGCCTGCATGCACAGGTGGGCGATGCGGATGTTGGCCGCGCCGGCGCCGTTCAGCACCAGCTTCACCTGGTCGATGGCCTTGCCGACGATCTTGAGGGCGTTCACCAGCCCGGCCACGGTCACCGCCGCGGTGCCCTGCTGGTCGTCGTGCCACACCGGCACGTGACACTCGCGCCGCAGGGTGTCGAGGATGCGGAAGCACTTGGGCTTGGCGATGTCCTCCAGGTTGAAGCCGCCGAACGAGGGCTGGAGCCACTTGACCGCCTGGATGATCTGGTCCGGATCCTTGGTCCCCAGGCAGATGGGCACCGCGTCCACCCCGCCCAGGTACTTGAAGAGCAGGCCCTTGCCCTCCATCACCGGCATGGCCGCCTCGGGCCCGATGTCGCCGAGGCCGAGCACCCGCGTGCCGTCGGAGACCACCGCGATGGTGTTGCCCTTGATGGTGTGCTCCCAGACCTTCTCCGGGTGAGCGGCGATGTCCTTGCAGGGCTCGGCCACGCCCGGGGTGTACCAGATGGCGAAGTCGGAGAGATCCCGGATGCAGCACTTGGCCACCACCTCGATCTTGCCGCGGTAGAAGGGGTGCAGCCGCATGGCCTCCAGTCCGGGCTTCTTGGCCCGCTCGATGAGCTGCTCCTTGGTGAGGCGCTCCTCGGGCACGGGGAGCTTCTTTGGCTTGGCCTGAACCTTGACGGCCTTCTTCTTCGCCGCCTTGGCGGGCCGATGCTGGGCCTTCGCCTTCTTGCCGGCGCGGACATTCTTTCGGGTCTTCTTGGCGGTCTTCTTGGCGGGCATGAGCACGCTCCCAGGATAAGATTGATTTTCGCCCGCGTTCTACACCCCGATTCCCCTTGTGTCAACTGGCAACCCCCGGAACCCCGGGGCCTGTCCCCAATTATTGCCCTGAAAAAACAATCACATAAAAAACCTAATGGGTTATTTTCAAATACAATCAGATATTTACCGCAATACACAAAAAATACATAGCTTTTTCAACACCATACATGGTGCCTGTCCCCCATGGTGCCTGTCCCCAGCGCGTCCCGAGGGCGTCTGGCGCTTTGGGCGTTTCCTCTTGATGTTTGGGAATGAAAACATCTTCTGACTTGTTTGCCGGTTTTGCCTGTGGTAGGCATGCTGGCGACGGCGAGCGCCGGTCAGGGAGGAACGATGTTTTTGACAACAGTCCTGGATAGCCTCGTGGGCCAGGGCCAGGCTCCGGGCGGGACCGAGAGCTTCATGATCACCCTGGTGCGGGCGGTGGATCCCATCCTGGAGCCTCTGGTGTTCGCGGTGCTCTTCATCCTGCTCGGCCTCTCGGCCGCGAGCTGGGGCATCATCTATTACAAGTGGCGCAACCTGCGGCGCGCCCAGCGCCAGTCGGTGGATTTTCTGGAGATGTTCTGGAGTTCAAAACGCCTCGACGCCATCTACCAGAGCTCCGAGAAGCTCCAGAAGAGCCCCATCAGCCAGGTCTTTCGCGCCGGGTACGTCGAGCTCTCCAAGCTCAAGAAGACCCAGGCCGAGGGCGAGGCCGCCGGCGCCATGTACGACGCCATGGGCGGCATCGAGAACGTGCAGCGCTCGCTGCGCCGCGCCTCCCAGTCCGAGCTCACCGCCATGGAGAGCCTGGTACCGTTTCTGGCCACCACCGGCTCCACCGCGCCCTTCGTGGGGCTGTTCGGCACCGTGGTGGGCATCATGAAGGCCTTCATCGAGATCCGCCCCGGCACCGCCACCCTGGACGCGGTGGGCCCCGGCATCTCGCACGCGCTCATCGCCACCGCGGTGGGGCTGTTCGCCGCCATCCCGGCGGTGATGGCCTACAACTACTTCGTGCGCAAGATCAAGGTGCTGTACGCCGAGATGGACAACTTCTCCAACGACTTCCTCAACATCATCAAGCGCCACTTCCTCAAGTAGGAGGCAGCCATGGCCATGACCGGCGCCGGCGGTTCGTCCGATCCCACCATGAGCGAGATCAACGTGACCCCGCTCGTGGACGTCATGCTGGTCCTGCTCATCATCTTCATGGTCACCGCCCCGCTCATGCAGCAGGGGGTACAGGTGGCCCTGCCCCAGACCCAGGCCCAGAACATCCAGGAGGACCAGCAGCGCCTCATCCTGTCCATCACGCGCGAGCAGAAGATCTTCATCGGGCAGACCGAAGTGGACCGCGAGACGCTGGAACAGAAACTGCTGGCCAACGAGAAGCTCAAGCGCGACAAGGAGATCTACCTGCAAGCCGACCGCGCCATCCCCTACGGCTTCGTGGTGGACATCATGGCGGTGATGAAGCGCGCCGGGGTGGAGTCGGTGGGCATGCTCACCGAGCCGCCGGAAAAGGACAAAAAGTAGATCTTCGCGCATGAACGACCGTACTATCATATGGGTTTGATGACATGGGAGAGATCCGCCACCCCTTCTCGCGCGTGCCGCCCGGCGCCTGGCTGGTGATCCTGGCCTCGGCGGCGCTCCACGCCGGCCTGGTGTACCTCCTGGTGCAGGCCTCGCTGGCCAGCGGGCGCGGCAACGACATCAAGGACAAGGCCCTGATCACCCACCTGGTGCGCAAGGGCGAGGAGAAGCCCAAGAACTGGCTCCCCGACAAGCCCCTGGCGCCCGCCCCGGAGGCCCCGCCGCCGGCCCCCGCCCCGGCCGTCGCGCCCGACGCCAAGGCCGCGCCGGCCGCGCCGAAAAAGACCGAGCGCGCGCCGGATCTCTCCAAGGCGCAGAAGAACGCCCTGGCCGCGCTGGGCCGCCCCGACGAGTTCCGCACCTCGAACGAGAAGCCCGCCGGCTCCCCGAACGGCGTGGAGGAGGGCGACACCGACCGCGAGACCCTGGGCAACGCCTACTACACGCTGGTCTACCGCCAGGTGAAGCAGAACTACGTGGTGCCGGGCATCATCCCCGAGCGCGAGCGGCTGTTCCTCAACGCCACGCTGGTCATCCGCCTGGACGCGGGCGGCAAACTCATCGGCGAGCCCGAGTTCGAGAAGCGCTCCGGCAACGACCTGTTCGACTCGGCGGTGCTGGGCGCCATCAAGAAGTCCGCCCCCTTCCCGCCGCCTCCCGCACAGCTCGCCGACGCCTACCGCAAGGACGGCATCGGCATGATCTTCTCCGCGGCCAAGATGTGACCCCTCGCCAGCCGCCGCGCCTCCGGCCACCTGTTCGCGGCGCGCTTTTTTGTTTGCATCACCGGCCTCAAAGTGCTACCGATCGGCCCCGCCCCTGGGAATGGTCCCCGGGGCGGTTTTTTCACTCTCTCTTTCGAAAGGGGCTTCCCATGGCCGAAGAGCGCGACATGGTGGTGGTGGTGAGCAAGGTAAAAGACTTCATCAAGAGCAAGGAGTGCATGACCGCCGGCGACTTCCCCGAGGCGCTGAGCAAGGCCGTCTACGATATCCTGGAGAAGGCCTGCGCCCGCGCCAAGGCCAACAAGCGCTCCACCGTCCGGCCCGAGGACATCTGAGCCCGCGCCGGCGATCGGTGATTTGGTCTTCTCCCTCCCGCGACCAGTTGGCGGGCCCGCGTGGAAGAGCTGCTGCAAAACCTGCTCTCGGCCGTGGAGTCGCACGGCGGTTTCGGGGCGGCGGCCGTCTTCTCCTCCTCGCTGATCGAGTACGTCTTTCCACCGTTCCCCGGCGATCTGGTCACCCTGTTCGCCACCTTCCTGGTGGTGAAGGGCGTGTGGAGTTTCCCCTTCTGCCTCGGCCTGGTCATGGCCGGCTCGCTCGCCGGGGCGGCCCTGGACTACGGCATCGGCCGGCTCATCAGCCGGCGCCTCGACCGCCTCCCGTCGGAGAAGGACGTGCGCGGCTTCCGGCCGCTGACGCGGGAGAAGTACGAGCAGATCTCCCAGAAGTTCAACCGCTACGGCGCCTGGATCATCGCCGGCAACCGCTTCCTGCCGGGGGTGCGGGCCTTCTTCCTGGTGGCCGCCGGCGCCGCGCGCATGCCCTTCGGGCGCGTGATGCTGTTCGCCGCCCTGTCGGCCGTGGCCTGGAACCTCCTGATCCTCGGGGCGGGCTACGCGGTGGGCCAGAGCTGGGACCGGCTGCAAGAGATCTTCCACTCCTACGCGCTGGTGATGTGGATCGTGATCCCGGTGGCGGCGCTTGTGCTCCTCGGCGCGTGGTGGTGGCGCCGCCGCCGCGCACGACCCACCGGAGGACCGCCATGAGCGAGAAGGGCGATCGGCCGGCCGGCCGCTCGCCGGCCCGGGAGCGGGACCGGCGGCGGGCGGACTTCGCGGCCACGGTGAGCCACGACCTCAAGACCCCGCTCAACGCCATCGTGGGTTTCTTGAGCGTCTTGTTGCAGGACATCCCCCACATGCGCCCGGAGTGGGTGGAGTACCTGGGCCAGATCGACCGCAGCGCGCGCCAGCTGCTCTCGCGCATCAATGATCTTTTAGAGCTGTACCGCCTCGAGGCCGGCAAGACCCTGCTCGAGCCGGTGTGGCTGAGCCCGCGCGAGATCCTCTCGCAGGCCGCCGAGGCAGCCCGGGAGGCGCTCGAACACAACCGCAACCAGCTCTTGCTGGAGGTGCCGTGCGCGCGCCTGTTCTGCGAGCCGCGCCTCATGTTACGCGTCGCGCGCGAGCTCCTCGTCAACGCCGCCCAGGCCACGCGCGACGGCGTGGTGCGCGCCGCGCTGTCGTGCCAGGACACCGGCGGCGGCCAACGGCAGATCACGCTTTCCGTGGAGGACAGCGGCGACGGTCTGGCAAAAGACCGCCTGGACGCGCTCAGGCGCACGCTCGCGACCGACCCGGCCTCGGACGAGGCGCGCTGGGAAGGCATCGGCCTGGGCCTCGCCCTGGCGCGCCAGGCCGCCACCCTGCTCGGGGGCCGGCTCGACATCGAGGCCCGCCCCGACGGGGGCACCCGCGCCAGCCTGACGTTCGACCTCTCTCGCGAGCACGTCGAGGACGAACCCGCCGCCTGACCCGAAACCCAGGCGGAAAGACGCGCTCCACCTTGCATTGTCGCCAATATACGCGGCGCGCCAGGCGAGTCCTCTATGTAGCGGAGCCGGCTCTGCGGCGAGCAACTAAGAGGACTCGCCGGTGGGCAGCCGCACCTCCGACCATCTGTTCGCGGCGCGCCAGATGAGTCCTCCACGCAGCGCAGGCGGCTTTGCGCCGAGC
>CAZLNM010000131.1:0-11644 GCA_964561025.1 uncultured Myxococcales bacterium
TCACCACCGCCCGTGTCGCCGCCCGTGTCGCCGCCCGTGTCACCGCCCGTGTCGCCGCCCGTGTCGCCACCCGTGTCGCCACCCGTGTCGCCACCCGTGTCGCCGCCCGTGTCGCCACCCGTGTCGCCACCGCCAGACCCTCCGCCGCTGGTCACGCGCACCAGGCCCACGGAGCACCAGGTCGAGCCGTTCTGGGTCACCGTGCATGTGCGCGAGCGGGACTGGTATCCGGAGAGGGATGCCGTGACGGTGACGCTGCCCGCCGGGACTTCCTTGGACCAGAAGGCGTCGTCGGCGCGAGCCGTCATGCTCCCTCCGGTCGAGAAGCGTACCGTCGCGCCGGGTAGCCGGTGGCTCATGTCATTGGTGCCGACGCCGATGTCCTCGAAGATCACCCCCTGGATGGTGCCCTTGGCCGTGCTCACCGCTTTTGCCAGCCCGATGGAGCACCACACGCTTCCGCCGGAGGTGACCGAGCAGGAGCGGGAAGAAGTCTGGTAGCCGGATAGGGACGCGGTCACGGTGTATGTCCCGGCCGGAACCGAGAAAGACCAGTAGGCGTCACCGGCCGCGGCGGTCTTCGATGCGCCTGTGTTGAGACGCACCGTCGCTCCGGGGAGGCGGTGGCTCATGTCGTCGGTTCCGGAGCCCAAGTCCTCGAACACCACGCCCTGCAGGGTCCCGTTGCCGCCGCCGCCGCCACCGCTGTCGCCGCCGCCGCCGCCAGCGGCCATGGTGCACAGGTCGCCGAGCTTTGCGTACAGTTTGTCGCCCGGGCAGTCGCCGGCGTTGTTGCCGCGGTACTGGCGGTGCCCCTTGACGTAGGTGCGGTTCATGGGGATGCCGTAGCGGGTGTGCAACCAGGCCATGAGGTTGGCGGTGTGGGTGAGCTGGCTGGAGGTCGGCGACTTGCTGTTGTACGTGCCCATGAAAGAGATGCCCACGTTGTTGGAGTTGTTGTTGGCCACGTGGGCGCCGAGCGTCGTCTCGTTGCGCCCCTGCCACAGCTCGCCGTTCCAGTCCACCAGGAAGTGGTAACCGATGTCGCACCAGCCCTGCGTGTTGATGTGGTAGTTTTGGATCTGGCGCAGGCGGGCCTGCGGAGAGAGCGAGTCGGGCAGCGGCGTGGCGGTGTGGTGGACGGTGATCTTGGCGGGCGTGGTCGAACCCGAGTTGCACACCGGCGCGCGCGCGCCCCAAGCGGACCGCGGGTGGACGAGGCTCGAGGGTGCCAGGGCCTGTTGGAGTGTGCCGTACTGGCCGTCATCCCCGCCGTCCGCCGCCGCCTCTCCCACCTCGGCGATGGCCTCCGCGAAGAGATAGGCAGGCCTCGGCCCGGAGACATGCCGCAGCTGGAAGGCGACCCCGCGTTCGCCGAGGTCGACGTATCCGTTGTGCGCGATCTCTTCCGACCACGTGGCGACGAGGGGCACCCAGTCGCTCCAGACTCCGTTGCTGTCCATCACCCGCGCCTCGAGCACGCACCCTTCCTCCGCGTCCCACATCACGCCGGCCCTGCGAAAAGAAAAAGGCGCAAAGGCTTGCGGCGCCAGGCCCTCCTCGTCGAACAACGATGCGTTTTCGAGGCCGAGCGTGTTGTAAAGCTCGTCCTCCTCGATGGCGCCGGTACCTCCGTTGTATCCACAGGCGGCGATGACCATTGCCAACGCCAAATGACAGGAAAATAATTTTTTGCTCATGGCACTCCTCCGGTTTTCGCGCTGGCATCTTTTGCAAGTGAAGTGCCATGATTGTTTTTTCTGTAACATGCCGTAAAAAAAATACAATTTTTAATGGCGCCGCTGATTCTGCTGCGACGGTGGGACAGGATGTCGCAATTTCATTGGGCCAAAAGGACGGCTCTGGTGTTGTAATCTTATATTTATTGAGCAGTTATTCGGGAAGAGGTTTTTGCCGGATGCGGCAACTCTTGTTACCACTTACCGTGGTTCATGCTGGTAGTATTTAGTTGTGTTTGCCATGGGGTTGACAGGTTTCGCATCTTGGCGATGCGAATCGCACCGGGAGAATCGACTCCTCTCTCTCCTTGGTGTTCTTCCGGTCCTGGGGGGGGTCTTGACTGCGCGGCGCTTGCGCTTTTTCCGGACCGCATGATAGCATCTCAACGGCCTGATGTGTGCAGCCGACGTTCCTGCGGCTATCCGGAGGACGTGTCCATGATGGCAAGAATATCCTTGACCGTTCGAGTTCTTTCGCTGTTCGCGATTCTGCTGCTCGCGGCCTTCCTCTCAGCTTGTGGCAGCAGCAAGGCGGGCCCAGGGAAGTATTGCGACAAGACCTCCGACTGCCAGGCCGGATTGGAGTGCAAGAGCCACACCTGCCAGAAGCCCGATCCCGGACAGTGTGTGCCGGCCTGCAAGCCCGACGTGGAGGCCTGCATCAACGGCACTTGCAAGCCCATCGCCGATCCCAATGACAAGGACGGCGACGGGTTCCAGACCGGAGTGGACTGCAACGACATGAACCCCTACATCAACCCGGCGGCCTACGAATACTGCGACGGGGTGGACAACAACTGCAACAACCAGGTGGACGAGGGGTGCCCGAGCTGCACCGAGGGCGCGGTGCAGCCCTGCGGCACCGACATGGGCGACTGCGTGGCCGGCATGCAGACCTGCACCGGAGGCGCCTGGAGCGCCTGCACCGGCACCGGGCCGGTCCTGGAGAGCTGTGACGGTCATGACAACGACTGCGACGGCCTGGTGGACGAGGTGTGTCCGTGTCAGAGCGGCCAGCAGGTTCCCTGCAGCAGCAACGTGGGCACCTGCGTCGAGGGCGTCCAGACCTGCGAGGAAGGGATGTGGTCCGCCTGCCGCAACGGCGAGGTCCCGCGCCCCGAGGTCTGCGACGGGCGCGACAACGACTGCGACGGGCTCACCGACAACGGGTTCTCGACGGGCAGCGCCTGTCAGGGGACGGGAGAGTGCGGTGCCGGGGTGCGGGAATGTGCTGGAGACCTCGAGACCCGCTGCAGCACCATGCCCGGCGGGAGCCAGGATCGATCCGAGACCGAAAAGTGCGATCATCTGGACAACGATTGCGACGGGCTGACCGACGAGGGACTGGAAGCCGACACCGTTCCCAACAACTGCCAGATCGCCAAGGACCTGGGCGGCCTGCCCGACGACGGATCCGAGATCAAGGTCACCGGCAACCTGTGGCCGGAAAACGACGAGGATTGGTACAAGGTGACGGCCACCGACGACGGCCAGGCCGATGCCACCACGCTGTGCGATCGCTTCCATTTCCGGGTGAGGTTTCTCTCCCGGGTGGAGAACATGGTGGTGGACGTGTACGTGGACGGGTGCGACGGCTCCCAGGTGGATTGCCTGTCGGACACCGAATACGATCACGCCTACGACGGACGCTGGAACGAGAACACCACGCCCATCGGTCAGTGCGAATGCCGCAATGAAAGCGTGCCCGGGTACAACCTGTGTCTGAGCGAGCCGCGGGTGTTCTACATCCGAGTGCACGGTGGCTCCGGGCACGTGTTCGGCTGCGAGAACTACCAGCTCTCTATCTCCAACGGCCTGATCGCACCTTGAGCGGCGGCCGGGGACGTCGTCACGAGGACGAAAGAACCATGACGGGCAACGGGCGTCTGGCAAGAAGCTGCGTATTGGCGTTGTTCGTGTCCGGTTGCGGCGCGGAGGAGGGGGGCGGCCTGGCGGTCCAGATCTTCTTCACCCCCGCGCCGGGTGCGGTGGCGTCGGAGCTGCGGGGCAATCCGCCCGCGGACATCAGCGACTTCCGCCTGTGCGTCACCGCACAAGACATGGAGGGGCGGCGCTGCGCCAACTTCTCGGTGGCGGACTACCAGAAGGCCGGCCGGAGCCGCCTGGGCGACATCCCCACGGGTAGCGGCCGCAAGGTGAGCTTCCAGGGTTTCCAGTACTCGCGCCAGGAGGCCTCCTGGTGTGGGGAGCTGAGCGGCGTCACCATCCGCAAGAACCAGACCACCAAGGTGAGCCTGTTCATCAGCGGCTGTAGCGACTTCACCGCCACCCGCAACGCCATGAGCGCGCCCCGGGTGTTCCACACCGCCACCCGGCTCGCCGACGGGCGGGTGCTCATCGCGGGCGGCTTCAAGTCCCTGAGTGGCGCCAGTGAGATCTGCACGGCCGGCGGGGTCCAGTTCTCCTGCCTGCGACTTTTGGCCACCGATCAGCTGGACGTGTACGATCCGACCCGCGGCGAGTTTCAGGCCTTGACCCAGACGCAGTTGAAACACCCGCGCGGGCTCCACAGCGCGAGCCTGCTGCCGGACGGCCGGGTCTTGTTGGTGGGCGGGTGCGAACGCGCCGTGCTGCGCCTGTCCTTCCCCGCCGGGCCGGCCCCGGTCCTCCTGGTCGATCCTCAGGACCAGGGACTGGGCGACGGGTGGGGCCTGGCCGGCGCCACCGCCGAGATCCTCGATCCGGCCACCTTCACCACGGCCGAGCTGCCCATGACCGGGGTCACGCCGCGGGCCTGGCACGTGCCGTTGGCGATCCCCGGTGGGCAGGTGCTGCTGGTGGGCGGCACCGGACCCGGTGACCCGCCCGTGGAGCTCTCCACCGCTGTCCGGTTCGATCCGCTCTCGATGGCCTTCAGCGAGGTCCCGGCCCTGGCGCTGGCCCGCCACGGCAGCGCACCGGTGTCGTTCGGCGATCCCGCCGCGGGCGAGTTCCTGTTCTGGGGCGGGAGCCACGCGGCCGGGCCGCAGAACCCGGGGTTGTTCGCGGAGATCCTTGGCGTCGCGGCCGGTAGCGATCCCGTGTCGCGCACGCCGGCCTTCGTGACCACCCAGGTCTCGCGGGGTTGGCCCGGCTTCTACGGCGCGGGCGCCGAGTTGCCGCGCACCGGCGGCGCGCCGAGCGTGCTCGTCACCGGCGGCATGATCATCGACAAGAGCTTCAACAACCAGGATCTGCCATTCACCCTCAACCAGTTCCGCCTCATCGATCTCGCCGCCGGCAGCGAGACCATGCAGGAGAATCAGAACTTCATGTCCCGCTTCCGGGCGTTCCACACCGCGACCACCCTGTCTTCGGTGATCACCGAGCAAGACGAGGTGATGGTGGCGGGTGGCTTCATCTCCTACGACTCGGTGAACGGCTACAAGACCCAGAACTGGGTGGAGTTCTTTTCGCCGAGCACGATGGCGTTCACCAGCAAGCAGGTAGGGGCCCGCACCGTGACGCTGCTCATCGCCCGGGCCGGCCACACCGCCACCTTGCTCTCCGACTGCACGGTGCTCGTTGCCGGTGGATTCACCGGGGATCCCCCGCTCACCCGGCTCTCCATCACGGACACCGCCGAGATCTTCAACCCCACGACCCGTGCCCTGGAGCATCTCCCGGTGGCAGGAGACTGTCGATGAGAAGGACACGTTGGATCTGGTTCGGACTTTTTTTCGCGGTGGCGGGCGGATTCGGCGGTTGCGGCAGCACCAACGCGGGGCGAGGCGAAGGGGAGTATTGCGACCGGACGTCGGATTGTCAGACGGGTCTGGAGTGCAAGAACCACGTTTGTCAGAAGCCCGCCGCCGAATGCCGGCCCCCGTGCGGCGAGAACGAGATGTGCGTTGACGGGGTGTGCAAGCCCATCCAGCCGGTGCGGGACCAGGACGGGGACGGGGTCGGCAGCGACCGCGACTGCGACGATCTGGACCCGTTGACCCACCCGGCCGACGAGGCGCAGGGGATCCCCGCCGGCTTCGAGTACTGCGACGGGCGAGACAACGACTGCGATGGTTCGACCGACGAGGACTGTCCGCCCTGCGCGGAGGACGCGGTGCAGGATTGCGGCACCGACGTCGGCGAGTGCACCCCCGGCGTCCAGCGCTGCCGGGGCGGCGCCTGGGAGGCCTGCAGCGGTCAGGGGCCGGTGGCCGAGGTCCCCGACGGAAAGGACAACGACTGTGATGGCGCCACCGATGAGGGCATGCCCTGCACCGCGGGGCAGACCCATGCCTGTGGCGGGACCGTGGGGGTGTGCACCGCCGGCGTGCAGGAATGCCAGGATGGGTTTTTCAGCGAGTGCCGCGGCGGAGTGAACCCGGGCGCCGAAAGATGCAACGGCCTGGACGACGATTGTGACGGGCTCACCGACGACGGCTTCATGACCGGGCAAGCCTGCGACGGGCGGGGCGAGTGCGGCGCTGGTGTCATCGAGTGCGCCGCCGATTTTGGCCTGCGCTGCTCGACCGAGCCCGGCGGCAGCCGCGACCAGTCCCGCCCCGAGCGCTGCAACGGGAGAGATGACGCCTGCGACGGAGAGACGGACGAGGACTTTCGCATCGGCCAACCCTGCCTCGGCACCGGCATGTGCGGCAACGGGGTGTGGGAGTGCGGCGGCGAAGAGGCGGCGCGCTGCAGCACCGACCCGGGCGGCAGCCGCGACCAGTCCCAGGCCGAGCGTTGCGACGGGCTGGACAACGATTGCGACGGTTCGAGCGACGAGGACTTCTTCGTGGGGACGGCGTGCGACGGTCTCGGCGAATGCGGCGCCGGCACCATCGAGTGCGCCTCGACGACCACCACCCGGTGCAGCACCGAGCCCGGCGGAAGCGCGGACCAGTCGCGGCCCGAGCTGTGCGACGGGCTGGACGACGACTGCGATGGCGAGAGCGACGACGGCTTCGGTATCGGCCAGGCGTGTGACGGGGTGGGGGAGTGCGGCGTCGGGGTCATCGAGTGCGCCACCACCAGCGCCACCCGCTGCAGCACCGACGCCGGCGGCACCCAGGACCAGTCCCGAGCAGAGCAGTGCAACGGGTGGGACGATGACTGCGACGGCAGCACCGACAACGGCGACGACCAGGCCCTGTGCCAGCCGCTGCCCGACCACGTGGTGCGGGCCACCTGCGCCCGGCCGGCGGGGGCTTGCCAGGTGGCCAACCCCCTCTCCGACTGCGACCGCGGGTGGTGGGACTTCAACGGGGTGTGGGCCGACGGCTGCGAGGTCCGCCTCGACAACGGCGCCGACGTCGGGAACACCTGCGCCGCCGCCGCGGCGCTGGACACCCTGAGCGACGCCGCCGCCGGCAGCCAGATCACGGTGAGCGGCAACCTGGTGCCGGCGGGCGACGAGGACTGGTACCGGGTGCTCGGTTTCGACGATATCGCCAGCGACGAGACCGTGGACCAGTGCGACAACTACCACTTCAAGGTCCGCTTCGGGCAGAAACCCGCCGGGGTGGTGTTCGACGTGAGCCTGGACTCCTGCACCGAGATGGGGTGCCGGCAGGAGATCTGCTACGACTTCCGCACCAACTTTCGAGACGTGTCCGGTTCGACACCGCTCGGAGAGTGCGGCTGCCGCATGAGCAACACCGCCGGGTACAACCTTTGCGAGCAGAAGCACCACACCTATTACATCCGGGTGTACCGCCAACCGGGCTACGCCGTCACCGCCGATCCCTATACCCTCACCATCAGCAACGGAAACATCAGCGGCGGCGTGACCTGTCCCTGAGCCTGGCCGTTTTCGGCCCCATCCATGAGCGGTGCCATGATTTTGTTTCGTGCTGTAAAACAGGTGTCATCCGCGTAATCGTTTTTCACGATCGGCCGCGGGGCCCACTCGACCTGCGCGAGCGATCACGAGAGTGGGTGACACCGAAGGCCGCGCCAGGCGCATCATGTTCGGAGACGCTTCTTCACCTTTGCCAGGATGGCGGACAGCGCGTCGGTAGGGCCGGGTAGTTGCGCGAGGGCCGCCTCGGCCTCGGCCAGCAGTTCCTCCCCGCGGCGACGGGAGTTCTCCAACCCCGCCGCCAGGGGATGGGTGCGCCGCCCGCGCTCGCGGTCGGTGCGCGGGTCCTTTCCCAGGGTGCGCGCGTCGCCGCTCTCGGCCAGGCAGTCGTCGGCTACCTGGAAGGCCAGCCCCAGTGCCTCCCCGAATTCCTGCAAGGTAACGCAAATGCTCGCGGGCGCGCGGGCCAGCAGGCCTCCCAAACCCAGGGCGGCCCGCATGAGCGCCCCGGTCTTGCGCCGGTGGATGGATTCCACCTCGGTTATGGTCGGAGCCTGGGTCATCGGCGTAAGGTCGTCGGCCTGGCCCCCGACCAGCCCCGCGGGACCCGCGGCCTCAGCGAGCAGCAGGGTGGCCTCGCCGGCCAGTTCGGGACCGGCGGCGCGGGAGAGCACCTCGAAGGCCAAGGTGAGCAGCCCGTCCCCGGCCAGGATGGCCAATCCCTCGTCGAAGGCCCGGTGGCAGGTGGGGCGTCCCCGGCGCAGCTCGTCATCGTCCATGGCCGGCAGGTCGTCGTGGATCAGGGAGTAGGTGTGCAAAAGTTCCAGGCTGCACGCCGCCTCGACCGCGCGGGGGTGCGTCCCGCCGGCGGCCCGCAGCGCCGCAAGACACAGCAGCGGCCGCAGGCGCTTACCGCCGCCCTCCAGCGAATAGCGCATGGCGCGGCGGAGTCGCTCGGGGCAATCCGGCGAGGCCAGGCCGTCGATGATGGACGCGAGCGTCTCCTCGACCCGTTGCCGCTGCTCGGAGAGCCACGCCTCGCCCGCCGCGCTCATGACGCCGGCTCCGATTTGGCCTCGGGCTCGGCGGGGGGCTCTCCCTCCAGCAGCACCCGCACCCGGGTCTCCGCCTGGTCCAGCAGGCGGGTACAGTCGGTACACAGGCGCATGCCTTCCTCGAACAGTTGCACCGACTCCTCCAGCGGCAGGTCTCCCTTCTCCAGCCGGGAGACGATCTCCTCGATCCGGGCCAGCTGCGATTCGAACCCCGGCCCGGCCTGGGCCGACTTTGTCTTACGATTCTGTGCCATGTTCGCCTCCTCCCGCGGGGCGCTCCGGCCGATCCGCCGCTTCCGCCGCCTGCTCCACCTCTTCGACCCGTGTCTGTAGCGCGCCCCGGTGCAGGCGCACCCGCACGCGCTCCCCCGGCTTCACCTCGTCGCTGCACCGCAAGAACGACCCCGCCGGTCCCGTGACCAGGGCGTAGCCGCGCGACAGCACCGCCGCCGGATCCAGACCGCGCAAGCTCCGCTCCATCACCTGCACGCCGGCGCGCCGCCGGCTGAAAGTCGCCGAGATGGCCGCTCGCAGCCGCTGTCGCGAGCGTTCGATGGCATGCCGTCGCAGCAAGAGCGTAAGGCGCGGATCGAGCGTGTGCAGTCGGCGCTCCTGGTCGGATAGCCGCTGCCGAACCCGCCGCAGCCGGTCCTGGCTCGACCGGCGCAACGCCTCTCGAAGCTCGTCGAGGCGGATCCGCTGCGCGGCCAGGAGCAGCCGGGGATCGCGCAGGCGCCCCTGCGCCCGAAGCAAGCGCGCCCGTTCTTCGGCCAGACCCCGGTGGAGCGCGAGCGCCAATTGACGCCGTCTTTGGGAAAGCAGCGACAGCAGCTCGACCCGATCCGGCACCACGGCCGCGGCGGCCGCGCTGGGAGTCGGGGCGCGCAGGTCGGCCACCAGATCGCACAGCACCACGTCGGTCTCGTGCCCCACCGCGCTCACCACCGGCACGGCGCAGGCGGCCACCGAGCGCACCACCGCCTCCTCGTTGAAGGCCGAGAGATCCTCGCGGGACCCTCCGCCGCGGGCCAGGATGAGCACCTCGCCGTGGCGGCCATCGCCCAGGCGTTGCAACATGCGGGCGATCTCGGCGCCGGCGCCCTCGCCCTGGACCCGCACGCCGCCGAGCACCACCTCCACCGCCGGAAAACGCGCCGAGAGCACCTTGAGGATGTCCTGCAAGGCCGCGCCGTTCGGGCTCGTCACGATCGCGATGCGCCGGGGAAAACGCGGCAAGGGCCGTTTGCGGGCCGGATCGAACAACCCCTCGGCCTGCAGGCGGGCGCGCAGGCGCAGGAGTTGGATGCTGAGCGCCCCCGCGCCGCGGGGCGCCAGCCACTCCGCCACCAGCTGGGCGCGGCCGCGCGGCTCGTACAGGGTGAGCCGGCCCAGGCACTCCACCTCCGTGCCCTCGGGCGGCATGACGCCGCCGAGGCGGGCCAGCGCCCCGCGGAACATCACCGCCGGGAACACCGCCCGCGCGTCACGCAGCGCGAAGTAGGCGTGCCCGGAGGAGGCCTGGCTGAGGTCGGTGAGCTCCCCGATCACCCGCAGCAGGGGGAAGTTCCGCTCCAAGAGCTCGCGCACCCGGCCTGCCAGCTCGCCGACCGAGAGGGCCAGCTCCGAGCCCGCGAAGAGGTCCATGGGCGCCTGCTCCATGACGGCCGACCATAGCAGAAGCTTCCCCGATGGGAAAGACCGCGACCAGCCGCGCTCATCACGCTTTCGCGCTCGAGCCATCTCCATCAGGGCGAAGAACCAGAGCGCTTGCATGCGAGACGTGGTTGCGGTACGGGTCAAGCCAGCATGCGCCTCGATCTCGACGACATTCCCGAACTTCCCGCCGAGGGCGCGGATGTGGGCCTGCTCCCGCGGCACCGGCTCGAGCTCCCGCTCGCCGGGGGGCCGAGGCCGCTTTCGTGGTGCGAGTCCGGCCACGGCCGGCCGGTGCTCTTCCTGCCGGAGCCCTTCGCGTCTCTTTGTTCCTTCCGGGGAGCGCTGGCGGCGCTGCCGGAGTCGCTGCGGGCGCTGCTCGTGGAGACCTTCCCCCTGGTCGACACCGTGCCGCCGAGCGACTTTACGCTAAATGTGCTCTCCACGGCGCTCGGCGCGGTCATGTCGGCGCTCGGTCTGGAGCGGCCGCTTCTGGTTTGCGAGGGCGCGCTGGGACTGGCGGCGATGCGCCTGGCCCTCGACCGGCCGGAGTCGGTGGCGGGGCTGGTGCTCATCGACTGCTCCTTTGAGCCGCGCCGTTCGCCGAGCGTCTTGCGCCGGATGTTCTCGCGAGAATCCTTGCGCGCCCGCGCGGCGCGGCGCATCAGCCGCCACCCGGTGGCGCAGGCGCTGACGGGCCTCGCCTATGCAGACCCGGCCGTGGTGTCGCGCCTAGAGCTGCGGGAGCGGGCCGAGCCGCTGTCGACCGTGCCCGGGGTGCTCTCGTTCTTGCGCTGGCGCTCGCTCGGGGAGTCCCCCGCCTTCGCCGCCGGTCTCCTGGATGAGCTGCGCGCTCGCGCCGGAAAGCCGTTGCCGGTGCCGCTCCGGCTGCTGTTCGGCGATCGCGGGACGCCGGCCCGGCGAGCCGCCGGCGAGGAGGTGGCCCGCGGCTTTCCCGGGGCCGAGGTCTTCGTGGCCGAGCAGTCGTCCCACTCCGTCCACGCCGAGAAACCCCAATGGACCGCGCGCATCATCGCCGAGGCCGCCGGCCTGTCGCCCCGATCCTGATCTTGGGCGTCCTTTGGGGGCTCGGGTCCGGGGCGGGGTGTCATCACCGGATCGTGCGCCAGGGCGAGATCGATGTCCGCGCCGTCGCGGCTCAGGCCGAGCGGGTGAGCGCGGCGCGTGATTTGCCTTTTCTGCGACCGGTGACGGTGGGGCTGGCCGAAGAGCGGGAGCTTCGCTCCCTGGCGCGGGCGGAGGCCCGGCAGGAGCAGGGGAGAGAGGCGGCCCGCTCGCGACTGCTGGCCCGTCTCGCGCTGCTTCCCGCCGGAAGCGACGCCGGTGCCGCTCGACAAGCCATCCTGGAGAGCCAACCCGCGGGCTTCTACCTGGCCGGCGCCGACCGCTTGCAGCTCGTCCGGCGCCCGACGGTGCGCGGCGAGATCCTGGAG
>CAZLNM010000132.1:0-11015 GCA_964561025.1 uncultured Myxococcales bacterium
AACGTCGGCAATCAACCACCGCCGCCGGATTCCCCAGAAAAAACAAAACCCAAGGGGCTGTCCCCGATGGGTGCCCGATGGGTGGATGGATGGGTTTCACAAAAGAAAAGGGGCTGGCCCTAGCTTGCTAGCTTGTTAGCCTACCGTTGAGTCACGCCGGGATCAGGTACCAGTTGCCGGAGGCTCTGAAGGGTCGGTGCGATAGAGCCGCTCGCGAACCGCGTTGCGCTGATTTGCCAGCGCCCCACAATCGGTTACCTGATCGATGGTCATCGCCTCGACTAGCGCGACGCCGACCTCGGCCTCTCCCGCCGCAACAACGCTGGCCCCGGCGCGCTTGAGAGCCGGTGCGTCCCGGAGATGAGTGCAGCGGACGAGAACACGAAGCCCGGGGTTTAGAATGCGCGCCTGCCTGATGATCTCGGCCGCATCCTCGATGTCGGCGCTCAGGATGAGGCTACCGGCCCTGGCGATACCGGCCTCCTCGAGCGTGCCCGACCGCAATACGTCACCGTACAGAGCGTTCAGTCCCTGGGCCTTCAACTCGCGCACGGTGTCGAGGTTGAGGTCGACTATCGTGACCGCTGTGCCGCGATCGACGAGAAGCCGGTGAACGATCCTCCCCACCGGGCCATAGCCGACCAGGATGCAGCGATTCGGATCGACCGCGGGCCGCTCGCCGATATTGGCCATCGCCGCGAGAGTTGGCGCCGCGGCCGTGAGTCTGCGCGCCCAACGATAGATCGTCGGGTTGAGAGAAATCGAGATGATGGAGGTCGCGACCAGGGCGTTCCAGCCTGCTTCATTGAGGAGCCCGAGCTGCCGTGCGACCGTGCCCAGGATGAAACAGAACTCGCCCACCTGAGTGAAAGCAGCCGCAACCGGCACTGCCGTCGCCAGCGGTACACCGAGGAGCCGCACGATAGTCAGAGCGAACAGGGGCTTGGCAACGACCACCACGACAAGCACGACGGCGATCAATTGGGGGATCTGGACCAGGCTTCGTGGATCGAAGAGCATGCCGACCGAGACGAAGAAGAGCACGGAGAAGGCGTCCCGCATCGGCACCGCGTCACCCGCCGCGCGGGCTGCGAACTCGGAACGGCCTACGGCCAAACCCGCCAGGAAAGCGCCGAGCGCCATCGAGACGCCAAAAATCTTGACCGAGCCGACCGCAATCCCGACCGCGAGAACCAGCACGGCCAGGGTGAACAGTTCGCGCGAGCGGGTCTTTTCGATCCGATCGAGCGCCCAGGGGATGACCCACTTCCCGAGGACAACGACGACCGCAATGAGCCCGATGACTTTCAAACCCGCCAGGCCAAGCGCAGCCGCAGCACTGTGCTCGACAGCGCTCTGTCCGAACAAGATCGGCAGCAGCAGGAGCAGCGAAACTGCGATGAGATCCTCCACCACGGTCCAACCGAGTGCGATGTGACCGATCCGCGCATGTAGATCGTGCCGCTCGGCAAGCACCATGGCCATCACCACGGTGCTTGAACTGGTAATCCCCATGCCCAGGATAATCGCCGAGGTCCAGCTCCAGCCGAAAAGTCGCACAAGCAACGCCAGAACGGTCGCTGACAATGTGGCTTGGACAAGAGCAGCCGGGATGGCCACGCGCCACACCGCCAGGAGTTCGCGCAAGTGGAAGCGCAAACCGATGCCGAAGAGCAGCAGGATGACGCCGATTTCCGCAAATTGCTCCGCTACGGCACGGTCCGCGACGAAGCCGGGCGTGTAGGGCCCGACAAGCACCCCTGCCAGCAGATAGCCGACGATGGGGGACAGCTTGAGACGATGGGCCAAGAAGCCCAGAACCAGGGCTCCCGCCAATCCGCCAGCGAAGGTCAGAAGGACACCAACGTTATGCATCGTCTTCCTTTGCTCATCACCGGGTTTGCGTTCCATGGACCGGGGGGTGTATCCGATCCGCGACTCACCATATAAATCAAGCAGTTGCCTGCTTGTTTTCTATGGTGGTATTTCTTTGTGCCGCATCGTGGGCCGTTTTTCAACAGCCGTTTTATAGATACAATGGGGACAGGCCCCTTCGTTCCTTCGTTTTGCCACGGCCGTAACATATCGGAATAAAAGTGGAATCAATGGGGACAGGCCCCTTCGCTTCCTTCGCTTTTCCCTCAGTTCTCAGATTGCGCGACCGATGCGAATTGTTCTATACCAGTGGCAGGAGGAGAAATGTCCGCTCGACGCTCGCTCCTGTGGCTCAGCGTGGTGTATCTAGCCTCCGCCTGCGGCGGGGAGAGCAGCCCGCTCACGCCCGTGTTCTTTCCGCCGGACGAGACCTTCTACGTCGGCCCCTACCTCGGCCACACCGGCGAGACGTTCGTCCACATCGGCTGGGAGACCGAGAGCGCCGGGACCACCCGCGTGTACTGGGGAAAAACCGACACCTACGAACACGTCGCGGTCGGCCCGGACGGCAGCATGCACCAGGTCCGCATCGACGGCCTCGCCCCCGGCCGGCGCTACCACTACCGGGCCTGCACCGGGACCAGCTGCACCCGCGACCTCACCTTCGACACCGCGCCGCGGCCGGAAACGCCATTCTCCTTCGGCGTTTACGGGGACTGCCAGGACAACCCCGACGTTCACCAGAAGGTAGTGGGCCGTCTCGTCGAGCACGGGGCCTGGCTGGGCATAGTCGTTGGCGACACCGTCTCCGACGGACAGGAGCGCTGGCAGTACAAGGAGCGCTACTTCGACCCGGCCCGCGCCTTCGCCCAGGTCCGGCCCCGCTACGCCGCCATCGGCAACCACGATCGCAAGGACTTCGAGGGCACGTACTTTCGCGAGTACAACATCTTTCCCGAGGACCCGGCCGTGCCACAGGCGGAGGTGTCGTACTCGTTCTCCTATGGCGACGCCTTCTTCTTGGTGCTCGACAACACCGTCGATCACTTCGACGTGTTCTTTCCCGTCGGCGACTGGGAGCCGCCGCTGTGGCTGTGGTTCAAGGAACGCGTGACGAGCCCCGAGGCCAAGGCCGCGCGCTGGCGATTCGCCTTCGCCCACTACCCACCCGGCTCCGATTGCTACCCCGAGGGCCACGAGTACGGCATGCCGGAAAGCGCGGTGAAGGATTTCCTCCTCCCTCTGCTCCGGGAGAATGGATTCCAGGCATACTTCGCCGGCCACATGCACTGCTACGAACGCTTCGACTACGACGGCATGCTGGCCATCACCACCGGCGGCGGCGGTGGCGGCCTGGAGGATCCCGCCCAGTGCGACGACGGCCTGCCCGAGGCGAGGATGCACGATTGCACCCACCACGCCGTGCTGGTCGACCTGGGCGAGAACGCGGCGCGCTTTTCCGTCCAGGATATCGACGGGCGGGTGATCGAGGAGTTCGACGTCGCGCCCTGACCCGGGGGACAAATGTCCTTCTGCCCCAACCCGGATTGCCCGCACCGCGCCCGCACCGGCCGGCCGGCCGAGTTCGAGCCGGGGCGCAGCGTGTGCGCGGATTGCAAGACGCCGCTCGTGGATGAGAACCCCCAACCTCCCGAGCGGTTGCCGCCGATTTCCGCCTCCCTGAAGAAGCGCCTCCTGTGGACGCTGGCCCCGCTGGCCTTTCTGTGGCTCGGAATGCTGTGCCCCATGCCCTTCCTGGAGTCGCAGGTCCTCTCCGACGGCCAGCGCGAGATGATCCCCGAGGCGGTGCGGTTCGGGCCGTTCAGCCTGGGCATCACCCCGTTCTTGATCGGCTTCATTCTGGTGGAAATCTTGGCCTTGAGCGTCCCCGCGCTGCGCCGGCGCCGGCTCGACGATCATGTGCTTCGCCGCAAGCTCTGGCGAGCCTCGCTTTCGGTGGGAGTGGCCTTGTGCCTACTTCAGTCGCTTCTCGCCGCCTGGACCCTGGAGGGCCTTACCTGGAATCTGCGCGAGCTGGGCCAGCCGGAGTTCGTCGCCGATCCCGGCTGGTGGTTCCGCATCCGCTTCGCGCTCGCCCAGACCGCGGGGAGCAGCCTCTTCGTGCTCGCCGCCGGGATCATCTCGCAGCGGGGAGTCGGAAACGGCTTCGCGGTCGTCATCCTGGCCGAGGTATGCGCCTCGCTGCCGCGCCACCTTCGCGCCATCCTGTTTCATTTCGAAATGGGTCAGCTCACCCCGCTGGTCGCGGTGCTGGGTGCCCTGCTCGTGCTCGGCGGGGCTTTTGCGCTGTGGCGCTTCTTTTCGCACCAAGAGCGCCGGCCGTGGAAACTTCCCATCGTGGCGCCCACCTGCGGGCTGCTGCCGCTGGAGGTGGCCTGGCTGCTGTGCATGCTGCCCGCGCTGCTGGGCAACTTCTTTTGGCTTCCCTGGTTGCAGGAATTCAACGCCCACTTCTATCCCGGCAGTACGCCGTTTCTGGCCCTGGAGGTCGCGCTGTGCCTCGTATTCCTGCCGCTGGCCTCCGCCATGTACTACTGGCGCCACCGCAAGGGCTTTACGACACAGGATCCGCGTGAGTGGCGGCGGGCCCTGAGCCGGTCGGGGCTTTTACTCCTGGGCATGGTGGCCTACGGAGAGCTCGCCGCGCGCTACCTGGGCGGCCCGGCGGTCTTGCTCCCCACCCCGCTCGTGCTGGTCGGTGTCGTGGCGGTGGCGTTCGACCTCGCGCGCGAGTACCGCTTCCGCCGGCGCCTCACCACCGAACCGGCGGCGCTGGGGGTGTACCAGGACGTCTCGGACGCCCTGCGGGCGGCGCGAGGAGCGGCCGCGCCGGTGCTGAGCCAGGGCCTGCGCGACCGGCGCCTGGGGGACTACGTCAGGCCGTACGTGCCGCTGGTCGTGCTTGCTCCAAACGAAGCCAGGCACCCGCCGGGCGAGCCACCGGCCGGCGCGTCATTCGCGCTCAAGGCATGAACCAGATCGAGTCGGCGGCGGCACCCGCGAGCGCCGCGTGGGTGCAGCGGATCCGGGCGGTGAGCTGCCGGCTCCCCACGTCGGTCGCGGAGAAAGTGTAGCTTCCCCCGCCGCCGCCGGTCACCGGCGACAGGGCGAGCACCGCCGCGGCGGCGGAGCAGTGCGATACACCGCGGACCGTGACGCCATACAGCCCGATGGTTCCGTCGCCGGACACATCGAAGCGAAGCTGCAGAGCGGGGTTGTTGTTGACCTGCGGATCGAGCTCGCTCAGGTTGACACAAGTCTCCCGGCAGGTGTTGTCCGTCCCCAGCGGCCCGCTCTGGGACCAGGCCGTGAGCCAGCCGCCGCCGGCGTTGAACTGGAGCGCGAGCGAATCCGCGGGCTGGGCCAGGTTGCTGCCCGCCCGGAAACACACCTCTACCCGCTCGTCGAGGGCGCTGGCATCGACCTCGGCGCTGGCCGAGAACGCCGCCCCTTGGGCGAACAGGCCCGGCCGCCAGGCGGTATGATCGGTGCAGCCCGTGCTCAGGCACTGGTGCGCGCCGCCGCCGAAGGTCCACCCGCCGGTGTTGCAGGAGGTGAAGTTCTCGTCCAGCGCCGTCCGCGGGCTCAGGGTGCAGCCGCCGCCCGTTCCCCGAACCAGCACGTCGGCGAGGAACACCGTCTCGCTGGCGGTCTCGGAGTGCAGGACGAACATGATCGTCACCTGGGCGTTGTTGGCCGCCCAGGCCGGCAGACTCACGCACACCGGGTACAGCACGTTGTCCACGTTGGGCTGCGGGCCGCCGTTGACACACCACACCTGGGCCTGCGCGTGGGAGGGGTCCTGGACGTAAGCCTGGACGCTGGAGTTCGCCGTGGCGCCGGCGTCGCCCACCGAAAAGCACAGCTCGGGAGCGGCGAGCCCGGAGAGGTCGAGGGTCTTCTGTAGCCGCCATTGTTTCTGGGTGCCGGTGCAGTTGGTGCTGAGCCGGGAGCGCAGCACCGGCCGGCCAAAGGTCGTAATGTCGCAGATGCTCGGCAAGTTGTCGCAGCAAGCGCGCGGGCCGCCTCCGAGCGAGCAGGCGTCGGCCTTGTCGCGGCAGTTGTTGCCGCTTGCGCTGACCAGGGACCAGCCGTCGAGATCGCAGCCGCCGGCGCCGGCAAAATCCGCCCGCTCGACGACCGTCTCGGCGATTTCGCCCTGGCAGGCGATACATCCCTCTTGCCCGGAAACATCGCCTCCCGTGAGGGAGAGGGCACAGGCGGAGACATTGCCGCCGCTCAGGGCCACCGGGCTCTGGCAGTCGAGGGTCAGCGCCGTCGGCGGCAGGACGCAACCGCTGGCGTCCGCGGAACAGTCCGGCAGGCACCGGCTTCCCGGCCGGCTGGCGGCGCACAAGGCGTCGCTGGGTGCGCCCCGGCATTCGCCGGCGCCGTCACAGGCGTCGTTCGTGGTGCAGTCGATTCCATCGCCGGCGCAGGGCGTGCCCGGGGTGCTGAAGGTACAGCGCCGGTTGGCCTCGTCACACCCCGACTGGCACTCGGAGGTGCAGGGAGACTGGCCGCCGAGACACTGCCCGTTGGCGTCGCAGGCCTCGCCCTGGGTGCAGAACTTGCCGTCGTCGCACGGCGTCGATGGCGGCTTGGGCGCGGCCACGCAACGCTGAGCGTTCTCGTCGCACACGCCGTCCTGGCACTGCCCGGAGAGATGGGTGCAATCGCGGGCGGGGCCGCCGCACACCCCCCCGGTGCAACGATCGGGATCGGTGCAGTACCGCCCGTCGTCGCACGGCGCGCCGTCGCCGACCGCCGTGTTGGAGCAGTGACCGCCCGCGCAGGCGTCCGTGGTGCAGGCGTTGCCGTCGTCGCACTCGGCGTCCTGGGTGCAGGACATGCAGCCGGTGTCGGCCATGTCGGTCTGGCCGTCGCAGTCGTTGTCCACGTTGTCCGTGCAGCTCGCGTCGCCCGGCGGGCCCTCGGCGGGAGGATTGGAGAGCGGCAGGTGATCGCAGCGATCCAGGCTCTCGTTGCAGGAGTCCTCGGTGCAACGGTCGTTGTCGTTGCAGTCGCGGCCGGGCGAGGCGCAGGCGCCGTCCAGGCAGACCTCGAGGCCGTTGCACCACTGGGAGTCGTCGCAATCCTCCGCCTGGCTGCACGCCTGGATCCGTTGCAAGGCGATGGTCACCTCGCGGGGGCCGTCGTGGTCCACCGCGGCCGCGGTGCAGCCATGCAGGCGAATCGCCTCGGCCGAATCGCGCCCCTGGGCAAAGAAGAGCCGGTTCCCCGGCTCGCCGAGCTTCAGCGGCCCGCCCGCGGCGCCTCCCACCGTCAGAGACACCTGGGCTTCGATGGGGTACTCCGGATCCCCGGGGGCGGCGGAGCGGCCGAGCAGCGCGGCGCAGGAGGCGGAACCCGCGGGGCGGATGACCATCACCTCGACCCGCCGGGTCTGTTGGCGGGCGTCCTCGTCGGGAAAGGTGACGTTCAGGGTGAAGGGCCCGGCGCCGCCACCGCAGGCCGCCAAAAAGCCGGAAGATACCACCAGGAAAAATCGGCGCATGAAGTGCTCCTTGCGCTACTTGAGGATCACCTGGTATCGGATGCCGCCGTCCGCGCCACCCTGGGTGGCGGCGACCACGCCGCCGGCCACGGCGCCCGCGGCCAGGATCCCCACACCGGTCCAGAACCACCAGGTGCGGTACCAGGGAGTCACGGCTTCCCGCCGCTCCTCTCCGTCTTTGCGCGCCGGCGTCACGTCGGGCCCGGCGCCGACCTCGGGAGTGGGGGTCTCCAGCGCGGCGGAGGTCTTGCCTTCACTCGACGAAGCGGCGGAGGCGCCCGTTCCCTTTCCAGCGCCAGGATCGCCGGGGACGTCCAGCTCCAATCCTCCTGTTCCCTCTCCAGCGGCGGACGGTGCCGCGGCCACCGCGGCGGCCGACGCGCCAAGCACCAGGGGCTCCGCCTCGCTCCCCAGCCGGGCCAGCGTGGCGCCGTAGCGGTTGGTGGCCTCGATCCGGTAGCGCGCCGCACGAGCCTTGAGGCCCGCGGGGAGCTTGATCGTGACCGGCCCGAGGGTCTTCACCGGCGTATTGAGCACCTGCTCCACCCCACCCTCCGGCGCAAGGCGCACCCGGATGCCGGTGACCAGGTGACTGGGATCGGAGTCGAGGCGCACAACCAGGGCGAGCCCCGCCAGCGCTTCGACCTTGCTCGGGGGCTCGTGCCGCAGCGTGATCGGTTTCTTCGCTTTGGAACTTTTCAGCGCCTCCTCGAACGGCGCGCCGATCTTGGGCGAGACGTCGTCGGGCAACCGGAAGTCCGGCTGGATCGAGAGCGCCCGCCGGAAGGACTCGACGGCCCGGGCCTCCTGCCCCTGGGCGGCGAGACACGTTCCCTCGATGGCATAGGCCCGGGCCAGTTGCTCCGGCTCGGCGTCGGGGGCGCGGATGATCTTCTTGGCGATCTCGATCGCCTGTGGGAACTTCATCTCCCGCGCCAGGCGGGAGGCCTGATCCAGCGTTTCCTCTCCCTGGGCGAGCGGCGAGAGCAATAGAAGCCCACAACATACGAGACGGCTTGGCATGTCCAGCTCCTCGGGGTTTTTTTCCCGCCAAACATTATGAAACACAGGGCCTCCCATCTCAAGGCATGTCACGGAAACAGGCGAAAACCTTGCCCATTTCTCGGGACTTTTCTACACTCCTGCCTCGAAGATCGTCATGCCCAGGTCCAAGTCACATTACGAACCGCTGGCGGTGCTGGCCGCCGGCAAGACCTCGAAGATCCTGCTTTCTCGCGAGAACCTGCCGGACGGCTCGTCCCGCCTGGTGGTGCTGAAAAAGGGCAACCCCGAGCTGGCCCAGCGGCCCGAGGCGCGCCAGAGTTTCCTGAGCGAGGCGCAGGCCGGCAGCCTGTGCAATCACGCCAGCCTCACGCGGGTGTGGAGCGTCGGCACGGCCAAGGGCAACTACTTCGCGGTGCTGGAGTTCTTGCTGGGGGACGGGCTCGGCCTGGTGATGAGCGAGGCGCACAAGCGCGGCCGGCGGCTGCTGCCCGAGATGGCCGCGGGCCTGATGGCCCGGGTGTGCGACGCCTTGCACCATTTGCACCAGCTCCGCGACCCGAAGGGCCTGCCGCTCAACCGGGTGCACCGCGCCGTGTGCCCGGAGAACATCCTGGTGCTGTACGACGGCGGCGTGAAGCTCTTGGGCTTCGGCGGCGGCGACGGCCCGGAGGCCTACCGCTCGCCCGAGCATGCGCGCGGCGAGCTTACCGATTTTCGCTCCGACATCTTCGCGGCGGGGGTGGTGCTGTGGGAGCTTTTGGCCGGCCGGCGGCTGTTCGCGAAGAAGACCCCCGAGGAGAGCCTGCGGGCCATCGCCGCCTGCGACATTCCTCCGGTGCGAAAGTTCAACCCCGAGGTGCCGTCCCCGCTCGAGACGGTGGTGCGCCGAGCGCTGCAAAAGAACCCGGCCTCCCGCTTCGCCTCCGCCGGGCAGATGGCCATGGAGCTTCGGGATTTCTTCTCGCGCGCGGTGAAGAAGTCCGGCGAGACGGCCATCGCCGAGTTCGCATCCGCCGCGCTGGGCGAGCGCATCCAGCGCAAGCGAGAGCTGGCGAAGGAGATCCTGGGCGGCCAACTGAAACCGACCGACATGGCGCTGCTCGCCCCCGACACCTCCACGGCACTGCCTTTCCCGCCGCTGGAAGAGAAAGGCCCTGCCCCCTCCGCCCCGGAAGCCGCCCGCCCGCAACCGCCCCCGCCCGAAAAACCGAGGACGCCGCCTCCCACGCAGGGGCCTCCGCCGTTGCCCGGCAACGACGAGGAGCGCACCAGCGAGTTCCTCCAGCCCACGCGCCCCATCCAGGTGCCTCGCATCGCCCCGGCCGCCGGAGAGGCGCGCCCGTCTCCTCCAGCGAAAAACACGCCCGCGGCTCCGGAGCCGCCGCCGGCGCCCGCGGTCCCGGCCGCGTCCCCGGAAAATGGTGGAGATGACGAGGCCGAAAAATTCAACGTGCCCACCATCCCCGTGGTGGCCCTGCCCATCACCCGCCCGCCGGGGACGCCGCCGCTCCTTGCGCTGCCTGAAAAGACCTCTCCGGGTAAGACCGGCTCCTTCGACACGCCCTCGACGCTCCCGCCACATCCCGGCCCGCCCCCGATGCCCGCACCCGAGGCGCCGGCCGAGGCGCCGCTCGAGGCCGGCGCCGGCGCTTCCGCTCCAGAGCATGACGACGGCGCGGCGAAGCAGGCCGCTCCCGTCGCCATCCATTCGTTCGAGACCCGGCGCCTGCGGCACAAGAACCGCCTGCTCCTCATCGGCGCCTCCGGCGGGATGCTGGTCCTGCTGGCCGTATTGGCCATCGTGCTCTCTTCTTCCGGCAAAAACGACACCGCCCGGGCCCCCAGCCCGCCGCCCGCCGTCGAGGCGGCCGCCCCGCTTGCCGACGCGGGAACTCCCGAGCAGGAACCCGGCGCCGTGCCGGACGCGGGCCCGCCGGCCGGCCCACCCGACGCGGGCTCGGCCATGGCGGCGGATATCGGCGCCCCTCCCGACGCCGGGCCCCTCCTCGCCGGAGCCGACGCGGGACAGAGCGAAGCCGACACCGGGCCGCGACCTCCTTCAACTTCCACCGACACCCCGCGGCCGGCCCCACAGGTCGGCCTGCTGCGTCTCAACACCGAGCCCTGGAGCGAGGTCTACCTCAAGGGGAAGAAACTCGGCGTCACCCCCCTGGTGGACGTGAAACTCCCGGCCGGGACCCACGCGCTCTCGCTGGTGAACCCCAAGAAGGGCATCAACACCACGCTGAGCGTGACCATCAAGCCCGGCAAGACCACCAGCCTGGTCAAGGAACTCTCCGAGTAACGTATCCTGGGTAGAGGCTCATCCCGTACGGCCGCTCACACGAGCGGCGCGCTATTTCCCCGGCAGCGAGCGCAGGTAGGCCTTGTCCTCCCGGTCCTGCGGGGTCACCAGGCGGTCAATGACCTCGGCGGCCTCGCTCTTGGCGCGCTCGAGTTCGGCGGGGGTGAGCTTGGCCTCGATCTTTTTCTTCAATTCCCCGGCGGGCTCGGGATGGACCTCCTTTTCGAAGTACACCAGCAGCCACTTGTAGGCCTCGACCAGGTTGGGCTCGCTGAGCTTGGGGTAACCCTC
>CAZLNM010000133.1:0-8091 GCA_964561025.1 uncultured Myxococcales bacterium
TAGGAGGACCCACCGTTAAGCAGCCGCGCCAAAGAGAATATTGTCGGGAAAAAAGTGAGGTGCGGTCAGGGTGGCCGGGTCAGCAGACCACGCGGAACTCGCGCCACGCCTGTCGCGCCAGCCACTTGCGAAAGCGCGGATGGGCGATGGAGACCAGCCCGCGGATGAACTCCGCCTGGCTGCGCCCCGATACCCGGAACAGGCCGTGCTCGGTGACCAAGAACAGCCGCGCCCCGTTGCGCCCGCCCATGAGATCGGGGCCGATGTGGCTCAGCGGCGTTCCGCGCGGCAAGAAGGGGAAGATGGACGAGCGTAGCTTGCCCTCGGGGGTGCGGTGGGTGGACTTGAGGCACAAGTAGCCCACGCCGCCGTTGGCCAGGCCGCGGAAGATCATGGCCCCGCCGCCCACGCCGGAAAAATGATTGCGGTCGCGCCCGCCCGAGTTGACGTGGCCCTGGAAGTCCACGCTCAGGATGTTGTTGATGCCCAGGCCGCCGTAGAAGCCCTCGGAGATCACCACCCGCGAGGCGGAGGCGATGACCACCGCCGGGTTGCGATCGAGCCGGCGGTAGAAGTCGCTGCCCGCCTCGGCCATGGTGAAGGTGCACACCAGCTTGCCGTCGAGGGGCGTGCGGCGGCCGTCGCTCTCGATGAAGTGCGAGCCGGCGATGCGGCCCGCCTCGAACAGCTCCAGGGTGAACGGGTCTAACATCTCGGAGTACTGGCGGCCGCGCCAGCTCGATTGGCGCAGCCCGCGGATGGCCTGGACCCCCGTGCCGCCGATGCCCACCTGGATGGCCCGGCCATGCGTGAGCTGCCGGTTCTCCTCGATGTGGTTCACGATGTGCGCGGCGATTTGCCGCTCCGTCTCCGAAGGCGCGGTGAAGGTCCCCACCGGGACGCACGGCAGCGGGCCGTCGTCCGGGACCACCCGCAGGCGCCCGGCCTCGGCGAGCCTGCGCAGGCGTTCGACGGAGACGGTGTTGGGGGCGTCACCGTAGCCGCGCGTGAAGGGCAGGCCGGGGTTGAGGTAGAGCACCACGTCGATCACCGGCTGCTCCAGGATGCGCTCCAGGATCTCGCCGTTGGCGCCGCTGGCGATGCCGTGGCTGAGCTCGCCGTTCTCGTCGGGCGGGGTCATGCACAGCACGAAGGCGTCCACCATGGGCTGGCCCTCGGCGTCGATGCCCATGGACTCCACCGCGTCGGGGAAGTGGATCGACTGCATGTCCATGATCCCCATGCGGCTTATGTTGCGCCCGGCGAACTCGGGGTAGAGCACGCGCAGCACGGGGAGATCGGGGATCACGATGTTGTTGGCCGGGCCCAGGAAGGGCGAGGAGAAGGTGATGCGGCGCGCCTGCAGCTCCCGGTAGTGGGCGATGAGCCGCCGCAGCCCGTCCAGCTTGCGGCTGACCTGTCCCAGGCGGGCGGTGGCGCGCCCGAGCAGGGGCACGTTCCGAAGGCGCCGCGCCGCGCCGGCCAGCCGGTCGCGGGCGGCCAGCGCGTCCCCCACGCACAGCGGGTGGGGCGCCATGAAGAGCGCCTGCTTGATGCGCAGATCATGGATGTCGTTCTGTCGGATGAAGCTCCACAGCGATTGGTAGAAGTTGTGCGGCTCCGAGGTGGCGAAGCCGGTGGCGATGGTGCAGCCGGAGCGGACGACCGCGCGCAGGGCCTCGTCGTGGGAGCAGACGCATTTTTCCAAAAACGGGGGAAGGTTCAATAGGCCTCCATCCCCCCGCGGTACTGTTTCTCCATCAACTTTTGGCCCTGCTCGTCGTAGTCGATCCAGGCGCCTTCCTTGAGCCCGCCGCGATACCCGCCCTCGGCCGCCTTCTCGCCGTTCGGGTGCCAGAAGACCCAGGGGCCTTCCTTCATGCCGGCGCGGTATTCGCCCGCGGCGGCCTTCTTCCCGTTGTCGTGAAAGAACGTCCAGGGCCCTTCGCGCAAGCCGTCTTTGGTCTCGCCCACGGCCTTCTGGCCCGAGCCCTCGCCGGGCGGGAGGGGTTCGGGATTCGCGCCCGCGTCCACCGAGACGATCTCGCCGCCAGAATCGCCGGCCGGGGCCGTGGCTCGATCGCGACAGCCGGCGAGAACCGTGACGAGGCACAGCGCGCAACCGATGGCGAAGCCTTTCATGGGATCCTCCGGATTCGGGTCTTGTCCCAAAGACGCGCGAGAGCAATCCCGGATCCGCCGGCATCATAGAGCGGGAGACATTCCGGATCAACCGGGAGCTCAAACGACGGTCGCGGATCGATTGAGAAAGATGGCCCGAACATTGTATTCTGTACCCCATGAAACGGCGAGACGCTCCATGGGTTGGGTCTTTCTTGTTGGCGGTCGTGGTGTTCGGGGCTGGCTGCGACGTTTTCTTGCCGGCCATGGGCGGGCCCGAGCAGCCGTGTCTCGAGAACGGCACCTGCAAGATTGGCCTGGTGTGCCTTTCCGGGACCTGCCAGCCGGGGTGCGTGAAGGACTCCGATTGCGGCGACGACGTCGCCTGTACCCGGGATGAATGCCGCTCGGGCGTGTGCTTCCACCAAGCCGATGACACGCGCTGCCCGGACGACAACCAGTTCTGCAACGGCATCGAATACTGCGACGAGCTTCAAGGCTGCCAGCGCCGCGATGAGCCCTGCTCCGGCCGAGCCTGCGATGAGAGTCGTGATGTCTGCGTTTCCTGCGGGGACGGGGTGGTGACCACGGCGGCCGGCGAGCAGTGCGACCCCGGTCCGCCGCAGAACGACGTGTGCTGCGATCCGACAAGCTGCCAGTGGGCGGCGGACGGCACCGAGTGCGGCGAGCGGTTCTGCGTTTTCATGGAGTGGCGGAAGCGCACCTGTGACAATCACCAGTGCACCGGCGAGGCCCTGGTCGAGCGCTGCGTGGACGCCAGCGAGTGCACCGTCGACTCGTGCGACGATGGGCTCGGCTGCGCGCACGTCCCTCTCGTGAATGGCAGCGAGTGCGGCAGCCGCTATTGCCAGGGGTTGGACTGGCGAAAGCAGATCTGCCTGGACGCCGTCTGCACGGGGACGTTGCTGGTCGCCTCCTGCGACGATGCAGACTCCTGCACCGAAGACAGCTGCGATCCGAGCGTGGGCTGCCAGAACACGCTGGTGCCGAACTCGCTTCCCGACATCTGCGGTAGTGGCAGCGACGAAAACTGCGACGGCATCGTTGACGGGTGCTGCGGGCCGGAAGGCACCTTTGCCGTGGGGGCCCGAATTCTCGCGGGGGCCGCTCCCCGCGGGCTCGCCGTGGCCGATCTCGACCGGGACGCGATCCTGGATGTGGTGGCGGCGAACGGCGGCTCGAACGGCGTGAGCGTGCTTCTCGGAGGCGGCAGCAACGGCCGCGGGGACGGGACGTTCCAGCCCAAGGTGGACTACGCCGCGGGGACGGGGCCCTCGGCCATCGCAGTCGGGGACTTCAACCGGGACGGCAACCCGGACCTGGCCGTGGCGAATCGCATCTCGAACAACGTCAGCATTCTTCTCGGCAAGGGTGGCGGCGAGTACGGGGCGTTTTTGCCCGCCGTGAACTACGCCGCCGGGACGGGGCCTTCGGCGATCGTGAGCGGCGACTTCAACCGGGACGCCATCCTGGATCTGGCGGTGGCGAATGCGGGTTCGGGCGACGTGAGCGTCCTTCTTGGCAATGGAAGCGGTGGCCGCGGGGACGGGACGTTCGGGGCCAAGGCGGACTACGCCGCGGGGACGGGGCCGGCCGGGATCGTCACCGGGGACTTCAACCGGGACGGCATCCTGGATCTGGCGGTGGCGAACGCGGGTTCGGGCGACGTGAGCGTCCTTCTTGGCAATGGAAGCGGTGGCCGCGGGGACGGGACGTTCGGGGCCAAGGCGGACTATGCCGCCGGGACGGGGCCGGCCGGGATCGCCGCCGGAGACTTCAACCGGGATGCCATCCTGGATCTGGCCGTGGCCAACGTGGGCTCCAACGACGTGAGCGTGCTGCTCGGGGGCGGAAGCGACGGCTGCGGCGATGGGACGTTCGGGCCCAAGGTGGACTACGCGGCGGGGACGGGGCCGAGCGCCGTCACCGTCGCCGACTTCGACAAGGACGGCATCCTGGATCTGGCGGTGGGAAATGCGGGCTCGAACAACCTGAGCGTGCTTTTCGGCAACGGGAGCGGCGGGCGCGGGGACGGGACGTTCGGGGCCAAGGTGGACTACGCCGCTGGGACAACCCCCGCCGCGCTCGCGACCGGTGACTTCAACGAGGACGGCATCCTCGACCTGGTGGCGGCGAATGCCGGCTCGAACGACGTGAGCCTGCTGCCGGGCTGGGGAAGCGGGGCGCGGGGGGATGGAGCCTTCGGCGCCGCGATGCATCTTTCCGCGGCGGCGAGCGTGTACTGCGCAATCACCGCCGATCTCAACGCCGATGGGGTGCTGGACCTCGTCGCCACCGATGACGAGACAGACCAGGTGAGCGTGTTTCTCGGCGTGGGTGTGGATGGCCGCGGGACCGGGACGTTTTCGAACCGGGTCGAGTATGGCACCGGAGACACGCCCGCCTATCTCGCGCTCGGAGACTTCAACGCGGACGGGATCCCGGACATCGTGGCGACCGACTTTCTTTCCAACTCCGTGAGCGTGCTCCTCGGCAACGGAAGCGGCGGCCGCGGGAACGGGACCTATCAGTCCAGGAGAGACTTTGCGACCGGGAGCCGGCCGCGCGGCGTTGCCACCGGCGACTTCAACGCGGACGGCATCCTGGACCTGGCCGTCGTCAATGTGAACTCGGACAGCTTGAGCGTCTTGCTGGGGAGCGGCGCCGATGGACGGGGCGACGGTAGTTTCGCAACGAAGGTGGATTACCCATTGGATGACCAGCCGCGGATCGTGGCTGTCGGGGACTTCAACTCGGACGGTATTTCGGACCTTGTCGTGGTGAACACGGGGGCTGACACGGTGAAAGTCCTGCTGGGGCGCGGCTCCGGTGGGCGTGGCGATGGAGCCTTCACCATTGGGGATGCCTACCCGACCGACGACCAACCTCGTTTTGTTGCCATCGGTGATTTCAATGCGGATCGGATCCAGGATCTGGTGGTGACGTGTGGAGGAACCAGTACGGTGAACGTGTTCATGGGGACCGGGAGCGAAGGTCGAGGAGACGGGAAATTCTCACCTCGATTGACATTCCCGGTCGGCCTCTTTCCGACTGGTGTCGCCGTAGCAGATCTGGACGGGGACGGCATCCAGGACCTGGTGGTTGCGAACACCACGGCGATGACCCTGTCCACCCTGCTGGGGCGGGGAGTCAACGGGCGGGGGGATGGCTCCTTCGGGGAGAAGTCCGACTTTCCGACGGGTGGCGAGTCCTTCACCGTGGTTCTGGGGGATTTCAATTCCGATGGGATTCTCGACGCGGCTTCCGGGAACCAAGACACCAAGAACGTGGCGGTGCTCCTGGAGGCGGGCGCCTGCCTGCCGTCGCCCTGAACCCGCCAGCGCTCCCCGCTCTCAATCGAAGGTCACCGATAGATCGTGCCAGCCCGTGTCCGCCCCCGGAAAGCGCAGGCGCAAGACCTCCGGCCGGGGCCTCTCTTGCGCCAGAGAGGGGTGGCCGGCGAGCGTGGCGGCCGCGGGGGAGAACCCGGTGGGCAACCACACGTCCAGCGTGTGCGAAAAGCCGCGGGTGGTGTGGACGCGCGCGCGCAGCGTACGCCGGGCGTCGTCCCAGCTCTCACCATCCAGGACGCCGGGGCCCATCAGGATGTGCCGGTTGGTCCCGAGGATGGCCGGGTGGTCGGGGCGCGGCCGGAGCCTCAGCACGCGCGCCGAGTGCGGCGGCAAGGCGAGTTCCACGACGCCGGAGAGCTCGCCGAGAAACTCCCCGCTCCAGAACTCGTAGGCCAAGACAGGGCCGGCGAACCCGAGCGCGCCAGGATCGATGGGGTGGGCCCGCTCGGCGCCGTCCGGCATGTCCCGGTAGGGGTTCTGCGAAAGATCGCGGTTTGGGCCCCAGTGGAAGAGCCCCAGCACCGCGCCGCCGGGGAGCGGCAGGTGCCACACCTCGGGGAACTCGCGTACGAACAGATCGAGGGGGCGGGCGGTGAGGCCGGCGAGCGGCAGGATGCGGCGGTAGCGATCCACCTGCTCCGGCGTCAGGTTGGCCACGTCCTCGCCCAGCGACACCATCCCACCCGAGAGGGCGGCCGCGCTCAAAAACGCGGTGGCCTCGTCGAGCGTGACGTCGCGGAAGAACACCTGGTCCTGGTGGTTGAACCACACCCGGCCGTTCATCCAGTAGCGCCGCGCCGCCATGCGCACGCCGGGCTTGATGCCCTGGGCCGAGATGCCTCCGCCGCCGGGGTAGCCCTTGCGCGCGCAGTCCTCGCCGCCGTCCCAGCAGGGCCAGGTGTCCAGGCCGATGCGGAAGCCCTGGCACAAGCCGTAGTTGGGCACGGCCTGGGAGATGTTGATGAAGTGGATCTCGCTGCCGAGCCGTTCCCGGAAGGCGCGCAGCGCCTCACGGTAGAGCCGCACCGGGGTGCGCTCGAAATGGGGCGGGAACTCGGAGAGCAGCATGTAGTATGCGAAGTCGAGTTTCAGGCTGCCGAACCCCCAACCCCGGGCGCGCAGGGCGAGCGTCTCGGCGTAGGCGCGGACCTCCGCCCTTGCCGGATCGAGCGCGTGCATGTCGGCGGGCATGAGCACCTGGCCGTACAGGCCCTTGGGTAGGAACCACTCCGGGTGCTCGCGAAAGAGGCGCGACTCTTCCCGGGCGCAGAAGGGCGCCAGCCACAGCTCGGGGACGAGCCCGCGTCCTCGGATGCCCGCCGCGACCGGCTCCATGCCGTCGGGAAAACCCGCGCGAACATTCCAGTCGCCCCAGGTGTCCTGCCAGCCTTCGTCGAGCTGCATGCTGGAGAGCCCGAACTCGCCGAAGGCCTCTTCGAGGCGCGCCGCCGCGTCCATGAGGTACGCGGCGGTGAGATCGGTCCGCGGCGGGGTGGTGGTGTACCACGAGTCCCAGCCCGAGAGCGGCGCCGCAGGGAGCGCGACGTGGTGGAACTCGCCCAGCGCGTCGCCGTAGGCCTCCAGGGCCACGAAGGGTGATCTCTCGCCCAGGATCAGCAGCGCCGTGCCTCCCGAGAGCTGCGTGTCCGCGGGGAGCTCGACCGTCCAGGGGAAGCGCGCCTCGGCCGAAAGATCGGTGAACGGGAGCCGCTCTCCGATGGGCCGGGCGGTCTGCTCATCGGTCCCGAAGGCGACCAGCGGCACCGCCCAGTCGAAGTCCAGAAAACCGACAAGGTGCGAGTCGCCGCTCTCCAGGTCGAGCGCCAGGGCGCTGCCGTTGGAGTACGAGGAGTAGTCGGAGAAGAGCAGGTTGGAGGAGGGATCGGAGAGGGGGCGATCCCCGGGGATGAGATCCACGAAGAAGTCCACCAGCTCGTCGCTGCCGTTCATGAGGAGACGCGCCTTCGCCGGATCCCGTCCCAGCACCACCGCGCCGTCGTCACCGGCGGCGACCCGCAGCGGCCACACCCGGCGCAGGCGCACCGGCTGCGAGAGCGCGCGAAACTCGGTGGCGAGGCGAAGCTGGCGGGGCCGCTCCGGCTCGACGCGGATGTCCCACGCCACGGTCAGCTGGCTTCCCAGCGCGCCCTGGCAGACCAGCGCGCGCTCCCCGGTCCGTCGGCACGAAAGCGCCGAAGGAAGCGAGGTGATGCGGCGCAGCTCGCCCCCTTCCTCGACCTCCGCGGCGGCGTGCAGTCCGATGATCGCCGCCGGGCCGTCCTTTTCGTGGACGCGCAGCGCTCCTCGGACGGCGTCCGGCTCGACGATCAGCGCATCGGTCTCGAGCCGTGGCGCCGCGGCCGGAGAACAGGCGCACAGCGTCCAACACGTCCACAGGAAAAGAATCTTCCAGGCACGCCCAAAGGTAGAAATCACGCTCGCGCGCGAACGCGCTGGCGGTGTTGGCTCCACGTTCGTGCGGCAGAGGATCAAGGGCACGCCAGCCGTCGAATGCGCGCGCCAACGAGGGCGGGACGGAGAACGCAATTCAGCCTCCCAGAAGATCAGTGTGCCGCGCCGGATTCCGGGAGCACCC
>CAZLNM010000133.1:8101-10974 GCA_964561025.1 uncultured Myxococcales bacterium
TCCAGGTCAAAAGCTCCGCTGAACAGGTGCGCCTGCAACCCCGCCCGCCGGGCGCCCTCCACGTTGGCGGGGAGATCGTCCACGAACAGGCACGAGCTCGCGCCCACTCCGGTGCGCCGCGCTGCCTCCCCATAGCCGCGGGGATCGGGTTTCAGGGCCCCGATCTCGAAGCTCAGCGTCGGGTGCGGGATGAGAGCGAGGTGTGCGAAGCGCGCGCGGCAGCAGGCCCAGTGCAAGGGATCGGTGTCGGACAGCAGGCCCACCGGACAGCGCGCGGCCACCCGCGCAAGCAGCGAGGCCATCCCCGGGATCTCGGCGAACACGTCGCACCAGCGCCGCGCGAACTCCGGGTAGTCGAGAGAGAGGTTGAACATCCGGCACAGCCGGCGATGGAACTCGATTGGATCGATGCGCCCGGTGCCGAAGTCGGAGAACAGCTCCTGCCGCGCGAGCTGCTGGCCGGGGTGAAGCGGGCCGCGCGGATCGACCAGCAGCGGAAACAACCCGCGCGAAAAGTCCACGTCCACCAGCACCCGGCCCAGATCGAAGATCACCGCGCGCACCGGCTCCATGGGGCCAGCATGCCAAGTTCCGTCCTGCCGTTCAAGGTACGCGCATGCTTGCGCCCGGGGGCCGGGTTGTGCCATGGTGGGCGGGGGCCGACCCATGGCACCGGATTCCCACAACAGCGCAACGCCCGAACGCCGCCAGCACCGGCGCTCGCCGGTCCACGTCCAGGTCCGGGTCGAGCACACCGAGGTGGCGTTTTCCGCCCAGACCGCCAACCTCAGCGCGGGGGGCGTGTTCTTGCTGACCGAGAAGCGCCTGCCGCCGGGCACTCGCTTGCGCTTGCGCCTGGAGATCCCGTTGCTCACCAAGTATCCCATCCGGGCCGAGGGGGAGGTGGTGCGCTGGGAGGACGAGCCCCGCGGCCTGGCGGTGCGCTTTACCCAGATGGCGGACGAGGATCGGCGGCTGCTCGCCGATCTGGCCGAGCGCGCGGACCCGCTGCTCGGAGACTGAAAGGAGGACGCCGTGGCGCCTCAGTTCGAGATCGATCTGGACCGGGAGAAGATTCGCTATGAGAACGAGTGGCTGGGCCGCGAGGAGCTGGCCGTGCGCATCAAGCGCATGATCGATCAGCAGGACTTCCGCCTGGGCGGGGTGGGCCAGGCGCTGGAGGCCTTGCAGGCGGCGCTATCCTCCGCCCGGACCCTCAGCGTGAAGTTCAGCCCCGAGGAGCTGGAGCGGCTGGAGCAGCACGCCCGCGGCGCGGGAGTCACGGGCCCGGCGCTGGTGCGCCAGGCGGTGCAGGCCTACCTGGCCGCGCAGGCGGCGCCGGTGTCGCTGCCCCCGCCGCGGCCCCTGCCCATCCCGCCGCCGGTGCTCACCGCCATCACCACCGAGCCGGTGAAACCGGGCGAGGAGGGCGCGGCCATCCCGCTGACCGGCAAGAAGAACGCCGAGCCCGCCAGCGTGGTGGTCGATCCGTCGTTGCGGACCCCGGCCCCGCCGCCCGTCCCCCCGCTGGATGACACCTGGTTCAAGAAGGTGTGATCGGCCGGCTAGCGCTCCACCAGCACCGCCTTGCCCATTCCGCCGCCGACGCACAGCGAGGCCAGCCCGCGCCGCGCCTTGCGCCGGCGCATCTCGAAGAGCAAGCTGATCACCAGGCGCACGCCGGTGGCGCCCACCGGGTGGCCCAGCGCGATGCCGCTGCCGTTGACGTTGGTGATGCCGCGGTCGAGCTCCAGGAGCTTCTCGCAGGCCAGGTACTGGGCGGCGAAGGCCTCGTTGAGCTCGATGAGCTCGACGTCGGAGAGCTTCCAGCCGGCCCGGCCCAGGGCCTTCTTCACCGCCGGCACCGGCCCGTAGCCCATCAGCTCCGGCTCCACCGCGGCCGCGGCGTGCGCCACCAGGCGGCCCATGGGCGCAAGATTCATCTTCTGGACCTTCTCGCCCGAGGCCAGCACCACGAAGGCCGCCCCGTCGTTGATCCCCGAGCTGTTGCCCGCCGTCACCGTGCCGTCCTTCTTGAAGGTCGGCGGCAGGGAGGCCAACTCCTCCGGGGTGAGGTCGGCCCGCACGTGCTCGTCGGTGTCGAGCACGGTCTCCTTGCCCTTCTTTCCGCTGAGGCGCACCGGGACGATCTCCTGGGCCGAGCGCCCCTCTTTGATGGACGCCGCGGCGCGCCGGTGGCTCGTGAGCGCGAGCTCGTCCTGCGCCTCGCGGGAGATGCCGTACTTCTCGGCCAGGTTCTCGGCGGTCAGCCCCATGATGATGCCCTTGACGGGATCGGTGAGGCCCTCCCACAGGGCGTCGGTGAGCTCGGCGTGGCGCAGCCGGTATCCCCAGCGGGCGTTCTTGAGGTAGTAGGGGATGTGGCTCATGGCCTCCACGCCGCCGACCAGCACGAGATCGTTCTCGCCGGTCTGGATCTGCTGGGCGGCGAACACCAGCGCCTGCATGCTGGAGGCGCACTGGCGCTGGATGGTCACCGCGGGGGTGGTCACCGGCAGGCCGGCGCGAAGGCCGATCACCCGCGCGATGTTGATCTCGTCGGTGCTCATCATGCAGTTGCCGACGATCACGTCCTCGATGGCCTCCGCGGGCACATTGGCGCGGCGCAGCGCTTCCTTTGCGGCGATGACGCCCAGATCCGCGGCGCGCATTTTCAAAAACATGCCGCCGAAGTTCCCGATGGCGGTGCGGCAGCCTTCCAGGATGAACACCTCTCGCATGGCGACCTCCGTAGAGTCGGTTGAAGTGGAGCTGATTGTAGGAGCTTTTACGCGCAGCGTCAACGGTGCAAAAAAAGCGGTGATGTCAATTCTTTTGTGTCAGGAGGAGCGGGGACCATACGCCTTGGCTCA
>CAZLNM010000134.1:0-10897 GCA_964561025.1 uncultured Myxococcales bacterium
CCCCCAGACCCGGGGTGGGATACTCGTGCAGCGTCTCGCCGCTGGTCCCGTCCAGCGCCACGATCCTGTCGTCGAAGAAGCGGGCGTAGATGATGTTGGTGGCTAGATCGCAGTAGTAGGAATGACTCATGTACTTGCCGGTGTACGGTACGCGCTGCACCGAAAAGCGCCTTCGCTCCGTATTCGTGTCGATGTCGCGAAACACAAGCTCGATGTCATTGCCTCTATAGAACTCGGCGTGAGCAATTGTGTTACGATCTGCGCACGTCCAGAATTCCCGAGTCTGGTGCCAATCCGTCCCGACTCTCTCGCCGAGCTGCAGAAGGAGCCGGCGCCGACCGGTCTCGATTTCAAAGACCTCAAGCGTGTCATTGACCATCATCGGATCGCCGTTCGCCGGATCTGGCTGGTAGTGGAAGGAGTTGATTCCGAGGTCTTTACCCGTTGCGAAGAAATCAAACAGCCAGGTATTTCCCGATGCCGTCAGCATCGCGGCATTGTTGGGTTCGCCCGTGCAACCTGAAGCCATGTTTGCCAGAATACAGAAGCACCCGATACCCAAGAAGGTCGGGCCAATTATGGCACTGAGGTTCTGTTTTCTCATGATTAAACCCGTTCCTATTGACTCACAGCCGTCCCGCGGAGAGAAATCGTGCGGAAGGTGCAGCCCCCTCCTCCGCCGATCCCCACGTGGACAGATTCCGTGTAACTACCGGGCAACTCGGGAAAGAACCGGACCGCGTACCAGCACGTCGCCCCCGGCGCGAGCACCTCGTTTAGCGAACAGGCCGGAAGGCCGGGCTTCAGGGAAATCCCGGCCACCGGGAATGCCAGGCTCGACGACTCAACCGTGATCTCGCGAGGCAGGTCGTCGGCGTTGACGACCGAGAAGTAGAAGGGCCCGGCCGAACCGCCTATCGGCGCCTCGCCGCAGTCGATGCTCGATGGCTGTGCGTAGACACGGCAGGGATCCTGCCCTGCGCCAATGATTGCGACGGCCAGCTTGATCGCCGTCGGGCACGGGGTCGCCCCGGCCGAGATGAACTCAAGGGTGCCAAAGCTGGGTTCGATGTCGCTTGTGCTCGTGTAACTCACCGCGACGGCACACGAGGCTCCGGGCGGGAGCGCCATCGTGACACCGCAGCCCGATGGGTATCCCGAGGCGGCGGGACAGACGGCGGCTGGGTTGAGGTTGGCCGCAAAGCCTGTCGAGCCCTGTACCTGAATCGAAGAGAAGGCGACTGGCTGAGCCATCCGGTTGGTAAGAACCAGGCACCGACTCTCCGTGGTCCCCGGCGTACGGGCTGGGAAGGTCACCGATGAAGGTACGGCTTCCAGCCCCGGCGCGGGGAAGTCCGCCACGCCGTCGCAGGCGTCGCCGCGCCCGTCGCCGTCGCAGTCGGCCTGAGCGGGGTTGCTCACATATGGACAGTTGTCGCAAGCATCGCCGAGGGCGTCGCCGTCCTGGTTTGCCTGATCGCTGTTTGCGACCTCCAGACAGTTGTCAAACCGATCCGGGATCCCGTCGGCGTCTGTGTCGGGGCGAGTCAGCCGCGACGGCACCGGGATGCAGCGAAGATGCGGTCCCCACGTGCCAACGCGATACGGCGAGGAGGTATGAGGCCGAAGACAGCGGCCCATCGTGACGCTCGTTCCATCTCTGAGGTAGGTGCACTGGGCAAACTCCGTCCTGCCCAGACAGGCGAGGTCGGAGAACTCGGAGGGTCTGTGGCACTCGCTCTTCACGGTCCAGTCAACCTCCTTGAGGAACACGCATTCGTCCGAAAAAGTCGACCACTCGTCCTTGAACACGGAATAGAGCATGTTCCCATCAACGAAGAAGAGTGGAACGCCAATGTGTACTGGAGGGTCTTCCGCCAAGTGCCGGTACCCGCCCGTCCCGGCGACAATATGTATGGCATGATGCGACTCAGGTGCATTTTCTGGGTAGGTGAACGCATTTGACATTACTTTTGTGGTTGTCCGGGCGAAGGTGTGTTCATGACCAGTGATAATAAGATCCACGCCGGCCAACTCGAGGAACCTTGCGAGCTTGTACCTTGCGTCAGGAACTTCCTCTCCGCCAAGGTCCGTCAACGGCACGTGGAAGAACACGATCTTCCAGATGTCCGGAGCGTCCTTGTATTCCCAGAGATCTCGCTTGAGCCAAGTTATTTGGTCTGAGTCCTCCCGATCAATGTTCTCCTGACTTACCCAAGCCTGATCATCACTGGCACTTGCCCACGCGTCGAGAAAACAGCTTTTATCAACGTGAGGATCGCGGAACGGAGCATCGCCGGGTCGATACTTGCTGTTGCAGTGATCGTTGTCGGCCGCACCGAAAGAAACAATGTGAAGGTTCCCGAAGTTAAAGCTGTACGAGGAGTGGTCGTATCTGAACCGCTCTTGAAGAATACCCTCGAGCCTGCGCGGCGGTGGAAACAGGTTGGACATCATGACGCTGGCATCGAAGCCGCTGTAATGAATTCCGAAAAACCAGCAGCCGGACCAGTTGTGGTTGCCAAGCGCCCCGTAGAGCGGCAAGCCGGATAGTGGCATGGCGAAAGCGCTAGCGGTGGCCAAGCCACTGTAATTCAAGCGGTTGAACACCCCGAACAGGTAGGCATCGAACACGTTTTCGTTGTAGCTCGTCTGAGCAAGGTCCCCTGGCGCCAACCAGAAGGACGGGTTCTCACCGGCCGCCAGTATTTCATGGAATCGGTTCGCAACCCGCTCAAACGGCTCGCCGGCTGTACGATAGGTTTGATAACACTCGGTCGTGCAACACCCTCCTCCAAATGGCATCCCAAGCGAACACGCTCCACATCCAAGGATGTCTCTATCCATCGTCGGCGAGAAGTCGCCGAATGACATGAACTCCACTTGGTCGCCGGTCGCCAGCGGGGACGTCCGGAACCGGGCATCCACCGCGGGTTGGAATGTGTACCCGGCGGGCGCATAGGCCGACGGAAACTCCTTGAGTGAATAACTGTACCAGGTGGAAGGCCTGAGGTTTCCCAGCCGAACCTGGTACTGGCAATCGGGAAAGTTCTCGCTGCCCGAATCAACCTCCATCGGTTGAACGACCTCGCACCTCCGCGTCGTTGGCGCACCCACCTCGCTGTAGCAGAACTCCACCGGCGAGAGCATCCAGGGCGGGTCGCCGCAGATCTCCGGCACGGGCCAGTGTACCACCGGCTCGCAAACGATTCGGGGTGTTCCCCAGAGATCAGGCTCCTGCCTGCAAACATGCTGGCGCGCCAGACCGCAATCTGCATCCAGCGAGTCATGATACCGGCAGCTCCGCCGGAAGGTGATCAGCGCCGAGTGGTCGGTGACGTCCTGTATGTAGGGCATGCGGTGGCCGAACCAGGTGGAGGAGTGCATATAGTCTATCCATGGGTACAGATCAGATTCGGGTTGATGGTAGTAGTTGGGAAGGTCCGTGGTGGTGCCGTTTTCCCCCGGCCGGCAGGTCGGTGGGCAATCGGGAGCGAACGCAACCCGGTATTCGGAAATGTCCGAGAACCGGACCTCTTCGAGCCGACCCGAGAAGGTTACGGGAGTCCCCGGCTCGGCGGGCGCGCCCAGCACCAGCGGATTGTTCCCGGAAGCAGGCTCCCTGGGCAACCACGGCCCAAGATTGGTGTCGATGGGTCGCTGATTCTTCTTCCTTTCCTCGCGCTCGATTCCGACCTCGTTGGCTCTGCCATTGATATAGATTCTGCCTCGCTCGTGCCCGTCATACAGCGCAACGACGTGGAACCAGTTGCCTGGTGTGAGATCGCTGTCCCAACCCGGTTCGTAGGCGGTCGTGGCGATCTTGCGATACCGGCTGGCTGCCGGAGACCTCGAGTTGTAGACATACAGCTCAAGGAAGATCTCGCTGGCTGCTGGCATCAGTTCGACACCCGGTTCGAAAGGATCGGGGAAAGTCGCTCGCCGGAGAACGAGCTTGAAGTTCCCGCGTTGAGAGACGATGACCCGCTGCTGCTCAGGATAGACTCCGTCGTGCCTCACCCACGCATCGAAGGCGAACGCCCGAGGCATCTGACCGAGATCGGTTTCCACCCGCCCGCCGCGGAACTCCATACAACTCCCATAAAGACAGGAAACGCCAAGTCGAACATCGCCGAACACGTTCCCGTTCTTTCCATGGCCGCTTCCGTCCGCGACCTGGGCCGAACCGGCGGTATCCTCGCCGGGATAATAGAAGAGGTTGTGCGGCAGGAAATCCCTGGTGAACCCGGATGGAGGCGGCGGCTGCTGGGAAGGGCGCGGCCGGTCTATGGGGAACAAACGCTCCAGCGGCGTCATGATCTGGAACGTGATTTCGCCGACCGGCGAATTTTGTCCGCCAGCTTGGAAGTCGCGAAGATCGACATTCCAAAAACCCATGGGATTTCCGTTGGCGGTCATATTCTGCCCGCTCGGCAAGCTCACCAGCAGTTCGAGGTCGCGGGGTTCAATCAGCGAGCGTTCCAACTGCCTCCTCTCGATGGGAGCACGCAGGTGGATTCGGCCACTTCGTGAAAGTTCTCCGTTGGTAACAGAGAGCGTGACTGACTCGCCCACCGAAGAATAGGAACCCGTCCGTGGAGCAGGCAACTTCCCGGGTCCTACTCTCAACACGGCCCCATTCGGAACTGCTCCAGGAAGCATGTGAATAGTCCATCCGCTTAGTAGATGCTCAGGATCTCGGATATCAATGCGGCGTCCTTGCCGCTCGACCAGGAACGAGAGCGGATCCTTGGAATGGAGTCCCTCGTGATCCTTCAACTCGATGCCATCCAGGATCACCCTGGCGCCACCGTAATAGTAGATCGCGAACCGGTATCGACTGTCCGCCTCGGCATCAAACGGAATGATGAGGTGTGGATTCGATGACCCCGCCCGGATATCGGCGATCCCGGCGATAGAGAGCACGCCCGACCTCTCTCGAACCACCGCCGCGCTCGCTGCCGGTTGGCCATCCGGCCGCGGGGTGTCTGCAAGAACGTTGAATATCGCAAACCGTCGACCGCCACCGCACAGAACACGCGGACCGGCGTTGACCCAGGCATCCTCCCCGTCCTCCGGTTCGACGACCCAGCGGCTTCCCGCCGCGCGTCCGAGCGTTTGAAGGAGCTCGGCATCCGAACCGTTCCAGTATCTTCTCATAAAAGCAGACCGTGGCCCGAGCACCTCGAATTCAGCGAGGTGCGTATCGGGGCTCTCTTCGGTTCGAACATGAACAAAGCGTACGAACCGAGTCGCCGTATCGCACGTATCCTCGATTCCATCTCGCGTCGGCTCCTCCCGGCGGGCTAGCTCCATCCAGGAATTGGCAACATCATCCCAGGCCTCGATACGGTACGCCTGCGGGTACTGCCCCTTCACCCGAAAGCCCGTGACGACCTGCTTGGCTCCGAGATCGAGCTCCAGCTCGTTGCCGAATCCGCTTGCCACCCAGGAGGTGCTCGTGTCGCCGTCGATGGCAGAGAACTCTCTTGCGCACGCGGTGCAATCAGGGCCACAGGGTGCAAACCCCGTGCTGAATGAGACTCGTGCTGCAACAGCCAGATTCGACCCCTCGATGCCACCTTCCTGTCGGCAGCTCGATGCGCATGGTCCTACCCAAGACAGCAGCTCCTCTGCTTGTTCAATCCATATGGCGGCTATATCGGGCTCAATCCATCGGCCGCTTCCCTGTCGAACGCTTTCGACAAACGCTTTCAAGGCGTTCAACCGGTCGTTGCAGTTCCTTGCGCTGATTGCGTCCTGCAACAGTCGCTCCAATCTCCTTCGCTGACCGGGGTTCAGGCTCGCACCCCCGACGGAGGTAAGCAGCGGTTCGATGACCGTTCCTGCCGAGCGAGCCTCGACAAGCACGGTCACTGTATCGGGCTCGCTCTCGTGACTCGAATCAGATACGCGAAGCGAAAAAACAACCGCCTTTAGGTCGGCCACGTCCGGTGCGAAAAAATGCGGAGTCGCGCTTGTCGGATCATCAAGAACAACCCTTGGACCGTCTGTCTGAACCCAAGTATAGGAAATTGGGTCGCCATCTGGGTCGGTGCTCTGTCTTCCATCCAGGACCACCCAGGAACCGGCAATGACTTCTTGGTCTGCACCTGCATTCGCAATCGGCGCCCGGTTCTCGGCAGGAGCGGCGCAGATGCCGTACCGCGCATAGTCCCACAAAGAGTCCGTGCCTCTTCCGCCGATGGCGAACACCAGCGGCGGGACGGACGGGTCGGTCGCGGGGAGCATCTCGTAGGGCACGGCGAGGCGCAGCTCACCGTTCACGTACAGCTCGGCTGTGTGCGCGGCGGGATCGCTCGCGGTCTTGTCGATGACAAAGCGCACGGTCACGGGCGCTGACCAGTCGATGCCGGAAATCACGAACGGCTCGCTCGCTCCCTCGACCTCGAGCGTCCCGGACGCGATGTCCGGCCCGGCCTCGGCCTTGGTAAGCCGGTTCCCGTCCGAGATGCCGATGCCCACCGTGGGGTTGTCGGGCGGCGAAAGATACCGGCTCACCGCGACGTTCACCTCGATCTCGTAGCGCGTGGACGTCGCGAGCGACTCTTCCACCCGGTAGAAGATCACCTCGCCCAGTGGATCGAAAGCGTCGAGGTGCAGGTACTCCCCGTCGCTCCACCAGGACGCGGGATGGCGCACCTGGACCTCCCAGGCGCCGGATGGAGAGTCCTCGGGGATGGTGTCGCACTCGTAGGCGATGGAAACGGCGGCGCCGGAGGGGCAAGCGATATCGGCTTGTGATTCCTTGGCTGGCAAGAGGACAAGTATAAGCGGCAAGAGCAGAAAGCCCGCGCTACCGCTTACCCCCCCCCTGCAATCCAGGTGCCACGAACCGCACGCCCGCCCGATCCGCTTCATGGGATCCTCCCGTGGTTTGGATGATGACTGAGGGAATGATAGCGCATCGGGAAGAGGAACGTCAATCGAACCAGGAAGTGATGCCCGGACGGCATGTCCCGCGGGCTCGTGTGACCATGCATCGCGAGTGGCGCCTACTCGGACACGAACAACAGGTAGGTGAGCTGGACCTCGCGCTCCTCGCCAGGCCGAAAGTCGAGAGCGAAGGTGACGTCCGAGTGCGGGTTCAAACCCTCCACCCCGTCGGCGGGGTCGTGGCCGCGCACCGTGATCTGGCCGGGCTTGGTGGCCTTGATGGCCCGGCCACCCACCCCGGCCTTGATCACCAGGTGGATGGGGGCCTTGAGCGCGTTCGTCACCTTGAGGGTGACGCGGTTGGTGAGACGGGAGAAGTAGCTCCCCTGCCACTTCTCGGCCCGGCGCTCGCGGCCCTCCTCGATCTCGTCGAGCGTGCCGCGCACGCTGACCGCGGCGGTCACCGGCAAGAACACCTCGGCGTTCGGCGGGGTGAAGGTGAGCAGGTCCTGCCCCACCGGCCGCCCCTGGTCGAGCACCATGGCCGGGCCGGTGGTCCAGGGCACCGGGGTGCGGTTCTCGAGCACGATCTGGTGCCACACCTCGTTGCGTTCGGTGCGAAGCGGCGAGCCGCCCGCGCGGGAGGCCTGGGCGCCGTAGGGCAGGCGCGGCTCCCAGGTATAGACATGGCGCACCGGCACCTGGGCCTTGAACAAGGACACCGCGGCGCGCTGGCCGCGCGGCAAGGTGAGCGCGGGGGCGGAGTAGAAGAAGAGATCCTGCACCTCGCTCGCGCCCATGGCCTTCTCCGCCAGGTCGAAGTCCCCCGGCTCCCCGGCGGGTTGCGGCGTAAGACGGCGCGGCCGGCCCTGGTAGACGTTGGAGAACGCCTGCTGGCTCATGAGCTGGTTGTCGAGATCCGGGGCCACGCTCTCCAGCACCCGCCGCAGCGCGCGCTCCAGCACCAGCGGCGACAGCATGTCCTTGTAGCGGAAGGTGGGCATGCCCACCACGAAGTCCACCGGCGCGCCCCGGATGTCCTCGGCCTCGTTCAGCACCTCGGCCTGGAGCGCGATCTCCGCCTGATTCCCATCCCCGAGCCCGATCCGGTAGGCGGGCACCCAGCGCAGCCCCGGACGGAAGTAGAGCAGGCGCAGCGCGTGCGCCTTGTCCGGCTTGGGGTCTGAAAATCGCAGCGTCAGCCGGTTGGCGGCCACCTCGCGGACCTCCTCCCGCTCCACCTCGACCGCCATGTCCGGCACCCGCAGGCTCTTCACCTCCGAGGCGGCGAGCAGCACGTCCCCCTGGCCGGTGCGCAGCACAAAAAGCTCGCCCTCGTAGGGCCGCCAGCCATCGCCCTCCGCCGCCGGGGCCGGGAACGGGCGGGCCGACCACGGGCTGTAGTACCCGGCCGCCGCCTCGGGACGCTCCCCGGCCGGCGCGGGCGGGCTCTCCAGGACGCGCAGGAGCTTGCCCTCCAACTCCTCGCCCCTCTCGCGGCTTATGCGAGCGGTCTTTCCCAGGTTGGCCTTGACCACCTCGATGACGCTGCGGCAGGTGCCGCGATTTGCGCGCCGCTCCTGCCGGCTGCGGCGCTCGACGTTCATCGCGGCGAGCGGCGAGCCGTCCAGGTCGAAGATCCAGAAGGTCCCCAGCACCGCCTGGGTCGGCCCCTGGTCGGTGACGAGCGTCCCGTCCGGGCCGGCGCGGCCGCTCCCCTCCTTGACCACCAGGGCGTGCCCGTCCTTGAAGATCACCACCCGTTTGGTGGCGAGCTCGAGCTGACCCACCGGCTCTCCAGCAAGGGCCGACGCCCCGAAGAGGCACAACCCGGAAACTAGCGTCCGCCCCAGCCATCGCCCCTTCATGACGCGCTCCTTTCGGCATCCAACGGTTGTCTGCCGCAACATCTATTTCGTCTTTCTTCTCATGAACCACATCACCAAGAACACAAGCTGCCACGGCTTTTCTGCGCCACCGCTCCCGCAGCCGCATCCGCCAGATTCGCCGGGGTGGCCATCGCCGCCGCCATCGCTTCCCGCATCCAGGGAATCGGCCCCGGCGTCCGCGCCGCCGTCGTCCGGGGCGTACGCTTCATCCGCTGACGCGCCGTCCCGCCCGTCCGCCGCCTCATCGTCGCCGGCGTCGAGGATGCCCCCGTCTCCGCCGTCTCCTCCATCTCCGGCGCCGCCATCACCATCACCGCCGTCGGGGTCGTCGCCGAGAAAGCACACGCTCACGTCGTACTGCGAAAGGTACACGCAGTGAAAACCCGCCGGGCACTCGGGCGGATCGCACAGCGGAGCGCAGTAGCCCTGGCTGTAATCGAAGGCCGTGAACAGGCACACCTGCTGGCACTCGAAGAAGCTCACCCAGCACATGCCGGCGCAGTCGATGAAAGTCTTGCTGCAAAACGCCCCCGCCGGGTCGTGCCGCTCGTCGCACACCCGCTGGCCGGCGATGTCCGCGCAGAAATCGTCCGCGCCGCAGTCCGCGTCATCGACGCAACCCGGCTGCCCGCTCGGATAGAGGGCGCAGATGCCGGCGCGGTCGTCGCCGGCGATGGTCGCCTGCAGACCGTTCGGCAGGGTGCCGTAGTACATGGTGGCGAAAGGATCCGGGCTGTGCGCCAGCCCCAGCATGTGCCCGAGCTCGTGCGCCAGAACGCCCACCGGGTCGATGATGCCGCCCTGGGTGGCGTCGGGACCGCCGTCGCGCCAGGAGAGTTCGGCCGCGTTGAGAGCGATGTCGTTCTCCGGCGTCTGGCCCGGCTCGCGCGGGATCCACAGGCTGCAGCCCGCGGCCCCGGCGCCGCAGTTCCAGTCGTGGTCGATGCACAGGATGGTGTTCTGGCCGTCGGGGGCGAGCCCGGCGCCGGTGCTCCCGGCGAGCTCGAAGCGGACCGCGCTGCACTGAGGCTGGCTCCACTGCTCGGCGGCCCGAGCCACCACCCACTCGATGTCCTTCGCCCCGTCCATCACCGGGCAGCCCTGGGGGTTCACCCACAGGCGGATGGGCATCTCGGGCCAGTGGTGCCCGTTGACCTCGTAGGCCGCCGCCGGAAGCGAAAGCCCGAGCATCGCTACCACCACCCAGCGTATCATCCGTGCCATCATGAACTCTCTCAAACTACGATGAACGCATCTCAGATATGGAATTTCGAGCGCGACCGGCCGCGGGGCCCACCCAGCCAGCGCGGGCGGGCGCGCGTCCTGGTTGTCACCGCGGGACGCGCAAGGAGAAAGCCGAGGCCGAGGAGCAGGCCGAGCAGCGCGCCCAGGCCACCCTCGGCGGTGGCGCAACCGCAGCCGCTGCTCTTTCCCACCTCCTGGCACACGCCGCTGCTGTCGCACACCTCACCGGTGCCGCAGGCGCCGCACTGCCCGCCGCAGCCGTCGGGGCCGCACTGCTTGCCCGCGCACTGCGGGGTGCAGGCGACGCACTGGCCGCTTCCGTCGCAGGTCAGCTCGGAGCCGCACGTCCCGCAGCTTCCCCCGCAGCCGTCGGGGCCGCACTCCTTGCCGGTGCACTGCGGTGTGCAGGTGCGCTCGCGCACCTCGAAGGCATCGGCCAGCGAGGCGGTGCCGCCGTCGGAGTTCATCACGATGAGCATGTACTTCCCCGGCTGCATGCCGGAAGGAACGGTGGCCGAGATGAGCGAGGCGGAGAGGATCTGGACCGCGCTCAGGTTCGAGCCGGACCGTGGCCCCGGTCTTGAACCCGCCGCCGGTGATGGACACCGGCGTCTCGGAATCCGTGTAGCCCCAGTCGGGCGAGATGGCCCCGATGCTCACCTCGCCGGTGGCGGGCACGCACTGCTGGTTCGCGTTACAGGTCTCACTCCCCTGGCAGGTGCCGCACAGGCCGCCGCAACCATCCGGCCCGCACTGCTTCCCCTGGCACTGGGGAGTGCAGGCAGTGCAATGACCGTTGGCATCGCAGGTCTCGTTCGGCAGGCAGGTTCCGCAGGTTCCCCCGCAGCCGTCCGGGCCGCACTCCT
>CAZLNM010000135.1:0-10869 GCA_964561025.1 uncultured Myxococcales bacterium
GATCCTGGTCTTCGGGCTGGGCGAGACCGATCCCTACTCAAAGGTCGGACCGGTCGTGGCTCTCGAGATCCCGGTGGCCTCTCCTCGTGACACATCGTCGTGGGTGAACTGGCCTCTTACGCTGCTCCTCGGCGATGATGGCACCTGGCGGCCCTTGACCTCTCGGACTTCGCCGGCCCTGGCCATTGATTCTGGAGATAACTCGTTGCTCGGTGTGGTCACGGACCAGTACCATGTGATACACCTTTTCACGAATCCTTGGGGAGGTTGGATCTACTTCGATCAACTTCCGGATAACGGCTACTGGCACGACAAGCCTAAGGTGAGCAATCAACTCACCGTATACACGGAATGGAGAACAACAGACCGCCGTCCTTCTCTTTTTGTTGAACGGCTCCCGAACGGCCTGCCCCGCTGGACCATGTGGATCCACGGAGACGTCAAGGATGACGCTCCTCCGGAGAGAGCTTTCAACGGATACTTCCGGTTCGTCAGCACGATCATCTCGGCTCCAGAAGGCCCCAGGCCGGCGTTCTCGATGATCTTCGACGGCTCGACCGACGGGGTGAACCCGGTCCGTGCCACCAAAGCGATGAACGTGAGCCTGGTGAAGTACCGCGGCAAGCTCCGCGCGGCCATCGGCTACGACGTCGGGGTGGGCGATAATGAACGCAAGGGGTTCATGTTCCTGCCGCTGGCCGACGGCGTGTTCCATGCGGCGCTCAAGGACGTCAACGACGTGGAGATCATCGGGCAGCGCATGGCGGGTACGCTCGGGCCGCTGTTTCTCGGCATGAGCATCGAGGAGATGATCAGGATCTTTGACGAGAACCACATGCTGAGGCTGTTTGCAGCGACAAGTATGAAAGCCGGCGAGGACCCCGCATTCGATGGGATCAAGGATGCCGATCTCCGCGATCTGCACTGCTTCCCGATGCTGGATGCAGGCCGGTAAGTGGAGCACGCCATGTCCAGCAGCCGTCTTGTTTTTTGTTATTTGATCGTGTTTGCTGCCTTGACCGCATCTACCTGGGCCGGCTGCCAGAGCGGGGCTCCCTGTCACGAGCCCGACTGGGAGTGGAACACCGATTGGGACTGGTGGAAGGCCCCGCCGGTCTGCGTGAATCCTACCGGAACGGACCCCTGCTCCTACGAGCACGCCCTGTGCCGCGACGGGGAGTGGGCGTGCGAGGACCCGCGGTCGGGTGTCTGGAAGCGCGCCGAACTCGAGAAGTGGGCCTACGCCTGCGGGATCTACAACGAGGTCTTCGGCTGCCACCCCACGCTCTACTACACCGAGCCCAAGCCCGACTGGCAGGAGGAGGGAACCTACACGCCGCCGGATCCGGCGACGCTCACCGGCGATTGGAGCCTGGTCATGGCAAACGAAGACGTCGTGCCGCTCGGCTGCAAGAGCGGCTCCGGGGTGCAGCTCCAGTCGTTCGCCATCAACCCGAGGAACCCGGACGTGATGTACCTGGGGATGGACATGGAGGAGACCTCCTCGAGGAGCGCCACCGCCGGAGTGTACAAGAGCGTGGACGGTGGCAAGACTTGGTTTGCGGCCTGGGCGGGGCTGGGTGGGTCCGTGTGCGGCTGGTGCCGCTACGCCGTCACAGTGCGAGATATCTATGTCGACCCGGATGATCCCCAGGTTGTGTACGCCACCTCCGAGCAACGCGGCTTGTGGCGGAGCAGCGACGGGGGCGCGCACTGGAAGTGGGTCGAATACAATCCTCCGTATACTTCCGCGCTGTATGTTGGCGATGTTCGAAAGGGAAAGAACGGCGTTACCTATCTCTATAACTCCCAGGCGCTATATCGTAGCACGGACAGCGGCGTCACCTGGGAATCCATGGGTCTTGTTAGCCACGAGCGGGAAATCTGGGCGCTGGTCCCCGATCCGGTCCTGCCCGACCGGGTGTGGCTGGGGATGGGGCAGCCGTTCGATGGGCTGCCGAGCTCGGCGCCGCTCATCCTGATGAGCGACGACGGGGGCTACACCTGGCGGGAGAAGGGACGCGATCTCCTTGTATTGCTTTCGGAAAAGCTGCCGGGAGTCTTCGACCTCGACATTTGCCCAGCCGAGCCGCAGAAGCTGGCCGCGGCGGTGACCGGGGCCGACATTTTCCTGTCCGATGACGGCGGGGAGACCTGGCGGCCGGGGGGCGTGCCGGTGAGCGGGGATCTCTGGTTCTACTATGATGCCGATGTGGCCTACGCGCCGCTCGCCGAGGGGTGCCTGCTGTACGCCAGCATGGCCAAGACAGCAGGGTACACCTACTGGACGGAGGACGGCGGCGCCACCTGGTCGGTGTTCCGGGAAGATAGACTGAACCACCTGACCTTCAACCCCTACGTCCCGCGGATGGTGTGGGGCCTGGCAGGCTGGACCTATTCCAATTACCGCCGAGGTCTCTACTCGCGGAAGTGAGGGATCAGGGAGTCCTCCGACCGATCGATGAGGCGGTCAGTCAGACGGACGAATCGTTTGATGCCGATTGCCTTCAGGCACGGTACTCTTAAAAGTGTGGCGGCTCTTTTCTTCCTGTCGGCATCCTGCTGGTTGGAGGGGTCCGAGACGCCAAGGTGCCCGGAGCCTCAACCCAACGAGAAGTACTGCGTCGACGCCTCCTACCAGTGCTACAACATCCGCGAGTCCTTCTGCGCCAACGGCCAGTGGTCGTGCGAGAGCTGGGCCACCCACCCGCCGGCCCCGCCGGAGTTCGAGGACTGGGCCTTGCGATGCAAGGTCTATTCTTGCTACGCCCAGGGTATCCCGCGCTGGCCGATCGACCCCTGGCCGGAAGCGGCGCCATACACGCCACCGGATCCGGCGAGCCTCACGGGGGAATGGACGCTCGTCGCCGATAGCGATGACATCGTCGCGCCGGGGTGTGAGAAACAGCCCAGGCAATATGCTCATGGCGTGACGCTGGCCGTGGATCCCACCAACCCGGACGTGATGTACGCCGGATTCACGGTCTCTGAGATGAGTGCTGTCAATGAAGTGACCGGGGTCTTCAAATCGATTGACGGTGGACGAACGTGGTTCGAGGCTCGCGCCAACCTCGGTATCCACGGTGTCCCGATGCCCGATGTGCCTGGGCCCTCCGTGCGTCGGCTCTTCATTGTTCCAGACGACCCCCAACGGCTCTTCGCCTCGGTCGAGTACTATGGCCTGTACCAGACCCGCGACGGCGCGCGGAACTGGGAGTTCGTTGACGTCTGGCCGGGGTACTACCTCGAGGTCGGGCCCGCGGGGATAGGGCCGAACGGCACGTTCTACGTGTCCTCAGGGGGCGCGCTGTTCGCAAGCACGGACGATGGCGTGACCTGGTCCCAACGCTCCCTGCTCCCCGTCTACTACTTGCGCTGGATCTGGTCCTTTACCTTTGATCGCCGGTACCCGGATCGAATCTGGGCGGGTACGATGCCGGGACCGGACTCTCCTCCCACGGAGGGCTACATCTACCTCAGCGATGACGCGGGGTACACCTGGATCGAGTTGGGCAGAGGATTGGCGAGCAGCGGCATCAGCGCGATGGACGCCTGCGGCATCGACCCGGATCAAATGGCCGCCGCGGGGGGCAGCTTGTACCTTTCGAGCGACGGTGGCATGACCTGGCGGTGAGCTCCCACGGCGGTGGATGGTAAAGGCACCGTTTCTTTCGTGAAGTACGCGCCGCTTCCCGATCGCTGCCGACTGTATGCCAGCGACGCAGGGTGGCACAGCCTCCAGTGGACCGAGGACGGCGGCGCCACCTGGCACATGGAGACGAAACAATGGCTGGATGACGTCTTCTTCAATCCCTTCGTCCCGGAAATGATGGTCGGGATCTCCGTCGACGGAGACCGGGCATTCGAGCTATGGGCGAAGGAGTAGGCAGAGGCGGCCAGCGTGCTCACGGAAGTGAGGGATCAGGGGTTGAGGTGAACCGTTGATGAGGCTTTACAGAGGGCGAATCCGGAGGCGGGCGGGACCGACCTAGCTCCTCACCGAGCGGATGCGCATGGAGTAGAACGAGCGGTACACGAAGATGACGCCCACGATGAAGAAGATGGCGGCCAGGTCGAGCCGGAGGTTGATGTAGGCGCGGTCGATCATCTCGGCCAGCTCGACGGCCAGCAGGCCGAACAGGGTGGTGAACTTGATGATGGGGTTCATGGACACGGACGAGGTGTCCTTGAACGGGTCGCCCACGGTGTCGCCCACCACGCAGGCCGCGTGCAGCTCGGTGCCTTTGGCCTTCATCTCGGTCTCGACGATCTTCTTGGCGTTGTCCCAGGCGCCGCCGGCGTCGGCCATGAAGATGGCCTGGAACAGGCCGAAGATGGCGATGGAGACGAGGTAGCCGATGAAGAAGTACGAGTCCACGCAGGCGAACGCCAGCGTCGAGAAGAACACCGCCAGGAAGATGTTCCACATGCCCTTCTGGGCGTACTGGGTGCAGATCTCGACCACCTTCTTGGAGTCGGTCACCGAGGCCTTCTCGCCGCCGCCCTCCAGCTTGATGTTCTTCTTGATGAACTCCACCGCCCGGTGGGCGCCGGTGGCCACCGCCTGGGTGGCGGCGCCGGAGAACCAGAAGATCATGGCGCCGCCGGTGATGAGCCCGAGCAAGAACAGCGGATTCAGCAGCGAGAGCCGGGCGATGGAGGCCGGGTCGGTGAGCTTGTTGGTGAGCAGCATCACCGTGGCGAACATGAGCGCGGTGGCGCCCACCACCGCGGTGCCGATGAGCACCGGCTTGGCGGTTGCCTTGAAGGTGTTGCCCGCGCCGTCAGCCTCCTCCAGGTAGTCCTTGGCGCGCTCGAAGTTGGGCTCGAAGTTGAAGGTCTTCTTGATGTCTTCCTTGATGTTGGGGATGGTCTCGATGGTGGACAGCTCGTACACCGACTGGGCGTTGTCGGACACCGGCCCGTAGGAGTCGACCGCGATGGTCACCGGGCCCATGCCCAAAAAGCCGAAGGCCACCAGGCCGAAGGCGAACACCGGCTCGGCCACCATCAGGTTGGCCAGGCCGTGCTGGCTCACCCAGTAGGCGATGCCCATCAGGCCCACCATCACCAGGCCCATCCAGTAGGCGGAGAAGTCGCCGGCCACGATGCCCGACAGGATGTTGAGCGAGGCGCCGCCCTCCTTGGAGGCGTCCATGATCTCGCGCACGTGGCGTGACTTGGTGGAGGTGAACACCTTGACCAGCTCGGGGATGAGCGCCCCGGCGATGGTGCCGCAGGTGATGATGGAGGCGAGCTTCCACCACATGCTCCGGTCGCCGCCCAGGCTGGGGATGAGCAGCCAGGACACCAGGTAGGTCATGCCGATGGAGATGAACGAGGTCAGCCACACCAGCGAGGTGAGCGGGGCCTCGAAGTTCATGCGCTCGGCCTGCCCGTAGCGCGCCTTGGCCCAGGCGGCGTTGATGAAGTAGGACACGCCCGAGGTGACGATCATCATGATGCGCATGACGAAGATCCACACCAAAAGCTGGATCTGCACGGTGGGGTCGCCGACCGCGAGCGCGATGAAGGTGATCAGCGCCACGCCGGTGACGCCGTAGGTCTCGAAGCCGTCGGCGGTGGGGCCGACCGAGTCGCCGGCGTTGTCGCCGGTGCAGTCGGCGATGACGCCCGGGTTGCGCGCGTCGTCTTCCTTGATCTTGAAGACGATCTTCATCAGGTCCGAGCCGATGTCGGCGATCTTGGTGAAGATGCCGCCGGCGATGCGCAGCGCCGCGGCGCCCAGCGACTCGCCGATGGCGAAGCCGATGAAGCACGGGCCGGCCAGGTTGCCGGGGATGAACAGGATGATGGCCAGCATGATCACCAGCTCGACCGAGATGAGCAGCATGCCGATGCTCATGCCCGAGCCGGTGGGGATGGCGTACACCGGGAAGGGCTTGCCGGCCAGGCTGGAGAAGGCGGCGCGCGAGTTGGCGAAGGTGTTGATGCGGATGCCGAACCAGGCCACCCCGTAGCTGCCCAGGATGCCCACGATGGAGAAGAGCACGATGATCAGCACCGAGGCCCAGGAGGGGATGCCGGTGGCCTCGTGCGGGATGGGGTTGAGCCAGCCGAAGTAGGCGATCATGATCACCGCGATGAAGGCCCACAGGATGGCCAGGAACTTGCCCTGGGTGACGAGGTAGGTCTTGCAGGTCTCCCAGATGAGGTGGGAGATCTCGGCCATGGCCTTGTGCACCGGCAGGTTGCGCACCTTCATGTACATCACCAGGCCGAACAGCATGCCGAGCAGGCACACCCCGAGGCCCACCAGCAGCAGGTTGTGCCCGTTGATCCCGCCGCCCTCGGCGCCGCCGAGGAACTGGACCTTGGTGAGGTCGGGGATCTTGAGCTCGGCCTCGCTGGCCGAAGCCAGCGGGCTGGCCACGAGCGCGATGAGCCCGGTCAAGCCGGCCCACAGGCTCGCCTTCCACCCGGACGGTTGCCCGAAAGAGAAGCGCTCACTGTTCATGCTCGTCTCCTTGGGCGGCAAGCGCCGCGTAAGAGAAACCCGCCCCTCCCTTGGATTCGCAAGCGAAAAAAACCTTCGCCAACCGACGTTGGCTGTCATGGCGGCGCGGATTGTAGGTAGGTGGGGCCTGACTGTCAAGTCAATTGGCTAATAAAATGGAAAGAAACCGCGGGATAAAGACACGTAGTCCACCTGAAATAAAGGATGTACTCGAAGAAACTCTACCTGCCAAAATCGGCCGTTGCGTGTCATCTACTTGGCCGAACCCTGAAGGACGTGCTCCCGGACAGCATCAGACGAAAAAGCGATCTTGATCTCTTCCGCCAACCCCTCGTCCTTGGTGAAGACGACGATTTGTGAGCGGGATTGCTCCCGGTACCGCTTGAGCATCTGCACAGCACTCTCCCGGCGGGCCGAGTCCAGGGTGTGAAAAGGCTCGTCGAGCACCAAGACCCCGCCATCCCAGCCGGTCTTGCGCGCCAGGGCCAGGCGGGCGGCGAGCACAAAGCAGTCACGGGTGCCCTGGGAAAGATGGGTCAGGGGCCTCAGGGATCCTCCGGCGTCGGTCGCCGAAATCCCCGCCTCATCGAGTTTCATCACCTTGACGTCCCGTCCGAGCCCGATGAATGTCGCATACTCCTGACGGATCACGGCGGCCATCTCATCGAACACCTGGTCGACGTCCTGGCCGATGGTGGCCACCAATTCTTTCGCCAGGCCAGCGGCGCGCCGGTCCAGGAGCTTGTCATCGAGTTCTCGAACGAGGTCTGCCTGCTGCCTTTCCACAGCAGCGATCTGCTCCGGTAGCTGCCCGAGGGAACCGAGCATCAGGCCCCGTTTCTTCCCCTCGCTGGCCTGCATCTCGGCGAGCTGGTTTTTCGCCGCATCCAAGGTTCTCTCTGCGTTCCTGATCTCGAGCCGCAACTTCTGCAACTCATTTTCGGCCAGGCCCCTTCGTGGGACACCCCTCTCGTCGAGCTTCGCCAGTTTTCGGTGAACCTCCTCGCGCAACAACTGGATGGATTCGATCTGCAACTCACGACAGTAATCCTGAAGCCTGCCCAGGATTTGTCGAAGTCGTTCTCTCGACTGCTGGTGCGCTGCCACCTTTCGCACGTAATCGTCGCGGTCCTGGGCGCCATGGGCGAGCAGCCATTCGTGTTGTTCCCGTTCGGCTTGCGCCAGGTCCTCTGCTGCCTTGGCCAGCGACCGCATCGTCTGTTCGAGCCGTGCCTCGATGGGTCCCGCCTCCGCTTCCAGCCGCTCGGGCTCCAGCATCGCCTGCGCGGCTTCGGTCTTTCTTCCCAGGAAGAATTCCTGTAGCCCCTCCAGTGTCTGCACGGCCGGCATGCCCCCGGGGGCGCCGGCATTCGCCCATTCGTCCATGAGACGCCTTTTCCCCGCCTCACGCCCTTCTGTATCCGGCATGACCACCACAAAACGGCAGAACAGGCCCAGGACCGCCAACGCGGCCAGCGCGACTCCGCCGCCGGCCACCTTGGGGACAATCCCTGGCAGCAGGATCGCGAGCAGGGCCCCGAGCAGCATGGCAACGCTTGCAGCGCCGACCAGGCCCCAGCGAACACGGACCACCGTCCTGGATGCGGTCCGCTGGATGGCCACCCCCACTTGTTCGGCCAGGCGCGAAGCGAGCGCGACCGTCCGCTGCGCCACTTCGGACCGCTGCTGTGCATCCCGTTTGCGAGCGCGGACCTGCGCAAGCTGCTCCTGCACCTGCTTCTCTTCGCTGCGCAACTCCGCGACCTTTTCTTTGAGCTGGCTCAAGCGCTGGACGACGGAGTCGAGCGCCGCCACCTGGTCATGCTCGGACTCTTTGCTACCCTCGACCTGCTGCACGAGACGCTCGTGCTCCGCAAGCAACGACTGGATATCCTCCAACCGCCTGCGCAGAAGGATGCTTTCTTGCTCCTCGAGCCTTGCCTTGAGTTCAGTGACCGCCTTCTGCGTACTCGCGATCTCTTGTGCCTTTTCTGCAATTCGCGCTGATGTATCTGCGAGTTCCTTCTCCTCACCCAGGATCGCCTCTCGCTGCCCCCTGAGCTGCGCGAGCTTCGCTTTCGTCTGATCGAGTTCCTCCCGGAGTTTTTTGATCTGCTTATTGTGTTTGTAGCGACCCTCGTCTGATGCCAATACTTCCAATGCCTCGATAAAATCTGCCGGGTTTACACCCCCGGCGAACAGGTTGGCCTTGACCTTTCCGACCCAGTCCGCGTCGCTGGAGGCCCCGAAACTGATAGCCCCGCCGCGGATTGCATACAGACCGAGGAACTCATCCATGTGGATGAGGTCCGGTTTGCCATCGACACGCTCCAGAGACGCCTCGCGATCGTCTCCGTAGCGTTCACGGAGCTGTCTCGCGGTTGGGGCGTTGCCGTGTGGAGGTTTGCAGAGCGCCTCTGACAGCGCGTCGAAGATCGTGGTCTTGCCCGACTCGTTCGGCCCACGGAAGATGGTCACTCTGCCCAGCTCGAACGACTGGTCCCTGAACTTGCCGTACCTTGCCAATGTCAGTCTGCGAATCACGAGGACCTTTTGACCAGTTCGGCCAGTTTTTTGAGCCCGATCAGCCTGGCGCGCTTCCAGAGCCTTTCGTTCACCCGGCCCTCGGAAGAAAACCTGCTCTCCCAGGCCTCGAGGAATCTCTTCGCGAGCGGATGGCTGGAGATGCCGGACAGCGGCTCCACGGCGCTGGTGCGGTCCACCTCGAACCTGCGCACCCGCGGGCCATGGGTTTGCCTCAACTGGCGCTCGAGGTCGCCAACCACGTTCTCATCATCCACGACGCCGCTCAGGCAAAGGTCTATCCAGTCCTCGGGCCTCCACTGGGGAGCCAGCGCGTCCAACCCCTCGAGCCTTCCCTCCAGACTCAGCGGTAGCTCGTAGGTGCGGTACTGGCCCGCTTTCGCCAGCGGATGGAATTGCACCTCGAGCTTGTCACCCACACGCAGCAGGTACACTCCGCGCACATCGGTTTCGCCTTTTCGATACACCCTGGCCGAGCCCGCGTAACAAAGCCGGACCCCGGCCACTGTGGCCTCCCGGCGTCCATGGATGTGGCCGAGGGCGGCATGATCGACCTTGTGGAATGCGAACAGGTCGGGATCGAGCACACCGGGTGGTTCGCCCTCCTCGTCCGGTCCCAGGTAGATTTCCATGCCCGTCACCAGGCCGTGGGCCAGGGCAATCCGTAGCCTGGATGCCTTGGCGGGCACCTGCCAATCGCGGTAGCCGTCGTATCTGGCCTGGTGCGGGATGCACAGCACCTCGGCCCCTTCGACCTGCGTCAACGAGAAGGGCCCCTGCTCCACCACGGTGACCTGACCAAAGTCGTAGGAGCCGAGGCGCTTGCCGCCGATACCGTGGACCTCGTGGTTACCGATGATGTAGATGACTCGGCAACCGTCACGGATTTTCTGGATACGCCTGCGGAACTCCTCCCGGAGTTCTTCGGCATCCTTGAAGCGGTCGAACAGATCGCCGCAGAAGAACAGCCCTGCGGCCCTCTCCGAAGCCGCCAGTTCCACGATCTCGTCGAGCACCGAGAGGGAATACTCTCGCTCAGCGGGGTTGGCCGCCGTCAGGTGAAGGTCAGAACAATGAACGAGGTTGATCAACAAGGCCCCCGGCGAAATGCCGTCGGAATGGTCTTTCCCCTACCTCGTCGGTTTCCCACAACCAAGAACCGATGACGCCGTGGTCCGCATTCGCACAGTTTTGCACACGAGAGCCTCTCGTAGCATGGATTTCGTGCATTTGCAAAGCATGGAGTCTGGTTCCTCCCCATCGGCCGCTTCTGATTGACATTGGGCGGGGTTCGATGCTTCAGTCGGCCCATGTTCAAGAACCAACCCAAAGGACTTCTCGCGGCGGCCATGGCCAACATGGGCGAGCGCTTCGGTTTCTACACCATGATGGCCATCCTGGTCTTGTTCCTGCAAGCCAAGTTCGGGCTGAGCGGGACGCACGCCGGCATCATCTACTCGGTGTTCTACTTCTCGATCTACATCCTGGCCTTCGTCGGCGGGCTGATCGCGGACCGCACCCGCGCCTACAAGGGCACCATCCTGGTCGGCCTGGTGGTCATGGCGGCAGGCTACGTGCTGATCGCGCTGCCGACGCCGACCCCCTCGCCGAACCCCACCCTGTTCCTGGTGCTGACCTGCCTGGGGCTTTTCACCATCGCCTTCGGCAACGGCCTGTTCAAGGGCAACCTGCAGGCGCTGGTCGGGCAGATGTACGACAACGAGAGCTACGCCAAGATGCGCGACTCGGGCTTCTCGCTGTTTTACATGTTCATCAACGTGGGCGCGCTGTTCTCGCCCATCGCCGCCGTCGGCATGCGCAACGCCTGGCTCTCGCACCACGGCCTG
>CAZLNM010000136.1:0-10859 GCA_964561025.1 uncultured Myxococcales bacterium
GAGAATTCAGCAGCAAAAACAAAACAAGAGGAAAACAAGAGGGGCTGGCCCCATTGCCCATTGCCGGTGCAACCACCACTACAAAAAATTACATGCTTGCCTGTGTTGCTACGGGGTTTTATGCTTCCCTGAGAATGCCGGAGGTGAACATGCGCGTTCCCGTTCTTGCCGCAATCACTGGGTGTCTTGCATTGGTTTGTGCCTGTCACCGTCCCATCGGCCCTCCACGACCGCTCGACGCTTCATGGCAAACCAACCACGCGGCCTGGATCCGCGACCGTGAGAAAAAACTCGTTGAACCCGATGGCTGGTTGTGCGTGGTCGGGCTCTTCTGGCTCAAGGAGGGAGAAAACGGAATCGGATCGGATCCAAAGAACCGCATATTGTTTCCTTCTGGCTCGCCGCCATTCGTCGGAACGATCACACTCCGGGAAGGACGCACCCGCCTCAAGGTGGATCCGGTTCTCGGCGTACTGGCCAACGGCAAGGCGGTGGAGAAGATGGATCTCCAGGCCGACGACGTGCCCGGCGTCAACCCCGACCGGGTGAGCCTGGGATCGGTTTCTTTTGTGCTTATCAAGCGTGGAGAGAAGCTCGGGGTTCGGGTTTTTGATAGTGAGTCAGTGGCTCGTCGAATGTTTCGCGGCATTGAACGGTTCGAACCGTCCGAAAGGTTCCGAGTTTGGGGACGGTTCGAACCGTATTCTGAGCCCAGGCTCATGGACACACAGACGGTCGTCAATACAGTCGAGAAAGTTCCCGTCTCTGGCGAGATTGTTTTCGATCTCGATGGAGAGCGATACCGTCTGACCGCCACCCAGGAGCCCGGCAGCCATGAACTTTTCATTGTGTTTGCAGATCCGACAAACGGCAGAGAAACCTACCCTGGTGGGCGGTTTTTGGTGGTGCCAACACCCGGAGAAGACCAGCTGGTAGATCTCGATTTTAACCGCGCCTACAACCCCCCGTGCGCTTTCACCCGTTTCGCTACCTGCCCGCTTCCGCGCCCACAGGATCGCTTGCCCGTGCCCATCCTGGCGGGAGAAAAGACCTTCCATGGGTCGAATCATATGGGAACGGAGAGCTTCAAGTGAGTTTGCGCCAGAATTCGGCCGGTGCTCTCGCATTATGGTCTGCCGTGGCCATCTGGTGGGCGTGGATATGTGGACCTGACATGGTTGTTTTACCTGCTGCATCCGAATCCATACAGGAGGCGGCGGCCCGGTTCGAGGACGCATACCGCGAAGTCGTTCCTGTGATCCCAGTCCGGGAGTGGTTTTTGCCGTTCGATGTGACCGACCGTAAATCGAAAAGCTCTTTTCGTGTGGTAAGCACCTTCGGTAGTTTACGACAGAGCTACCGCGCGGGACACATCCACTCCGGGCTAGATCTCATACCCGCTCAAAAAACAAAAGAAAACATGGGGCCTGTCCCCGTACTTGCCATGGGTCCGGGAACGGTGTGCTCGATTCATCTCGGAGAGCCTCACACGACCGTGGTGGTGCGCCATCTGCTGCCGGACGGTTCGACCTTGTTCACCGCCTACAAGCACCTGGCCGAGACCTTTGTCGATCTGGGGCAAGCGGTCGACGAGAACACCAAGCTGGGCCGTTTGTTTACCGCCTCCGAAGCCAAGCGCCTGGGTGGAAACTATAATCACCTCCACCTCGAAATCCGGACGTCCTTTGATGACCGGGGGACAGCCTCCTGGTTGAGTATGGATCGTGCCGAACTTGAAAAACGTTTTTTCGACCCGCTCGAGTTCATTAAGAAAAGACTCGTGGTGCCGACATCCATGCCTGCGGAAAGGGTTCAAACGTTGCTCGCAGCTGCCAGGGAGCTTTTAGGAAAGCCCTATCGGTTCGGTGCTCGGCTTGCCGACGGCTCCATCGATTGCCTGGGCCTCCTCTTTTATGCCGCCGAACGCATCGGTTGTGGTTGGCGCTCGTATTCGGTGTATCCGACACGTGCCATCGCCGCACTGGAATTGGGTGGGCCTGTCCCCGGTCTGGATCCGGTAGGGAAGCGTTTTCTCGATATTTCTCGGCTGCGGCCCGGTGACGTCCTGTGGCTGCTCATGGCGGTGAAAAACCCCGCCGAGCTTCCCGTCGGCTCCATTGATGGCCGACCCGTGTGGGTGTGGCATACCGGTATCTATACCGGTGAAGGGAACTGGATTCACGCGGACTACACGACCGGCCGGGTGGCGGAGGGGAGCCTCCCGTCTTTTTTGGAAGAGAACGGATTTGAAGGTCTTCTCGCCACCCGCATGTCGTCCGGTCCCGCCCCCATCCGTTGCCTGCGCCACAAACCCATGGTGTACAAACCGTAGTCCTTCTTACGATCTATTGATGGAACAACCACAAGGCGTATGAACTCGCTGGTTTTCGCGGCGCCAGGTTCGCGCGGCCGGTGACAAGAAAACGCTGGGCCTGTCCCCCGAGATACCCCGAGATATCCTGAGATCCACCGAGTTCTAGCGCGGCCGGGCGCGCGAAGAAGGTGATCTGCGTCTGGCCCGCGTTGACTGGCCGCGGAGGGGATGGTATGCCACGAATCCGGACGCTGCCCCAAGGAGGACTCTGGCATGGCCGAGCTACCCGCGGGAAAGGGTGCGCTGTTTCGCATGATACCGGTGGACGACCTGCGCGACTTCGTGCGGGCCGAGAAACAGAAGGGCATGGTCCCGAAGCTCATGACGGAGCGCGAAGCCATCTCGCGCTTCATCAAGCCGGGCATGTACATCGGGGTGGAGCTGTACGGCAGCGTGCGTTGCCCGATGTCGCTTGCGCGCGAGATCGTGCGCCAGCGCATCGGCGAGCTGGACCTGGCCGGGCAGGGCGTGCTCGAGAACGATCTCCTCATTGGCGCCGGTCTGGTCAAGAACCTCGACATCACCTACCACGGCTACGAGGTGTTCGGGGTGTCGCCGGTGTTGCGGCGCGCCTGCGAGTCCGGCCGGGTGAAGACCGTGGAATGGTCCAACGCCGCCCTGGCCTGGCGCTTCAAGGCCGCGGCCATGGGGCTGCCGTATCTTCCGGTGCGCTCCATGCTGGGGACGGACACCTTCAACTACAGCGCCGCCAAGGTCGTGGAGTGCCCGTTCACCGGCCAGAAGCTGTGCGCGCTGCCGGCGCTGGCGCTCGACGTGGGGCTCATCCACGTGCACCGCGCCGACGAGTTCGGCAACGCCCAGGTGGACGGCATCTCGGGCTTCGCCGCCGAGATGGCCCGCGCCAGCAAGCGCCTGATCATATCGGCGGAGGAGATCGTGCCGCACGAGGAGATCCAGAAGTTCCCCGAGCGCACCCTCATCCCATACTACCTGGTGGACGCGGTGGTGCACGCGCCGTACGGCTCGCTGCCCGGGGAGATGCCGTACCTGTACTGGCGCGACGAGGACCACGTGAAGAGCTACATGAAATCCGCCGAGAGCGAGGAGGGCTTCCAGGCCTACCTGAAAGAATGGGTATATGGTGTACCCGACCACTGGCATTTTTTGGAAAAGCTGGGCGGCGAGAAGCGCCTGAGCGAGCTGCGCCGGCTCGCCACCCGGAGGTAGCGCCATGACCGAGTACAACAAGAGCGAGCTCCTCATCTGCACCGCCGCCCACCAGATGGAGGACAACACCATCTGCTTCATCGGCACGGGTGTTCCCATGTTGGCCGCGGCCCTGGCCAAGCGCACCCACGCGCCCCACCTGATGGCGGCCTTCGAGTTCGGCGGCATGGGGGCGAGCATGGAGCGCTTGCCGTTGGCGGTGGGCGGCTCGCGCACCTTTCACAAGGCGGTCTCCGCCTCCAGCATCTGCGACCTCATGGAGGCGGCGGCGCGCGGCTTCATCGAGTACGGCTTCCTGGGCGGGGCCCAGATCGATCCTTTCGGAAATTTGAACACCACCGTGATCGGCGACCACGACCGGCCCAAGGTGCGTTTCCCCGGCTCGGGCGGGGCCAACGACATCGGCTCTCTGTGCTGGCGCACCATCGCCATCATGCGCCACGGAAAGCAACGCTTCGTGCCCAGGCTCGATTTCCTCACCACCGCCGGCTACCTCGACGGCCCCGGGGCGCGGGAGCGCGCCGGCCTGCCGCGCCACACCGGCCCCTACCGGGTGGTGACGGATCTCGCGGTGCTGGACTACGACGAGACCTCCAAGCGCATGCGCCTGCGCGCGCTCCAGCCCGGCGTCACCGTGGAGCAGGTGCAGGCCGAGACCGGCTTTGAGCTCGTCATCCCGGCCCGGGTGGAGCAGAACCCACCGCCGTTGCCGGAGGAACTCCGCCTGCTGCGCGAGGTGATCGATCCGCAGCGGCTGTACACCTGAACCGCCTCTCCCGCCGGCGCGGGAGGCGCTTTCGGCCCGAGGACCCCATGAGCGAGAACATTGCCATCCGAGGACGCGGCGGTGAGGCCAGCACCTTCCTCACCACCGCCCAGGTGATCCAGGGGATGTTCCGCCTGATGGCCGCCGGCAAGGCGGCCGAGGCGGCCGACGTCTACTCGCGCTGCCAGGAAGACATCGGCTTTGCGCTGATCAACCACGCCCAGCGCGATCAGCGCCAGCTCATGGCGCTGGCCAACGTGTTCTACCGGGCGCGCGACTTCGACAAGGCGGCCCTGTGCTGCGAGAACCTGGGCGAGTTCGCCAAGGCGGCCCAGCTCTACGAGCAGGCCGACGACTGCCAGAGCGCGGCCGAGATGTACGCCAAGGTCGAGAACTTCGAGAAGGCCGCCGAGATGTTCGAGCGCACCCAGAACTTCCGCCAGGCGGCCGAGCTGTTCCTCAAGGTCAAGAACTTCGCACGGGCGGCGGCCAACTACGAGCGGGCGGTCAACTGGTTCGTGGCCGGCAAGCTCTACCACGAGCTGGGGAAGTTCCGAAAGTCGATGGAGCTTTTGCAGAAGGTGCAGGCCTCGGACGAGAGCTTCCAGGACGCCACGCTGCTCATCGGCGACATCCTGGCCAAGAACGGCTACCTGGACCTGGCCATCAAGAAACTGCTCAACGTGATCAAGGGCCGGCCGGTGGGCGCGGACACCGCCGAGCTGTACTACCACCTGGCCGGGCTGCACCGGCAGAAGGGCAACCTCGAGGTGGCGCGCAACATCTACCAGCAGCTGCAGCAGTTCGACATCGGCTACCGCGACGTGGAGGAGAAGCTCCAGGAGATGGCCGCCGGCAAACCCGTCGCCCCGGCGGTCCCGGCCGCCGAGGTTCCGGCGGGCGAGGAGGAGGAGGGCGAGTCGCAGATCGTGGGCGTGATGGAAGGGTTCGACTTCTTGCAGAAGATCCCGCTCTTCGCCGACATGCCGCTGGCCGAGATGAAGGCCTTCTACAACATCTGCGAAGAAAGGGTGTTCCAGGACGGCGAGCGGCTGATCGAACAGGACCGGCCCGGCATGGCGCTGTACGTGTTGCGCGAGGGGACGGTCGAGGTGCAGCGGGTGGACGGGGCGAAGACCGTCCCGGTGGCCACGCTAAAGGCCGGCGACCACGTGGGCGAGATGGCGCTGGTCGACGAGGCGCCGACCTCGGCGCGCGTGGTGGCCCAGGGCACGGTGCGGACCTTCGAGATCAGTCGCGACCGCTTCCTGCGCTTCTTGCAATCCAACGAGAAATTCGCGGTGCGGGTGCTGCGGGTGTTCGTGCGCACCCTGTGCCAGCGGCTGCGCGAGACCACCGCGCGGCTCACGGGCCGCTAGAACGCGGCGCCGGGAGGGAACATGAGGCTCGTATGCTGCGTCCTGGGGGCTTGCCTGATGGCCGGGTGCAGTCCCACCAAGAAGGAGAAGACGCCGGTGCCCGATGCCGGCGTGGACACCGCCAAGGCACCGCCGAAGAACCCCTTCGCCGAGCTGCGCCCGACGGAGATCGGGCGGCACCCGGAGGGCGTGACCCACCTGGCCTTCTCGGCGGACGGCGCGATGTTGCTCTCCAGCGGCCGGGACAAGACCATCCGGCTGTGGAGCGCGGCCGAGCGAAAGGAGCTCCGCGCGCTGGCCGGACACACCGGGACGGTGGCCATGGCCTCGTTCTCGCCCGATGGCGGCCGGATCGTCAGCGCCTCCGCCGACGAGAGCGTGCGGGTGTGGGACGTCGCCACCGGAAAGCAGAAGCTCATGCTGCGCGAGCCGCCGCCGCCGAAACCCAAGACCGACGAGGAGGCGCAGGCCCTGGCCGCCATCCCGCCCCCGCAGGCGAACTGGGCCATCTTCTCGGCGGACGGGAAGTCCGTCATCGCCGCCTACGACGACTTCTCCATCCGGGTGTGGGACGCCGCCAGCGGCAAGAAGATCCGCCACCTCCGGGACGAGGGCTGCCGCCAGCGCTCGGTGCACCTTCGCAAGGACGCGCCGGGGCTGGTGAGCGCCGCCGGCTGCATGGACGATGGCGTGACGTACCTGCGATTCTGGGACGAGGCCGGCAACCTGCAGAGTTCGCAAGGCAACGAGACCCAGGACGCCCACTTCCTCGCCTTCGACCGGCAGAACCGCTTCCTGGTGGCCGCCGACGGTTCGGCCATGCTGTCGGTCTACAGCGCGCAGGGATCGTTCCTCAAGAAGGTGATGATGGGCACCTACCACTTCTGCCTGGCGTTCGGGCCCGATGACAAGACCCTGCTGGTCGGCACCGCCGGCGGCGAGGTGTGGGTGTTCCGTCCGCCCGGCTTCGAGAGAGAGGGCAAGCTGGACGTGGGCGAAAAGGAGGCGGTCGACGCCATGGTGGTGAGCCCGACTGACGGCTCGCTGGTGGTGGGGCTGCGCAACGGGCGAATCTTGCGTTTTGAGGCGATTCGCTAACGGCCAAGGAGCGGCGGTCCCCCGTGAAGGTGTCCTTTTGCATCAACGGTGTGGAACATGGGGGAGAGGCGCGGGAACTCTCCACCCTGGGCGCCTTCGTGGTGTCCGCGGAGCTCCCGCCGCCGGGGCAGCTGAAGCTGGTTCTGAAAGGGGAGGGCGCCACGCTCGACGTGCCCGGGGAGGTGGTCCAGGCGCGCCCGGAAGGGTTCTCGGTGGTGTTCGAGGCGCTGCATCCCGAGACGCTGGCGCGGCTCGCCGCATTGTTGGGCGGGGATGCCGTGGAAGAAACGGGTGAGCAGGAGCGCCCGCCTCCCCAGGAACAGGTTGGGCAGCCCATCCCCATCCGGGACGACGACTGGGCTCCTCCGCTGTCGAAGGCGCCAGCACCGCCGGCGCGGCCGGCCCTCTCATCCGATTCGCGGCAGGACGAGCAGGGCGAGAGCGACTGGGACGGGTTGCCCACCATCTCGGCGGGAGGCGTGGAGGTGGCCCGCATGAGCGCGGAGCCGCCGCCGGCCGTGTCGCCCGACGTGCCCAAGATACCGCCGGCCGAGGCGCCCCGTGCCGCGGCGCAACGGAGTGCGCCGGCCCCTGCGCCCGCCGTTCGAGATGCAAAGGTTCTGGAGCGCCGCGTGAGCGAGCGACACGAGCTGGAGCTCCCGGTCACCTTCGAGAACGTGACCTCGCTGATCAAGGAGTTCACCCACAACATCTCCTTCGGGGGCCTGTTGTTCTACACCGATCGCCCGGTGCGGGCGGGGACGCAGGTGGCGGTGACCCTGGTCCATCCGGTCCACGGGCAGCATCTGACCTTGCCGGCCCGGGTGGCGCGAGCCCAGGATACGGGGACGGCGGGTGGTGGAGCCAAGCGGATCGCGGTCGGCGTGGAGTTTTTGCTGCCGCTCCCCGAGCTGCAACGCCTGCTCTCGGATTTCATCAGCTCCCACCAGCGCGCGGCGGTGGCGGAAGACGCGGTGGTCCGGGAAGCGCGCGCGCTGCTGGCCCGCCCGGTGAAGACGCCCGCCGAGGTGTTGGGGCTTTCGCCCGGGGCGCCCCTGGACGAGGTCAGAAAGGTGTACTTCGGGTTGGTGGATCGGTACCATCCGGATCGCCACCGTGAGCGGCTGAATCCGGAGGGAATTCGCGTGCTCGAGGAGCTGTTTCGCGTTCTGACCCGGGCGTACGAGGAACTCAGCGTAAAGAGGTGAGCCATGCCCTCGGTGATCGGCATCGATCTGGGAACCACCAACTCGGTGGTGGCAGCGGTGAAGGATGGGCAGGCCCGTGTGCTGGCCGACGATCACGGGCAGGTGCTCGTCCCTTCGGCCATCACGTTGGGGGAGAACGACCGCCTGTGGTTCGGGCGCGAGGCGGCGGCCCTGGGCGCGGCGGCTCCGGGCCGGACCGCCCACGCCATCAAGCGCCTCATGGGCCGGCGCTTTTCCGATCCGGTGGTGCAGCGGGCCCGCCAGATGTACCCCTACCATATCCTGGAGAACCAGGGGGGCGGCGTGCAGGTGCAGCTGGGCGAACGGACGTTCACCCCCGAGGAGCTGTCCGGTCTGCTGCTGCGCCACCTGGTGGAGCATGCCTCGCGGCGCCTGGGGGACGCCATCAACGAGGCGGTGATCACCGTACCGGCTTACTTCAACCACGCGCAGCGCGAGGCCACCCAGGCCGCGGCCTTCCACGCCGGCCTGTCCGTGCTGCGCCTGCTCAACGAGCCGACCGCCGCGGCGTTGAGCCTCCAGCTGGATCCCAAGGAAGAAACCGTGGTGGCGGTGTACGACTTCGGCGGCGGGACCTTCGACTTCTCCATCATCCGGATCCACGCCAGCGTGTACGAGGTGCTGGCCACCAACGGTGACACCTTCCTGGGGGGCGACGATATCGACGCTTTGCTGTGCGACGAGCTGTCGGCCAAGTTCCAGCAGGAGAGCGGCGTGTTGCTACGGGACTTTCCGCTCTCGTGGCACCGCCTGCGGGACGCCGCCGAGCAGGCCAAGAAGGAGCTCAGCCAGGGGGCTCGCTGCGCGGTGTTCCTGCCTCGTCTGGTAGGCGAGCACTCGCTGACCACGGAGCTCGAAAGGAGCAGGTTGGAAGAGATGGCCCGACCGCTCATCGACCGCTCTCTGGAGATCTGCAATCGCACCCTGGCCCAGGCCGGGTTGGAGCGAAAGGACGTGGACCGTCTGGTGCTGGTCGGGGGACAGACCCGCATGCCGCTCCTGCGAAAAATGGTGGAGGATTTTTTTGGCCAGGTGCCCCTGGCCAACGTCAACCCGGATACGGTGGTGGCCGAGGGCGCGGCGCGGGAAGCGGCCACGTTGAAGAGCGGGGGCGGCGCGCTGCTGCTGGATGTCACCCCGATCACCTTGGGCATCAACATCGCCGGCAACCGGCTCTTTCCCATCATCCCACGCAATACCAAGATCCCGGTGCGCCGGGAGCATCTGTTCACCACGCACCGTGACGCCCAGACCCGCGCCCGCATGGTGATCCTGCAAGGGGATGAAAAACTGGCCTCCGACAACACGCGCCTGGGAGAGGTGGTGTTGGAGCGTTTGCGGGGCGAGCGCTTCCAGCCGCGCATCCGGGTGGCCTTCGAGGTGGACGCGAGCGGCATCCTGCACGTGAAGGCCATCGACCAGGACACCGGCGAAGAGCACGAGGTGATCATCTCCGACTCGTTCGGCGAGGCCGGTCGCCAGCGGGCCGGCGATCTTCCCGACGCGGAGAGCGTGGCGGTGCGTGCCGACACGGTACCGGCCATCTCCGGCGCGTTTCGCGAGACCGAGCTGTGGGACGTGCTGTGTTTTCTGCACGTCAACCGCAAGACCGGGGAACTGCAAATCGGCTCGGGCGGCAAGAGCGGCGGGTTGTGGCTGCAGCAGGGTGAGATCACCCATGCACGGATCGAGGAACGCCGGGGGCTGGAAGCCTTCCGCGAGATCCGGATCTTGCGGGAAGGTTCTTACGCCTTTCGTGAGGGGGTGACCGAAGCGCAACCGCCCGAGATCCGGGAGCCGTTCGAGGACCTTTTGCGCTGAACCCCGAGGATGGGGAGGGTGGATATGTGCCGTTGCTTCTTGGTGTGGCCGCTTGTCGCGACACTGGTGGCGTTCGGGAGCTGCTCCCGAACGCCAGACGAACGACCGGTCGAAGACAGCCGGCTCAAGGCAGCGACCGACGTGTTCTGGGCGCTCAACGAGAGTGGATACGTCATCACCAAGGAAAAGCCGGGCGCCTCCAGCCACGGTTGCAAGCCGTACGAGTACCTGCTGCAAAAAGGTTCGGCGCGCTTTCGGCTCTCGGTGTTCGAGTGCGGGGACGTGGAGCAGGCGCGCGAGCTCACCGCTCACCCCTACAACAAGCGGGTGGATGAGCTGCTAAGAAATCGTAAAGAGGGCGGCATCATCCAGCGAGGCCCGCTTCAGCTCATCCTGCGCTTTCTCGAGGGGGACAGAAGCGCTGTCCCCGAGCTTGTGAATCTACTCGAGAAACTATAGCCCGACTTCCTCGATTCAGCGGACCTGATCCCGTATTATCGATGGGTAAGCCCAACTTCCCCAGTTCAAGGAAGAGGTAGTGGCACCGGGGCCTGTCCCCAACGATTGTTGTTTTGTTGCGGATGGTTACGAGCGGCGGCGGCGGACAGCGAGGGCCAACAAGGCGAGAAGAGAGAGCCCCGCCGGGGTACCACCGGCGGTGGCGCAACCGATGGGTTGAGGTTCCTGGCCCGGATCCTGACTAAAGCCGCCGGAGCCGTCCGGGAAGATGGGGATATAGCACTCGGTTTCGCCACCCACCACGACGGTGCACACCGACGAACCCTGTAGATACCCGGTCTTCGACGCGATGGCCACCCGCTGGCCCGGTTTGACCCAGAGCTCGAAGCTCCCGTCAGCGTCGGTGATGGTGTCGACCTCGTTGTCATCCGTCCAGACCCGGGCGCCCGGGACTCCGACGCCGCTCTTGTAGTCTAACGGATTCGGGCTCTGGGTGAGGTCGACGACCTTGCCGAACAGCTTGCCCTGAGTTGTGGGATCGCCCA
>CAZLNM010000137.1:0-10747 GCA_964561025.1 uncultured Myxococcales bacterium
CGTCGCTCCACCACGAGGCCGGGTGGCGCACCTGGACCTCCCAGGCGCCGGACGGCGACTCCTCTGGAATCGTGTCGCACTCGTAGGCGACGGATACGGATGTTCCCGCAGGGCAGGCGAGCGCAGCTTGTGCATCCTTGGGAATCAGTAGAAGACCTAATGAACCTTGCATCAGAAAGCCAATCAGAAAGAGCGGCGCGCGCAGGCGAAGCCCTCTATGCAGCGCAGGCGCTTTGGCCGAGCAGCTATGAGGGCGAGCCGCAAAGCAGCGCCGCGAGTTACCGCCTACCCCCCCCTGCAATCCAGGTGCCACGAACCGCACTCCCGCCCGGTCCTGGTCATGGGATCCTCCCGCGGTTTGGGTGAATAACTGTTTCGATGATAGTTCCGAGCAAGAGCGATGGTCAAGTACGGCTGAAGAAGTGCTCGTACGAACGATTTCGAAAACTCGTTTGACACCACCCCCTCCTTTGCAGAGAATGCGCCGCGCGCTGGCGCCGATGCGCGCTCGCGCCGGGGAGTCATGCTTCGTCTCGTCCGCCAGAACCTGGCCGCCAAGATCGCCCTCGCGGTGGGGCTGGCCTGCCTCATCGTCACCATCGGCGGGCTGGTGGGGATGCTGTCGCTGTTCCGCGCCGACATCCTGGAGCATTCCCGGCGCACCACCGACCTTCTGGCGCGCGCCCTGCAACCGGTCTTCGAGGTCCAGGACCCCCTGGGGCGCGGCCACCCCTTCGGTGAGGTGATCGAGGATCTCGGCGGCCGCAGCGAGTTCGTCGCGAGCCGGGTGATCGACGCCGAGGGTCGCGTGATCTGGTCCTCCCTGGCCGGAGAGTCCGGCCGTGCCTTGCCCGACCCGTTGCTCTCCGCCTGGCAGCAGGGCGCCACCTACCTCGAGCCCGAGGGCGAGCGCCAGACCCTGGCCGTCCTGCACAAGGTGCGCGCCCGGGAGTCTTGCCGGAAATGCCATCCGGCCACCGCGAAGAGCGGCGAGCTTTTGGGCGGGCTGGTGCTGGAGGTGAGCCATCGCAACCTCTCGGGCCGGCTCTCTGCCTACGGGGCGCTACAGTGGGGGACCGCGCTGCTCCTGGTGCTGTTCGTGGCGGTGATCACCTTCCTGGTGATCCGGCTCACCCTGAGCGGGGCGCTGGCCCGCCTCTCTAGCGCCTTGCGTGACGTCGCCGAAGGACGCCCCGTGCACCTCGATCGCTCGGGACACGGAGACGAGCTCGACCGGCTGGCCGGCGAGCTGGACCGGCTGGTGGTGGAGATGGACGCGCTGCGGCGTGCCGCCGAGGACGGCGCGCGCGAGCGGGAGCGCAGCATGCGCGAGCAGGAGCTGAATCAGGAGCTGGCCCAGAAGAGCCGGCTCTTCGAGGAGGCGAACGCCAACCTCAACCGGCGCGTCAACGAGCTCAGCCTGCTGTTCGACGTCAACCAGGCGCTGACCTCCACCCTGGACATCGGCGAGGTGCTGTCGCTCATCGCGGAGATGCTGGGAAAGACCCTGGGCTTGCAGGAGTTCTGCCTGCTGCTGCTGGAGGAGGGCGGCAACACCCTGGAGGTGCGTTCCGCCTTCGGCGAGCGGGTGCCCATGCTCAGGCCGGGCCTGCGCATCCCGCGGCGCGCCGGGCGCACCACCGAGAGCCTGGAGCGCGCCCGCACGGTGATCATCCAGGACGTGGCCGCGATCTCGCGCAACGAGGACGATCGCCGGCTGCTGCCGGAGCGCGGCTCGTTCCTCTCCGTTCCTCTGCGGGTGCGGGACCGGGTGCTGGGCCTGCTCAACTTCACCCGCCCGGAGGTGGACGCCTTCCCGCCCGACCAGGTGCGGCTGCTCACCGCGGTGGCCCAGCAGGCGGCCATGGCCCTGCTCAACGCCAGCATGTTCCGCGAGAAGGCCGATCAGAGCGTCACCGACGAGCTCACCCGCCTGCCCAACCGGCGCGAGCTGAACACCCGCTTGCAGATCGAATGGAACCGCTCGCGGCGCTTCGGCACGCCGCTGGCCTTGCTCATGGTGGATATCGACCACTTCAAGCGCTACAACGACGTCAACGGGCACCTGCTGGGCGATCGCGCGCTCACCGGCGTGGCGCGGGTGCTCAAGCAGAACACGCGCCAGGTCGACACGGTGGCCCGCTTCGGGGGCGAGGAGTTCGTGGTGCTGCTGCCGGGAGAGGACCGCGAGAGCGCCGCGGCCGTGGCCGAGAAGCTGTGCCGGGCGGTGGCGCGCAACCAGTTCCCGCGCATGGAGACTCAGCCCGGCGGGCACCTGAGCATCTCCATCGGCGTGGCCAGCCACCCCGAGGACGCCGCCGATCCCCAGGATCTGCTCCACCGCGCCGACCTGGCGCTGTTCGCCGCCAAGGAAGGGGGCCGGGGCCGGGTGGTGCGCTACGACGCCGAGCTCGGCGCCCTCGAGGAGAGGCGCAAGGCCGAGGCCGCGCGCAAGCCCTTCCGCCGCCGGCGCCGCCGCCACCGCACCCCCGGCGACAGCCGCCCGCCCCCCGCCCAGGAACCGCCGCGCTAGCCTTTGCCAGACTACGGTTTCGAAAGATACGACAGATGCACCGCCGGCTTCTTTCGCGAAGAGCTCTTCTCGGCCAGGCGCGAAAGCTGCAGCAGCAGGTCCTCGGCGAAGGGCCGGCCCATGGCCTGGAAGCCGATGGGCAGGCCCCGCCCGTCGTAGCCCGCCGGGAACGAGATGGCCGGCAGGCCGGTGAGGTTGGCGGCCTGGGCGAAGCGCATGATGCGCTCGAGCAGCGGCAGGTTCGAGTCCCCGGTCTTCAGCGAATCCGGGCGGATGCGATCGGCGGTGCAGGCGGTGGCCGGGGTGGCGATGACGTCCACCTCCTCGAGCGCTTTTGCAAAATGAGCGCAGATGCGGGCGCGCAGCCGCAGGGCGTGGACATAGTCGGTGGCCTTGAGGCGCTGGCCCAGCGCCAGGTTGAGCCGGGTGTCGTGGGCGTAGTGACGCCGGTGCCGCCGGCGGTGCTCCATCTGAGAGGCGGCCATCTCGGAGACGATGAGCACCAGGTGCACCGGGCGCACCAGCGAAAGCTCCGGGATCTCGATGGTCCGCACCTCGGCCCCCAGCCCCACGAAGAGATCGAGCATCTTGCGGCAGGCGGCCACGATCTCGGGGTCGGCGTCCTCGAACCACTCCGGGTACACGCCGATGCGCACCCCCCGCAGATCCTCGCAGAAGAACCGCTCCAACCCGGGCGCGGGCTGGCGCAGGCTGCGGGGATCGCGCTCGTCGGGCCCCGCCATCGAGGCATAGGCCAGGGCGGCGTCCGCGGCGGTCGCGGCCAGCGGCCCCACGTGTCCCACGCTCCAGCACAAGGGCGCGGCGCCGCGCTCGCTGACGCGGCCCAGGGTGGGTTTCAGCCCGACCACGCCGCACAGGGCCGCCGGGATGCGGATCGAGCCCCCTCCGTCGGCGCCGGCCGCGATGGGGCACAGGCCGGCCGCCACTGCCGCCGCCGGGCCGCTGGAGGAGCCGCCGGTGAAGCGCTCCGGGTCGTAGGGGTTGCGCACCGGCCCGAAGTGCGGGTTGATGCCGGTCACCCCGATGCCGATCTCGTGCATGTTCACCTTGCCCAGGATGACCGCGCCCGCCCGGCGCAGGCCCGCCACCGCCGCGGCGTCGTCCGCGGCGGGCGTCTCCCCCAGAAAGCGCGTCCCCACCCGGGTGGGGTGGCCGGAGAGGTCGAGTTCGTCTTTCACCGCCACCGGAACGCCTTCCAGCGGCGAGCGGGCTTGGCCGCGCCGCAGCCGCTCGGCGCTCTCCTTGGCCTGCGCGCGCACCTCCTCGGGCCGCACCGACACGAAGATCGAGAGCGGCGGGCGGCGCGAGCGATCCTCCTCGATCCAGCCGAGCGCGGCCTCGCACACCCGCACCGGATCGCTCTCGCCCGAACGGTAGGCCCGCCGCAAAGCGAGCGCGCTCTCGAAGGCGAACCCGCCCGGCGCTGGAGTCTCCAACCCGGCCACCCGCTCGAGCAGCGCGGCCGGGTCGAAGTGCGCCGCGGCCGGCTCCGGCAGCAGGCCCGGCACGTCGAAGGGCAACGGCTCCTCGACCGGCAGCTGGCGCAGGGCCTTCACCCCCGCCTGGGCGATGAGCTGTGCCGAGAGCAGCCCCCCGAGCGGCGGGTGCTCCACCATCGGGGTGAGCATGCGGATGAAGGCCCCGGCGGCGCGGGGCGCGGACAGTGGTCGTCGTTGGTAAGCCATGCGGCCCCTCCGAAGCGATGTCCCCCGGACGGGAGACTCAGGGGTTGACGGAGATGTCGGACCAGGCCACGCTGCTGCGGGCGCCGTTCATGTCGATGACCATGAGCTGGACCTGGTAGCGGCCGTAGATGTCGGGGGTGAAGGTGGCGGACTTCTGATCGCCGGCCACGCTCAGCGTCGCCTGGCTCTCGTTGCCCGACACCGGGTCCACCGGCTTGAAGCGGAACTCCCACAGGTAGCTCGCGATGCGGTCGGGCGGTGGATCGGGATCGTAGCTCTCCGAGCCGTCGATGGTGATGGGGGCGCGGCCGTTCTGGGTGAGGGAGGGCGGCTTCACCACCGCCACCGGCGGCAGGTTGGCCGGGGTGCCGGTGTTGACCAGGATCAGGGTGTAGGGGTTCTGGACGCTGGGGCTGTCGTGGCGGATCTCGAGCTGCCCCATCTCCCCGCCGATCAGGGGGTTGTCCTGGAAGGCGACCTGGAAGTTGGTCGAGGCCGCCGGGGCCAGCACGATGGGCGTCGCCGGGAAGTTGGGCGGAAGATTGGCCAGGCTGAACACCGGCGGATCGCCCGAATTCAGGGTGATGTCGATGGCCGAGACGGTGAGGTCGGCGTGGCCCACGTTGGAGAGGATGATCTCTTTCTGGGCCGATCCCCCCTGTGGCACGTTGGCGAACTCCACCACGTCCGGCGGGACCACGTCCAGCACCGGGCGCACCTCGCCGCCCAGGGTGACGGTGACCCGCGGGGTATCCCGGTCGTTGGAGTACACCGTCAGCGCGCCGTCATCGGCCCCCACGTCCTTGGGCGCGTAGGTCACGTCGATGGTCTTGTTGGCCCCGGGCGCCACGTCGAACGGCTGGTCGGGCTGGATGGAGAACTCCCCCGCCACGGAGCCGCCGGTGACCTCCAGCCCGGTCACCGCCAGGGTGCCGGTTCCGCGGTTGCGCACCGTCACCGTCTTGGTGTCCGAGCCGCCCTGGTTGACGCCGGTGAAGGGAATGTTGTCGGGGTACACCTCGATGTCCGGCTCGGCCGACATGGCCAGCAAGCGCACCTTGAACAGCCCCGGGTCGCTGCCGGCCATCACGATGTCGGTGTCGTTGGTCTGGATGTCCAGCCCGCCGGCCGCGGGCCCCTCGCGCGAGGGCGTGAAGGCCACCGACAGCATCTGCTCCTCTCCCGGCTGGAGCGTGACCTTGAGGGCGGTGGGCTTCAGCAAGGAAAAGTCCGCCGAGTCGCCGGGGCGGTTGAGCAGGGCGAATCCGTCGAGCTCGAGCGGGATGTTGCCGGCGTTCTTGAGGTTGAGGTTGCGCGACAGGCTCGAGCCCGCCGGCACGTCGCAGTAGTTGAGGGTCACGATGGCCGGGTGGCTGTAGCTCACCGAGTCCATGGTGACCTGGCAGGTCTTCTGCGCCCCGTCGCCGGGGCACAACGTGTCCTCCTGGCACACCACCGCCAGGTCGGCGTCGGGCGGCGCGCCGTTGCCGTTGAGCTGGATGCGGCAGGGGTTGCGGTCGGAGGGGCAGGCATCCTTGTCGTTGGTGTCGAGGTGCAAGGTGTCGAAGTTGCGGGCGCTCTCGGAGGCCGGGGTGTAGCGGATCACCAGCACCACCACCCCGTCGATGCCCACGATCTGGGGGATCTCGCCGACCTGGCCGCTCACCGGATCGCGCGCGCCCACCACCTCGAAGCCCTGGTCGCCCTTCTCGCAGGCGATGTTCCGAAACACCAGGCCGGCGCGCCCGGTGTTGTGCACGGTGAGATCGAGGGTGCGCGGGTAGCCCAGCGCCACGTCCTTGAAATCGAGCGCGGTGCGATCGACGTTCAGCTCGGCCCGCGCGCCGCTGGGTCCGCCGCCACAATCGCAACCCGCCGAAAGCGCCACCAGCGCCAGGGCGCCCAGCCACACCAGATGGGTTCTTTGCCGACCGGACCACTTGCGCATGACGACCTCCCTAGCGCGGCCTTCGGCCGCAACACGCGCGCTCCCGCCCGCGCTGGCTGGCTGGGCCCCGCGGTCGCTCGCGCCACACTCTGTCCACGTCTATCAAGTATGATCTCCCGGGGACACCCCACCAGGGGATGTCCATCCGTCTCAGGCCTCGATGAGGATCAGTTCGTCCTGTTCGGGGCCGGTGACCTCGACCTCGCCGGCGGCGGTGATGAACACGTCGATCTCGGTGCGCACCGCCATCTCGCCGGGCAGGTAGATGCCCGGCTCGACGGAGAAACACACCCCGGGGACCAGGCGGCGCTCGTCGCGGGTCTCCAGGTTGTCGATGTTCACGCCGTTGCCATGCACCGCCTCGCCGATGCTGTGGCCGGTGCGGTGGATGAAGAACTCGCCGAAGCCGCCGTCCTGGATCACCTTGCGGCAGGCGTCGTCCACCTCCCAGCCGCAGCAGCTCTTCTTGTCGCGGAAGCGCTCCCGCACCAGCGCCACCGCCGCCCGGCGCGCCTGGCAGGCCAGGCGGAAGATCTGCTGGTACTTGGCGGGCGGGCTCTTGCCGATGAAGCCGCACCAGGTGATGTCATAGAAGATGGCGCCGGGGCGCTCGAGCTTGGCCCACAGATCGATGAGCACCTTGTCGCCGCGGGCGAAGGGCCGGCTGTTCTGCTCGGTGGGCTCGAAGTGCGGGTCGGCCGGGTGGTCGTTGATGCCCACGATGGGGTTCTCGCCCATGCAGGTGAGCCCCTCCTCCTTGAAACGCCGCAGGATGAAACGTTGCAGCTCGACCTCGGTGAGCTTCTGGCCCTTCTTGAGGGCCTCGCCGATGCGGGCGAAGGCCTGGTCCTTGATGCGGTGGATCTTCTCGCCGGCCTCGCGGTGGGAGCGGTAGCCGTCCTCGTCGATCACCGCCTCGAAGGCCTGCACCAGCTCGGCCGAGGAGCACAGCTCCAAACCGAAACCGCGCACCAGCTCGGCCGTGCCCGCGTCCACCGTGGACACGTAGGGGATGGCCGCCAGCGGCGAGATCTGCATGGCCAGGCGGCGGGTGCCCTTCAGGATCTCGGCCAGGTTCTGGTGCAGCTCGCGCCAGCTCAGGTACAGGCGCTTGGTCCCCGGCAGGGAATCGAGCTTGCCCGGCTCCACCTTGTGGGCCAGCTTCACCGGCTCGCCGCGCGCGGGGATGAAGTAGAACCAGCGGCGCGAGGTGAACTTGCCGTAGTCCAACCCCAGCACCCGGTAGGCGATGGGGTCGCGGTTGTGAAAGTCGTAGAACAACCAGCCGTCGAGCTGGGCGGATTGGAGCGCTTTCTGGATGTCTTCGAGCCGCATGCCGTCCCTCCGGTAGAGGCTTTGCCCGCCACGCTATCCGAACACGCGAGGCAGGGTCAAGCGCGTGCGCTCCGTGCCGCGGCCCCCCTGACTTGCGCCCGCTCGGAAGATCCTGCCATAATGAGCCGGTACCGCAAGACCCGGTCGTTTACGAAAGGAGATGCCGTGACCCTCCGACGTTTTGTTTTTCGTGGCGGCCTCTTCCTCCTGGGGGCGACGCTCTCGTTCTCCGACTGCGACTGCGACAACCCGACCCTGCACGGCATCTGCCCGCCGGGGCTGGAGTGCCAGGACTCCAGCACCTGTAGCGGCGGCGCCACCTGCATCGACAAGTGCTGCGGCGGGCTGGTGGAGTGCTACGACCCCGACTACCCGTGCAAGGGCCAGGGCGAGTGCTGCAAGGACGGGAAATGCACCACCGAGTGCGGGCCGGCCTGCACCACCAAGACCTGCGAGCGGAACGCCGACTGCGCCGACCAGGGCGTGTGCATGGAGTGCAAGGATAGTTGCTGCCGAAGCTTCGCCTGCACCTCCGACAGCGACTGCCCGCCCGATGGCACCCAGCCGCGTTTCTGCACCCCGGACCCCGATCCCGACCTGGGTTGCCGGGTGTGCGACTACGTGCGCTGCGAGTCCGACGCCCAGTGCCAGGACAGCGGCTTCCCGCTCTACCAGGAATGCGCCGGTGACACCTTCGGCTGCTGCAAGCTCGGCGAGTGCAAGTGCTGCGCCCCGTGCGGCGGCACCTGCCCCGACGGAAAATACTGCTGCCGCCAGGACCAGCTGTGCCGCGACATTCCGGTGGCCTGCGAGGGCGTCACCTGCCCCGCCTGCGAGCAGGTCAACCCCGATCCGGGCGGCTCGGTGAGCGAGCAGAGCTGCGCCATCGAAGGCGCGGACTGCTCCTGCCTGCCGCTGCCGCCGCTCCCTGACGCCTTCGCCGGACAGCACTCGGCCGTGGCCCTCGGGGCGGACGGGGTGCCGGTGTTCTCGGGCTACTTCGGCCGGCCCTACGGCGATCTGATCTTCGGCGTGGCCGAGGCCGCCCAGGCGGGGGCCACGGTGCGCTGGAGCTTCGTGGACGGGGTCCCCGCCGGCGCCCCCTGCGTGGGCGCGGCCGCCGGCCCGCGCGGCGGCATCGCCGAGCCGGGCGACGACGTGGGCTGGGACACCGACATCGCGGTGGGCGCCGACGGCCTGCCGCGCATCTCCTACTACGACCGCACCCACGGCGATCTCAAGTACGCCGCCTTCGACGGAGCGCAGTGGACCGTGCAGGTGGTGGACAACCAGGGCGACACCGGCCGCTTCACCTCGCTGGCCATCGACTCCCAGGGCCGGCCGCTCATCGCCTACATGACGGTGAAGGACAACCTCCACGCCAGCTTGCGCCTGGCCTGGGCCACCGTGCCCAATCCGGCGGCCATGACCGACTGGAGCATCTACGTGGCCGACACGGCGGCGGTCCCCTGCGCCCCCGGCGACTGCGCCGCCGGCTCGGTGTGCCTGAAAGACAGCGGCGCCTGCGCCACCGCCGACGACCCGGCCAACTGCGGGGGCGGCGCGGGCTGCGGAAGCGACCAGGCCTGCGTGGCCGGTGGGTGCCAGGATCTCATGCCGGAGTCCAGCCTGGAGGATCTGCCGCCAGGGGTGGGGCTGTTCGCCAGCCTGGCGCTCTATCCCGGGGACGTGCCGGCCGTGGCCTACTACGACAGCCTGCGCGGCAACCTGAAGTTCGTATTGTTCAACACCAGCGCGGGCAGTTTCGGCGCGCCGGTCACCCTGGCCGGCGAGGACGGCGGCGGGCACGACCTGGGCAACCTGGGCGCCGAGGCCACGCTGGCCATCGGGGCCGACAGCCGTGTGCACATCGCCTTCCAGGACGCCGATCTGGGCAGCCTGTACTACCTGAGCTTCCCCGGCACCAACGTGGCCGCCGCCGCCATCGAGCTGGTGGACGCCGGCGCCAGGGACGCGAACGGCGACCCGACCGATCCGGCGCACGCGGCCGAGGGCCTGCACTGGGTGGGCAACTACGCCAGCATCTTGCTCGACACCGCCGGCAACGTGCGCCTTGCTTACCAGGACGGCACCTCGCTGGATCTGGATTACGCCATCCGCAACCCCGCCGGGGTGTGGGCGGTGGAGGTGCTGGCGCGCAAGCTCGCCGGGGACGCCTTCGAGGGGGCCTACGGCTTCTTCGCCGACCAGGTGATGAACGCCGACGGCGATCTGGCCTGGGTGAGCAACTTCAAGCACAACCTGCGCACCGACCCCTACTCCTCCAAGCTCGACCTGCGGGCGCGCTGAAAAGCCGCCGGACAATCACCCCTTGGCCCGCCAGCGCGTGCCCTGGGGCGAATCCATCAGCTCGATGCCCTGCTGGAGCAACTGATCGCGGATGCGATCGGCCTCCTTGAAGTCCTTGCGCTTTCGCGCCGCGTTGCGCTCGCCGATCATCCGCTCGATCTCGGCCGGATCGAGCGCGCGCGCGCCCAGGGCGCGGCGGGAGAGCGAGTCGAGCGCCGCGGCCGGGTCGCGCTCGAGCAGCCCCAGCACCTCGGAAAAGACCCCGAACAGGTCCTGGAGGCGCTGGGCGGTGGAGACGACCAGGGTCTCGGAGCGGCCGGCCTTGTTGTCCAGCACCTCGTTGGCCAGCCGGGCGGCGTCGGACAGCGCCGCCAGGGCGGCGGCGGCGTTGAAGTCGTCGTCCATGGCCTCGAGGAACTTCGCCCGCAGCGCCTCGATCTCCTCCGCGCGCAGCGCCTCCCCCATGCCGGTGGCCAGCGACCCCAGCGCCCGGTTCAGCCGGGCCCGCGTCTCGTACAGGTACACCAGGCGGCGCTGGGCCTCCTCCAGCGCGGGGAAGCGCACCGCGCGCCGGCCGGCCTCGGCCTCGAAGGCCTTGCCGCACCCCGGGCACGCGCGCGCCTGGTAGGCCTCGGTTGTCAGCGGCCCGTCGCAGGACGGGCAGCACAGCTGCACCTCGAAGTTGATGGGGCTGCGGTAGTGGGTGGTGAGGATGAACAGGCGCAGCGCTTCGGGATCGTAGCGCTCGCGGATCTCGCGGATGGTGAAGAAGTTGCCCAGGCTCTTCGACATCTTCTCCTTGTCGATGTTGACGAAGCCGTTGTGGAAGAACACCTTCACGAACGGCTTGCCGGTGGCGGCCTCGCTCTGGGCGATCTCGTTCTCGTGGTGGGGGAACACCAGGTCGGTGCCGCC
>CAZLNM010000138.1:0-10634 GCA_964561025.1 uncultured Myxococcales bacterium
ATCCTAGCCGAGAAGTCTCTCATTTTCGATGGACCAGTTTTCGGGGAGCAGGTCAGCGGGCCTACCTTGCGGAGCGCATCGCCGACTACAAGGTGCCCGCCGCGGTCGAGATCCGCGACTCGTTGCCGCTGAACTCGACCGGAAAGATCATCAAGAAGGCGCTGCTGCCGCGCCAGGAAGAAAGTTCTCCATAGAGGTGAAAAGACCTCCGCCGAGCCCCACGTGGCGAGCCGGGTATAACCAATGGATCAGGCGGACTTCGGCCCCTGCTGCTCGCGCCACTCTATGCGGAAGCGTTCGATGGCCTCGCGGGCGGCGCGGCGGGTGTCCGGCGGAAGGAGGAAGCTTCGCATGGGGAGGGCCAGCGAAAGACCGGCCGCGAGCACGTCCGCCGCCGCCGCCGCGTCTTCCGTAAAACCCCCCGCCGCCGCGGCCACGGCGAGCAGGCCGGCAAAGGCCCAGGCGCGCCGCCCGGCCCGCTCGGGCCCCGGGGCCAACGAGAGGTTTTGCAGCGACAGCCACAGGAGCAGCAGCGCGCCGGCGGCGAAGACGAACGGGGCGTACGGGGCGCGCGCATCGACGAAGGGCCGGCCCGCGAAGAGGTGCGAGTGTACGAGCCCCATCATGGCCAGGGCCACCATCGCCTGGGGCGGCCCGAAACGCACGCCAGAGAGTCGCGGCGCCAGGATGTCATCCCGGGTGAAACGCACGCAGCCCAGGGCGCAGGGAAGCGAGGCCAGGATGGCGGCGGGGGCGATACCCCAGCCGGGCCCTCCCGCGTCCGCTCCCGCGCGGAAGGCGAGGTACACCGCGAAGGACGGCGCGAGACCAAACGGCACCTGGCGGCAGATGTCGAGCAGCACCCCGTTGAAGCGACTCCAGCGCGCCCCGGCCGCGAGCCGCGGGGCGAGCCACACGTCGAGCAGGGCGGCGGCGAGCACTGGAAGCGAAGCGAGCGAGCGCAGGCCCTCGGCCGCGGCCGCCACGGAGACGATGCCGCCCGCCAGCACGGAGAGCGCCAAGAGGTCGCGGGTTTTCAGCGGCTGGATGGTCATGGCTCAACCCATCTCGGCCTTCCAGCGCTCGCCCATGCGGCGGCAGTAGGCGCGGATGTCGGCGCGCGTGTCCCGGGGGATGATGCTCCAGCCGAACCATGTGTACAGGGTGAAGTTCACCACGAACACGTCGAACACCAGCCGCGGCATGGAGAAGATGGCCGCCGCCACGAAGCTCAGCGCCGAGGTGGCGATGAACCACACCGTCGAGAACAGCACCATGAAGGTGGGCTTCTTCGGCTTGGCGTGATAGGGGCGCACCGTCAGCGTCAGCGCGCTCACCGCGGTCACGAACACGGCGCCCGCGCCGAAGAGCCAGGCGTTGGCCGGGGACAGGGGATCGCTCATCCACGGCCCTCGGTAGAGGTGGCTGCAGAACAGGGTCCCCAGGTAGAGCGCGTACACGGTGCGCGGCAGGCCCAGGTGGAACTCGGGGAAAGTGAGCTCCATGACGTCGTTGCGCGAGAAGCGCACGCAACCCACGAAGATGGGGAAGGCCGCCAGCAGCCCCGCGGCCCACGGCGGCCAGCCGGCGCCCCCGGCCTCGAGCGGCAGGCGGAACACCAGATAGAGCAGCATCCCCGGCGCCAGCGAGTAGGCCACCAGGTCGGCCACGTTGTCGAACACCTCGCCGAAGCGGTTGCCGCCGCCCGTGGCGCGGGCCACCGGGCCGTCCAGCGAGTCGAACACCCAGGCGATGAGCATGAGGTAGCAGGCCCAGTCGATGCTGCCCTCGAGCGAGGCGATCATCGAGCCGATGCCGCCCAGGACGTTGCCCAGGGTCACGAAGTCCTTCAGCTGCAGCGGGTTGAAAAGCCACATGCCGCGCCTCCTATACCATCGGCCGCGGCCGTCCGCAATCTTGGCTCGTGGTTCCGAGGCGTCTCAGGCCCGAAGCAGCGCCTTCATCACGAACACGCCGCACAGCAGGGCCGCCATGAGGTACACCAACCCCGGCACCTGCCGTCCCTTGCCGGAGAGGAGCTTGAGGAGCGGGTAGGCCACGAAACCGAGGGCCAGCCCGTCGGCGATGGAGTAGGTGAGCGGGATGCCGGCGATCACCAGGAAGGCCGGGATGGCCTCGGACGGCTCGTCCCAACCGATGTGCGCGATCATGCGCACCATCATGGAGCCCACCAGGATGAGCACCGGCGCGGTGATGGGGTGGTAGGGGACGCCGCCGATGACCACCCCGCCGCCCACCATCTGCACGAGCGGAAAACAGAACATGGCCAGCAAGAAGAGCGCCGCGGTGACCACCGAGGCCAGCCCGGTGCGCGCCCCCGCCGCCACACCGGCCGCGCTCTCGATGTAGGCCGACACGGTGGAGGTGCCGAGCAGCGCGCCCGCGGTGGTGCCCGCGGCGTCGGAGAACAGCGCTCGCCCGGCCCGCTCGAGCTGGCCGTCCTTCATCAGGCCCGCCTGCTGTCCCACGCCCACCAGGGTGCCCACGGTGTCGAAGAGGACCATGAACAAAAAGATCACCACCACCGGGATCATGGCCGCGTCCAGCAGGCTCGCCAGATCCAGCTTGAAGAGCACCGGCGCCAGGCTGGGCGGAGCGCTGAAGAGGCCGTGCCATTCGGCGAGCCCCAGCGGCAGCGCGGCCGCGGTGGAGGCCAGCAGGCCCCACAGGAAGGCCCCCGGGACCCGCAGCGAAAGCAGAACGCCGGTGAAGACCAGCCCGCCCAGCGTGAGCAGCGCCGGGCCCGAGCCCAGATCCCCCAGGCCCACCATCGAACCCGGCGCGGCCCGCACCAGGCCGCCCTGCTGCAGCCCGATGAAGGCGATGAACAGGCCGATGCCGGCGGGGATGGCGTGTTTCAGCGAGAGCGGCAGCTTCTCCATGATGGCCTCGCGGAAGCGGAAGGCCGAGAGCAGCAGAAACAGCACGCCGGAGGCCAGCACCGCCGCCAGCGCCGCCGGCCAGGGCACGGGGGCGCCGGTCACCGCGCCGGCGCACACGCTGACGAAGAAAAAGTTTTCGCCCATGCACGGGGCCAGGGCCACCGGGTAGTTGGCCCCGAAGGCCATGACCAGGGTGGCGAAGGCCGAGGCCAGGCAGGTGGCCACCATCACCGCCCCGAAGTCCATGCCCGCCGCCTGCAGCACCATCGGCTGGACGAAGATGATGTAGCTCATGGTGAGGAAGGTCACCACGCCGCCGCGCGCCTCGGCGCGCAGGCTGGTGCCACGCGCGGTGAGCTGGAAGATCCGCTCGATCAATTCTCGCATGTCACGCCCTCTCGGTTTCCGCGGCCTCCTAAAAGTAGTTCCCCAGCCAGGTCACGCCCCACCAGAAGTGCGTCTCGTCGTGGCTGAGGTCGGAGCGGTACCATACGTCGTAGCCGATCATGGGGCTGGGGATGAAGATGCCCCACATGCCGACCTCGCGCGGCGTGGCCAGGGGAAGGACCACGCGCGCGCGCAGGCCGGGCCGCCACTCTCCCTCCTTGAAGGACAGCGCCTCCACCCGCCCCTCCACCAGCAGGCGTCCCACCTTGAGCGCCGGGCCGAAGCCCAGGATCGACCAGCCTGTCCCGCGCGAGGAGCGCTGGTAGGAGAACAGCGCCCCGCCCACGCCCAGGTCCAGCCACTCGCGCGGTTCGCCGAAGGTGAGGTACTCCAGGATGGAGAAGTGGAAGGAGGTCCAGCCGTAGGAGTCGCCGCCGCCGCCGATGCTGCCCAGGAAGGCCCCCGCCAGCACCCGCGGCATGGTGAGGTACTCGATGAGATTCTCGCCGAAGGTGCCCGAGTAGGCTCCGGGGTAGAGGTCTTTCGCCCTGGGCGGCGGTTCCCGGCTCGATCCCGGCAGCCACAGGGGAAAAATGAGCTCGCGCGAGCGGCCCGCCGAGTCCGCGGTGCGGCGCAGCAGCAGCGCGCGGCCCTGGGGCGACACGGCGGCCTCGATCTCGGCCGAGACGTGCCCGGTGTCCCACAGCCACGAGAGCTGCCCCAGCCAGATCGCCGCCGCCTCGCCGAAGGGGATGAAATCCGCTCGCATGGCGAGCGCGTTTTCCCGGTTTTCGTTCCTCGCGCAGCCGAGCGCCGTGATCTGCAACAGGCCGGGCTGCTGGCTGGCGCCCTCGGGCAGCGGGATGGCGGCGTGGCTCCCCGGCCAGGGGACTCCTTCTTCGCATCTTCCGGCCGGATCCTGGTCTTGCCTCGCAGGCGTCGGCTCGGGGGGGCCGACCAGCGTCACGGTCTTCCAGGCCGGGCCCGGAAAGGCGCCCTGCGGCGCCGGGTGCCCGCCGGTAAAAGGCGGCAGTTCCTTGGCCACCTCGAACCCCAGGCCGCGCAGCCACTCGGCCGAGCGCTGGAGGAGCTGCTCGCGCGCCGCCGGGTCCGGCGTCTCGGCGGCGTCCCCGGCTTGCCATACGATGGCCGGCTTGCCCTGGGCCATGCGCCCGAGGATGAGGATCTCCTCCCGCCCCGGACAGTCGCGGCAGGCCTCGCTGCAAAGCAGCGCGGCGGAGTGCCCGTCCTTGTGCCAGGCCCACAGCTCACAGCGGTGGGCCGCGGCTTGCCGAGGGAGCGTAAGGAGGAGAATTACGGACAGGGCGGCGACCCGGAGGAAGGGAACACATGACGATTTTCGCATGGGCCAGACCCTATCCGGTGCCGGCGGCCCAAGTCAATGCGAACCCGACGGTTGACAGCCCGGCTGAGACAGGGGAATCTCGACCCATGCAAAAATCTTTCCCGGCGCGACGTCTGGCCGCGGTGGCTTTCGCAGGTCTGTCTTTATTTTTCGCCGCCTCGTGCAACGTGGTGCGGCTCAGCCGCGAGATGGCGCTCGAGGATTTTCGCGACCACGGCATCCAACCGGCCATGGTGGAGCTTGCGGCGGGCCGCATGCGCGTCTTCGCCGGAGGCGAGGGGCCGGCGGTGCTCTTGATCCACGGCTTCGGGGTGGGCGCGCTGGAAACCTGGAAGCGCCAGGTGCCCGCGCTCTCGCCCGGCCATCGGGTGATCGCGGTGGACCTGTTCTGGTTCGGCGAGAGCGTGCCGCGCGATCCGGCCGGGGTGAGCGGCGCCCCCGGGCAGGCCGACGCGCTGGCGGAGCTGCTCGATACGCTCGGCGTGCCGCACGCCGCGGTGGTGGGGGTCTCCTTCGGCGGGCTGGTGGCCCTGGAGCTTGCGCTGCGCCACCCGGAAAAAGTGGCGCGGCTCATCCTGGTGGACGCCGCGGGTCTGGCGCCGACGCTGGCCGAGCGGGCCGAGATCGCGCGCAACTTCGGCGGGGTGACGGACCTCACCCGCGTGCTCATCCCGGCCGATATCTACGAGCTGCGCAGGTTCCTGGAGCGGGTGTACTACCATCCGCCGTTCATCCCCAACTTCGCCCTCCAGCAGGTGCTGGAGGAGGAGTTCTGGAAGCACCGCCCGGCCAAGGCGCGCATCTGCCGGGTCATCCTGGACGGGGGGCTGCACCCCGCGGAGGACTTCGCCGCCATCCGGGCCCCGACCCTGCTTTTGTGGGGCCGGCACGATCCGCTGGTGCTGCTCTCCATGGGCCGGCGCCTCGAGCAAGCCATCCCGGGCGCGCGCCTTGTCGTGTTCGAGGAGTCGGGGCACCTGCCGATGATCGAGGAGCCGGAGCGCTTCAACCGGGTGATGCGCGAGTTCTTGTGATTCGTTTGTCCTTGACAAGAGTGTTTTCCTAAGGTAGGCATGACGCACGTTTCAGGATCGGCAACTTGGATGACGGTCGGGACGCCGTTGCTCCCACCCAAATCGGAATCCGCAGACAGGGCGCGTACGTGGCGCCAAACGCGATAATGACCGGAGACGGAACCCATCCCCACCCCCAGGCCCCGCGCGCCGCCGGCGCCGGGCGCCCCCTCCTCCAGGAGAAGGAGAACGCATGAACCTCAACGAACTGAAGAACATGAAGATCAGCGAGCTCAACAAGCTGGCCAAGGAGCTCAACGTCCAGGGCGGCGGCGGGCTGCGCAAGTCCGAGATGATCTTCGCCATCCTGCAGGCCCAGGCCGAGAAGGACGGCAACATCTACGGCGAGGGCGTGCTGGAGATCCTGCCCGACGGCTTCGGCTTCTTGCGCTCGCCGGACTACAACTACCTGCCCGGCCCGGACGACATCTACGTCTCCCCCTCGCAGATCCGCCGTTTCAACCTGCGCACCGGCGACACCATCGCCGGCCAGGTGCGGCCGCCCAAGGAGGGCGAGCGCTACTTCGCCCTGCTCAAGGTGGAGATGCTCAACCGCGAGGATCCCGACGCGGCCAAGGACAAGATCCTCTTCGACAACCTGACCCCGCTGTACCCGCACAAGAAGTTCTTGCTGGAGTACGAACCCAAGAACTTCTCCACCCGCATCATCGACCTCTTGTGCCCCATCGGCAAGGGGCAGCGCTGCCTGATCGTCAGCCCGCCGCGGGCCGGAAAGACGGTGCTGCTCCAGGACATCGCCCACGCCCTGGCCCACAACCACAAGGAAGTGGAGCTGATCGTCCTGCTCATCGACGAGCGCCCGGAGGAGGTCACCGACATGGAGCGCTCGGTGAAGGGCGAGGTCATCAGCTCGACCTTCGACGAGCCGGCGCAGCGCCACGTGCAGGTGGCCGAGATGGTGATCGAGAAGGCCAAGCGCATGGTGGAGCACGGCAAGGATGTGGTCATCCTGCTCGACTCCATCACCCGCCTGGCGCGCGCCTACAACGCGGTGGTGCCGCCCTCGGGCAAGATCCTCTCCGGCGGCGTGGACTCGAACGCCCTGCACAAGCCCAAGCGCTTCTTCGGCGCCGCCCGGGCCATCGAGGGTGGCGGCTCGCTCACCATCGTGGGCACCGCCCTGGTGGACACCGGCTCGCGCATGGACGAGGTGATCTTCGAGGAGTTCAAGGGCACCGGCAACTCCGAGATGCGCCTGGACCGCAAGCTCATGGAGAAGCGCATCTTCCCCTGCCTGGACATCAACGCCTCCTCCACCCGCAAGGAAGAGCTCTTGATGGATCCCATGACCCTGCAGCGCGTGTGGATCCTGCGCCAGCTGCTGCACCCGCTCAACGTCATCGACTCCATGGAATTTTTGCTCTCCAAGATCAGCCGCACCCAGAGCAACAAGGAATTCCTGGAGTCCATGAACCAGTAGGCGCGCGCCTCGACCGGCGCGTCGTCGGGACTGAAAATGCGCGCGGCGCGCCTTTCTGGCTTCTTGTGCCGGGTGGGTGTTCTCGCCCTGTTGCACCCTTCGCCGGCGGCCGGTGCGGACAAGACCGCGGACCCCACGACGCTGCCATCGCAACTGGGGGGCCTGGTCCCGGGCGACACGCTCCACCTGAGCGCCGGAAGCTATGACCATTTCGTCATCGACGGGCGCAACGGCAGCCCGACGGAATGGATCACCATCACGGGACCCGACGCGGGCCCGCCCGCCGTGATCCAGGCCGATCTCGGCCCTTGCTGCAATACCGTAGAAATCGTCGACTCGAGCTACGTCGTCTTGCGCAACCTGACCATCGACGGTCGGGGCGTCGACGGCGCGTTCGGCGTCAGCGCCAAGGGCGGCACGGGGAACCTCGTGCACCACATCGTCATCGAGGGTTGCACCTTCCTGCGCCACGATGCGGGACAGCAGACCGTGGCCATCTCGACCAAGACGCCCACCTGGGGCTGGATCATCCGCCGCAACCGCATCATCGGCGCCGGCACTGGCCTGTACCTGGGGAACAGCGACGGTACGTCACCGTTCATCGGCGGCCTCATCGAGCACAACCTGGTGCAAGACACCATCGGCTACAACATGCAGATCAAGTGGCAGCAACCGCGTCCCGACGTGCCGGGCATGCCCACCGCACCGGCGACGACCGTCATCCGGCACAACGTCTTCATCAAGACCGACCGTCCCAGTCCCGACGGTGATCGTCCCAATTTGCTGATCGGCGGGTTTCCGGACAGCGGGCCGGGGGCAGACGATCGCTACGAGATCTATGGCAACCTCTTCTTCCACAACCCGCGCGAATCTCTGCTGCAGGCATCGGGGCGTGTGTCGATCCACGACAACATCTTCGTCGATGTGGCCGGTACTGCCATTCGCCTCCAGGACCACGACCTGCCGCTCAAGCTCGCGGCCGTCTACAACAACACCATCTACGGGGCCGCCGTCGGTGTCAGCTTCGGCAGCACGGCGACGCAGGGGGATGCGGTGGTCGGTAACCTCATCTTTGCCGGAACGCCGATTTCGGGCCAGGTCACCAATTCGGTCGAGAACCTGACCGACTCAATCGCCAACGCCGGCGCCTACGTCGTCTCGCCATCGCTTGTCCTGGGCGTGATGGACTTCTATCCGCTTTCGGGGCGCTGTCAGGGTTCGGCGCTTCCGCTCGCTCAGTTCGCTGCCGACGCGGATTACGACAAGGATTTCAACGGCACCAGCAAGGGCGGGGGCATCTTTCGTGGCGCCTATGCCGGCGAGGGCAAGAACCCCGGCTGGCAGCTGGCTGCCGACATCAAGGATCTCGGCTCCGTCGTGCCCGAGGACGGGGGCACGACCTGGGACGGAGCGGATGGTGTCGATGCCGGAGTCGATGCCAACCTGAACGGAGACGATGGAGCGCCGGAGGATGGTTCCTTGCCCGGAGGGGAAGACGGTGGCGGCGGCATCGACACGGACGCCAGCGACAGCGGCTCGACGGGTGGCGAGACCGGCGTCCTTGGTGGATGTGGGTGCCGTCTGGATGTGAACTTTGGCAGCATGGCCATTTTCCTTGCACTCGGGGCGCTTCTGGTAATTGCCGTGCGGCGCGGGATGAAGAGGCGGAAGGTCTGACCCCTGCGGTTCCCCGCCTGCTCGATGTCCCCGTCCTCGGCCACCCTGGTCCCAGGCGATTCCCGTCAGTCTCCGGTCAAGGCCCCCCTTCCCAGGGCGGGTGTCGGTACGCGCCTTGGCCCCACCCGGGGATCTTTTCGCGCATCGAGCCGGAAACGGTCAGCGCAGATCGATGTTGAGGGTGAGGGCCTGGCCCGCCACGATATTCACCTTGCGGGTCTCCTCCTTGCCGGTCTGCTTGCAGAACACCCGCAGGGTGTGGATGCCCTCGTAGAGCTGGAGGGGGTTCTCCAGCGGCGTGCTGCCCACCATCTGGCCGTTCACGTACACGTCGCCGTAGGGCAGCACGAAGAGCTTGAGCGTTCCCTGCCCGAAGACCTTGCTCACGGTCTGGCTCTTGCCGGGCAGGACCTGGACCGTCTGGCGGAACTCGATGCCGAAGCGCTTGTTGGAAAGCTCGAGCTTGTGCGGGCCGGCGCCGAGCGGGATGCCCTTCTCGTCCGCGGCCATGCCCAGCGGGGTCTGCCCGTAGCTCACCCCGTCGATGGTGACCTCGGTCCATGGGCGGGAGTCGATCTTCAGAAAGCCCCCCTGGCTCATGGCCAGCCGGCGCTCCTCCTCTTCCTTGCGGCGCCGCTCCTCCTCGGCCTTGCGCCTCTCTTCCTCCGCCTTGCGCTTCTCTTCCTCGCGGCGGCGGCGCTCTTCCTCGCGCCGCTGCCGGCGTTCTTCCTCGGCCGTTGTGTTGCGCCGGGGGCCGGCGTCGGGACGGCCGGGGTCGGCCGGCAGGGCGGGCCCGGGATCGGCGGGGCTTTCGGCGCCGGCATCGGGTGTCTTTGGCGCCTCGGGGCCTTCGTCGGGCTCGGCGACCGCCGCTCCGGCATCCGCCGGGGGTGCCGGCTCGGGCGGCGGGAGCGATGCAGGCCCCGCATCGGAGAGACCGGGCCGGGCAGGACCCTCGGGTGGTGGCCCGAAGAGCAGGTAGGCCCCGCCCACGCCGATCAGCACAAAGAGGCCCAGGATGGAGGCCGCCAGCACCAGGTTCTGCCGGCTCCCGTGGCGCGCCGGGATGGCCGGGGCGCGCTGGCCGGTCTTGCTGCCGCTCCGCCGGGGAGGGGGCGGCGGCACCGGGCTGGTGACGGCGGCCGCGCTCGCCGTCTCGGTCTGCTGGATGTTCTGGGAGAGCCGGAACATCTCGGACGGGGTGAGCACGGTGGGCGCGTCCTCGCCCTTGGCGGCGGGGGCGCGGGGTGGCGTGCGGCCGCTGCGGGCCGCTTTGGGCTTGGAGCCGCCGGCCTCGCCGGGCTTGGCCATCTCCGGCCGCGAGGGCGTTGGCAGCGAATACCCCACTCCCTGATCGCCGGGGGGGGGCCAGCTCGCGCAGGAAGGCGCCCAGGGTGTAGCCGTCCACCAGGATCTTGCGGTTGATGAGGAACTGCTCGAGATCGGAGCGGAGCTCGCGGCAGGTCTGGTAGCGTTTCTCCCGGTCCTTGGCCAGGGCCTTCAGCAAGATGGCGCACAGGTCGTCGGGGATGTCCGGCTCGAGGATCTGGGGGTGGGCCTGCTGCACGATGGACAGCATGATCTCGAGCTCGGTCTCCCCGTTGAAGGGCCGCTGCCCGGTGAGGAACTCGTACAGCACGATGCCCAGCGCGAAGATGTCCGAGCGCCGGTCGAGGCCGTGTTTGAGGCTGATCTGCTCCGGGGACATGTAGGCGGCCTTGCCCTTCAGGGTGGAGGTGCGGGTCTGGTAGAGGTTGCGGGCCGCCTTGGCGATGCCGAAGTCCAGG
>CAZLNM010000139.1:0-10488 GCA_964561025.1 uncultured Myxococcales bacterium
TCGACGAGGCGTGCGGGCTGCGGGCCGAGATCGAGAAGGCGCCGGGGTTCTGGCTCGCCCGTCTGCTCCTCGCCCTGCAGGCCGACACGGCGTGCACGCTCTTGCAGCGGGGCAAACTGCGCGCGGCGGCGGGGGTTTTACTCGCGGTGGAGGTGCTGATCCGGGTGTACGCGCGGGCGGGGTGGCTGGAAGCCGGGACGGCACAGCGGCTTGCCCAGTTTGCGAAAAATGCGGGAGACTACGTGGTGGGCGACACGACGCGGCTCGAGTGCCGGTAGGAGGCGGCCGTGAGAGGAAGGAAAAGAGTCATTCTTGCGGCGGCGCTGTTGCTCCTCGCCGGCTGCACCTGGTCGTGCGGTAAGGAGGAGCCAGAGAAGCCGCACTGTCTCGATCCTAACGACCCGTGCCCGAACGACATGGTGACAGAGCAGGGGTGCACCTATGACCGCTGCGCCGGGCCGTTCACCGGGAACCTTATCCCGTGTTTTTGGGAAACCTACGGAATTGACACAGTAATGACACTCTTGGCGGGAAAGCAGGCGCAGTTCCTCGCCTACCGGACCTACAACGAGGGACGGTTACTGGGGTCCGAAGAGTACCCGACATACCCATACGGCTCGGTGTGGCTCTACGAGATCGCCACCGGGGAGCGGCGGCGGATCTCGGCCGAGGGCGCCAAGGCGTTCTATCTTCGCACCGCGGGTTCCAAGGTGGCCTGGTTGGAGTACGTTTCGTTCGAGGTCAACCCGAAGACCGGCGGAATTAGAAACCTCGTCACCGACGTCCGGGTGTACGACACGGAGACCGGGCAAGAATGGCACGTGGAGAACACCCGGGGTACCGAATGGGCGGATCTTGGTGTCTCAGATCGGTGGGCGATCTTCAACGAGCGTCGCAGTGGATACTGTGATAATGGAAACCCTTACGAGGTCAAGGATCTATGGGCGTACGAATTCTCGACGAAGCGCCTGGTGCGGTTAGACGAATCGCAGCTCTATACCGTCTTGCTGGGCTACCCGAGAATAGACGGTGACCGAGTCATCACGACGAAGTTGTCTCCGGGCGCCTGCGAGAATGCGAATAGAGAGATGTGGTTTTGGCAATACGACCTCGCAAGTGGTGCAGCGCTCCGATTGCGAAAGCCCGATGCTCCGTTGAGCCCGACGAGTTCGGACGATAGACGCCAGGAAATGGACTTCGAGTGGCCTTGGTTTGTGGCAAGGACCTCCGGTACGGTTACAGCCTGGAACTTCGATACTGGAGATGCCTTCGAGATTACCGGCTGCGGCCGGGATGATTGCGGCGTTGTCCTCGGTAACGGCAAGGTGGCCTACGACCGGTACGGGGAGGACGGGCTCACGCAGCGCCAGCTCTATCTTTTCGACCTCGCCACCAGGAAGAAGACTCGGCTCACCAACCTGCGGCCGTACTACGACGGGGCCGGCCCCGGCGATCTCAAGGCAAACAGGCTCTTCTGGGGTGAACGTCGGGGCTTCGACATCTTGGACGCCTGCGGGTACTCTCGAAAGGCCACCGGAAAGACCCCCCTATGGTTCTGGAAGGACCTGGACTGAACGGAATCATCGGGTGTCGTCTGCCTCGGGCTCGTCCCCGGTCCCGATCGTCCCCATCTGCCCCGTGGGAGGGGACGCCTGCCCTGACTCCTCCTGGAAAATGACCGAGTGACTTGTTCGCAGCCGGTTTTGCTTGTCAGCGCAGCGATGCTTTGTTACTCTTTGCGCCGCAAAAAGATCCACCCGCGAGGTGAGCGTTGCCGAAAGAGAAAGTCGTAAAGAAGAAGGTGCTCGGTCCCACCCAGCGCTGGAGCATCACCGACGCGAAGGAGCTGTACCTCATCGACAAGTGGGGGCTGGGCTTCTTCGACGTAAACAAAAACGGCAACCTGGTGGTGCATCCCACGCACAACCCAGAGCTGGGCTTCGATCTCAAAGAGCTCATCGACGAGCTGATCGAGCGCGGCATCTACCCGCCGGTGCTGCTGCGCTTCACCGACATCCTGCGCTCGCGTATCGACGAGATCAACCAGGCCTTCATCTCGGCCATCCAGCAGTACGGCTACCAGGGGCGCTACCGCGGCGTGTACCCCATCAAGGTCAACCAGCACCGCGCGGTGGTGGAGAACATCGTGGAGTTCGGCCGGCCCTACGACTTCGGCCTGGAGGCCGGCAGCAAGCCCGAGCTGCTGCTGTCGATCGCGCTGCAGGAGAACCCCAAGGCGCTGATCATCTGCAACGGCTACAAGGATCGCGAGTACGTGGAGACGGCCCTGTTCGCCACCAAGCTGGGGCGGCAGGTGTTCATCGTGGTGGAGAAGCTCACCGAGCTCGAGCTAATCCTGCAGGAGTCGGAACGGCTCCAGGTGCGGCCCAACATCGGATTGCGGGTGAAACTCTCCAGCCAGGGCCGCGGCAAGTGGGAGGGCTCGGGCGGCGACAAGAGCAAGTTCGGCCTGTTCGTGTCGGAGCTCCTGCAGGCGGTGGAGATGCTGCGCGAGCGCGCCTGCCTGGGCTCCTTTCAGCTCTTGCATTTCCACCTCGGTTCGCAGATCAGCAGCATCCAGACGGTCAAGGAGGCGCTGCGCGAGGCCACCAAGATCTTCGCCGAGCTGCACCGCCTGGGCGTGCCGCTGCGGATCATCGACGTGGGCGGCGGGCTGGCGGTGGACTATGACGGCTCGCAGACCAACTTCGCCAGCTCCGCCAACTACACCCTCAAGGAGTACGCCGCCGACGTGGTGTCGGCCCTGTTCGAGACCTGCCAGGAGCGCGGCATCCCGCATCCCGACATCGTCTCCGAGAGCGGGCGGGCGGTGGTGGCCCACATGTCCGCGCTCATCTTCGAGGTGCTGGGGTCCTCGGAGCTCAGCTTCGACGAACCGCCGGTGCCCGAGGGTTGCGAGGAGAACGAGCTCCTGCGCTCCATCCGCGAGGTGGACCACAGCCTGTCGCGCAAGAACTTCCAGGAAGCCTTCCACGACGCGGTGCAGATCAAGAACGAGGCGCTGTCGCTGTTCAACCTGGGGTACCTGGACCTCAAGACCCGGGCGCAGGTGGAGTCGGTGTTCTGGCGGGTGTGCCAGAAGATCATCAAGTTCATCCGCGAGCTGGAGCTGGACTACGTGCCGGACGAGCTGGAAGGCCTGGAGCAGTTCATGGCCGACACCTACTACGGCAACTTCTCGGTGTTCCAGTCGGTGCCGGATCACTGGGCGGTGAAGCAGCTGTTCCCGGTGCTGCCCATCCACCGCCTCAACCAGCGGCCCACGCGCCGGGCCACCTTCGCGGACATCACCTGCGACTCGGACGGCAAGTTCGACCAGTTCATCGATCTGCGGGACGTGAAGGACACCATCGCGCTGCACGCGCAGGCGCCGGACGAGCCCTACTACTGCGGCATCTTCTTGATCGGGGCCTACCAGGAGATCCTGGGCGATCTCCACAACCTGTTCGGCTTCACCAACACGGTGCACGTCTCCATCCTCGAGGATGGCGTGTACCAGATCGACCGCGTCATCCCGGGCGAGACCGTGTCCGAGGTCCTCAGCCAGATCCAGTACCACCGGGCGGATCTGGTCAACGCGGTGCGAAAGGCGGTCGAGCTGGGCCTGGCCCAGAAGCGCATCACCCTCAAGGAATCCAAGCAGATCCTGACCCAGTACGAACAAGGGTTGGCCGGCTACACCTACCTCGAGAAGGAGTAGGGCGGGGAGGGAAGCGCGGCCCGCCGGCTCATGGATGCCTCGATCATATATGGAGTGAATCCCGTGCTGGAGGCGCTGGTGGCCGGAGTGCCGGTGCGCGCCTTGTACGTTTCGGGCAGCCTCGCGGGCGCCACCCGGCGGCAGATCGAGCAGGCCGCCCGCGACCACGGGGTGCGCCTGTTGCGGACCGACACCCGGGAGCTGGATCGCATGAGCGGCGGCGGCGTGCACCAGGGCGTGCTGGCCCAGGTGGCGCTGACGTCCCAACCCACCCTCCCGGAACTGATGGCGCTGCGGGGGGAGCCGCGCACGCTGATTCTGTGTCTCGACGAGGTGCAGGATCCCCGCAACCTGGGGGCGCTGGCGCGGTCCGCGCTGGCCTTCGGGGCCACCGGCATGGTGGTGCCGGGGCGGCGCGCCTCATCGGTCACGCCCGCTGCGATCAAGGCCTCGGCCGGCGCGCTGTGCCGACTGCCGGTGACGACGGTCACCAATCTGGGACAGGCGCTGGACCGACTCCAGCGGGAGGGGTTCTGGCTGGCCGGCGCCACCGCGAAGGATGCCCGGCCGCCCTGGGAGATCGATCCCGGCGACCGCGTGGCCCTGGTGTTGGGTTCGGAGGGGCGAGGCCTGCGCCAGCACATCGAGGAGCGGCTCGACTTTCGGGTGTGGATCCCCATGCGCGCCCAGTCCGAATCGTTCAACGTCTCCGTGGCGGGCGCGATCCTGCTCTACGAGTGGCTGGGGCGGGCCCGGCGGCCGTGACCGGGTTCAGCTCGATGCCGGCTTCTCCGTATCGGGTTCGGCGGCGGCCGCAGCAGGCGCGGCTTCGCTGGCGCCGGCCCGGGCCTTCCGCTGCCGTTCCAGTTCTTCCTTCTCACGCTTGACGCGGTTGGCGTACTGGGCCAGGCGGGCCACGGCGTCCTTCTGTTCCTTGCGGCGCGCCTGCAGCGACTCCTCGGCCTTCTTGAGCGCCTCTTCTCGCTCAACGAGCGCGCGCAGCCGTGGTTCCAGCTCGGTCTGGGTTTTGTCCAACGACTGCTCCCGGGTGAGCAGATCCCGCTCCTTGTGGGTGAGCTCCTGCTCGCGAAGCGTAAGGTTCCGCTCTCGATCCTGGGTCTCGATCTCGCGGCGAGACAGCTCCTCCTGGATGGCGCCAAGGCGCGCGCGCTCCTCCACCGCCTGCCGGCTGGAGTCGGAGAGCTCCACCGCCCGCGCCTCCAGCCGCGCCCGCTCGGCCGCGAGTTCGGCTTCCTTGAGGTCCACTTGCTCGCGCCAGGTCGCCCGCTCGCGCTCCACTTCTGCCCGCTCTGCCTCCAGGGAGCGAAGCTTTTCTTGCAGGGATTGTTGATCTGCCTCGAGCTTGCGAGTTTGTTCCGCGAGCGAGGTCTCGCTGGCGGTGACCTGCTCCTCCCGCGCCGCCAGAGCCTGAGCGCGCTGCTCGTACGCATCCTCGCGCTCTTTCATCTGAGCCGCACGCTCCTCCAAGTCCCGGGCGCGCCGGCTCAGCGCTTCTTCTTGGCTTGCCTGCTCGGCCTCGCGGCGGGTGACCTCTTGTTCGCGCGAAAGAAGCTCTTGTTCCCGCGCCGCCAGCGATTCCTGCAGGCGGTCGTTGTCGGCGCGCTCCTGACGCGCCTGGGCCAGCAGGGCGTCCGCCTGGCGCCGCTCCTCGGCCGCCTGTGCCGCGAGGCGCAGGCTCTCTTCGGCCTGAACCGTTAGGCCACGTTCCCGTTCGGACACGGCCGCCTCCCGCTCCTCGACGGCGGCCATGCGCCCAGATAGCTCGGTAGCCCGCTGCTCGATCTCATCGGCGCGGGCACGCGCCTGCTCCTCCACACGGCGCGCGTTCTCCAGCGCGGCCTGCGCTTCGCTCTCGGCTCGGGTGACCTCGCGCTCGGTCGCGGCCAGGTCTTCCTTCTGCTGAAGAAGCGCTCGCTCGATCTCCTCGGCCCGGCTTCGCGTCTCGGTCAGGTCGCGCTGCCCATCGATGAGTTCGCGCTCCCGCCGCTCGAGGTCCGCGGCGCGTTGTTCCAGATCGGATCGAGCGCGCGCGCACTCCTGCTCCACCTCGGCGCAGCGATGCTCCCGCTCGCCCAGGGCATTCTCCCGCGCGCCCAGGTCCGCTTCCCGGCGTGATAGCTCGGCCTCCCGTGCTTCCAGGTCGGCCTTTCGTGTCTCCAGCTCGGCCTGAGCGCGCAACGCGTCTCGCGCCCGCTCCTCGAACTCTTCGCGGCGCTGAGCGTGTTCCTTTTCCGCGTGCTCGAGGACGGCACGCCGTTGCTCCTGCTCCCGCAGGGAATCCTCCAGGGTCGCGCGCCTGGTCTCGAGCTCGCGTTCCCGCTCCACGAGCGACTGTTCGCGGCCATCCAGCTCCGCCTGGCGGGCCTGCATGTCTTCGCGGAGGCAGCGCGCTTCCCGCATGGCGTTGTCGGTCCCGGTCTGGAGGGCGTCCAGCTCGGTCTGGCGGCGAGTGAGCTCCTGCTCGGCACGCTCCAATTCCTGCGCGCGTTTCAGCAGGCCGGCCCGTTCCTCCTCCAGCGCCGAGCGTGCCCGGCGACTGTCCTCGACGTCCGCTGCCAAGGCCGAACGCTCCGCGCCGAGCCGCTCCTCCTCCGCCAGGAGCGACTGTCTCTGCTGTTCGAGCTCTCGGCGGGTGTTTTCCGCGGCTTCCCGTTCTTCTCCGAGGCGGGCGCGCTCCTCATCGAGCGTGCGCCGATCGGTCTCGAGCTCGGTGCGACGGAGCATGAGCTGCTGGGCCTGCTCGGAGAGCTCATTCTCGCGGGAGGCATAGAAGCTCTCCTGCTCGGAGCGCCGCAGCTCGAACTCCTGGCGGTCCTTCTCCTGGCGCTCGCGAATGGCCTCGAGCTCCCGCCGGGCCTCGTCCGCACGGGCCTCGAGTTCGCTGCGGTCGGCCTGCGCGGTGCGGGCGCGCTCGAGTTCGAGCTGGAAGTTCTGCCGCTCGGCGGTCAGATCCTCCTGGGCGCGCTGCAGGTCCTCGCGCGCGCGTTGCAGCTCCTGCTGGAGCGTCCCCACGCGCCGCTGCAAGCCCTCCATCTCGAGTTCCCGCACGCGGGCGCGTTCTCCATCCTGCGCCAGCTCCTCCCGGGCGCGCTCCAGCTCTTCCCGGCTCGCCGCAAACGACGCCTCGCGCTCGGCCAGATCCTGGAGCTGCCGGGCCAGGCGGGCGGCCTCCGTGGCCTGCTTCTGCTCCGTGGCGGCGGACTCCATCAGCCGCGCGCGCAGCCGCTCCTGCTCCTGCTCCAGGTCGCGCAGGCGGGATTCCACCTCCTGCTCACGCCGCTCCAGCTCGCGGGCTCGCTCCTGCAGTTGCCGCTCCTGGGTCAAGCGCTGGGATTCCCGCTCGCGCTCGGCCTGGACCCGTTCTCGATCCGACGCCTCCAGCCCTTCCAGACAACGGCGGCAGCCCTCCTCGAAGCGCGGGTCGGGGTACCGGCGCAGGGCGGTTTTGAACAGCGCCAGCGCCTCGTGCAAGGTCTCCCGGTCCTGCCCATCCCCCGCCCGCTCCAGCAGGCGCTCGGCCAGCAGGCCGGCGGCGAAGGAGTTGGGATCGGCGTTCAGCATCTCCTGCAGGCAGGCCACCGCGCCGTCCGCGTCGCCGCGTTCGTCGGCGGCCTGCACCAGCTCGAAGAGCGAGCGCAGATCGCGGGGGTTGCGCTTCAAACGGTCACGAGCGTTCTGCTCGATCGAGTCGAGCACGAAGGAAGCGATCTCGGCGGCGGCGTCCTGATCCGGGGGCTCGAAGGCCGCCGCGAAGCCGGTTTCGCTTCCGCCGCTGTGCACCCGGCACACCCGCGCCTGGACGACCACCGGAGGGCGACCCGCGTCCAGGCTGATCTCGAGCTCGACCGCGCTCCCCTCGGCGGGCAGGTGGGAGGTGCGCAAGAACACGCCTTGACCGCTGAGATCCCGGGTGAACGCCAGCCGGGAGCTGCCGTCCAGCAGGAACGACACCTTGCGGCTGATCTTCAGGCGCAGGCCGCTCCGACGGCTGCGCCACGGGAAGCGCTCGAAGTCCTGTGGTTCGGGCACGGGGTTATCGACCATGGGGTGTCCCCATCGTAAATTCGATCCGTGGCGGGTTGCGCCGGCTCACTCTATACACCAGGGAACCGCCTCGTTGGAAACAAATATCACGTTGCGGGCCTCGATCAGCTCCCGCTCCCACAAGCACAGGATGTCCGCCTGGCGCAAGTAGCCGAACGGATAGATGGTGGGGTTGGCACCGGAAGAGATGAGCCGCTCGGGTTCGGGGTAGGCGAGATCGGCATGGCGGCGGCGCACCACTTCGCGGGCCCGCTCCAGGAGAGACTGCGCGCGTCGGAGCGCGTCTTCATCCCGCTCCAGGGCGGCCCGGTACACCCACCAGGCGAAACGGGCGCGCAGCGCGTCGATGGCGATGCCGTCCTCGATCTCCCGCTCCCAGCGCGTGCGCTGCGGTTCCTCCGCCGCGCCGGCCAGATTGTCCAGCTCGTCCGCGAAGAGCTCCAACGGCTCCAGGACCCGCTTTGTAAAATCGTCCTTCTCCGCCCCGGTGAGCCCTCCCACCTCCTTGACGAAGATCCGGTACGGCTGGCTGATGATGCCGGAGTAGTGGCCCGCCTCCACCCAGAAGTCCACCCCCGCGAAGTACGCCGCCAGGCGCTGCTCGATCAGGTAGCGGTGCTGCACCTCGGCCAGCGCCACCACCCGCTGTGCGAGACGCGTTCCTTCCGGCAAGGGCGAGAAGAGCCAGCGCACCTCGTCGCGCCAGTCGTCCGCCAGACGGAAGTTCATGCGCAGCGTCAGCGCGTCGGTCTGCCAGTAGCCCCACTCCCAGCCGCTCGAGAACAGGACGTGCTGAGAGAGCAGGTCCCCGCCCTGCGCCGACGCCCGCTGCCGGGTCTGGGCCAGGTCCAACCAGCGAGAGCGGATGTAGAGCGGCAGGTACACCGGCACCGAGTTGTCGAAGGCGATCCAGTAGGCGCTCTCGGGAAAGTACCCCACCGCTTGCCGGTCCCGCAGGCGCCCGAGCAAGAAGTCCCGGTGCTCGTCGAACTCGTCGTGCAGGTAGGCGCCGCCCGCGTCCTCGTACAGGTTGTAGTACATCACGCTGTGGATCCAGGGGACGATGGCCGAGACGAACTGCACCAGGAAGTAGTACTGCATGCGCTGGCCTTGATACTCCACGCGCAGGTTGTCGAAGTTGCCCACGTGCACCGTCGCCGAGAGCCGGCATTCCGGGCGGATTTGTCGGGTCCACTCCACGACCTCACCGAGCCGGTCGACGAAGTACTGGGGATCCTCGCCCACGAACTCGCCGAAGGAGAGGTTGAGCCAGTCGAAGGGCAGGTCTTGCAGAAAGCGCAGCGACTCGAATGAATCGGCGAGGTAGGCGTGCTGCAAGCTGCTGGCGGCGAAGACCAGCGTGTTCAGCCCGACCTGGACGCCGCGCCGGTGGGCGTATGCCAGGACCTCGCTGGTGAACGTCTTCCAGGCCGCGGCACGCTCCCCGTCCATGATGTCGTCGAGCGCCACCCATTGCAGGTAGTTGCCCCGGTTCTGGAGCACCCAATCCACCACGCGCCGGGCGCGCGCCGTGTCCTGGGCCAACCAGAAGTCGAACAGCCCCTCGATGGTGTGCAGCGTATGCAGATGGAGGCCTCGCAGCGCCACCTCGGGCGCGTTCTCCTCGTGGCTCGCCTCCAGAAGCTGCTGGTATAGGCGGCCCGGATCGATCCGTTCGGGCTGGAACCCCTGGTAGGGCGTGAAGAAGCGCCACCCCATGAGTTCGAGCGCGTGGTATACACCGTACTGCAACCCCAGCGGCCCGCCGCCCTCGACCCGGATCGCCAGGCTGGAACCTTCTGGTTGAGCCGGGACCAGGCGGTAGCACTCCGCGCAGATGTCCGTGTGGGCCAGCTCGATCTCGATCTGGTAGCCCCCTTCGGTGGGCAGAGAGAGAAACTCCTCGATGTCGGCTCGGAGGCCATCGAGAGCGGGAGCTTCGGCCACGAGCTGGACGGTGTAGCGTGTGGCGGCGGATTCACCGCATCCGGCGAGGAAGGCCAGGGCCAGGAGGGCCGCGAGCGCGACGACACGGAGACGCATGCGGCGAGAATACCACATCGACCCGAGGAGGCAAGCGCACCGCCGGACGTCGAGACCTTGTCTTCCCGCGGGCATTTGGCAGAGAAATTGCTTGACATGTCGCGACGAATCAATTAAATGGATGCGCTCTTTTGGTGGAGTGTCCTGGATTCGTGTGCCCGAATCCGGAGTGGTTCTTTGGAGAATTGGGCGCTGGCGTAGCTCAGATGGTAGAGCAGCTGACTTGTAATCAGCAGGTCAAGGGTTCGAGTCCCCTCGCCAGCTGGATGCCGGATCGGCGTGGGCAATGGCCCGGGCCGTGGACGTTTGACAATTGGAGATGGTGAGGTTCCCGAGTGGCCAAAGGGAGCGGTCTGTAAAACCGCCGGCTCAGCCTACGAAGGTTCGAATCCTTCCCTCACCATGTGGCAGCGACGCGGGAATAGCTCAGTTGGTAGAGCATCAGCCTTCCAAGCTGAGGGTCGCGGGTTCGAAACCCGTTTCCCGCTTGTTTGGCGGCAGGTGCCCACGTAGCTCAGGCGGTGGAGCACTTCCTTGGTAAGGAAGAGGTCACCGGTTCAAGTCCGGTCGTGGGCTTATTAGAAACGAAAACGGAACGAAAAGGAGAGCGCCATGGCCAAGGAAAAATTTCAGAGGACGAAGCCGCACGTGAACGTGGG
>CAZLNM010000140.1:0-10088 GCA_964561025.1 uncultured Myxococcales bacterium
ATGAGGTACTGAGGGCTGACGTCGCGGTGGATCAGGTTGAGCGGGGTGCCGTCGGCGTCGGTGAAGGAGTGGGCGTACTCCAGCCCCTCGCAGGCGAAGGAGACGATCTTGGCCGCGTACTCGAAGGGGAGGTGGGTGTTCTTCTTGAGGCACTCCTTGAGGATGCGGGAGGTGGAGAGGCCGTGCACGTACTCCATGGCCACGAAGTAGGTGCCCTTGACCTGGCCCAGCTCGAAGATCTGCACGATGTTGGGGTGGGAGAAGCGCGCCGCCAGGCGGGCCTCGTCCAGGAACATGGTCACGAAGTCGGGGTCCTCGGTGAGGTTGGGCAGGATGCGCTTGATGGCCACGTTCTTCTTGAAGCCCTCGGGCCCCACGTAGGTGGCCAGGAAGATCTCGGCCATCCCGCCGACGGCGAGCTTGCGCTCCAACGAGTATTTTCCGAAGATCTCTCCCACCGGGATGCTCCGCTCCCTCCACCCGTCCCGACGGCCGAAGCCGGCGCCGGGGTCTACCCCGACCCTACGTTATGCGCGAATGCGGCGCATTGGCAAGAAACTTGCTCGTTCGTTCCACCCTGTCCAGACGCCTTAGAAATCGTTTGACAGCGAAAGGCCGCTTTGCGTATACAGGCCCCGTGCCGCGGCCCGCCGGCCGCGAGACCCAACCCGCCGGAGCCTCTCCGGCCCGCGAAGGAGAAACCACATGGCCATGAAGATCGTCGTGGAAGAGTGCCTCAAGTGCGGAGCGTGCGTCATGGTGTGCCCGCGCGAGGCCATCTCCGAACTCACCGATTCGAACGGCGACATCTACTACGCCATCGATCTCAAGAAGTGCACCGAGTGCAAGGACGAGGGCGGCCCCCAGTGCAAGAACGAATGCCCCGTCCCCGAGTGCATCGTCAAGGCCGGCTGACCCCTCCCCATCCAGCGGTTTTTTACGGCTGGCCCGGTGCCGCGAGAGCGAGCGCGGCCAGACGCGTGCTGCCCTCCTGTCGCGCGAACGCGCAACCGGTAGTGCCAGCGCGTTCGCGCAAGGCGTCTTAGCCCGACCTTTGCCGTCAAGGGCCCCGCTCTTGATGGCGGCAGATCAGCGCAGGCGGACCACGGTGACGGCGTCGCCGCCCTGGTCGATGTGGGCCGGCTCGTGCTTCTGGGCGTACGGCGAGCGACGCAAATAGTTTCGCACCGCGGATTTGAGCGCCCCGGTGCCGTGGCCGTGGAGCAGGAAGGCCGCCGCCTCGCCCGCGCCGTACAGCCGGTCGAGGAACGCCTCCACCGCGGCCAGCGCCTCCTCGACGCGCAGGCCGCGCAGATCCAGGGTGTTGTCCGCGTGGCGCAGGGGCTCGGGCGCGCCGCCAGGCGGGACGGTGGCGGCGGGAGCGACGGGCTTGCGCGGCTCGGGCTCCTTCCGTGGCCGGCCGGAGGTGGGCGGCTCGCGGCGGGCCTGCTCGAACGGCACGCGCATGCCCATCGAGCCCAGCTGGACGCTGAGCATGCCGGTGCGCCGATCGACCGCGGTGACCTCGCCCGCCCGGCCCAGGGGGAGCACCGTCACCCGGTCGCCCGGCTGAAAGTCCCCCGGCCCGTCGTCGTCTTTCCCTCCCGTCGCGGACGACGGGGTGGGTGGAGTGAGCGATGATTCCAGGTCCTTGAGGCCCGTGCCGGCCTGCGAGGCCCGCGCCACCGACGGTTCGCGACGAAGCTCCTCGAGCAACGCCGCCGCCTCCCGGCGGGCGCGCCGGATCTCGTCGAGCGCCTGATGGCGTTCCTGCTCCACCTGCTGCCGAAGCCGCGACTCGAACTCCCCGCGCTCGTCCGAAAGCCGCTGCCGCTGGCGCTCGAGCTCCTGGCGCGCGCCGTGCAGGCCGTCCCGCGCCTGTTGCAACGCGGATCGTTCGTTCTCCAGCGAGGCCAGCAGCCCGTCGAGGCGGTGCTCCTCCTGCGCCAGCAGGGCCTCGGCGCGCTGCACGATCTCCTCCGGCAAGCCGTGGCGCCGGGCGATGGGCAGGGTCAAGCTGCGGCCGGGCACGTCGGGGTGCAGCACAAACGTCGGCGCCAGGCGCTCCAGATCGAAGCCGACGCTGGCGTTGGCGAAGCGCGCGTCCTCGGCCGGCAGGGCCTTGAGCTCTTCGAAGTGAGTGGTGACGATCAGCCGGGCGCCCCGGCCGGCCAACGCCTCGCACACCGCGCGGGCCAGGGCGGAGCCGTGGCGCGGCTCGGTGTCGGCGGCGATCTCATCGACCAGCACGAGGGTATCGCTGCCCGCGCGCGCCAGGATGTCCCGCAGGCGCTCCAGGTGAGCGGAGAAGGTGGAGAGCCCGCGGTCCAGGTCCTGCTCGTCGCCGATGACCGCCGCCACCTCGCCGAACACGGGCAGGCGGGAGCCACCGGCGGCCGGGATGGCCAGCCCGGCCTGGGCCAGCAGCGCACACAGCCCCGCCGTCTTGAGGGCCACGGTCTTGCCCCCGGCGTTGGGGCCGGTGATGAGCAACCCCCGGGCCTGGCGCGGCAGGCGGATGTCGTTGGCCACCGGCGCCGGGCCGTCCAGCGCCATGAGCGGGTGCCGCGCGGCCAGGAGCTCGAACGTCTCCGCGCCCAGCTCGGGCAGGACGCCGTCCCAGCGAGCGGCCAGGATAGCCTTGGCGCGCAGCACATCGAGCCGCGCCAGCGCCCCCAGGTTGGCGCGCAGCGCCGGCGCGTGCTCGGCGATCTCGCGCGAGTACCCGGCCAGGATGCGCCCCTCCTCGTCGAGCGCCGCCGCGCGGGCGATGGTCAGGCGGTTGCCGTCCTCGACCATCTCGGCGGGTTCGATGAACAAGGTGGCCCCGCTGCCGGAGACGTCATGCACGATGCCTGGCACCGCCGCGCGCGACTCGGCCCGCACCGGCAGCACGAAGCGCTCCTGGCGCAGGGTGACGATGGGCTCCATCAGCGAGCCGGCCAGGCGCCCGTTGACCAGCGCCTCCAGCCGGCCGCGGATCCGCTCGGCGATCCGCCGGGCCTCGCCGCGTAGCGAAAACAACTGAGGGCTGGCCGAGTCCCGCAGCTGCCCCTGGGCGTCGAAGGCCTGCGCCAGGTCCTCGCCGGGGCCCATCAGGTCGCTCGCCTGGCGGGCGATGGCCACGAGCGCCTCTCCGCGGCCGCCTGCGGAGAGGAGGAAGCGCCGCACCCGCGAGGACACCGCCATGGCCCGCGCCACCCGCAGCACCGCCGCGGGAGAGAGGACGCCGCCCTTCTCGGCCCGCTCCAAGTCGGCGCCGATCTCCTCGACGGGTTCGATGGGCACGGCCAGCCCCTGGCGTTCGAGGGCCAGCGTTTCCTTCAGGCACTGCTGGTCGCGCCGGATCTCGCCGGTGTCGGTTCGCGGCGCAAGGTCGCGCGCTTCGGCCGCGCCGCCCGGGGTCAGGCACAGCGCGGCCAGCCGGCACCGCACCTCGTCGAAACCGAGGGACGCGAGGGTCGCAGGATCGAACGCCATGCTCCCGGGGGAGCTAGGGGGTGCACAGGTTGGCGGGGTCGTCGGGGCAAGGGTCGCAGGCGTCGCCGAAACCGTCGTCGTCGCGGTCCTTCTGTGCGCCCGTGGCGATCTCTGCGGGGGTGACTACACTGTCGCCGTTGACGTCGCAGTTCTTGGCCATGGGGGTCTGGCCGTCGATGACCTTGTCGCACTCGAAACCGTTGGGATGCTGCGGGCAGTTGTCGCAGGAGTCCGCCACCTCGTCGCCATCGCCGTCCACCGCAGTGCCGGAGCCGTTGCCCTCGATGGCCACGTACATGACTCCGCCGTCATACAGGCTGGGCGCCTTGCCGCCGAACCAGGCGTCCCAGGCGACCGTTCCCGGCGGCCCGTGCAGGCACTGCGGGGGTTCCCGGGTCTTGATGGACTGGCCTTCCTGGGTGCCGTCGTACTGGTCGGGGATGCCGTCGAAGTCGGCGTCGAAGGCCGAGCACACGAAGATGTCGAGCTGGGAGTCGCAGGTGTTGGTGAGCAGCAGGGTGGGCTGCTTGATGAGGGGTTCTTTCGGCTTGGCCTCGACCCGGTTGCCCTGGGTGTCGTAACACGACTCGGCCTTGGTGTTCGGGTCCACCTTGTAGAATGGAGAGGTCTTGTCGCATTCGCCGTAGGTGCGCATGCGGTAGTAGTTGGCCAGGCAGAACACCGCCGCCGGGTAGCGCAGCACCGGACTGCCGTTCACGGTCTCGATCACCCACACGTTCGGGCCGAAGCAGCCGCACAGCGAGATCTCCAGCGCGTCGCAGGTGGAGCAATCGAAGAACGGCCAGCGGCTCGACTCCACCGCGCGTTCGGCCAGGTCGCAGATCTCGTCGTAATCCGTGGCGCCCACGGTGGTGGAGCAGGCCTGCTCGCCCTGCGTCAAGGGATCCTTGTCCTTGACGAACCGGTCCACCTGAGCGCGCAGGTCGGCCAGCTTGTCCTCGCAGGGGTTCTTGCAACCGGTGACGAAGGAAGCGGCCAGGACGCCCAAGAGGAGACACAGTGCAAAGGTTCGGTTCACGTCGGCCTCCAAAGGATGAAGACCCCTCCGGCTGCGCCAGGCGCCCGGAGCGGACACAAGTGCAGGTTCGTGGCTAACACCCGTCCCCGCGGGTGTCAAGGGAAAACTCTTGTCCGAGCCCTCCGCGTTTGCTAGAGATTTTACCATGCAGCGGGTCAGTTGCAGCCTTTTGGCGGTTCTTCTTTTGGGATGGGGAACGCCCGCTCTCCCGGCCGGTGACCCGCGCGACGAGATCGCCGCCGATCGCACCGCCGCCGGGGCGCTCCAGTTCTTCCGGGACGGGGTGGCCCTGTCCCAGGAAGGCAACTTCACGGAGGCGCTCTCGCGCTTCGAGGCCGCCCGCAAGCTCTCGCCGAACTGGGCGTTGCCCTACATCGAGATCGCGGTGGCCCACATGATGACCGACAACGATCGCGAGGCCATCGGGCGCGCGCTCTCCGAGGCGGTGCGGTTGGGGGCCGAGATCCCCCGCGCCCATTACCTGTACGGGGTGTACCTGCAAGAATCGGGGAACCGCGCGGAGGCGCTCCTGGAGTTCGTGCGCGCGCTGCAGCTCCGCCCCTCCTTGGTGGACGCGCGCTACCGGCTGGCCGCCCTGTACGTGGAGGAGGGCCGCCAGGAGGAGGGCATCCGCCAGTACGAGTACGTGCTGCAGAGCCGGCCGGGCCACGCCGGGGCCATCCGCGACCTGGCGGTGCTGTACGAGCAGTCCGGGCAACTGGAGCGGGCCGAGGAGCAGCTTCGAAAGCTTGCCGAGTTCGAGCCGAAGAACCCCCGGCCGCTGCTCGAGCTCGCCCGCTTCTACCAGCGGGCCGGCCTTCCCGACAAGGCCCGCACGGCGCTGCAAAAGGCCGACCGCCTGGAGCCGAACCCCGGCCGGCGCAACCTGCGGCCCCTGCCCAAGTCGAAGAACTGAATCTCGTAAGGAGAGCGGGATCACCATGAGCCAGACGCAGTTTTCGGTCGGGCAGAAACGCCAGCGCACCCGGCGCATCGGGCCCGAGGAGGTGCGGGCGTTTGCCGACCTCGCCGACGACCACAACCCGGTCCACCTCGACCCGGCCTTCGCCGCCAAGACGCGGTTCGGCCGGCCGGTGGCGCATGGCATGCTCACCGGCAGCCTGTTCTCGGGGATCCTGGGGATGGAGTTCCCCGGGCCGGGCACGGTGTACCTCTCCCAGACCCTGCGCTTCTTGGCGCCGGTGTTCGTGGGCGACGAGGTGATGGTGTCGGTGGAACTCGTCGAGCTTTTGCCCAAGGGCCGGGCGCGCTTTCTCACGCAAGCCCGCTGCGGCGAGCGGCTGGTGCTCGAGGGCGAGGCCGAGGTGTTGTTGCCCCGCGCTTGACTTCCACCAGATAGTCAGAATAGACAGGCATCGGCTGCGGATTGGGGGTGGCCCGCGCGGGCCTGAGAAGACACCCCACGAACTTGATCCGGATGATGCCGGCGTAAGGAAATCCGCAGCGGCCGATCCCTTCCTGCGCCCATTGTCCAGGGAGAATTTCCATGAGCGATTTCGCCAGGCGGTGCGCGGAGCGCTTTGCCTTGCTCCGGCAGAAGCGGCCCATGGTCCACCACATCACCAACGCGGTGGTGCAGAACTTCACCGCCAACGTGACCCTGTGCCTCGGCGCCGCGCCGGTCATGGCCCCGGCCCGGGCCGAGGTCGAGCAGATGGTCTCGGCCGCGGGCGCGCTGCTGCTCAACATCGGCACCCTCGACGAGGAGCAGGTGGACAGCATGATCTGCGCGGGGAAGCGCGCCAACGCCCTGGGCGTCCCGGTGGTGCTGGACCCGGTGGGCGCCGGGGCCACCAAGCTTCGCACCGACGCCTGCCGCGCCATCCTGGACGCGGTGCGGCTCTCGGTGCTGCGCGGCAACGCCGGCGAGGTGCTGTCGCTGGCCGGCGCCAGCGGCCGGGTGCGCGGCGTGGACTCGCTCGAGGCGGGCGGGATCGACGGGGAGCGGGTGCGGGCCATGGCGCGCGACTTCCGCCTGGTGGTGGCCGTCACCGGGGCGGTGGACGTGGTCAGCGACGGGCACGGACTGTTCCGGATTCGCAACGGTCATCCGCTCATGGCTCAGGTGACCGGCACCGGCTGCGCCGCCACCACCGCGGTGGCGGCCTTCCTGGCGGTGGACCCGGCGCACCCCGCCGAGGCCGCCGCCAGCGCGCTGGCGCTGGTCGGGCTGGCGGGCGAGATCGCGGCCGGACGCGCCGCCGGGCCGGGGACCTTCGTGCCCCACCTGCTCGATGCGCTTTTTGGCATGGACGAGCGCGCCATTTTGGCCGGCGTCAAGGTGGACCAGGCGTGACCGGCGACCTTCTCGCGCTGTACCTGGTGACCGATGCGGCGCTGGCCGGCGCGCGCGGCGTCATCGAGGTCTGCCGCCTGGCCCTGGGCGCCGGGGTGCGCCTGGTGCAGCTTCGCGAAAAAAGGGCCTCGGACGCGGAACTCATCGCGCAGGCGCGCGCGCTGCGAGCGCTGTGCCGCGAGCACGGGGCGTACCTGCTCGTCAACGATCGGGTGGAGGTGGCCGCCGCCGGCGGCGCCGACGGGGTTCACCTGGGCCAGGAGGACATGCCGTTGCAGGAGGCGCGGCGCCGGCTGGGCAAAGCGGCGCTCATCGGGATTTCGGTGCGCACGCCCGAGGAGGCGCGCCGGGCCGAACGAGACGGAGCGGACTACATCGCCGCCAACCTGGTGTTTCCGACCGCCACCAAGACCGACCTTGCGGGGCCGCTCGGCCTCGAGGGCGTGCGGGCCTTGCGGGCTGCAAGCCACCTGCCGCTGGTGGCCATCGGGGGCATCCACGCCGGTAACGCCGCCGAGGTGGTCGCCGCCGGCGCCGACGGCGTGGCCGTGGTCTCGGCCGTCATGGCCGCGCCCGATCCGGCGGCGGCCTGCCGCGCGCTTCTCGACGCGGTGCGGGAGGGAAGGAGGCGACGTGGACCAAAGGCCTGAGAGTTTTTCCGAGTTCGGCTTCATCGAGGGCTTGCGTCGCGGTATCTGCCCGGCGCACCCCATGGTCGAGACCGGCATCGGCGACGACTGCGCGGTGCTGCGGCTGCCCGGCGAGCGCTGCCTGCTGCTCACCACCGACATGCTGATCGACCGGGTCCACTTTCGCCTCGGGACGCTCACTCCCTTCCAGCTCGGATGGAAGGCCCTGGCGGTCAACCTCTCCGACATCGCGGCCATGGGGGGCCGCCCGGTCTCCTGGCTCCTGGCCATCGGGCTCACGCCGAACCTGCCCGAGGTGTTTCTCGAAGAGCTGAAGCGGGGCTTGTTCGCCTGCGCCCGCCGGTACGGCGCCGACCTGGTGGGCGGCGACACGGTGATCGCGCGGACGGATCTGTGCCTGAGCCTGACCGTGATCGGCGAGGGCGATCAACGTCGCCTGCTGCGGCGGGGCGGCGCGCGCGAGGGAGACGTGATCTTCCTCGGTCGCCCGACGGGTGACAGCGCGGCCGGACTGCGAGTGGTCCTCGACGATCCACCCGGCCTGTCCGCGGAGGTCCACAAGCTGCTGCGCCAGGCCCACCTCGAGCCCGAGCCCCAGCTCGAGCTCGGCCACCTGCTCGCGCAGAAGGGCCTCTCCCGCGCCGCCATCGACGTGAGCGACGGGTTGCTGCAGGATCTCTGGCATATCTGCGAGGAGAGCCACGTGGGCGCCGAGATCGACGAATCCGCCGTGCCGCTCTCCGCGCCGCTCGTGGCATTCGCCGCGGCCACGGGCGCGAACGCGCTCGACCTCGCGCTCGCGGGCGGGGAGGATTACGCCTTGCTGTTCTGTGTCCCCCCGGAGATTGCCGAGCGTTGCCGGCACCTCTGCCGCGAGCACCTCGCTATCGAGGTGCGCGAGATCGGACGGGTGCGCAGGGAACAAGGACTATGGTTGCGCGGGAGCGGCGGGTTGCGGCCGGTAGCGCCGCGGGGGTACGATGCCTTCCGCGAAGGGTTGAGAGAGGAAACAGCCAAGGGATGAGCTCGGCGCGACAGATCGTGATCGTGGGCGGCGTGGCGGCGGGATTGGCCGCGGCCAGCCGGGCGCGCAAGCGGGATCCCTCCGCCCGCGTGGTGGTGCTGGAGCGCGGCGGCGACATCTCGTACGGAGCCTGCGGGCTCCCGCTCAACCTTTGCGATCCCGAGCGCTCCGTCGAGGACCTGGTGGGATATTCTCCGGCGCGCCTTGCCGCAGAGCGAGGCCTCGATATCCGGCTCTTTCATGAGGCGCTGGAGATCGACGGCCGGCGGGGGGAGGTCCGCGTCGCCTGTGCCGGGTCCGAGCGCATCATTCCCTTCGATAGCCTGGTGATCGCCACCGGCTCCCGCGCGGCCTGCCCCGGCTGGGCCACCCACCGGCCCGAAGGGCTGTTCTTCCTGCGGACCCTGGAGGACGGCCGCCGGCTCAAGCGCGCGCTCGTGGAACGGATCTCCCACCGGGCGGTCGTCGTGGGCGGGGGGCACATCGGCATCGGGGTGGCCGAGGCGCTTTCTGTGCGCGGTTTTGCGGTGACCATGTTCGTCCGCGGTCGAGCGATGCCTCCCGGCGCCCCGCCCGAGGTGGCCCTTGCCGTTGCCGAGGAACTCCGAAGCTCGGGGATCGATGTCAGGCTGGGCGCCGAGGTGGTGGCGCTCGGCGCCGGGGAACGCCTGCGGCAGGTCGAGACGACCGCGGGGCGCGCGGTCGCGGACGTGGTGGTGGTGGCGGTGGGGTTCGAGCCCGAGACGGAACTGGCGCGCCGGTCCGGGATCCGGCTGGGCGACACGGGCGCGATCGCCGTGAACGAGCGGCTGGAGACATCTCTTTCCGGCGTGTTCGCCGCGGGCGACTGCGCTGAGAGTCATCACCGCCTGCTCGGGCGTGGGGTGTTCGCGCCGCGGGGGACCACCGCCCGCCGCATGGGGCGCCTGGCCGGCGAGAACGCGTCCGGCGGAAGCGCCGTCTTCGGGGGAGTGGTCGGAACGGCCCTCATGAAGGTCGGCGGCCTCGAGGTCGGCGCGGTGGGCATCGACGAGGGGCAGGCCGCCTCGCGGGGGCTTCGTGCCAAGGTCGTCGCCGTCCGGCACCGCACGCGGGGGCGGGGCGTTCCCGGCGCAAGCGAGATCTTCGTCCGGCTGGCGTTCGACGAATCGAGCAAGAGGCTCCTCGGGGGATGGCTGTGCGGCGCCGAGGGCGTCGCCCGGCGCCTGGACGTGCTGGCCACGGCGCTCACCGCCGGGTGGGGGCTCGGGGATCTCGAGTCGCTGGACGCCGGGTACACCCCGGCGCTGTCTCCGGTGGACGATCCGCTCCTGCTGGCGGCGCACGAAGGGTTGAAGCTCTAGCCAGTGTCTCTGTGTGTATCGATATGTATCAATGATACACATCGCCGGTCTGGGGAGCCTGCAGAGAACGGCGGCCTGCGGCGGTCTTGTTTTTTATGATACTGTTGGCCAGATTCCATTGTTGATTTATCTTATTGTTATTTATAGATATTTTGATTACAGGCGGGATTGTCCGGGGTGTCCGGGGTGGGTGATGGGATAAAGCGACCGGCCCCTCCAGCGACGTACAATGCAC
>CAZLNM010000141.1:0-9985 GCA_964561025.1 uncultured Myxococcales bacterium
GATACGGCCGGCGGCGACCGAGCTGAGGGGCGAGCGGATCTCGTCGTTCACCACGGTCACGAGCTCACCGTCCAAGCGGCCGGCCTCGGTTCGCTCGCGGGCGCCCGGCTCCGTCTTTACCTTGCGCAGCCTGAGCAGGTGGCCGTCCTCGTCCTCGTGCACCGCGGTGTCCTCCTCGATGACGGCGCGCTCGCCCTGGCGCACCAGCGCGAGCTGGCTCTGGTGACGTACCAGGTACCCGCCGCCGCTCTCCATAGAGACCCGGAAGACCGTGTTGTGCACGAACCCCGCCGGCTGTCCCTGGACCTCGACGCGGAACCAGTCCTCCGAGAGCCGCTCGCCCGGCGCCGGGAGATCTCCCAGCGCCCGCACCACCTGGTCGGCGGGGGACGGGGGATCGGCGCAGCGGCAGGCGCCGGCCTGCGCCGCCGTCACCGCCACCAGGATGCCGAGGAACATGCGTTGTGAAGAACTCAAGCGGACGCCTCAGGGGTGAGCCATAAAGCGCGCCTTCGCAGCGCGCCCAGCACGCGCATGGCGCGCGCCGGGCTCGCGAACACCGGCACGCCCGCGCGCCGCAGGCCCCGGCGGAACTCGAGCGCGCGCTCCGCGTCGCCGCCGAACAGGCAGGCCAGCAGCGGTTTCTCCGGGTGCGCGCGCCGCAGGCCGTCGAAGAGGGTGTGGGCGTCGAACTCCGACTCGGGGATGAGGGTGAAGATGCAAAGCAGCGCGTCCACGCCCGGGTCGTCGAGCAGCGCCCCCGAGAGCGCGCGGTAGGCCGCCTCCACGCCGCTGCGCTCGATGGCCGACCACATGTCCACCGGGTTGCGCACCGGGGCCCAGTCGGGGAACACCTCCCGGGTGCGGGAGAGCGTCTGGGACGAGAGGATGGCCGGGCGCAGGCCTTCCTCCGCTGCGGCGTCGGCCCACAGCACGCAGCCGACCCCGGTGATGGAGACCACCCCCACCCGGTCACCGGCGGGGAGCGGCAGGCGGGCGAAGCCTTCCAGAAGATCGAAGAAGTCCTCGAAGTCGCGCGCCCGCTCCACGCCGAGCTGGCGCAGCAGGCCCGCGAAGATCGCGTCCTCGCCGGCCATGGTCCCGGTGTGGCCGGCGGCCGCGGCGCGGCCCAGCTCGCTCTTGCCGGACTTTACGGCCACCAGCGGCTTGGCGCGCGCGAGGCGGGCCGCCGCGCGCCGGAAGGCGGCCCCGTCCGTGACGCCCTCGAAGTACATCCCCGCCACGCGCGTCTCCTCGTCGGCGCGCAAATACCCGAGGACGTCCGCCTCCGCGACGTCGAGCTTGTTGCCCAGGCAGGCGATGCGCGAGACGCCGAAGCGTTCCTCGGACGCAAGCTCGCGCGCGAATCCTGAGGCGAACATGCCGCTCTGGCCGAAGACCGCCACCGGCCCGGGCGGCAGCGGCTCCAGGGTGGTGATGGAGGTGGTGAAGCCGATGGCGGGGCTGGCGGTCCCGATGCTGTTCGGGCCCATGAGGCGAAAGCCGGCGCCGTCGCGGATGCGGCGGATCTCCTCGTTGAGCGCCCGGCCCTGCTCGTCGCCGGCGTCGGCGAAGCCCGCGGTGGCCACCACCGCCGCGCGCACGCCCTTCCGGGCGGCCTTGCGCAGCTCCTCGGGCACCGCCTGGCGCGGCACGGCGAGCACCGCAGTCTCGACCTCGCCCGGCACCGCCTCCAGGGACGGGTAGCCGCGAAAGCCGTACACTTCCGAGAGCCGCGGGTTGATGGGGTACACCGCGCCCGCGTAGCCGAGGCGGCGCAGGTTCTTCACCATCACCGCGCCGGCCTTGAGCGGTTTGTCGGAGGCGCCGACGACGGCGATGCTCTCGGGCGCAAAGAAGCTCTTCACGGGATGGCCATGCTCTCCGCCCAGGCGGGGCTTCCCTCGAAGCCGGGGCCGTCGCTGAGCCGCAGCGTTCCCAGTACGGTGAGCGTGAGCGGCATGCTCCCCTGTCGCACCCGGACCGCGCTCAGGAAGAGATCCACGCTGCCGGAGCGATCGCTCTGGTAGGCGAGCAGGCCGGTCTGCGGCATGGCCTCGGGGGTCCCGATGGGGAGGTAGGCCGGGTGCTGGTTGGCGGCGCCGTTCTGGATGATGGTACTGGTCATGGGCGCACCACTGAGAAGATAGGTCGCGAGCAGGTTGGAGCTGGCCTCGATCTGGCAGTCGAAAATCCAGGGGAAGCTCCCGGCGTCGATGAAGACAGGGATGATGGCGGAGCGCCGGGCGTGGCAGGAGGGGGACACCTGGAGGGTGAGGGGCTGGAGCGACCAGCGGCCGCCGAGCGGCGGGTAGGTGCCCTCCCAGCCGGTCCACTGCAGCGCCGGGTCGGCCGGCATGATCTGTGGGTTGGGGGCGAAGTCGGTGGCGAAGCCCAGGCGGATGGGGTCCTGGCTGACCGCGTCGCCGAGGCGGCAGGAGGGGAAGCGCAGGCTGCCCGGACGCTCCGCGGGGAGTTGAGCCGCCAGAGCGAGGCGCAGGCCGGCCTCGTTCCCGCTCGCGGGGAGGTTCTTCACGGGCACCGAGTAGATGTCCCAGAAGTCCTGCCCGGTGCGGTACTTCTCGTAGAACAGCACCGGCTCGGCGTCGGTGCCGCAGATGGCCGGGCTACCCACCTCGTCGCCCCAGGAGAAACACTCCGGCGCTGCCTCGAGGTTCTTTACCGAGACGCGGCAGATGCGGAACAGCGGGTGGGGATCGGCCGTCGTGGCCCGGGGGCGGTGCTGGAAGTAGATGTGCTGGTGGATGGGGTCCCACACCGGGCTCCAGGCCTCACCGGCGTCGCGGGTGATGGGGATGGTGACCAGGCCCGCCTTGGTCATGCGGGCGGCGTGGATGCGGATGTCGCCGGTCTCGGGATCCTGGGCCGCGTACAGCAGCGCCGCCGGCCACTGGCACAGGGTGGGCTCCTGGAAGGGATCCGGGATCAGCGGGCAGTCGTCGCTGTCGTTGGGGATGCCGTCGTTGTCCAGGTCGGTGTCGCAGGCGTCGCCCAGCGGGTCGTCATCGTGGTTGGCCTGGTCCGGGTTGAAGACGGCGGGGCAGTTGTCGTTCTCGTTGAACACCCCGTCGCCGTCGGGATCACCGCTCATGCCCGCCTGGCACACGTCGCCCACCCCGTCGCCGTTGCTGTCCATCTGGTGGGTGTTGGGGATCATGGGGCAGTTGTCGCGGTCGTTGGGCACCCCGTCGCCGTCGTCGTCCAGCGAGCCACCGGGCTGGTCGTCCCAGGGATAGGAGGGGGCCGGGGAGGTCTCCGGGGTGAGGACCAAGGTGGTCCCGAGGTCCAGCGTCTCGTCGGCCCGCACCTCGAGGTTGGGGATGCCCACCGGCCGGTAGCCGTCATGGGAGGCGCGCAGGTGATAGACGCCGATGGGCACGCCGGCGAACTCGAAGCGGCCGTCGGACGCCGTCTGGGTGTTGAACACCCGGCGCAGGAAGCGGTCCTCGAGCTCGACGCGCAGGCCCGCCCGCGCGCCGGGGTTGCCCAGGACCACCATGCCGCGCACATTGCCCGCGGCGTGCTCGGCGAGCTTTTCGAGCGAAAGTTCCACCACGATCTCGCCGCCGACCGGGACCTCGACCGAGCGGTCGGCCGAGGGCGTCGCCCCGACGGTGACCGTCGAGAGCTGGTAGCCGGGCCGGCTGGCGCCCAACACCACCCGCCCCGCGGGCAGTCCCTCGAGACGGAACGAGCCGTCGTCGGCCACGAGCGCCACCCGGTCGCCGCCCACGCCGTACACCACGGCGTACAGCGGCGAGCCGCCGTCGGCCAGGGTGGCCTGTCCCCGCACCCGCCCGGCCGCGCCGAGGGTGATGGCGCCCAGGTCGGTGACCGCCGGGCCCCGCACGCGCGCCGGGGACGAGAGCTGGACGGCCAGCGGCGCGCCGGTGTCGGATGCGCCGTCCAATCGCACCGAGTAGTCGCCGGTGGGGACGCCGGCCAGGTGGAACAGCCCCTGCGAGTCGGCGAGCGCAGAGAGGCCGCACTCGATCAGGCGCACCCGGGCGCCGGCGGCCGGCGCGGCGGGGCTTCCGGAGAGCGCCACGCTCCCCTGCACCTCGCCGGGGACCGGCGGCGCCTCGAAGTCCCGGCTGCAGCCGCCGGGGACGATGGAAAGCAATCCGCACAGAGCGGCCGAGAGAACCCAGCATCCCTTGGAAAACTCGATTTTCATTTTGGCCTCGCTGGGCGCAGTCTAGCGGGGAGGGGGGTAGGGGTCAAATGCGAAGACGCGGTGCTCGCCAGGACCCGGCATTCGTGATACTTTTCTTTGCGGCGATCCCATCCCAGGAGGAACCATGGCAAGAAGGCTGTCACTATTGCTCACGCTGGCGGCGGTCGGAGCAGGATGCGGCTCTTCGGGCGGCCCGCTCTTCGGCGGGTTCGTGCCCAGCGGCGGCTCGGCGGTGATCTTCACCCCCACCGTTTGCGATATCTCCTTCGTCGGCAGCACCGCGGTGGCGGGGGTGTTGATCGATTTCGCCGACTTCGCCGACTCCTGCGGCGTCATCAACTCCACGCAACTCTGCGGCACCAAGGCCAACTCCACCCGGGTGCTGGCGATCGCGATGAGCGGGGAGGTCGGCGCCGCCAGCATCGGTCCGCTCCAGGCCGGCACCTTCCGCTACCTGGCCGATCCGCCGACCGGCAAGTTCAACGCCGCGGCCGGGACCGCGGCCCGGGTCGATGGCACCTGCCAGCCGCAGCCCGGCACCAAGGTGGTGTCGATGTCGGGCGGCAGCGTGACCATCACCAGCATCAGCGCGAGCCGGGTGGCCGGAAAGACCAGCATGACCTTCAACAACGGCGAACAGTTCGAATACGAGTTCGACGTCCCCGTGTGCCAGGCCACTTTGGATTTCTGCGACCGCTTCGGGTACTGCGGATCGCACGCCTGCGTTCAGTAGCCCCGCGCCTACGATCCGGCGCCGGCGCTGCGGGGTTCGATGTGGATGACGACCCGCCCGACGTCCGGGATGTGGCGGCGCAGCGCTTCCTCCAGCCGATCGGTGAGCGCGTGCGCCTCATCCACCGGCATGTGCCCTGGCACGAGGCAATGCAACGAGAGGTATAGCCCGTCGAGCGCCCGGGTGATCAAGATGTCGTGCGGTTGGCAGGTCTTGTCCTCCGAGAGCACCACCCGCTCGACCTGGCGCGCCAGGGTCATCTCGCTCCCGGGTGTCGCGGGCGCGGGCTCGACGTGGACGGTCACGTCCGCGCCTGGCACCAGCTCACGCACCGCTCCTTCGGCTTCATCGGCGAGGCGGTGACCCTCCTCGACGCTGGTGTTGCCCAGAACGCCCAGCGAGAGGTCGACGAAGGTGGTGGCCCCTCCCTTGCGCAGGCGGATGCGGCCCACCTCCTGCACGCGGAGCTGGGACAGGCGCTTGTGGATGCGGTGAACGAGCCCCGCCGGCGCCTCGTCCAGCAGGCCCGACAGGGTGCGCCGCCCCAGACGCAGGCTGACCCCGACCACGATGAGCGCCACGCACAGGGCGGCCACCGCGTCGGCGTTGCGAAGCCAGGCGAGGCCGGTCCGCTCCGCCACCAGCACGCAGGTGAGCCCGCCGATGACCACCAGCGAGGACCAGATGTCGGTGGAGAAGTGCAGCGCGTCCGCCTCCAGGGCCTGGCTGTCGTACTTCTGGGCCGCCCGCCGCAACGCGCGGGAGCGGGAGAAGTCCACCACGATGGACACGCCCATGACCAGGAAGGCCCACACGCTGGGATCGACCTCCACCGGCTCGCCCAGCAAGCGGCGCACCGCCTCCACCACGATCCACACACAGGCGCCGAGCAGGAGCAGCGTCTCGAACAGGGCCGAGAGGTTCTCGAACTTGCCGTGGCCGTAGGGGTGTCCCTCGTCCGCCGGCTGGCCGGCCAGGCGCACGGCGAAGTAGGTCATGGCGGCCGCGATCAGGTCGAGCCCGGAGTGCAGGGCCTCCGAGAGGATGCCCAGCGAGCCGGTGAGAAGGCCCACCACGAGCTTCATCCCGGTCAGGGCGATCGCGGCCAGCACCGAGAGCGCCGCCACCCGGCGTTTTTCGGCATCGGAGCGATCGACCGCGCGCGCGCCGCCCGCGGTGGGTGAAGGGGTCTCGGGCATGGGCGTCTTCTACACCGGAGCGAGGGCGAAGACAAATCGATCGGCATTCAGCACGGGGTTTATCATGATTCAATCCTTGACATGTCCCCGGTGGACCTGCTAGGTAAGGCGCTACCGCGTCGCCCGGAGCGTTCGCGGTAGGCGGCATGGGCGGGTAGCTCAGTGGGAGAGCGCCGGCCTTACAAGCCGGATGTCGCAGGTTCAAGCCCTGTCCCGCCTATAGGTTGGTATTTGAAATGGTCGGGGCCGTAGTTAAGCTGGTTATAACGCCGGCCTGTCACGTCGGAGGGCGCGGGTTCGAATCCCGTCGGCCCCGCCATTCTAAGCCGCCGGGCTCTCGGGTCCGGCGGCTTGTTTTTTGGAGGTTCGGGTGCGCGCATTGATCGCGGTGGTGGTGCTGGCGCTCGGCGCGGTGATCGTCTTGGTGGTGCTGTCGCTGTCCGGTGGCGAAGCGCAAGCGCCGCTGCCCGCGGCGGACGCCGGCCTGCTCGATGCGGAGCCCGACGCCCCCCGCCCGGGCCCACGCCGCCTGCCGCCGAACCTGCTGCGCCCGGACACCCCGCCCGACGAGGAGCGCGAGGTAGCCTTCGAGCAGTACGACGGCGGGCCGCCCATCAACTTCGGAGAGGCCTTCGAGAAGAAGTGGTACGCGGACCGCGAGCGCCTGGGCCTGGAACGCCACAAGGAGATGGAAAAATTGTGGTGGGCCGGCCGCCGCCCTCGCGGGGAGGCCGCCTCCATCGAGAAACTCGAGGAACTCCTGCGCGACTACCCCGACACCAACCGCGCCGGTTGCGCCGCCTACGAGCTGGGCCAGCACTACATGCGCTTCCGCGCGCTGCCGCTCGAAGAAAGGCGCAAGAAGGCCGAGGCGGCCTGGCGCCTGGCCATGGATCGCTACCGCGACGGCATCTGTGAGTACAACGCCCCGGTGGCCGGCTCGGCCAAGCTGGCCCTGGTGAGCTGGATCTACCGGCACACCGATCCGGGCCTGGCGCGAAACTTCCTCGAGGACCTGGCCAAGAACCACGCCGGCGAGACCGATCACCTGGGCCAGGACATCTCCAAGATCGCCGAGCGGCTGCTCTCGGAGATGAGATGAGCGCGCCCGAACGGCTGGCCGTGTTCGTCTCCGGCGGGGGCACCAACCTGCAGGCCATCCTGGACGCCTGCCGCCAGCCGGACTTCCCCGCCACCGTCGCCGCGGTAGTGTGCAACGTGCCCGGGGCCTTCGGGATGGAGAGGGCCCGCCGCGCGGGGGTGCCGGTGGTGCTGGTGCCGCACCGGGACTTTCGCTCCCGCGCCGAGCACGAGCGCGCCGTGCTGGATGCGCTGCGGCCCTACGGGGCGCGCACCGCGGTGCTGGCCGGCTACATGCGGGTGCTCTCGCCGGTGTTGCTGGACGCCTTCTGGGACCGGGAGCGGGAGCTGCCGGGGGTGCTCAACATCCACCCCGCCGACACCCGCGCCTACCAGGGGGCGCACGGCTACGAGTTTGCCCTGGGGTTGTTGCCGGGCGCGCGACGCCTTGCCGAGACCCGCGTGACGGTGCATTTTGTGGACCGCGGGGTGGACACCGGGCCGATCATCGCCCAGCGGATCGTGCCGGTGCTGCCGGACGACGATCTGGAGCGCCTGCGCGCGCGCGGGCTGGCCGTCGAGCACGAGCTGTACCCGGCAGTGATCCGGGCCTACTGCGAGCGGCGCCTCGCGCTGGTGGACGGTCGCGTGTGGTGGGATGGCGTGCCGGTCGAGCTGGACTGAAGCCGACCAGGGAGGTCATGCATGGCGGTGAACATCGTCTCCAAGGCCGATCGCTGGGTCCCCATCCGCACGGCGCTGGTCAGCGTCTCGGACAAGAAGAACCTCGACGTGCTGGCGCACGGGCTGTGCGCGGTGTCCGAGAAGTTGCGCATCCTCTCCACCGGCGGGACCTTCGAAGCCCTGGTGAAGATCCTTGGCCCGGAGCGCGCCAGGCAGCACCTGATGCAAGTCTCGGATTACACCGGCCAGCCAGAGACCCAGGGCGGCCTGGTGAAGACGCTGGACTTCAAGATCTACCTGGGGCTGCTCACCGAGACCTACAACGAGAGCCACCAGCGGGACCTGGCCCGCCTGTCGGCCGCCCCCATCGACCTGGTGGCGGTGAACCTCTACCCCTTCGCGGCGGCGTCCTCCCGTGCCGGGGCCACGCCCGAGGAGGCGCGCGCCAACATCGACATCGGCGGGCCGTGCATGCTGCGGGCCGCGGCCAAGAACTTTTTGCGCGTGTTGCCGCTGTGCGATCCTTCCGACTACGAGACGGTGGTGAAGAAGCTCAAGGCCAACGGCGGGCGCATCGACATCCGCACCCGTTTCGAGCTGGCCCGCAAGGCCTTCGCCCACACCGCCGCCTACGACAAGGCCATCGCCGAGTACCTGGCGGCGCGCTCGGCGCAGGAGATCGAGGCCGCCTACCAGTACCCACAGGAGCCCGCATGAGCACCGACCTCAAGAAGGCCTACCGCACCATCGTGGCGGAGCACTTCCCCGAGACCTTGCGCCTCACGTTCGGAGAAGGGGAGGGGGCGACCACGCTCACCTACCGCAAGGTGACCTGGGAGGTGGAGGGCGAGCGCCGGGGGCTGCGCTACGGCGAGAATCCCGGCCAGGAGGCGGCCCTGTACCGGCTGGTCGACGGCAACCTGGTGCTGGGCGAGGTGCGCCTGATCGGCCCGGGCGAGGAGCTGGTGTGCGCCGCCACCCTGCACCAGTTCGGCAAGCACCCGGGCAAGATCAACCTCACCGACGCCGACAACGCGCTCAACATCCTGCGCTACCTCACGCGCCGGCCCGCCTGCGCCATCATGAAGCACAACAACCCCTCGGGGGTGGCGGTGGCGGACAGCCTGGTGGAGGCCTACCTCAAGGCCGACCTGGCCGACCGCATCGCGGCCTTCGGGGGCTGCATCGCGCTCAACCGGCCGGTCGATCGCGACACCGCGAGTGAGATCGCCCGGCGCTACGCCGAGGTGGTGCTGGCCCCGGGCTTCGAGCCGGGCGCGGTGGACATTCTGGCGAAACGCAAGAACCTGCGCATCATGGAGATCCGCGCCATGGAACGGCTGGAGCGCTGGGCGGGGCGGCGCTTCGTGGATCTCAAGAGCCTCATCGACGGCGGGCTCATCGCCCAGGTGTCGTTCGTGCCCGAGTGCCTGGATCCGGCGGCGCTGCAGCCGGCCGAGTGCCAGCACCAGGGAAAGACCTACCGGGTCCAGCGCGCCCCCACCGCGGCCGAGCGAGAGGACATGGTGTTCGGCTGGATCGTGGAGTCCGGGGTGAGCTCGAACTCGGTCATCTACGTCAAGGACGGCGTCACCGTGGGCATCGGCACCGGCGAGCAGGACCGGGTGGGGGTGGCCGAGATCGCGCGCGACAAGGCCTACCGCAAGCGCGCCGACCGGCTGTGTTTCGAGCGCTTCGGCACGCCCTACCACGAGACGCCCGAGGAGCGGCGGCGCGCCGTGGACGAGGAGGTGCGCGCCGAGCGGGGCGGGCTGCCCGGCGCGGTCATGGTGTCGGACGGGTTCTTCCCCTTCCGCGACGGGCTGGAGGTCGGGCTGCGCGAGGGGGTGCGGGCGGTGATCCAGCCCGGCGGCTCGCTCAACGATCACGAGGTGATCGAGGCCTGCAACGAGCACGGCGCCACCATGGTCTTCACCGGACAGCGATCGTTTCGGCACTGAGAACCTTCGCGCCGCGCTCGAGTGACACAGGGCGCGGCTGCTTTGCGGCGAGTCCTCTTGGTTGCTCGCCGCAGAGCCGGCTCCGCGACATAGAGGACTCGCCTGGCGCGCCGCGCATAGCCTCCGCCCG
>CAZLNM010000142.1:0-9984 GCA_964561025.1 uncultured Myxococcales bacterium
GACAGAACCAAGGTGCCGATACTATACAACATTCTCTTGAACATATCGAGCCCCCGTGATAATCGGCATCCGGTTCGAAAACCTCAACCATACGGAGGCCTTGGCTCCATGACACGCCGGATCTTGTGTGTGGGCGTCCTCGCGCTTTTTTTCGTCCCGGTCCCCGGACGGGCGGCCGGCCCCAGCATCAAGAAGCTGGAGTCGGAGGTGACGTCCTGGTGGAAGAAACAATGGCCCGACCAGACCCTGGTCCACGTGGCCAAGAAGTCCGAGTGCGAAAAGGGCGAGCTGGAGGACCCGACGCGCAAGGACAAGAGCGGCAAACCGCGCAAGCTCTCCACCTGCCTCATCAAGGCCGACATCTACCTGGAGCGCGGCTTCCGGTTGCTGATCTACCGGGAGACGTTCTTGCACTTCGTGGGGAATACCCTGAAGGGCGTGCAGCTCGGCGAGCTCCAGAAGAGCTGGAAGGACGGCATGCCGCTGCCCACCTCCGAACAGGTGGCGGCCGAGGTGATGGCCCGGCTGACGGCCGCCGGGGCCACCCAGCCGGTCGTCAACATCCGCGAGATCAGCCGCCAGCCCCGCATCGCCGGGGAGAACCTCCGCGCCTCGGCGCTGCTGGACGTGGCCTTCCAGAAGGACGGGCGCGAAAACAAGTACGAGAAACTGCTGCTCACCTTCGAGACCGACGGAACCGAGTGGCGCGCCCTGCCCGCGCCGCTCTTCTGACCCCGGATTGACTTGAACCCGCCGCCGGACGAGCCGAACCGCGAGGAAGCGAAGGCGCCGGATCCGCCCGCGCCGGAAGGAGCCACCCCGGCCGGCCTGGGCAAGGTGCTGCTGGCCGGGACGCGCAACCTGGCCCTGGAACTCCCGCGGCGCATCTTCGAGATCGACTTCGATCTTTCGGACTCGCGCGAGGAGCTGCGCAAGAAGATTGCCTGGATCATCCGCATCCGCTTCGTGGTCAACCCGGCGGTTTTTCTTCTCATGCTGCTCACCAACTGGCAGGGGCTCACCCGGGGCGCCGGGGCCCTGTCCCGCGAGACGCTGATCTCCACCGGCCTGGTGACGGCGGCCTCGCTGGCGCTGAACCTCTTGTACTTCTTCGCGCTGCGGCGCGAGCGCTTCGATCTGCGCAAGTTCGTCAGTCTGCAGCTGCTCCTCGACGTGCTGACCTTCTCGGCCTACCTGTGGCGCACCGGCGGCCCGACCAGCCCGTTCTCCTTCCTGTTCTTCTTGCCCATCATCGCGGGGAGCATGCTCCTCTCGCCTGGCGCGGGCATGGCCTTCGCCGGCGTGGCCGGCCTGTGCTACTCCGCTCTCGCCGCCCTGGAACTCGCCGGCTTATTGCCCCACGTGAGCTACTTCGTGGCGCTGGACCAGTTCGCCCGCCGCGGCAGCTACGTCACCCTGATGATCCTGGTCAACCTGTTCGCCTTCGCGGTGGTGGCCGGGGCCGCCGGGTTCCTCATGCGCACCCTGCACCGAAAGACGCGCCAGATCTCCGAGTCCAACCGGCTGCTCGAGCGCAAGGCGCACCTGCTGGGCATGCTGTACCAGGTGAGCGAGCTTTTGCAGCGCTACCGCACCCGGGACGAGATCCTGGACGGCATCTGCGACATCCTGATCACCGGCATGAACGTGGATCGGGCCCTGATGTACGTCCGCGAGGGCGGCGAGCTGCGCCTGCTGCGGGTGGCCTACCACTCCCGCGTCCCGGAGCCTTCGCGCCAGGCGCTGCGCGTGAGCATTCCCATGGATCCGGCGGGCGGCCTCACCGCGCGCGCGGCCCTGGAGAACCGGGCCTTCAATGTTTCGGATCCGATGACCCGGCCCGACATCAACCGCGATCTGGAGCGGCGCATCGGGCAGAACCCCTTCGCCGTGGCGCCCCTCGCCCACCGCGGCCGGGTGCTGGGCGTGCTGGGCATCGACCGGGCCACGGCGTTGGGGCGCATCGGCGATGACGAGTTCGACGTGCTGAAACTGTTCGCGCGCCAGGCCGCGCAGACCCTGGCCGGCGCCGCCGTTGACACCCCGGATGGGCCGCCATAGGATGGGGCTTGTCCGAGGAGGCCTGGCATGCGTGCGCCCGCATGGGGAATGGCGATCGTTTTCATCCATCTTCTGGCCGCGCCCGGCGTCCAGGCGCAGGAGGACGACGCCGCGCTCGACCTGGTCCCGGTGGTCGATCCCAACGCGCCGCTGTGCGCCTGGTTCTTTCTGGCCGACCCGGCGGTCTCGGCCGCCGATGCCAGCTCTCTGGACAAGGCCCTGTCCGAAACTCTCGACCACCGCACCGACGTCCGTCTCATGCCCCGCGCCGCCGCCGAGGCCAGGCTGAAGGAGGCCGACCGGTCGCTTTCGGGCTGCGGTGGTGCCGAGGCGTGCCTGGTGGACCTGGCCAAGTTGCTCGGCGTCTCCCGATTGCTGGTGGCCAACCTGCGGATGCCAACGCCCACGTCGCTTCGGCTCGAACTGCTCCGGCTGGACGTGGGCGATCCTCCCGGAAAGCTCAGCGTGCGTTCCGAGGGGACCCTGGCCGAGCTCCTGGCCGGCGGCGCCGCCGGCGGCTTGCAGGCCCTGCTGGACAACCGCACCCAGCCGCTGCTCGCCACAACCCCGGAACCGGCGCCACCGCCGGCTCCAGTCCGCCCGGCCCCGCCCCCTCCTCCGGTCCGCACCGTCGTCGAGCGCCCCGTCGAGCCTCCGCGCCTCGAGGAGAAGGCGGCGTCGCGAGGGTTCTTTGCGCGGCACTGGGCCTCGACGCTCTCGCTGGGAACGGGCCTGATCTCCGGGGCGCTGGGGCTGACTTTCGGCGTGATGTCCCAGCGCATCGCCGACGAGATGTCCTACGATCCGTCCGCCCAGCACCAGTTCGACCCGGATCGCGACCGCCAAGGCAAGAACTACGCGCTCGCCGCGAATGTGCTCTTCGGGGTGGCCGGCGCGGCGGCCCTGACGGGTGCGGTGCTGTTTTTCTTTTTCGAAGACGACGCGGACACGGCGTCCGGTGTGACGATCGTGCCGGCCGGCCTGGGCGTCGGGGCGCGGCTGAGGTTCTGAGATCATGCCATCCCGTATCGCTCGCCATCTGCGCGGGTATCTCTTGGCGCGGCCGACCGCGGGGCCCCACCAGCCAGCGCGGGCAGGAGCGCCGTCGAGTGGCGGTCGTGACCCGAGGTAGGAGAAACGCCATGCGTTGTGCGGTGTGGATGTTTTTTGGTGTTGCGGCGATCGGCGCGCTCGGCGTTTGCTGCCAGTACGACCCGGCCTACGAGAACCTCTTCTGCGCGCCGGGGGCGGTGTGCCCGGACGGGCTGACCTGCGACCCGGTCAGCAAGCGCTGCGTACGCCCCGGATCCGAGCCTACCCAGGACGGTGACGGTGGACCGGACGCCTTCGATGACGGCGCGGACGCCACCGACGGCGGCGCGGATGATGGCGGCCCGGACACCGACGCGGTCGTGGACGGGCAGGATGGCGACGGCGACGGCGGCCCGGACACGGATCCCTGCGGCGGCTGCCTGCCGGGACGCTACTGCAACGAGGCCGCCTCGGGCGGCCCCACCTGCGAGCAGTGCGTGGTCCAGCACCACTGCGGCCCGCAGTGCCTCGACTGCGGCGATGTGCTCGCCTGCCAGCACCGCGGCGACGTGTGGTGCTGCTTCCCGGAGTCGTGCGGCGCGCCGGAGCAGTGCCTGACCGGCGTGTGCGGCGACCCCTTCATCTGCGCCAGCCTGGATCGAGGCGCGAGCTGGGACTGGCAGGTGGCCAGCGACGCCGGCGCGCGTTTCGCCTGCCTGCTCAAGGATCACACCGGCCCGGTCTCCGACAACCGCTGCTACAACTCGACCAACTTGCAGTTCCACTGCCCGTGGGACGGGTTCTGTCAGAGCGGAGACTGCGTGCTCGTCGGCGGCGTGGGCAACCGGCTCCACGCCTGCGTCTTCGGCTGCTTCGCGGACGGGACAACCGCCCGCTGCCGCCGCCACCTGGCCGACGGTGAGGGTTGCCTCTACAACTACGACTGCGAGAGCTTCTGCTGCTCCAAGGCCCAGAGCGCCGTGTGCATCCCCTACAACGAATCCCAGTGCAAGGGGATGCGGACCCACCACCACTGCGACATGGGTGGTTGCGACGACACCTTCATCGCGACGAACCCGGGCGGCGACCAACACGACATGAGCACCTGGTCCAGCGTTGACGGAGACTCCGCTTCCCCGTGTGAAAACAATTACGATTGCGATTCGCAAAAGTGCGGCAGCGGCTCCAAGAAGTGCACCTTCTATGACACCTGCGTGGGGAACGAACCCAGCGACTCCTCCATCCGTGGCAACTACTTCTGCGCCGCTCCGGAGGGGCACGCCACCCACATGAGCCGGGTGACCGATTCCACCCCCGAGCCGCAGCCGTCCGAGTGCGAGTGAGGTTGGCACCGCACACCCGATCTTTCGCGCGAACCAACCTCTCGTCTTGATGAGCCTATCCTGTCGGTTTTCCCGCCGTTTTCAATGTTAGGAACGCTTGCGGGTTCTTTGCGGTGTTCCCTTGGAAGCAGGTTTTTGTTCATGCGAGTTTCAACGAGGCCAAGCCTCCTTGCGACACCCGGGGATGTGGCGAGGAACGGTCAGCGTTCGGTGCGCTGGATGGGCCAGGGCCGGGGAACGAACAGCTCCTGGTACAGGTTGGTGGCGTAGCGGTCGGTCATGCCGGCGATGAAATCGGCGATGACGCGCCGGCGCACCGCCTCGGCGGCCGGCAGCTCCTGCCCGGCGTGGCGCAGGAAGGCCTCGGGGCGCTCCAGGAAGAGCTCGAACATGTCCTTGAGCATCTTGCTGCACTTTTCGAACTCCTCGTGCACCCGGGGGTTCTCGTACACCCGCTGGTACAAGAACGCGCGCATCTCGCCCAGCGCCTCCTCCATGCCGTTGCTCAAGCGCACCGGCCCGCCCCCGTCGAGGTCGGTGTGCTTGACGATGTCCAGCACCATGTGGCGGATGCGCCGCGAGTGAGTCGTTCCCAGCACCCGCAGCAGGCGGGCCGGCACGTCCGAGAGCTTGAGCACGCCCCCGCGCAGGGCGTCGTCCAGATCGTGGTTGACGTAGGCCACGATGTCCGACACCCGGACCAGCTGCCCTTCCAGGGTGAAGGGAAGCTCGTCGGTGGCACCGCCCAGGATGAGGCCCTTTCCCTTGGAATGGCGTCCGATGCCGTTCACCACCTCGCGGGTGAGGTTGAGGCCCCGCCCCTCGCGCTCCAGCACGGTGACCACCCGCACGCTCTGGGTCCAGTGGCGGAACCCGCCGGGGAGCAACTTGTCGAGCACGCTCTCGCCGGCGTGCCCGAAGGGCGTGTGCCCCAGATCATGTCCCAAGGCGATGGCCTCGGTGAGCTGCTCGTTGAGCCGCAGGGCGCGGGCCAGGGTGCGGGCGATCTGCGACACCTCCAGGGTGTGCGTCATGCGAGTGCGGTAATGATCGCCCAGCGGCGAGAGGAAGACCTGGGTCTTGTGCAGCAGGCGGCGAAAGGACTTGGAGTGCAGGATCTTGTCCCGATCGTGCTGGAAGGCCGGGCGCAGCGAGCAGGGCGGCTCGGGCCGGTGCCTCCCCTGGCTGGCGTCCGAAAAGGCGGCGCGGGGGTGAAGGATGGCGTGCTCCTGCTGCTCCAGCATGCGACGGATGTTGGTCATGCGCTTCCTCCGGAGGCCCAGTCCAGCTCGACGCGCCGGCTCTCGAGATCGGCGCGGATCACGCGCGCAAGAAGCGGGCTGCCAAGCGTCAGCGCCTCTCGTTCGCCGCGGCGGGCGTATCGTATCCGGCGTTCGTCGTAACGCCAACCTTTTCCAAGCACCTCCCGCCGGAGCAAGCCCTCGATCCCGCTGGGCTCGAGACGGACGAAGAGACCGGCCTCGGACACCGCGCACACTCGCCCCTCGAACGCCTCGCCGATCCGCTCCGCCAGGAAGGCGGCCTGGTACAAGAAGCGCGCCTGGCGCTCGGCCTGCGCGGCCCGGCGCTCCAGGCGCGTGGCGGCGCGGGCCGCTCGATCCGCGAATCGTCCGTCGAAGCGCGATTTCCCGCCGCGGGGCGGGCGCGTAAGGTCCACGCCGTCCGGCCCGGCCGACTCGAGCAGCGCCTCGAGCTGGCGGTGCACCATCAGGTCCGGAAAGCGCCGGATGGGCGAGGTGAAATGGAGGTAGGCCGGGCTGGCCAGGCCGAAGTGCATCTCGCAGGAGGCGCTGTACTCCGCCGGCATCAGGCTGCGAAGCAGCGGGCCGTGCAGGAACCGGCCCGCCGGATGAGCGGACATCTCCCGTACCGCGCGGGCCAGGTCGGCCGGATCTGGTTCGCGCGCAAGACGCAGCCGCAGCCCGAGCGCGCGCGCCGTCTCGGCGAAAATTCGCATCGACTGCGGGGCCGGGGGCCGGTGAACCCGGTAGAGCGCCGGCAGGCCGCTATCGCGCAGCAGCCGGGCCACCGCCTCGTTGGCGGCGACCATGCAGGCCTCGATGATGCGGCAGGTGCCGTGCCGCGTGGCCGGAGTTACCGCCACCGGGCGGCCCTCGCCGTCCAGGCGGATGTCGGACTCGGGGAGGTCCAGATCCAGCGCGCCGCGTTCGTTCATGCGCTGCCAGAGCTCGGCGGCGCAGTCGGCGAGCGTCTGGAGCTGGCGGCAGAGCCCCGGATCGCAACCGGCCCGGCCGTCCAGGATGTCCTGCGCCTCGGCGTAGGTGAAACGGCGGCGGCTCTGGATCAGCGCCGGGAAGAGCCGGCCGCCGGCGCACTCCCCTCCTCTCAGGATGAGCTCCGCCACCAGGGCCGCCCGCTCCTGGCCGGGTGAAAGGCAGCACAGCGATTCGGAGAGGCGATGGGGCAGCATGGGCACCACCGCTCCGGGAAAATACACGCTCGTCCCGCGCCGCGCCGCCTCCCGCTCGATGGCGCCGTCCGGGGTCACGAAGGCGGACACGTCGGCGATGGCCACCTGGAGCAAGAACCCCCCTCCCACCCGCTCGGCGCACACCGCGTCGTCGAAGTCCCTGGCCTCGTCGGGATCGATGGTGACGAATGGGCGATCCCGCAGGTCCTTGCGCCCGGCCACTCGGCGGCGATCGGCGCAGGCGGCGGCCTCGGCCTCGGCCGCTACTGGAAAATCGCTCTCCAATCCGGCCTCGCACAACAGGCGCGCCATCTCGCCCTTCAAGGTGCCCGGCTGGCCCAGCACCGTCTCCAGCCGGCACACGGGGCTCGCCCCGCCTTGCACGCTCACCGAGACGTACGCGTCGTCGGGCAGGTCGAGGCCATGACCGGTCAGGGGCAGGCTCACGCCACCCGAGTCCAGGAGAACGGCGTAGCGCCGGCCCGCGCCGGCCATAACCCGCCCGACGTGGCGCGCCGAGCCGCGGCAGAGCACCCGTTCGACGCGCGCGCGCAGGCGATCGCCCGAGCGCCCGAGCAACGCGAGCACGACCCGGTCCCCCACCACCGCGCCGGCCCACCCCGCCGGGCCGAGCCACAGCGGGCCGGTGGAGCGCCCGTCGTCCGTCTCCAGCCATGGCAGGGTGCCTTCCCCCGGCTGAAGGATCCCCTCGAGCTTCCGCCCGGCGGCGGCGCGGTACCGCCCCCGGTCGGATTCGACGCGCCCTTGGCGGGCGAGATCCTGCAAGATCCGGCGCAGCCGGCGCCGGGCGGCGGCCCGAAGACCCAGAAGACCCAGCAAGCGTGGGACCGACAACGGGCGGCCCGCGCCGCAGAGCAGGTGGAGCAAGGCCCCGGCCAATTCCTGATCCGAGCGCGCGCTCACGAGGCCCCGAAGAACAACGCCGCGGCGCGGCCGGCGGCCGCCTCCCGGACGACGGCATCGGGCACGCCGGCGTCCTGCATGGCCACGATGGAAGCCGGAACGGCGAACAGCCAGGAGGGACGGGCGCCCATGTCGGAGGACAGCAGGCAGCGCGCCTCGGGCCGCGTCGCGATCAGGGCCGCCGCTCGCGTGGGGGTGAGCTTGGTGGGGTGGACGCTGAGCCCGAGAGCGCACCCCGCGCCGGCGGCGAGGTCGATGGTCTCCTCGTCCAGGTGATCCAGCAAAACGCGTCCCGGCGGCAGGCGGCTCTGGCGCAGGATCTCCAGGGTGGCCTCCAGGACGCGGCGCTTGTCGGCGCGGGGGGTGTGAACCACCGCCGGCAGGCCGGCCTCGGCGGCGATGTCGAGCTGGAGCCGCAGGACCCGGCGCTCGGCCTCGTCGGCTCGTTCGAGCCCGATCTCCCCCACCGCTGCGGCGCCATACTGCTTCAGGAGCGCCGGAAGATCGGCGAGCAGTTCCTCCAGGCCCCGGGCCGGGAGCGCAGCCGGGTGGAGGCCCAACCCCAAAAAGACCTTGAGTCCGGCCTGGCGCGCCCGCTCGCGGTCGAAGTCGGCCAGGCGGCGGAAGTGGTCCCGCAGGCAGGTTGCCTCCGAGTACACTCCGACCCCTCCGGCCAGGGCCGCCACCCCCAGGCACCCCGCTTCCCGCAGGCGTTCGAAATCCTCCTGCGGGCGGCTCTCCGGATGCAGGTGGGCGTCGATGAAGGGAATGAACATTGGCGGCGATGGTAGCGCCCGGCCCCGGAAGGGTCAACTACGAATCCCCAGAAGAGAAAACCTTGCCGGTGCCGTTATTGACATGCCAAAGTTCGTTCTGATAGCGTACCCTCGCCTCGGTCCGGAAAGTCAGCGAACCGAATCGCCTCCCGGTACGTCCGATCCGGGAGAAGACGCTCCGGACAGGCGCCAAACCTCCGGGCGTGAGCGAAAGGAGCCCTCCATGACGCCGTCGGTTCGGAAGTTCTGGCTTCAGCCGGTGTCGGCGGTGCTGGCTGCGTTGTTCGTGTTCCTGGGCGTGCCGCTCCCCCACCAGATGCAGACCGTCGCCGAGGCCGCCGTCGGCAGCCAGGCCAAGATCTACGTCTTCCCCATCCAGGCGGTCTTCAAGGGCGCGCCGGCCGACGTCACCAGCCAGGTGACCGAGCTCATCAAGAACGAGATCAAGCACAGCGAGGAAGTGTCGTTGCAGAAGGGCCCGGTGTTCATCCCGGAGACCGTGACCACGGCGGTGAAGCCCCTGTCCGACGCCGAGCTCAAGGCCGCCGAGAAGCTGCGCAAGGACGGCGAGAAGCTCTACAACGAGCTCAAGTTCGCCGAGGCGGCCAAGGCCCTCCAGGCGGCGGTGAACAAGTACGAGGGCTCGCTGGCGTTGCTTTCGGACTTCGGCCCCATCGTGGAGGCGTTGCTCAACCTGGCGGTGTGCTACTACCGCACCGACAACGACGAGGAAGGCGCCAAGGTCCTGATCAAGGTCATCCGCCTGGCGCCGGACCTCACCCTGGACCCCGAGAAGTACCCGCCCATGTTCCGCAACACCGTGGACGCGCTGCGCAAGAAGCTCCTGCTCAAGGCCCGCGGCGAGCTGGAGGTCGGCGCCAACGAGGAAGGCGCCATGGTCTTTTTGGACGGGCGCAAGGTGGGCCCCACCCCGATCCTGCTCAAGGAGCTGGTGCCGGGCGAGCACTACATCCGGGTCGAGAAGGAAGGCCTGCAGACCTGGGCCGAGAAGGTCACCGTCGTCTCCACCCAACGCAAGCAGGTGCTGGCCGCGCTGGGCGGCGCCAAGAAGGCCAGCGGCCCCCTGGGCGAGATCGCCGAGGCCCTGCAGAAGAACCGGCTGCCGCCTTCCGTGATCGACGTCGTGGCCCAGCAGGGCAAGGAGATCGGCGCGGACTTCATCGCGCTGGGCGGCATCGCCCGCGTGGGCAACAACTACCGGGTGGGCGTGTACCTGGTCAAGGTCGGCTCGCGCGAGGTCTGCCCGCTGCCCGAGATCCAGCTCGATCCCGACCTGCTCGGCGCCAGCGTCGAGATCTACAACATGGCCTCGATCATGTTCAAACGCGTCGAGGGTTGCCCCGACCCGATCGCCGGTGGGGTGGCCTCGGTGGTG
>CAZLNM010000143.1:0-9809 GCA_964561025.1 uncultured Myxococcales bacterium
CGGACGGGGTTGGGCAGCGCCCAGGCGAACTTGGACGAGAAGGTCCCGGCCGGCGGGGCGCAGATCAAGTGCCCGCGCTGCAGCCACCTGTTCGTGGTCCGCCGCCCCGACGAGCCCGCGGCCCCGCTGGCCGCGCCGCCCCCCGCCGCGCCCGCCGCGGCGCCCGTGCCCCAGTACCAGCGCCCGCCAGCGCCGCCGCCGCTCTCCCCCTCGCCGCTCAACCTGCCGCCGGCGCCCGCGATCACCCGGCCGCTCTCGCCCTCTCCGGCGGTGCCCGCGGCCGCCCGGGCCACCGCCCCGGGGAAAGAGCAGCACGAGCAGTCCACGCCGCTGGACGCGCTCACCGGCGAGGGCATGCCCGCCCCGGCGCCGCCCAGCGTGACCCCGGCGCCGGCCCCGCCGCCTCCGGCGGCGCCCCCGGCGCCGTCCCACAAGCCCGCCTCGCTCACCCCCAACCTGGACCAGCTCGCGGGCGAGGCCTTCGTCAGCGTGGCCTCGGCCGCGGAGATGAAGTCCGCCGACGAGGCCCCCGCTCCGGCCGCCCGCGGCGTCTCCGCCATCCGCGCCCAGAGCGGCAAGCCCGTGCTGCGCGCGCGCGAGGAGTACAAGGTCCGCACCCAGCAGGGCCTGCTCTATGATTTTCCCAGCCGGGATGCGCTGCTGCGCTGGCTGGCCGACCGGGATGACACCGAGAGCTGCCAGGTCGGCACCGGCGGCGACCAGTGGATCGGCGCCGCGGCCTTCCTGGCCCGCGAGAGCGCGGCCAGCGCCCCGGCCCAGGCCCGGGTGGCGCCTCCCCTGTATTCGCCGCCGGCCGCGCTGGCCGCCGCCACGGGCGCCCCGCCGCGCCCGTCGCGCCTGCCGCTGTGGCTGTGGCTCTCCTTCGGGCTCTCCACGCTCGTGCTGGTGGTGGCGGTCGCCGCCACGCTCACCCGCTACGGCGTCTTCGACGCCTCGCGCTTTCTCCCCCTGGGCGCGCTGGGCGTGCACTTCCCCGAGCGGCCCGAGCGCCCGCAGGGCGAGATCCCGCTGGCGGCCGATCTCGACCCGGAGCCGGTGTACGCCCGGGCCATGGGCGAGGCCCAGCAGGCGCTGCGCGGCAAGCGCTTCTCCCGGGCCGCCCTGGAGTTCAACCGGGCGCTGGGAGCGAAACCCGGATCGCGCGAGGCGCTGGAGGGCCTGGTCAAGGCCTACCAGGGGCTGGGAGACCGCGATCGGGCCCAGGCCGCCGAGAAAAAGCTGCGCCAGGTGCTGACCCCCTGACGCCGCGCGCGAGGTCGACGCATGGATATCCGCTGCGAACGCTGTGGCACCGAGTACGAGTTCGACGACAACCGGGTGACCGAGGCCGGCATCACCGTCAAGTGCAGCAGCTGCGGCCACATGTTCAAGATCCGCAAGAAGTCGTTCGTGCTCACTGAGCCGGTGGTGCCGGGCCACGAGGAGGAGGCCCCCGCCTCCAAGAACTGGATGATCCGCAAGCCCGACGGCCAGATGCTCAGCTTCAAGGAGCTGACCACGCTGCAGAAGTGGATCGTGGAGCGCAAGGTCTCCCGCGAGGACGAGATCAGCAAGAGCGGCGAGTCATGGAAGAAGCTGGGGAGCATCGCCGAGCTGGCGTCGTTCTTCCGCGTGGTGGATCAGTCGCAGCCGGTGCTGCCGGCCATGCCCCCGCCCGCCGCGCCGGTCACCCAACCGCTGCCGGCGGTGGTGCCGCCGCAGAGCATGCCGCCGCCGGCCGCGCCCTACGCGCCGCCGGTGGGCCAGCCCCCGGTGCCCTACCCGCAGGCCGCGGCCTACCCCACCGGCCCGCTCCCGGCCGCGCCCATGCCGGCGCCGCCGCTCATGCCTTCCTACCCCGGGTTGCCCGCCGCGCCCCCGGCCCCCGCCTACCCCCCGCCGGGGATGCCGCCGGCCGGAGGCCCGGTGTTCTCCGGCGCGCAGGTCAGCCAGCCGGCCATCCCGGTGGCGCCGCCGCCCTCCTATCCTTCTGTGCCCTCCATGCCGTCCGCCCCCGCCTACCCGGCGGCGCCGGTGCCACCCGTGGAGGGTCGCGCCGAGCCCGACAGCTGGGACGAGCGCGCCGCGGGCGACGCCGAGGACGACGTGGTCGAGAAGTGGCGGCGCCGGGGCCGGCGCAAGTGGATGGTCATCGTGCCGCTGCTGATCGTGGTGCTGGGCGCGGGCGCCTTCTACCTGCTCATGCCGGAGAAGGTGCACGAGCTGTGGCGCAAGCTCCGCGGCGGCGAGGAGATCCCGGCGCTGGCGTTGCAGCAGTACAAGTCCGGGCTCGAGGCCTTCATGCGGGACACCCCGGCCAGGTACGAGGAGGCGCTGACCAACTTCCAGTCGGCCATCTCCGAGAGCAAGGGGCGGTTCGCCAAGGCCCAGGCGGCGCTGGCCCAGGTGTACCTTGCGCGCATGGAGCGGGCGCGCGAGCGCGTACGAACGCTCGACGCTCGCCTGAAGGCCCTGGAAGGCCAGGTGACTCAGCTCTCCCCCAAGGATGGCAAGGAGCCGCCGGCCGAGGCCAAGGCAAAGCTTCTGGAGCTGGCCGCGGAGAAGGAAAAGCTCACCAGCGAGCGCGAGGCGCAGGCCGCCGCCGGCCGTCAAGACCAGGACGCCGCCGAGCGGGCCATCGGCGCGGCGCGCGAGATCGAGCCGGAGTCCTTCGAGGGGCGCGTGGCGCAGGCGGAGCTGCTGCGGGTGCGCGGCAGCGACCGGGCCCAGATCGACGTGCTGATCGCCGAGCTGGAGAAGGCCCGGCCGCAGGATCCCGATCTGCTGTTCGTCTCCGGGGCCGCCGCCGCCGCCGATCCCGCCGCCCGTGACACCGCGGTGCGGCTGCTGAACGCGGCCATCGAGTCCGCCCAGCGTGAAGGGCGGCCCGAGTTCCTGCGCGCCCGCTACCACCTGGCCCGGGTGCTCATCGAGCAGAAGCGCGCTGACGAGGCCAAGGTGCAGCTCGAGCGTATCCTGCAACAGAGCCCCGATCACCCGGAGGCGAAGGAGCTGCTGGCCTCCCTGGCCCCGCCCCCGCCGCCGCCCGAGGAGAAGAAACCCGAGGAGAAGAAGCCGGAGGAGAAACCCGCCGCCCCGGCCGCGCCGGCCGACTACGACGGATGGATGGCGCAGGCCAACCGCTTGCAGGAACGGGGCCGCTCCCAGGAGGCGCTGGCCGCCTACCAGGCCGCGCTGGGTTTCAAGGCCGACGACGTGGAGGCGCAGAGCGGGGTGGGGCTGTGCTACCTCGACCTGGGCAACTACAGCGCGGCCATCGCCGCCTTCCGCAAGGCGTTGCAACGGAACGCGAACTACGCCGACGCGGTGATGGGGCTGGCCGAGGCCCACCGCTACCTCGGCAACAAGGACGAGGCGCGTAAATACTACCAGAAGTACCTGGACATCCTGCCGAACGGACCCGAGGCGGCGGTGGCCAGGCGCAACCTGGAAGAACTCAAGTAAGGAGGATCACCATGTCTCCGCTGAAGGGAAGCAACCAGGAAGAGGAATACTTCGCCCGCCAGGAGGCGCTGAAGCTCCGCCGGCTCATGGTCAAGGCCCGCGAGGAGATGGCCGACGAGGAGAAGAAGCGCCTCAAGGAGTTGCACTGGATGAGCTGTCCCAAGTGCGGCATGAAGCTCTCCACAATCCAGGTGAACAAGGTGGAGGTGGACAAGTGTTTCTCCTGCGGGGGGATGTTCCTCGACGACGGCGAGCTGGAGAAGATCTCCGGCCGCGAGCGCAGCTTCTTCGACAGCATGCGCTCGGTGTTCGAAGACGAGAAATAGGTCATCTCGCGCGCTTCGACGGGCCTCGGAAGGCCCACGCACTGGCAGCATTTTCAGGTGTCGTAGATCAGCGGTACTTGCGGCTCATGCCCGAGCGGCGGTTGAAGTCCCGGATCAGGGTGTCGTAGGTCCCGGCCTGGCGCCAGCGCAGCGGCCAGTAGCTCTGGTACTCGTCCCACTGGGCGCGCAGCTCCTGGATGTCCTTCTGCTGCTGCTCGATCCAGGTGAAGTACTTGAGGTTGTGGATGCGCAGGCGGTCCTCCTGGGTGAGCTCCAGCATGAAGTCGGTGTGCTGGGCCCGCAGGCGCACCTCGAAGTCCAGCGCCGCCTGGCGCTCGCTGTAGCGGCCCGCGGCGCGCTCCAGCTCCACCAGGCGCGAGCGGTACATCTCGATGGAGTCGGTGAACACGGTGAACAGCACGTCGCGCTCGCCGAGCTGCAGGCGCCGGGCGGTCTTGATGCAGGCCAGCAGGTTCGCCACGCTGGAGATGCCGAGCAGGTCGAGCCGGTCCACCGTCTCCGCCGGCACGTTCTGCTTGCGCAAAAAGGCGCGCCCGGCCGGCTCGTTGAACAGGCGGATGAGCGCCATGGGGTCGTTGTCGTCGATGGCCACCACCAGGTCGGTGTTGCGCACGTTGTGGATCCAGGGCACGTGCTTGTCGCCGATGCCCTCGATGCGGTGGTCGCCGAAACCGTTGCGCAGCAGGGTCGGGCACTGCAGCGCCTCGGCGGCTACGATCTTGAGGGCCGGGTGCAGCTCCTTGAGCCGATCCCCGGCGGCCAGGGTGCCGGCCGAGCCGGTGGAGGAGACGTAGGCGCTCAGGCGCTCCGAGCCAGTGGCCAGCGCCTCGAAGGCCTCCTGGATGGCCGAGGCGGTGACCTCGTAGTGCCACATGCCGTTGCCGAACTCCTCGAACTGGTTGAGCACCACCACGTCGTCACGGGTCTTCTTGAGCTCCCAGCACTTGTCGTAGATTTCCTTCACGTTCGACTCGCAGCCGGGGGTGGCGATGATCTCGGCGCCGATCTCCTTGAGCCAGTCGAAGCGCTCGCGGCTCATCTCCTGCGGCAGGATGGCGATGGCGTCGCAGCCGAGCAGGCGCGAGTTGTAGGCCCCGCCGCGGCAGTAGTTGCCGGTGGAGGGCCACACCGCCTTGTGGGCGGTGGGGTCGAAGTTGCCGGTCACCAGGCGCGGCACCAGGCAGCCGAAGGAGGCTCCCACCTTGTGGGCCCCGGTGGGAAAGAACTTGCCCGTAAGGCCCACGATGCGCGCGCTGACCCCGCTCAGGCTGGAGGGGATCTCGAGGAAGTTCACCTTGCCGAAACCGCCGCTGTCGGGGTCGTTCTTCCAGGTGATGCGGAAGAGGTTGAGCGGGTGCACATCCCACAGGCCGATGCCCTTCAGCGCCCGGCGCACCTTCTCGGGGACGAGGCGCGGGTCCTTCATCTCGGCGAAGGTGGGGATGAGGATGCCGCGCTCGGCGCAGCGGCGCGCGGTACGGTCCACGACCTTCTTGCACACGGAGACGCTCTGACAGCGCATGTTCGCTCCTGGTTTGGGGGGGCCAGGCCCCGTTCACCTGGGGCGCTGTGTACCACGCCGGTAAGATTGTCTCAAGGCCGTTTTCTCGGCGGGCCGGATCCGGTACACTGCGGCGCATGGAAAGCGTTCGCGAGGCCCCGCTGGCCCGGTACTTCGAGTCCCTCCCGGACGGCGCGGTGAAGTGCGCGCTGTGCCCGCACCGCTGCCGCATCGCCCCGGGAAAGCGCGGCCTGTGCGCGGTGCGCGAGAACCGCGCGGGCAAGCTGTACTCGCTCTCCTACGGGCGCATGGTGGCGGTGCACGACGACCCCATCGAAAAAAAGCCGCTCTATCACTTTTTGCCCGGCTCGCGCAGCCTGAGCCTGGCCGCGGCCGGCTGCAACCTCTCCTGCCGCCACTGCCAGAACCACGCCATCTCCCAGGCCCCGCGCCGGGGCCGCGCGCTGCCCGGAGAGTGGTTGTCGCCCGAGGAGGCGGTGGGCGCGGCGCGCTCGCTGGGAGCGGCCTCGCTCTCCTTCACCTACACCGAGCCCAGCGTGTTCTTCGAGTGGGCGCACGACACGGCGAAGCTGGCCGCCGCCGCCGGCATCCGCAGCGTGTTCGTGACCAACGGCTACACCGAGGAAGCGCCCATCCAGGACATCGCCCCGGTGCTGGCCGCGGCCAACGTCGATCTCAAGTCGTTTCGCGACGAGTTCTACCGCAAGGTGTGCGGGGCGCGGTTGCAACCCGTGCTCGACACCATCGCGCGCATGCGCCGGCTCGGCATCTGGGTCGAGGTCACCACGCTGCTCATCCCCGGCGAGAACGACTCGCCCGAGGAGCTCCAGGAGGCGGCCACCTGGCTTGCCTCGGTGGACCGGGACATGCCCTGGCACCTGTCGCGCTTCCACCCCGACTTCGAGATGCTGGACCGGCCGGCCACGCCGCTTTTTAGTTTGCGGCGGGCCTTCGAGATCGGGAAGGCGGAGGGCTTGCGCTTCGTGTACCTGGGCAACGTTCCCGGCGACGGCGGCGAGGACACCGTGTGCCCGGGCTGCGGCGCGACGCTCATCGAGCGGCGGGGGTTCTTCGTGGCCCAGAACCGGCTTCGCCAGGGCCGCTGCCCGGGGTGCGGCGAGAGGATCGCCGGGATCTGGGAGTGAGCGTCCCGCGGGACGGGCTCACGGCAGACACTCCAGCCACCGATCGGCCGAGACCACCCACAGCGTGTGTTTCCCGCGGGTCAACCGGCGCAGGACTCCGGGTGCGTGGACCAGCTGAACGGCGGGCAGGCCGAGGCGATCCTGGAAGTACTCGAGGTGGCTGGACGGCTGGGTGTCCGCCCGTTTCGCCTCGATCAGGCACACCGGCCGCCGCCGGTGGAGCAGGACAAAGTCGACTTCGCGCTTCTCCTTGTCGCGGATGTAGCTCAGGCCGCATTCGCCCTCGCCCAGGGACCGCCAGGTGTCCACGGCCTTCTTCAGGTGGAGGGCCACCAGGTTCTCGAAACGGGCGCCCGGGTCCTCGAGCTCGGCCCAGTCGAACAGGTAGGCCTTCTGTTCTTTCTTCAAGGTGCGGGCCAGACTGGCGGTGAAGGGAGGGACCAGGAAGACATAGAAGAAGCGGGCCAACACCTGCACCCAGTCCCGCACAGTTTCGAAGGCCACGCCCAGGTCTTCCCGCAGGGCGTTGAGCGACAGCGGACTACCCACTCGCTCGGGCAACAAGTGACCGAGCATCTCCAGCAGTGAGATCTCGCGGATCCGGGTCGCGTCCCGGACGTCCTGCCGGATGAGCAGCGTCCGACGCTCGGCGGACCATATGTTGTAGAACGACTGCTCCTGGCGGACGAACGGCTCCGGGAATCCCCCCAGGGTGTTCAGGGCCGGGTACGCGCTCCTGGGCGCGGAAGCCTTCGCGGGGCCGTCCCTGAGCACGGCGAGAAACTGCGAGAACGAGGGCAATCGGCCGGCCAGCTCGCCGACGGTCAGCGGGAACAACGGCACGGAGAGGTAGCGCCCCATCAAGCTGTCTCCACCCCGCTGGAACAGATCGAGCCGGCCGCTGCCGGTGACCAGGAACTGGTAGTCACGCCCATGGAGATCGTAGGCGCCCTTGAGGTAGTTCTTCCAGCGGGAGTACTTGTGGATCTCGTCGAACAGGACCAGGCGCTGCTCCGGTGCCGTGTGCTCGGTGAAAAAGTACGGGTGCTTGAGCAGGCGTTTCTGATCGGTGATCACGTCCCAGTTGAACCGCTGCCCCCCGCCGCGCCGGTCTGCAACCTGCATCGCCAGGGTGGTCTTTCCGACCTGGCGTGGCCCCGAGAGGAACACCATCTTCTTGTAGTCCTGGAGGAGGAGGTCTACCCGGGCGGTGAGGGTCCTTTCGAGCATGTATTGATTATTCGAGTAATCTCTGAAAAGGTCAAGACTTTTTCAGATATTACCGAGAACCTCGCGGAGTGAGCCTACCCCCGCAGCACCCGCTCCATCACCCGCTCCAGGCTCCGGGCGGTGGCGGCGAAGGGCGCGCCGCGGGGATCGAAGCGCCACTGCAGCACCAGCCCCTCCAGCGCGCCCATCAGGATGATGGCGAGGTGTTTGGCCGGCACGTCGCGGCGAAAGGCCCCCGCGTCCTGCCCGTCCTGGATGAGCAGGCGCAAAAGCTCCCGCAGGTCGGACTGCAAGCGCAGCACGAACTCGCGCACCCGCTCGTTCTCCGAGGATAGCCCCCAGAACTCCACCCACACCTTGGCCAGCATGGCCCCGCGCTCGCGCCCGAAGCGCCGCGCCGGGTAGCGCAGCACCGAGCGCAGCCGCTCCCAGGGGCCCTTCATGCGGCCCACGCTGGACGCGAAGTGGCGGAAGTTCTCCTCGCGCAAATGATCCACCAGCGCGCCCAGCATCTCCTCCTTGTCGGAGAAGTAGTAGTGCAGGATCCCGCGCGAGAGCCGGGCCTCGTCGGCCACGCGGGACATGTTGCACTCGCGCAGCCCGTATCTCGCCACCGCGCGCAGCAGACCCTCGAGGATCTGGCGGCGGCGCGTGTCTCCCATCGGCCGTCGTCCCATGACGGCCCTGGCTTACCCGATCGGGGGTAGCCAGTCAAGCTCGGCGCGCCCCTGCCGCAGGCGCGCGAAGGGCCGGCCGCGCGCCGTGCCGAACTGGAAGGCCCCCAGGAACACCACCCGGCCCTCGGGGAGGACCACCTCGTCCGCCCGGTGGGTATGGCCCAGGATCACCTCGCGGACGCCCGCGGAAAGGAGTTTCCGGGCGGCCGCGATGCCCTCGCGCCGGGCCCGCTCGAAGAACTCGTGCCGGCGCGTGGGCGGGATGACGAGCGCCAAGCCGAGCACGAGGCACAGCGGCAAGAGCCAGAGCCGGCCGGCCGTGGCGGGCACGGCCAAGGCCAACCCGAGCAAGACGACCAGGAGCGCGCCCATGGCCATCCGGTCCAGGTACATGCGCTGGACCACGGACAGCGGGCCCCGCATGGTCACCGGCGCGCATTTCGAAAGCGGGCTCCCCGCAAGGAGCGCGATGCGGACGCCCGAGACGAAGTACAGGAGCACCATCCACGGGGTGCGCCAGCCGAAGTCCCGCAGCACGCCGCGGAAGGTGTCCCATGGCGTGCGGTGCTGGTCGCCACGCTCGCGGTAATACGGCAGGCGCGAGAGCAAGAACCGCGTCAAGAGGCAGCCCAGCGGCAGATCCGCGAGCCGGCCGCGCGCCACCGCCGCGCGGGTGTCGGGCAGGAAGCGGTTGTCCGGGTCGTACTGGTGGCCGTGCTCCACATGGACTCCGTCAATTTCCACGCTCTCGGCTTCGAACCTCAGCCGCGGGCCGGGCTGTCCCAGCGCCGCTTGCAGCGCCGCCTGCACCTCGGGGTGGGCCAGCTCGGCGTCGTGGTTGCCGGGGAGCCAGAGGATCTCGCCCCCGCGAGAAAGATAATCGCGCAGCGCCGTGACCGTCTCGGGGAACTCTTCCAGGATGGCGCGCAGGCGCCCGGCCGCGGCGGTCGGGCCTTCCCCCGCTTGCGGCGCTCTCCCCACCCAGTCCAGGTCGAAGATGTCGCCGGCGAGGACCAGGCGGGCGCCCGCGGCGGCGCCCGAGACGAGCCGCGTAAAGTCCGCGGCCCCCGCCCGCTCCGACCCGGCCCGCAGGTGCAAGTCGCTCACGATCAGCGTGTCGTCCTGGGTCGCCATGTCCTCTTTGCCGAACTCAGCAAAAACTTTATCGAAGATCGCGGGAGGCCCAAATCCTCATCTTGCGCGCGAACGCGCGGGTTCAGTGAGCCCCGCGTGCGCCCGAAAGGGTATCAGGTTTCGGCTAGCCTCCGCTCGGCCTGTGCAGTCAAGGGCCTCCGCGGCCGAGCCCGCTCCGGTCCTTTCGGGACTCGCTTCGCTCGCCCTTGACTGCGGCCGAGCTTCGGCAGCTTTTCTGCTATGAGGGGAAAGGGTTCTTTCCCCTCCCTTTGGGCAGGAACGTCGCGAG
>CAZLNM010000144.1:0-9780 GCA_964561025.1 uncultured Myxococcales bacterium
GCTGCGGCTGGACCCGCTGAAGTTCCGCGAGCAGAACGTGCTGCACAAGGGCGACCTGGCCGGGCTGGGCTACCCCATGACCTGCGAGGTGGGCGCGGGCCGGACCGTGCGCTCGGCGCAGCGCGGCGCCTTGTACCGCTCGCGCCGCCGGCGGGCTCCCGCGAAACCGGCTTCCCCGTCGCTCAAGCCCTACCTGCGCCGGGGCGTGGGCGTGGCCACCCAGATGCAGGGCCTGGGCCTGGGCATCGGCATCCCGGACTACGCCGAGGTGGGATTGGATCTCCGGCCGGACGGGACGCTCCAGCTCCGCGCCGGCACCAACGAGATCGGCCAGGGGGCCTACACCGCCTACCTGCAGATTCTCTCCGGACGCTTGGGAGTTCCGCTTTCGCGTCTCTCCATCATCGGAGCAGACACTGCGGTCACGCCCGACTCCGGGACCACCACCGCCTCGCGCACCATCTTCGCGGTGGGCAAGGCGGTGGAGCTGGCCGCGGAGAAGCTCGAGCGGGTGCTGGGAGAGCGCGCGGAGCGCGCCTTCGGATGGGCGCCAGGCCCCGGGCGGCTGAAGGGCGACCAGCTGGCCGGGAGCGGCGGGCTCCGGCCGCTGCGGGAATTGCTCGGCGAGGAGCCTCTATCGGTCCAGGCCGTGTTCCACGTGCCGGTGGCCGAGCGCGAGATGGGCGATGGGTTGCCGCACCGTTTCTACAGCTTCGGCACCCACGTGGCCGAGGTCGAGGTGAACACCCTCACCGGCGAGATCGCGGTGACCGCGGTGGAGGCCCACCTGGACGGCGGCAAGGTCATCTCGCGCACCGGCTTCGAGGGCCAGAGCGAGGGCGGCATCGCCCAGGGCATCGGCTACGCCCTCATGGAGGAGGTCCGCCTGGAGGGCGGCCGCTTCCTCACCACCAACTTCCATACCTACGTCATCCCCACCAGCCTGGACGTTCCCGAGGACATCCGCACCACGCCGGTGGAGGTGCGCGAGCCGGAGGGGCCCTACGGGGCCAAGGGCATCTCCGAGACCGCCATGGTGGGCGTGACCCCGGCGGTGCTGAACGCCATCGCCGACGCCCTGGGGGTGCGCTTCTTCCGCCTGCCGGTGCGCGCCGAGGACGTGCTGACCGCGCTCCAGGAGAAGAAAGCATGAGCCTCACCATCCACTTCACCCTGAACGGCTCCCCGGCGGTGTTCGAGGTCGAGCCCGAGGAGCGGCTGGTGCACACCCTGCGCGAGCGGGCCGGCCTGACCGGCACCAAGCTGGGCTGCGGCATCGGCGAGTGCGGCGCCTGCTCGGTGCTGCTGGACGGCAAGCTGGTGCCCTCCTGCCTGGTGCTGTCCGCCCAGGCCGACGGCCACGAGATCACCACCATCGAGGGGCTCTCCAAGGAAGGGTTGTCCGACCTGCAGCGGGCCTTCGTGGAGGAGGGCGCGGTGCAGTGCGGCTACTGCACCCCGGGCATGGTCATGGCGGGCGAGGCGGTCTTGCGCCGCTACCAGCGCCCCACCACGCGGCAGATCCGCGCCGGCATCGCGGGCAACCTGTGCCGCTGCACGGGGTACGCCAAGATCGTATCGGCCATCCGAAAAACGGCTCGGCGCCGGGCCCACCGGCGCAGCGGGAGGTGACGCATGGCATCGCCGCCGATGGAGAGCATGAAGAACATCGCCCAGGAACTGGGTCGGATCATCGAGCAGGAGGAGAACGGCGCGCTGGCGCTGGTGGTGCGCGCCACCGGCTCCACCCCGGGCGGGGTGGGGGCCAAGATGCTGGTGCTGCCTGACGGCAGCATCCGCGGCACGGTGGGCGGCGGCGTGCTCGAGGCGCGGGTGATCTCGGACGCGCTCAACGCCATCGAGGACGGCAAGGGGCCGCGCACGGTCCATTACAAGCTGGACGAGCTGGGCATGAGCTGTGGCGGCGAGATGTCGCTGTACCTCGAGCCCATCGTGGCGCCGCGGCGGGTGTTCATCTACGGCGGCGGGCACGTGGGCGCGGCCATCGCCAAGGTGCTGTCCATGCTCGGCTGCCGCACGGTGGTGGCCGACGACCGCGAGGAGTGGGCCAACCGCGAGCGCTTCCCCGACGCCGAGGAGATCATCAACAAGCCCTACGCCGAGGCCATCGCCGCCCGCGCCCCCGGCCCGCGCGACCACGTCATCATCGTCACCCGCGGCCACGAGCACGATTTTACGGTGCTGGAGGCGCTGGTGGGCCGCAAGCTCGCCTACCTGGGCATGATCGGCAGCAAGAAGAAGGCCCAGGAGGCGCGCGAGCGGCTCAAGGGGAAGAACGTCTCCGAGGAGCAGATCCAGTTCGTGCGCTCGCCGGTGGGCCTCGACATCGGAGCGGTGACCCCGGAGGAGATCGCCGTGTCGGTGGCGGCCGAGCTGATCTTCCTGTGGCGGCGTGGGCCGGGCGGAGAGGGCAAGTCCGGCGCGGGCCGCGCCGGGCGGGATGATTCCCCGAAGGCCCCGGCCAAGGGCGGCAAGGGCGCCTGAGGGCGCGCGGAAAGGACGGCCATGCTGAATTTTCTGCGCCTGGGCTCTCTTGCCGACGTGAGCGAGATGTTGTGGGCCGACGGGCCGGTGAGCGCGCTCATCGCCGGCGGCACCGACCTGCTGGTCCGGCCGGAGCGGCTGGCCTCGGCCCGCATCCTCATCGACATCAGCGATCTGGCGGAGCTCGGCGGCATCGGGATCACCCCCGAGGGGGACTTGCGCGTCGGCGCGGCGGTGACCCACCAGCAGATCGCCGACGATGATGCGGTGCGCCGGCACGCGCACCTTCTGGCCCAGGCCTGCGCCCAGGTGGGCTCGGTGCAGATCCGCAACCGGGGCACCCTGGGCGGCAACCTGGCCAACGCCTCGCCCGCCGGCGACTCCATCCCGGCCCTGCTGTGTCTGGAGGCGCGGGTGGCGCTGGTGGCGCGCGAGCGCGGCCGGGCGGTGCCGATCAACGAGTTCTTCGTCGGTCCGGCCAAGACCGTCATGCAGGTCGACGAGCTGATCGAGTCGGTGCGCATCCCGCTGCGGCGCGGGCGCTGGGTGTCGTTCTTCGAGAAGGCCGGCCAGCGCAAGGGGATGTGCTGCTCCAAGGCCTCGGTGGCATTTCTGGCGCAGCGCCACGGCGATCGGCGGCTGACCGGGGTGCGCGTGGCGCTGGGGGCGGTGGCGCCCACCGCCATCCGCGTGCCGGCGGCCGAGGCGGCCCTGGAAGGCCAGGTGCTCACCCTGGAGCGCGCGCGCGCGGCGGCCGAGGCCTGCCGAGAGGCCGCCCGGGCCATCGACGACATCCGCTCCACCCGTGACTACCGGCGCGAGGCGGTCTCGGCCTTGCTGCTGCAGGGCCTGCTGCCGCTGTACGACCGCATGCGGGCCCTGGCCCGTCCCCGGCGCCGCTCTCGCCGCAGGCGATGAAACCGCGCGTGGCGGGGGCGGTGCTCGCGGCCGGCGCCGGCTCGCGCATGGGACGGCCCAAGGCGTTGCTGAAGGCCGGCGAAAAAAGCCTTCTCTCCATCCTGGCCGGGGCCTTGCGCGACGCAAGATGCGAGCCGATCCTGCTGGTGGTGGCCGCGGATCTCGCGCGAGACGAGGTGGGCGAGATCCCGGACGCGCGTTGGGTGGTGAACCCCGACCCGGGCCGGGGGCAGATCTCGTCGCTTCGTTGCGCCATGGAGGCTGCGCGGGACGCCGCCGGCTTGCTGTACGTCCTGGTGGATCAGGCGAAGATCGACGCCGGGACGGTCGAAGCCACGCGCGCGGCGCTCGACGGCCATCCCGCCGCGGTGGCGTGTTTCCACGGCGCGCCCGGGCACCCGCTGGCTTTCCGGCGGGAGCTGTTTGCGGATCTTTTTGCGCCGCAGGCGGACGGTGGGGCGCGCGCGGTGGTCGACGGCTGGCGCGCGCGGGGATGGCTCGCGCAGGTGATGACGGACGACGAGGGAGTGACGCGCAATCTCAACTCCCCGGCGGACTTCGAGCGTTTTTTGCTTTCGCGAGGCCCGCATGAGTGACTCCCCGGCCCCGGGCCGTCTTGCGCCCACGGCCTGGCCCATGCGCCGGCCGCTCTTGCCCCTGGCCCTCGCTTTCGGAACCGGCATCGTTGTCCAGCAAGCGCTCGGCCTCCACCGAGGCGCGGCCTGGGCCGGGGCGGCGGGGCTGATCCTGGCCGCGGCGCTGGCGGGGGCCTTGCGGCGGCTGGGCATCTTCCGGCATTCCTTGTGGTTGCTCGCCTTCCTCCTGCTGGGGATGGCCCGCGTGCCGCCGGCAGAGGCCCCCGCGCCGGCGCTGTCCGGCCGCCAGGTGGTGCGGGCCGAGGCGCGTTCGGCGCTGCGACCCTCCGAGGAAGGCTGGACGCTCCTGCTGGAGGTGAATTCGTTTCGCGATCCCGGCGGCGCGGAGCGGCCGGCGTCGGGGCGGATGCTGCTCCGGATCGCAAGCGGGCCTGCCGGCGAGGCGGCGCCCACCTGCCCGCGCATCCTGCCGGGGGATCGCCTTCGCCTGCTGGCCTCGGTGCGCGTCCCGCGACCGAGCCGCAACTTCAACGTACCCGATCCGGCCGAGCGGGACCGGCGGCGCGGTGTTCTCTACCGGGGTTTCGTCGAGTCCTGTCAGGACGTGGTGCTGGAGGCCGGCGCCGCCCCGGCCGGGCTCGCGCGCGCGGCCGAGGCCATGCGCGATCGTGTGATGCGTTTTCTGGAGCGGCTCGAGCTTCCTGCCCAGGGCCGTGGTGTGTTCATCGCGCTTGCGACCGGCGAGCAGGGCGCGGTTCCGGCGGCGACCTTCCGGGACTTTCGGCGCGCGGGGCTTGCGCACCTTTTGGCGGTCTCCGGGTTGCACCTGGCCGTGGTGGCGCTGGGGGCGTACCGGCTGTTGCTGTGGCTGCTGGCCTGCGTGCCGGCGCTCGCCCTGCGCTTCGATGTGCGGCGCCTGGCGGCGGCGGGAGCGCTCGTCGCCACGGGCTTCTTCGTCTTGCTCTCGGGGGCGCACCTGCCCGTGCTGCGCGCCGGGATCATGGCCGGGTGCTTTCTTCTGGCGGTGATGCTGCGCCGCCGCCCGGACGCCTGGCAGACGCTCTCGGCGAGCTTTCTTGTCATCCTGGCGGCCTGGCCCGAGTCGCTGTTCGAGCCATCCTTTCAGCTCTCCTTCGCGGCGGTGGCTTCGATCCTGTTGCTGGTGCCGCCGCTGTCCCGCGCCTTGCGGGTGCCGCTCTCTCCCGCCGAGATGCCGGCGGGGATGTGGGCCCGGCTCCAGGCGCGCGCGGCGCAGCTTCTGTTGGTGTCCTTCGCCTCCACCATCGGTACCTGGCCGCTGCTCGCCTTGCACTTCCACCAGGCGAGCGCGGTGGGGTTGGTCGCCAACCTGCTGGCGGTGCCGTGGTGCACGCTGCTCCTGGTGCCGCTGGGCATCGCCAGCGCGATATTGCTTTTCGTGTTCCCCGCCGCCGCCGCGCTCACGGCGCAGGCGGGCGCCTGGCTGGCCGAAGGGCTGGCAGGCGCGGCCGGCTGGTTCGGCGCTCTCCCCGGAGGCAGCCTCCATCCGGCGGCGCCCTCCTTGTTCCAGGCGGCGCTTTTCGTGCTGGTGCTGCTCTTGGTGCCGCACATCGGCATCCGCCGCCACGCCGGCAAGCTTGCGCTGGGCGCGGCCATGCTGCTCGTCGGCCTGTGGCTTTCGGCGCAGCTCGGCCCGCGCCTTGCGCGAGATCTCGAGGTGACCTTCCTGGACGTGGGGCAGGGGGACGCCGCGCTGATTCGCTGCCCGGGTGGGCGCACCCTGCTCGTCGACGCCGGGCCGCTCTCGCCGGGAGGCTTCGACGCCGGGGAGCGCGTGGTGGGTCCGGCGCTGTGGGCGCACAACGTCCAGCGCCTGGACGCGGTGGCGCTGACCCACTTCCACCCCGATCACGCCGGCGGCGCGCCGTGGATCATCCGCGAGTTCCGCCCGCGGGAGGTGTGGCTGCCGCGCTCGCTGCTGGATGTGGACGAACCGTGCCTTGCGGCCGCGGTGCGCGAGACCCGGGTCCGGCTCCGGGTGTTGCGCGCCGGGGACCGGCCCGAACTCTCCGGCTGCGCTATCGACGTGCTGTGGCCGCCGCCGGGCGAGCTGCCCGGCGACGAGAACGAGCGCTCGCTGGTGTTGCGCCTGTCTCATCCGGGCGGCGCGGTGCTGCTCGCCGGGGACACGGGGGCGGAGGCGGAGGAGGGCATGGTGCGCGACCACCCGCTCGATCGCTTGCGCTCGCTCGCGCTCAAGGTGGCCCACCACGGCAGCGACACCTCGAGCGGCGGGGATTTCCTGGCCGCGCTGCGGCCGGCGCTGGCGGTGATCTCGGTGGGCGGCGGCAACCGTTTCAATCTACCGGCCCCGGAGGTGCTCGAGCGCTTGCAGGCGATCGGCGCGCACGTCGTCCGCACCGACCGCGACGGAGCGGTGCGCCTGACGATCTCGGAAGAAGGGATCCAGATGGAAACCGCGGCGGGGAGTTCGGCGTGCTTCAGTCACCCACGGTGATGGACCAGCCGTTGAGGGTGCCGCTGTCCGCCGCCGCACGGTCGCTCACCAGCAGGGTCCAGTTCCCTTTTGCGCTGGCGCCGTGCCAATCGGCAAGGGTGAAGTCCTTGACCAGGTTGCGGGCCGAGCCGCCCTGCTGGTTCTGCAGCGTCACCACCCGCCCGGCGTGCTCGAGCTCCAGCACCAGATCCCCGACGTAGCTGTGTGTGATGTCGACGTGGACGGTGAGCGTGCCCACGCTGCGCTCGTCCGGGACCTCGATGGTGGAGGCGATGCCGGTCGTATCGTTGTCGGGGATGGCGAGGTTGTCCTGGCTGGCGTAGGTTCTGGGGGCCTGGGCCTGCTTGGGGGTGATGAAGGTGAGCTTCCAGGACTGGAGGCGCCCCGTGTCGCGCGCGGCGCGGTCCGAGACCAGGAGCTCCCAGGTCCCGCCAGAGGTCTGCCCGGCGAAGCCCGCCGGCTGGAACATCTTGTGGATGGACTTTTCCGAGCCGCCCTCGCGGGATTGGAGGGTCACGGTCGTGCCGTTGTGGCGCAGCTCCACCACCAAGTCTCCGATCCAGGTGTGCTCGATGTCCACGCTGACCTCGAGGCCAGTGAAGGCCCGGTCGTCGCTGACCTGGATGGTGGAGACGATGCCGGCGCTCTGCTCGTCGGGGATGTCCTGTGCGGTCGTGTTCTCGAAGCTCGTCCGCTCGCTGGTGCCGGGGTCTGTGGGCCCGTTCTGGCCCAGGCAGGCGTCGGGGTGCGCCGGGTCGTAGCAGTTCTCCCGCACGCCGGACACGCCGTACACCTCATGGCTCTCCAGTCGCCAGCTCTTGAAGCGATCCAGGGCGAACTTGTTCATGGCCTGGATGATCCCCTCCCAGGTGTACTGGCGTGTCCCGTCGCGGCCGCCCGTCTCGCAGCCAGCGAAGATGTTGGTGAGCAGGATGCGGGTCTCCTCGGCGTCGTTGAGGAACCAGGCCGGCTCGGTGTTGTTCACCACGTCGGCCAGGGCCCAGCCGGTGGGATCGGCGGCGCTGGCCTTGTTCTTGAAGACCTGGGTGGTGTAGTACTCGTAGCTCCAGCAGGAGTTCATGAAGATGATCTGGTAGGTGTCGGCGGGGTAGGCGTCCTTCTCCTGGAGCACGCGCAGGGAGCCGTAGAATGAATGCCCGTCGTAGATGATGATCTCGTGTTCCTTGAGCGCCTTGCGGAACAGGCCCTGGGTGTCGCTCTTGAGCTCGGCCAGATCGTTGGGGCTTACCACGTCCACGGTTTCTTCGAGGCCGGCCTTGGTGCGGCTCCAGCGCTGGCCAGGGTTCAGATCCTGGGTTTTGGCAAAGCCGCGCGAGCGCAGCGCGTCGAGGAACTCGCGGTGCTCGCGCACGCCCTCGTCCGAGGGGGAGACGGTCTCGTTGTGATCGGCGGCGCCGAAGAACACCGCCACGGTGACCTTCCGGTCTGCCGTGAGGCGGTGGTACTCGGGATAGGTGGACTTGCGCGGCAGCAGGGAGTGCAGGGTGAAGGCGGCGGTGACCAGCGAGAGATCGCAGCCGGGCTTCTCGGGCACAAAGTAGTAGAAGTAGTTGTAATCCGCCAGCGAGCCGGCGTCGAACCCCTCGGCGCAACGCTCGCCGACCTGGGAGAAGACGGCGCGGGGATCGGCGGGGAGTTTCACCGCGAAGGTGCGGTCGGTGAGGCTGGCGGGCTCGATCCCGGCCGCGCGCAGCTCGTCGAAGGACACGATGGTCTCGATGGAGAGCGTGTACTCCACTCGGGCGGTCGTCCCGTCCAGCGTCACCTGATGGGAGGTGACGTTGTCGGCGGAGAGGTTCATGTGGAGCTTTTCGGTGTTGAGCTGGTTCTTGCCGAACTTGATGTGGTCAGTGACCAGGCTGGTGAGCTTCCAGCCTCCCGAGCGGAGCGAGTCGAGCAAGCTCTGCCGCTCGGACTCTGCCATCGAGGAGAGGTCGAGGACCATTTCGCCATGGAAGACGCCTTGCAACTCGGTGGCCAGGTCCGAGTAGTAGGCGGTGTCCTCCTTGTTGAAGGTCGGGGCAAGATCGTCGGCTTCTGGAGGGATGGCATCCTCGGCCAGGTTGCATCCGAATGCGAACACCGAAAGCAGCGAGAAGATCGTATTTTTCATGCCGTTCTCCAGTCAGGAGGTTTTTTTCTGGCTGCTCTGTGAGCAATTTGGATGCCATATGCCAAGAATTCAACGTGGGAGCAGGCAAATAATAAATAATTGAAAAATATATATATTTTGTTTTTTGTAGGGATTCGGATAGATCGGTTTTGTATCTCAACGGATACAAATTGTGATTTTATGTAGCTTTTAGACTACTCAGATTGCCTAGGGAACATTCAGGAAAGAAAGAACGCGAGAGCAATGAACAGGCCGGTGAGGCCGCACAGGAACACGGCGAGAAAGTCCACCCGGCCCTCGTCGGCCGGGGCGGTCTTGGCGGATCCAGGCGTGGGGTTCTGGTTGGGCATGTGTCGCTCCCGGTTCGGGACGAAGGCTACGGTCCGAACCACGGCCGCTTTCAAATCACCTCATGTGGCGGTTGTCAAGTCCGGCCAGGCCCGGCTAAGATGCCGGCATGGTCCCAGCCTTTCCGTCGCTCATCGACAAGATCTCCTCCGGTGAAGAAGTCCGCATCGCAGGCCTGGGTGATTCTCTCACCTACGGCTGGATGGTCGAGCGGGGGTTTTTCGACCGGTTCGTGGACGCGCTCGAGCGCCGCTTTTCAGGGGCGAAGATCTCACGCCAGAACCACGGTATCCCCGGCGACACCAGCGAGGGCGGGCTCGCCCGTCTGGCCGAGATCCTGTCATGGCGCCCCGATGTGGTGATCGTCGAGTTCGGGCTCAACGACTGCTTCTTGTCGGTGCCGTCCGGAGAGGTGGGGCGGGTCCAGGCCCTGCTGGCGCGGCGCATCCAGGAGGCCGGGGGCACGCCCGTTCTTTGCACCTCATGCCCGCTCCTCGACGCCGGCGAGATGAAGATCGTAGAACCGTACTATCAGGCCATCCGGGACGCGGCGCAGGCCGCGAAGATAGCGCTCGCCGATCTGGACCGGGCCTGGCGGGAGGTCGCGCCAGTCACGGCGGAGTACTTCCTCGAGGACGGAATCCATCCCTCGGACCGCGGGCACGAGGTGATGAGCCGGGGACTCTCTAGTCTTTTCAAATAGTTACACCCCAAAACCGGGGTAAAACCGGGGTGGCTGATGGGATAAAGCGACCGGCCCCTCCAGCGACGTACAATGCACG
>CAZLNM010000145.1:0-9758 GCA_964561025.1 uncultured Myxococcales bacterium
GCCGGCGCGGTACATGGCGCGGACGGGGAAGTGCAGGAGCGGCTCGCAAGTACCCTCGAAGCGAAGATCCCAGGCCAGGCGCGGGCCATCGGGGCCGGTGCCGGCGTGGCCGCGGCAGCTCGTGGAGTCGAGGTGGCTGTCCTGGATGCGGATCTCGAAGGGGGCTGCGTTGGATTGCAGGGCCCGGATGGGGAAGGTGTCCTTGGCGGCCACGTGGTGGCCCGGGCGGCGGGGATCGGAGAACACCGCCCACACCTCGCAGCGGGCGTCGCCGACGCCGGGGCGGGGGGCGGTGAGGGTGTAGCGCAGCCAAATGCCGGTGCCCGTGGCCGGGTCGTGGAGCTTGAGAAAGTACACCTCGTAGTGCCCGGATCTACCGTCCCAGCGCAGCCGGTTGAGCTCGTCGAGCGTCTCGGTGTTCACGCCACCTCCCCGCAGCACAGAACGAGGATACCCCGAGCGAAGTACAAAAGCCAGCGACAGGGGCGCCCTGGCGCGCCGCGAACAGGTAGCCGGAGGCGCGGCTGCTTGACGGCGAGTTTTCATGGCCTCCGCTCGGCTTGTGCTGTCAAGGGTCTTCGCGTGCTTCGCCCGCTTCGATCCCTGCAGGACTCGCTGCGCTCGCCCTTGACAGCAGCCGAGCTGCGGCCGGATCTGCAACTACGAAGAGCATGCAGGCATGCTCCTCTTCGTGAGAGAAGGCTTCCAGTATTTCGGGGATTTTCCTTGTCAGCAGGCTTTGCTCGGGCGGCGTAGAACAGGTAGCTCCTTGATGGCGTTTCGCGGCGAAAATACTCGCTTAGCGCGCCGCGTAGATGCGCGGGTGGCGAACGATCTTTGCTTTTGGGGTATCGACGGAGTTCCGGCCCGTATCCGCCGCGCGGGCGCGCTCACTCGCTGGCCTCGCGGTCCTCTTCTTTTTTTAGGTCGGCGGCGGCGTCGTCGGCGCGCTTGCGGATCTCGTCGTCCGTGGGGGCGGGCGCGGGAGCGGGAGCCGGAGCGGGTTTCGCCGAGCCCGACCCGCCCTCGAGTTTCTGCAAGCGATCTTCCAGGTCCTTGATGCGCTTGTCCTGCTCGTCGTCCGAGACCCCGAACAGAAAGCCGAAGCCGAAGCCGTAGGTGAAGTAGGCGATGTCGACCTTCTCGCAGGAATCCTCGAAGCCAATGAGGAAGCGGGTGTAGTTCACCTCCGGCCGGATGTACCAGCGCTTGCCGCCGAAGGAGACCCCCAGCGTCGCTCCGAACCCCGCGGTGTGGATGTTGGCCTCCTCCTCGTCGGAGCCGCCGCTCTCGACCTCGAGGTTCCAGCCGCTCACCTCGCCCCGGACGTTGCCGTAGATGGCGAAGTGCTCGCCGATCTTGAAGGTGAAGAGCAGCGGCAGGGTGAGCCCATACTGGCCGAAGACGATGAAGGGGCGCGAGTAGTAGATGCCCGGGGCGATGGCCATGCTGAAGGACGGGGTGTTCACGAAGCGCCACTTGAAGTCTCCCTCGATGCCGAGGAAGAAGAGCTTGAAGCCGATGTCCGTGTTGTCGCCCAGACCGAAGCGCATCAGGATGTCGGGTAAGGGGTTGGGCAAGGTGCCGGAGAATTCGTCGTCGTTGATGGTGGATTTTTCGCCGTCCGAACTGGTGTAGGAGCCGGTGGGGATGGTGAAGGCGCTGAAGCCGAAGCCGAGGTCGGTGCCGCCCTTGGGCACGGTGTCGGCGAGCTGGTACGAGGTGGCCGAGAAGCAGCCGGCCGCCAGCGCGGCCAGGGTGATGGCGGCGACGAAAAGCAGTGCATTCTTTTTCATCGGTTTTCCTCCATGATTTGGTTCCGGGCTCAGTATTTCCTTGGACGATGACAAATCCGTTGCATTCAAGGCAGGTTAGCCGGAGCTACCAGGTTTCCGGATGCCTGAGCCGCTCGCAATCGACGAACGATGCACCCGCCGGGTGCCGGTACGGCGAGGCGCAATACTCGAACAAGAACAGGATCTCCTCGGCGTCGATCTCGCCGCCCGGCCGGTAGGTGTAGGTGCCGTCCGGCAGGGCCGGGTCCCACACGTCCCAGTGTTCGAAGGCCTCCATGGCGTCGAGGCCCTTGCCCCACTCGCGCACGAGCAGGCGCGCCTCGTCGTGGGTGAGCGGAACGCCGCAGGCGGCGGCCATGGCGAACAGCTTGGCGAGATCGGCGTCCCAGCGCTCGCGCGTGGTGGGGAGCTGCCCGTCGGGGAGGGCCTTGTCGCGGTCGATGCGGGCGATGAGGCCGAGCAGCAGGTTGCGCGCCGCCTCGTCGGCGCGGTGCAGCAGCGCCTGCAGGATGGCCGCCATGTGGAAGCCGCGGATGATGGCCAGGTTGTAGTAGTGCCCCGCCACCGCCCCCGCCTCGTAGGCCCCCCCGGAGCCGTCGGCGCAATCCAGCCCGCGGGTGTCGCCGTAGCCGAGCAGGGCCGAGGCCAGCTTGGCGTTGCACTCGGCGCGCGGATCGAGCGCCTCGTAGTCCACGAACGAGGCCAGGTCCTCGGTGGGCGTGTAGATGACCCCTTGCTCGTCCTTGGTGCGGATGTGGTAGCCGGAGTCCACCACGTCGCGGGCGAACCCCTGCAGGAACCCGTACGCCTCGGCGGCCGCCTCGCGGGCCAGGGGGTCATCGGCGCAGCGCGCCCAGGGCAGCCAGGCCGCGGCGCGGTAGATGTGCGGCACGTCGTCCTTGGAGCGCATGTTTTTTACGTAGATGTCGCCCCAGAAGGGGTTGTGCTCGACGTGGATGGTGTGGGTGTTCCAGTCCTGGGTGAGCCGCCGCCAGGCGCTATAGTCGATGTCCTTCGTGCGGCCGTCGGCCAGCGTCACGCTGTGGTTGTTGGCGATCACCGCGCGGGCCATGATGCTGCGCACGGTGTCGTTCTCATCCCACACCATGCCCAGCATGGTGGCGGTGGCGCCGCGGCTGTAGCCTTCCAGCAGGCGGGCCAGGTCGGCGTCTTGCGTGAGCAGCAGCGCGCCCACGGACTGGCCCAATACCTTGGAGGTGGGGATCATGATGTTGTCCGGCCCGCCGTTGGGATCGTGGCGGAAGGTCACCTTCCCCTGCGCCCGCTCCACGACCACCCCGGTCCACCACACCATCCAGGGCGGCAGCCCGGTGGAGGCGTCCACCCCGTGGCTCACGTCCAGAAGCCAGCGAAAGAAGCGCCGCTGCTTTAGGAACGCCGTGTAGCGGGTGCTGAAGGCGTCGATCTCGCCTTGCGAGAGCGGCTCGCCTGCGATCTCGCGGTTGAGCGGAAAGGGCAGCGCCTGCGGCAACTCCGCGTCACAGCGGGCGGGGTCTTTTTCCCCGCCGCAACCGGCCGCGACCAGAACGAGCAGGGCCACTGGCCAGCACTGGGTCGCGCGCATGAACTCCTCCGCGAATAGAGTAGCCCCAGGATAAGGTTTCGCGGGCGCGAGGGCAAGAGTTACGCGCCGCGGCAGGTTCTCCTTGAAAATGGAAGGATCTGCTCCTTATAATGGCCCCCCATGGCGACGTTCGAGCGGGACAACTTCATGTCCGACGACCAGACCCGCAAGGCGAACCTGGCCGACATCCAGAAGGGCCCCCCGGCCGCCGAGAGCTCGCTCATCGAGATCAACGGGCCCAACCTGGGGCGCTTCTACCGGCTGGAGCAGGACCAGGTCACCATCGGGCGCGACGCCGGCAACACCCTGCCGCTCGACCAGGAGAACGTCTCGCGCTTCCACTGCCGCATCGAGCGGGTGAAAGCCACCAACACCTATTTCCTCGAGGACTTGAACAGCACCAACGGCACCTTCCTCAACGACGTGCCCATCCGCCGCGAGAAGTTGCGCCACGGTGACCTCATCAAGGTGGGCCGGGTGGTGCTCAAGTTCATCAGCGGCGGCAACTCCGAGGCCATGTACCACGAGGAAATCTACTTCATGACCATCACCGACGGCCTCACCCAGGTGGCCAACAAGCGCCACCTGATGGACTTTCTGGACCGCGAGATCGCGCGCGCCATCCGCTTCGGGCGGCCGCTGGCCGTGGTCATGTTCGACATCGATCACTTCAAGGAGATCAACGACCAGAACGGCCACCTGGCCGGCGACCACATCCTCAAGGACCTGTGCGGCCTGCTGCAAAAGCTGGTGCGCAAGGAGGAGCTGCTGGCCCGCTACGGTGGCGAGGAGTTCGTGATGGTGCTGCCCGAGACCGGGCTGTCCACCGCCAGCACCATCGCCGAGAAGGCCCGCCGCATGGTGGAGAAGCACGAGTTCGTCTTCGCCGGCAAGAAGATCCCCGTCACCATCTCGCTGGGCGTGGCTGAGCTGTCGCCCATGGCCGCCGACCCCACCAACTTCCTGCGCGCCGCCGACGAGCGCCTGTACGAGGCCAAACGCGCCGGCCGCAATTGCGTGCGCTGAAATCCCAGCCCCAACCACTACTGGAGATGGATCTTGGCAAGGGGGCTTTGCCCCCTTGAACCCCCAGGAAAAGAATCCGAAAAACCTGCTGATCGTGAGAACCCCGGAAAGAACCCCGGAGAAAACTTCTGCAATATGATGGAAAAACGTTGAAAAAACCGAATGCTCAACGAACGGCAACGAGTACAGGACCCGAGGTGGACCCGAGCCGACCCGAGGTGCCAGGCACCCCGGTCTGCCCCCGGTCTGCCGATGGGCCGTGATGCGCTAACTGGTTGATGTCATGAGACTTTGTGCGGGGACAGGCCCCGAGTTTCCCGAGTTTCCCGAGTTTCCCACAATCATGAAACAATGGACTGGCGCAGGCGCTCCTGTAGCGTGGTCACGACGGCCGTCTTTTATGTTGCGAGTCGGCGAGATCTACTTGGGGCCCAGCCCGTCCGAGGCGCCCACCGTCTCGGAGGTGTGGTCTTTGCCGTCGTAGCGAAGCAAAGTGTGCTTCTCGGCGGAGATGGTGCGCACCAGCACCGGCCGGCTCCACAGCCGGTACAGCGCCTCCATGGTGGCCTGGGCCCAGTCGAGCTTGAGATCCAGGCCCTGGTGGCGGTGGACCAGCAGCAGCTCCCCGCGGTTGAGGTGGTTGTCGTCCACCACCTCGATCACCGGCTGGCCGAAGTTGGTGAGCGAGAACAAGAGCTTCTGCTTGACGGCCCGAAAGTCCCGCGAGGAGATCTCCCAGTTGCCGGTCTGCGGGTTGTGATCGTAGGCGAACAGGCGCTGCTTCTCGAAGAACTCCTGGTCCAAATACTCGTCGATGAAGGTCACGTCGTTGTGCACCCTGCGCACCTCGAAGATCTTCTCCCGCCCGCGATTGAGGTGCTTGTCCCAGCGGCGCTTCTTCTCCAGGTCGGCGCACTCCTCGTACTCCTTGCCGAAGCGCCCGCGGTTCCACTTGTCCTCGATGTAGCGTAGCAGCTCCAGGCCGAGCTTGTAGGGGTTGATGCGCCCCGGGCGCACCCCCATGGTGGAGGAGTGGTGGTCGGCGAAGTCGATCACCTCGGCGTCGTTCAACATGCGGTGGGTCATGATGGTGGAGTGCCAGTAGCTGGCCCAGCCCTCGTTCATGATCTTGGTCTGCCCCTGCGGCGCGAAGTAGTAGGCCTCCTCGCGCACGATGGAGAGCAGGTCCCGCTGCCAGCGCTTGAGCGGCGCGCGCTCGAGCAAGAACCCCAGCACGTCCCGCTCGCGCAGGGCGGCGGGCCGGGTGGCGTCCTTCTTCTCGCGCTGCTGCTTCTTCTTCTGGCGCTCGATGAACTCGGCCGGGTTCACGAAGGGATCCAGGTAGCGCCGCTTCACCGGCAGGCGCGGCACCTCGTCCTCCGCCGGCAACTCGTCGCTGTCGGCGTCCGCCTCCGCCGCCGCCGGCTCGGGGCGGCGCCGGATGTGCGGCGCGTGCAGGTCGATGAGGTTCTCGAGCGAGAGGCAACTGTCGATGAAGCTCTCCACCGCCTCGGTGCCCAGCCGGGACGCCAGGCGGCGCACCCTCGTGGCGTGGTTGGCCATGTCGTCCATCATCTTGCGGCTGGTGTGGGCGAAGAAGAGGTTGTTCTTGAAGAAGTCGCAGTGGGCGTACACGTGGGCCATCACCAGCTTCTGGTCCACCAGCGAGTTGCCCTCCAGGAGGTAGGCGTAGCAGGGGTCGTTGTTGATGACCATCTCGTAGATCTTCTGCAGGCCGTAGGCGTAGCCGCGCGACAGCTCCTGGTACTCCATGCCGAAGCGCCAGTGCGGGTAGCGGGTGGGAAAGCCGCCGTAGGCCGCCACCATGTTGATGGCGTCGTAGGGCAGCATCTCGAAGATGACCTCGAAGAAGTCGAGGCCGAACGAGCGCGCGTGGTCGCGGATCTGCTGGCTGAGCTCGGCCAGGTAGCGCGGGAGCGGCATCGTTCAGCGGCCCTTTCCCAGAAAGTCGCGGATGCTCTGCACGATGGCCTCGCGGTCGCGGATCTCGGACAGCACCAGCTTCTCCTCCTTGTCCATGCCCTCGCGCAGGTCCTTGATGAACTGCCCCGAGCCGTAGGGGCTCTCCACCTGGCCGTAGGAGAACTGGTTGACCGCGGGCAGGATGCGGTTCTTGAGGATGTCCAGGCACAGGCGGGTGTCGTCGTTCGACCAGTTGTCGCCGTCGGAGAAGTGGAAGGGGTAGACGTTCCACTCCGCGCCGCCGTAGTCGGCGGCGATCATGTCGGCGCACAGGGTGTAGGCCGAGGAGATCATGGTGCCGCCGCTCTCGCGGGTGTGGAAGAAGGTCTCGCGGTCCACCTCGCGCGCGGCCGCGTCGTGGGTGATGTAGCGCACCTCCAGCCCCTGGTACTGGCTCTGCAGCCAGGTGTCGATCCAGAAGGACTCGATGCGCACGATCTCCTTCTGCTCGTCGCCCATGGAGCCCGACACGTCCATGATGTAGATGACGGCGGCGTTGCACTCGGGGATCCAGGCGGTCTTCCAGGAGCGGTAGCGCTTGTCCTCGCGGATGGGCACCACCACCGGGCGCTCGCGGTCGTAGCCGCCGGCGGCGATCTGGCGCTTCAGCGCCTCCTTGTAGGTGCGCTTGAAGTGCCTGAGCGACTCCGGCCCGCTGCGGTGGATGCCGGTGTAGCGGCTCTTCTCGGCCTCCAGGCGGTGCTTGCCGCGGGGCTCGATGCGCGGAAGCGAGAGCTCCTCGCCCAGGATCTGGGCCAGCTCCTCGATGGTGAGCTCGGCCTCCAGCACGTGCTCGCCGGGGTCGGAGCCGGCCTGGCCGGCGCCCTGGCCCTCCACCGCCCCCGGCTGCAGCACCGTGCCCACCTCGCCCTCGCCCTGGCCCACCCCGCCGGTCTGCTTGTGGCCGTAGAAAAAGCGCGGGATCTGGATCTGCGGCAGCGGGATGGACACCACGTCCTTGCCCTTCTTGCCGAAGATCTCTCCCTGCGAGATGAAGCGGCGCAGGTTCTGGCGCACCTTGCCGCGTACGATGTGGCGAAAGCGGGCCAGGTCGGCGTCGATCTTCTGGGTCATGCGAGGATCAGGCTAACACAGCTCGGCGCGAAAGAAAAAAAACGAGAACCTGGGCGGCCGGTCAGGGCGCGGCGGGACGCTCGGGGGCTTCGTAGATGTCCGCCTCGGCCCCGGCGAACCTTCGCACAAAGCGGGTGTCCCCGTCGAGTTTATCGCGCAGGGCCCGGGTGTAGGGCACGCGCCGTAGCAGCACCCAGCGCGCGCCGAACCGCCCCCGGACGATCTCGTCCGGGTCGCCCCGGCCGGCCTCCACCAGCTCGCGCCACGTCCGGTAGGCGCTGGCGTCGCGCGAGACCATGAAGGTGGGATCGAGCGTCACCAGCACGCGCAGCGCCGGGGCATAGTACAGCAGGTACGGGGTGTCGTCCCAGTTGCCGGTGAACACCAGCTCGCCGGGCGAGGCGCGTTCGGCGAGCCAGCGCGCTTCCTCGCGCAGGGCGGGCACGCGCAGGGTGCCCATCAGGCGCTGGCCCAGCATCACGCTCCCGGAGAGTAGAAAGGCGAGCAGGAGCAGGGCTCCCCCCGCCGCCACGGCCGCGCGCAGCCTGTGCCGCGCGGCCCAGGCCCAAAGCAGCTCTCGGGCCCCCGCGTCGCGAAGCAAGAGCGCGCCCGCGCCCAGCGCGAAGAACGGCCAGTACTCCACGAAGCGGCGGTTGTTGAGATACAGCAAGAAGAAGCCGCCCGACAGCAGCAGCCAGAAGACGGTGTCGGCCCTGGCGCGCGCGCCTCGCAGCAGGACGAACAGCGCCGCGCCGAGCGCGGTGAGCAGGACCGCGCCGTTCTCCCACAGCAGCATGCGCCCGGTCGGGGAGCGGAGCTCCAGGGCCTGGTTGAGCGAGACGGAGCTTTGGGCCAGGGCGAAGGCGGGGTTCTGCACGTTCTGCACCCACCACAAGGAAAGCAGGTTGCCGGCCTGGGGGTGCAGGAGCGCGCCGAGCAGCGTGCCCGCGGCGGCGAGCGCCGGCTCGCGCCAGGACCACCCCTGACCCGAAAGTAAGAGCGCAAGGACGAAGAGGAAGGCGAAAAGCAGCGGCAGGTGGAAGGCGGTGTAGCACCACGGGAAGAGCGCCGAGAGCAGCAGCAGGATGGCCCGGCGGCGGCCGGCGAGGCAGGCGACGATCCCCAGGCACAGCAGGATGGAGAGAAGGTGCGGCCGGGTGATGGAGAGCCGCAGCAGAAACCACGGCCCCGCGCCCAACACCAGCGCCGGCCACAGCCAGGGCCAGGGGGCGTCGTGGCGGCGCACCAGCAGGGCGAACAGGGCGAGGATCAGGGCGCCAAGGAGCACGGTGAGCGCCTTGGGGCCCGGCCGGCTCTCGGCGCCGAGGAAGGGGATGAGCAGCGCGTGGAACAAGAACTCCTTGTCGGCGTACCGCTCCCGCCACACGCTCTCGCTGGTCCAGGGGAACTCAGTGAGTGCGCCGTGCTCGGCCAGGATGCGCGAGGCGGCGACGTGGTAGTAGGCGTCGATGTCGACGAGCTCGGCCTTCTCGGCCTGCACGGCCCCGAACGCCAGCAGCCCGGCCAGGAAAGCGAAGGCAGGGTAGAGGGCGTCGCGGGCCGAGAGCCGAGCCGGGGCGGGCGCGGGGCGCGGCCCGCCGTCGAACAGCCAGCGCAGGGCAGAAGCGATGCGTTCGCGCGCCCGCATGAGGTGGGCCCCGCCGGGGTGTGGCCGCGCCGGCTAGGCGTCTTCCTTGGCGGCGTCGCCCCGGGCGAAGATGGAGGCCACGAAGGAGAGCACGTCGGTGGCGCAGATCTCGCAGTAGCCCCAGTTGCGGATCATGCGGGATTTCACCACGTCGATCTTCTCCTGGGTGTCGCGGTCCACCACCGAGCTCACCAGCGAGGTGAGCTTGATGGTGTCCTTCTGGTCCTCGAACAGCTTCAGCTCGAGCGCCTTGCGCAGCCGCTCGTTGGAGCGGTAGTCGAAGGTCTTGCCGTCCACCGCCAGCACCCCGATGTAGTTCATGAGCTCGGTGCGGAAGTCGTCCTTGCGGCTGTCGGGGATGTCGATCTTCTCCTCGATGGAGCGCATCAGGCGCTCGTCGGGCTCCTCGTACTGGCCGGTGTACTTGTTGCGCACCTTCTCCTTCTGGATGTAGGCCTTGACGTTGTCGATGTAGTTGGCGCACAGCTTGGCCACCGCCTCCTCGTCGGCCGAGATGGCGCGCTGCACCTCGTTCTTCACGATGTCCTCGTACTCCTGCTTGACCACCTGCAACAGCTCCCGGTAGCGCTTGCGGTCCTCCTCGTTGGTGATGAGGGTGTGGTGGCGCAGGCCGGACTCGAGTTCG
>CAZLNM010000146.1:0-9458 GCA_964561025.1 uncultured Myxococcales bacterium
GTCCATGCCCAGGATGGCGATGATGTCCTGCAGATCCTTGTAGCGCTGCAGCACCTGCTGCACCTCGCGCGCGGTGCGGTAGTGCAGCTCGCCCACCACCCGCGGGTCCAGGATGCGCGAGGTGGAGTCGAGCGGGTCCACCGCCGGGTAGATGCCCAGGTCGGTGAGCTGGCGGTTGAGCACGGTGGTGGCGTCGAGGTGGGCGAAGGTGGTGGCCGGGGCCGGGTCGGTGAGGTCGTCGGCCGGGACGTAGATGGCCTGCACCGAGGTGATGGACCCCTTGTTGGTGGAGGTGATGCGCTCCTGCAGCTCGCCCAGGTCGGTGGCCAGGGTGGGTTGGTACCCCACCGCCGAGGGGATGCGGCCCAGCAGCGCCGACACCTCGGAGCCCGCCTGGGTGAAGCGGAAGATGTTGTCGATGAACAGCAGCACGTCCTGGCCCTCCTCGTCGCGGAAGTACTCCGCGGCGGTGAGCGCCGACAGCCCCACCCGCGCGCGCGCCCCGGGCGGCTCGTTCATCTGGCCGTAGATGAGCGCGGTCTTCTCGATGACCCCGGAGCCCTTCATCTCGATCCACAGGTCGTTGCCCTCGCGGGTGCGCTCGCCCACGCCGCCGAACACCGAGAAGCCGCCGTGCTTGGTGGCCACGTTGTGGATGAGCTCCATGATCACCACGGTCTTGCCCACCCCGGCGCCGCCGAACAGGCCGATCTTGCCGCCCTTCATGTAGGGCTCCAGGAGATCGATGACCTTGATGCCGGTCTCGAAGGCCTGGATGGCCACGCTCTGATCGAGGAAGGAAGGCGGCGGCCGGTGGATGGGGTAGGCCTTGGTGGTCTTCACCGGCGGGCCCTCGTCCACCGGCTGGCCGACCACGTTGAGGATGCGGCCCAAGATCTCGCGGCCCACCGGGATCTGGATGACGGAGCCGGTGTTCTTGACCGGCATGCCACGCACCAGCCCCTCGGTGCTGTCCATGGCCACGCAGCGGGCGGTGTTCTCGCCCAGGTGCTGGGCCACCTCCAGCACCAGGTTGTCGGGCTCGTCGGAGATGGCCGGGTTGCTGACCGCCAGGGCGGCGTAGATCTCGGGCACTCCCCCGGCGGGGAAGACCACGTCCACCACCGGGCCGATGACCTGGGTGATGCGTCCGGGGGAGAGGGTGGGGTTCGGGCTCATGGGATTCTCCTTGGCTCGCTCAGGCGCCGGAGCGCAGGGCCTCGGCGCCGCCGACGATCTCCATCAGCTCCTTGGTGATGGCGCTCTGCCGGGCCTTGTTGTACTGCAGCGTCATGCGCTGGATGAGGTCGCCGGCGTTCTCGGTGGCGTTGTCCATGGCGGTCATGCGCGCGCCGTGCTCCGAGGCCACCGACTCCAGCAGGATCATGAAGAACTGGTTGGCCAGGTAGCGGCGCACGATGCGCCCGAGCACCTCGGCCTTCTCCGGCTCGTACAGGTAGTCCACGTCGGCGCGCTCGTCGCGCACCGCGCGCGGAGGATCGAGCGGGAGCAGCACGCGAAATGCCACCGGTTGCTGCACCGCCGACTTGAACTCCGAGAACACCAGCGTGATGCGATCCACCTCGCCGGCGACGAAGCGCCGCGCCAGCTCCTCGCTCACCGCCCGGGCCCGCCCGAAGGTGGGCTCGTCCAGGAGATCCTCGAGGTTCTCCCGGATGCGGGCGCCGTGTTTCTTGAAGTAGGCATGGGCCTTGCGCCCGATGGTGATGAGCGAGATCTGCTCGCGGCGGTCGTAGTTGTCGAGCAGGTAGTGATCGACCCGGTGCAGCACGTTGGCGTTGAAGGCCCCGCACAGGCCGCGGTCCGAGGTCAGCACGAACAGGTCCTCGTGCCGGACCTCGCGGCGCGCCATCAGCGGGTGATCGGCGATGTCCTTGTGGTAGGCCAGCCGCTCCAGCACGGCGCGCAGCTCGCGGGCGTAGGGCCGGGCGCGCACCACCGCCTCCTGGGCCTTGCGGAACTTGGCGGCGGCCACCATCTTCATGGCGCGGGTGATCTTCTCGGTGTTGCGGAAGGCCCCGATGCGCTTGCGGATGTGGCGGAGCGACGGCATCTCGAGGTGGCCTCCTAGGCCGAGAACTGGCCGGCGAAGGCGGTGAGCACCTTGTCGAGTTTCGCCTGCAGCTCGTCGGAGAGGACCTTCTTCTCGCGGATCTCTTTGAGGACCTCGGCGTGCCGCGAGCGGGCGAAGGCGACCAGCTCGTCCATGTAGCGCCGGATGGCGGAGGTCGGGTACTTGCGGATCCAGTTGGTGCCGGCCTCGTCGGAGGCGGTGGCGGCGTAGATCTGCAGGATCTGCTCCTCCACCGGGATGGGCGCGTACTGGCCCTGCTTGAGCACCTCGAACAGGCGCTCGCCGCGGGCCAGCTGCTCCTGGGTGGCCTTGTCGAGATCGGAGCCGAACTGGGCGAAGGCCCGCAGGTCGCGGTACTGGGCCAGCTCCAGGCGCATCATGCCGGCCACCTGTTTCATGGCCTTGACCTGGGCGTTGCCGCCCACGCGCGACACCGACAGGCCGGTGTTCACCGCCGGGCGCTGGCCGGAGAAGAACAGGTCGGTCTCCAGGAAGATCTGCCCGTCGGTGATGGAGATGACGTTGGTGGGGATGTAGGCCGACATGTCGCCGGCCTGGGTCTCGATGATGGGCAGGGCGGTGAGCGAGCCGCTGCCGTACTTCTCGGACATCTTGGCCGCGCGCTCCAGCAGGCGGCTGTGCAGGTAGAAGATGTCGCCGGGGTAGGCCTCGCGCCCGGGCGGCCGGCGGAGCAGCAGCGAGAGCTGGCGGTAGGCCACGGCGTGCTTGGAGAGATCGTCGTAGATGCACAAAGCGTGCATGCCGTTGTCGCGGAAGTACTCGCCCATGGCGCAGCCGGCGTAGGGCGCGATGAACTGCAGCGGGGCCGGGTCGGAGGCGTTGGCGGCCACCACCGTGGTGTACTCCATGGCGCCTTCCTGGCGCAGCCGGTCCACCACCCGGGCCACGGTGGACTGCTTCTGGCCGATGGCCACGTAGATGCAGTACACGTCGCCGCCGCGCTGGTTGATGATGGTGTCGAGCGCGATGGCGGTCTTGCCGGTGCCGCGGTCGCCGATGATGAGCTCGCGCTGGCCGCGCCCGATGGGGATCATGGCGTCGATGGCCATGATACCGGTCTGCAGGGGCTCCTTCACCGGCTGGCGCCGCACGATGCCGGGGGCCTTGACCTCGATGAGGCGGAAGTCGGTGGTGGCCACCGGTCCCTTGCCGTCCAGCGGCTGCCCCAGCGCCGACAGCACCCGGCCGGCCACCGCCTTGCCCACCGGGACCTGGGCGATGCGGCGGGTGCGCTTCACCCGGTCGCCCTCGCGGATGCGGTCGCACTCGCCCATGATGGCCACGCCCACGTTGTCCTCTTCCAGGTTGAGCACCAACCCGAAGATGCCGTGGGGGAACTCCACCAGCTCGCCGGCCATCACCTGGGTGAGGCCGTAGACGCGGGCGATGCCGTCGCCGACCGAGAGCACCGAGCCGGTCTCGGCCACCTCGGTGCGGCGATCGAAGTCGGAGATTTCCTGCTGGATGATACGGCTGATTTCCTCGGCTCGGATCTGCATAGGACCTCCGGGCGCCGCGGGGCTAGGCCCGCCGGCTCAACCGGTCTCTGAGTTTCTCGATCTGGGTGCGCAGCGTCCCGTCCACCATCACCGAGCCCACCTCCAGGGAGAGCCCGGCCAGGATGCGCGGGTCGACCCGCGGCTCTAGCACGATCTTCTTCTGGAGCGCAGTCGCCAGCGTGCTCTCGAGCTTCTGGGCCTCGTCGGGCGCGAGCGGGGCGGCGCTCACCACCTTGACCCGGACCCGGCCGGCGCGTTCGTCCAGCAGATCCTCGAGGATCTCCAGGATGGCCGGCAGGTAGCCCAGGCCGCGCCGCTCCACCAGCACCGAGAGGAAGCGATCGAGCGGCGAGGTGATGCCGAGGCGGCTCTCGACGTCCGAGAGCACCTTGGCACGCTCCTCGCGGGAGAAGGAGGGGTTGGTGAGCACCTGGAGGAGCCCGGCGTGGTCGCGCAAGGCGTTCGAGAAAGAGCGGAGCCGTTCCAGGGCCTTCGGGGCCTCGTCGCCGCAAAGCTCGATGATGGCGCGCGCGTAGCGGCGCGCTGTCTTGCGCTGGATCACGGGGCGCATGAAACCATGAATTGACACTCCAGTCAAGAACGAACGGCTTATAGGGAACGAGCAGAATCTAGAAGGTATTCTTAGTTGTCGCGGGCGGCCGATTGTGCTAGTTTCACCCGTCCAAAGATCTGGAGCGCCGATGCCGCTTCGCCCGAGGAACATGGGTGCGCTGGTGCTATTTTCGCTGCCGCTCGTCCTGGGTTGCCAGGGCGAGGCGACCGGCGAGGTGGGGCTTCTCCTGGTCCGCGCCGAGAACATCTATGGCACCCATGACTTGCGCGACGAGCGGCCCATCGACGTGGACATCGTGGGCCGGGTGACCTGCCAGGTGCTCTCCGCCGAGCCGCCCCGGGATGTGCTGGCCGAGCTTTCGGTGGACGTGGAGCCTTCTCCCTCCGGCGGCTTCCAGGAGGTGGTGCTCCCGCGCCTCCCCTCGGATCGCGATTACCTTGCGCGCTTCGTGGCCTTTCGCAAGGATGCGCCGGAGGTGGTCCATCAATGCGGGGTCTCGGCCTTCCGCCTGCGAGCCGGGGAGAAACACTGGGTCACCATCCAGATCCTCTATCCGCCGGCGATGGACCCCCGCTGCGAGGCGTTTTGCCTTGCGCAGGCGGAGTGCGCCGCCGGGAGCATCTGCCTGGCCGCGTCGTGTGACCTTGCCGCCGGTTCGGATTGCCAGAAGACCCACTGCTACCCGCAGCTCGTGGGAAGCTCCTGCGCCGCGAGCTCCGACTGCGCCTCCGCCATCACCGGGCTCTCGTGCATCGCCAGCATGGGCGGGGTGAGCTTCCCCGGCGGCTACTGCTCGAAGTCCTGCGGCGGCGCCAGCGCCTGCCCCGCGGGGAGCTCTTGTACTGGATACATGATCGGGACTTCCAGCACCCGCATGTGCGCCTTTTCCTGCGCGTCGGATTCCGACTGCCGCGGCGGCTACACCTGTCAGCCGCTCGAGCAGGCGGAGAGTCCAAGAGGTTGCATGCCGTAAACCTCTTTTTTTTCGGGAGGTCGTTTCATGAAGCCGGTGTTGCTGGTGGTGTTGATGCTGTTCGTCGGGGGAGTGGTCGGAATCTGCGGCTGTGGCGCGGAACCGGTCGGCGGGTGTTCCACCGACAACGACTGCCCGGCGAATGAAACCTGCAACGGGGGGACCTGCGTCCCGAGCCATAACAACTTCTGCGTAAAGGACAGCGATTGCCTCTACGGTCAGGTGTGCAACAGCGGGGTGTGCCAGGCCCCCTGCCAGAACGACGCCGGCTGCCCCGCCGGGACCTGGTGCAGCGGCGGGCACTGCCTCCCCGGTTGCCGCAACAGCAACGAGTGCTCCGGCGGCTCGACCTGCAACGCCATCACCCACCAGTGCGAGGCGACCGGTTGCACCAAGGACGCCGATTGTCCGGCCGGAAAAAAGTGTCTGGCCGGCGTGTGTGTCCTCAAGGGCTGCGTCTCGGACATCGATTGCCCCGCGGGCCAGCAGTGCCTGAACGGCGAGTGCCAGGTGCCGGGGTGCGTGAACGGCAACGTCCAGTGCCTGGGCACGGTGATCCAGACCTGTGTGAGCGGCGTGTGGCAGAACGGCACCGACTGCGCGCTCCAGGGCAAGGTCTGCCAGAGCGGCCAGTGCCAGGCGGCCGGTTGCGTCTCGGACGCCGACTGCCAGGCGGGCCAGCGCTGCATCGGCGGCACCTGCCAGACCGGGGGCTGCGTCACCGACGCCGACTGCATGGCCGGCAACCGCTGCGTGAACGGCACCTGCCAGGCCACCACCTGCACCACCGGTCAGACCCAGTGCAGCGGCAACGTGGTGCAGACCTGCCAGAACGGCGCCTGGGTGAACGGCACCAACTGCGCCGCCACGGGCCAGGTGTGCCTGAACGGGGCTTGTCAAGCCGCAAGCTGTACCAGCGGTCAGACCCGCTGCAGCGGGAACGTGGTGCAGACCTGCCAGAACGGCGCCTGGGTGAACGGCACCAACTGCGCCGCCACGGGCCAGGTGTGCCTGAACGGGGCCTGCCAGGCCCCGGCCTGTCAGACGGGTGAGACCCGTTGTAGCGGCGATGTCATTCAGACCTGCCAGAACGGGTCGTGGGTGAACGGGACCAACTGCGCCGCCTCGGGGAAGACCTGCATCAGTGGCGTGTGCCAGGACCGGCCCTGCACGAACGGCCAGACCCGTTGTAACGGCAACGTCGTCCAGACCTGCGTGGACACGATCTGGCAGAACGGCACCGACTGCGCCGCCTCGGGCGAGATCTGCCAGAACGGCGCCTGTATTCCCAACACCGCCACCCAGGACGTCGGCGAACCGTGCGGCGAGAGCTATGGCGACTGCCTGACGGGCCTGGTGTGCCTCGGCTACGAAGGGTTCACCTCCCACTGCTATGCCACCTGCAACCCCTCGCAGGATCCCTTCTGCCAGCCGGGCAACGAGGAGGTGTGCATCAGCATGGGCTCGGCCACCGAGGGGTACTGTGAGTACGGCGGCGACATCCAGGTCGGGCAGGAATGCGGCCTCTCCGATGGGCGCGACTGCGTGGTGGGCGCGATCTGCCTCCAGGACTTCTTTGGGGATTACTATTGCACGCAAGCCTGCGACGCATACGATCGCAATCCGGGGTGCCCGTTCATGTACTTCTGCCGCAACCTGTACGATTCGACCAACCCGGACCTCGGGTACTGCTGGTAGCCGCGCGTTCGCCCACCCGGCAAGGAACCGACATCGGTGGAATTCCCCGTCGCCTACGGAAAGTATCACCTGCTGGAGCGCATCGCCGTGGGCGGCATGGCCGAGGTGTTTTTGGCAAAGGCCTTCGGGGTGGCGGGGTTCGAGCGGTTGCTGGTCATCAAGCGCATCCTGCCGCACATGGCCGAGGACCGCGAGTTCATCGACATGTTCGTGGACGAGGCCCGCATCGCCTCGACGCTCAACCACTCGGGCATCGCCCAGATCCTGGAGCTCGGGCAGGAGGACGCCGCCTACTTCATCGCCATGGAGTTCATCCATGGCCGGGACCTGGGCCGGCTCCAGGAGCGGCTGCGGAAGAACAAGCGGGTGATGCCCATCCCGATCGCCGTGCTGGTGGTGTCTCGCCTGTGCGAGGCGTTGGAGTACGCCCACCGCAAGACCGACTCGGCCGGCAACAGCCTGCGCATCATCCACCGCGACGTGAGCCCGGGCAACGTGCTCATCTCCTACGACGGAGACGTGAAGCTCATCGACTTCGGCATCGCCAAGGCCCAGAACCGTATGGGCCGCACCACCGCCGGCACGCTCAAGGGCAAGTTCGGCTACATGTCGCCGGAGCAGGTGCGCGGCCTGCCGCTCGATCACCGCAGCGACATCTTCGCCGCGGGCATCATCCTGTACGAGCTGCTCACCGGTGAGCGGCTCTTCGCCGGCGAGTCCGACTTTGGCACCCTGGAGAAGGTGCGCAACGCCACCGTCACCCCGCCCTCGACCTACAACCGGCGCATCCCGCGGGAGCTCGAGCGGGTGGTGCTGCGTGCCCTGGCCCGCGAGCCCGAGGAGCGCTACGAGTGGGCCTCCGACCTGCAACAGGATCTATCCCGTTACCTGATGTTCGAGGGATCGCTCACCACCGGCAAGAGCCTGGCGGCCTTCATGCGCGAGCTGTTCGCGGAAGACCTTCTGCGCGAGAACGAGAAGCTGCGCCTCTACCGCCAGCGGGGGTACCCGCTGGTGAACGCCGAGACTACCTCGCGCGTGCCGGTGGTCGAGCCGCCTCCCGAAAAAGTGCAAGCCACGCCCACGGTGGAGATCGCCTCGGAGCTCACCACGCCCCTGCGGCCGGCGCCGAAGCTCCCCGCGCCCGACCTCTCTGACGAGACGGCCAAGACCCCCGCCGAACCCGCGCCGCCACGAGCGGCCTCGTCGCCGCCGATTTCCCATCCACGGATCCCGGCCTCCGAGAAGCCGCAGCGTGGCCGGACCGGCACCGAGTACCTGGGGAGAAAGCCCCTCTCGGGCAAGGCCAAGCGATCGGCGGCCGGGGCGCGTCCGCCCACGCCAGTTCGAAAACGAGGACGGCCCGTATTGGGCATTGTGGTGACCATCTTCGCCATCGCGGCGGTGGCGATCGGCATCGTTTTTATCATCCCGTCGAAGTCACCGTCCCCGTCCGCACCCCGGCCGTCCCCACCCGCGCCGGTTGCGCTCGTCGATGTGGGAAGTTCGCCGGCCCTTGACGCTACGCTGGAGGAGAAGCCTTCCACACCGGAAGAACCTGCGCTGAACATGTCGGTCACGGCGGAGCCCAAACGCGAGGAGCCGCTCGATGCCGCCGCGCCATCCGTGGACGGGGGGACCACCGGAGGAGATGCGGCGCCACCGCCGCCAGTGGTGAACGCGCCGCCCACGGCGGTGCCGGCACCGGTGCCCCGCGATAAAGCGGCGTCTCACCCCGTCCCGGTGCCGGTTGTGTCGCCCAGGCCGCCGGAGCCGAAGGTGGCGCACGCCTCATTCACCACGCTGTTGGTGAGCAGCGAACCGGCTGGGGCCGAGATCCTGGTGAACGGCCGGCCCGTTGGCGAGACCCCGGGCCGCGTCGAAGGATTGGATCCGAGCCGGCCGACGTTCCTCGTCGTCAAGAAGAAAGGGTACAGGAAGTTCATCCAGAACGTGCGGTTCGAGGGAAAGGCCGAGATCGAGGTGGTGGCCCGCCTCGTTCCCGAAACCGGAGGCGAAGAGCCCAAGAAAACGCCGGAGAGCGGATCGAGCGCACCCCCGGGTCAGGCGAACGAGGGCTTTTTGGTGGCCAACTCCAAGCCTTGGGCGAAAGTCGTGGTGGATGGTATGGACACCGGCCGCTGGACGCCAATTGCGGCCAAGAACCCCATCCGGCTGTCTCCCGGCAAGCACCGCATCACACTCGTCACCGAGGACGGCCGAAAGCTCGAAGCCGAGGTCGAGATCCGCGCCGGCGAGAGCACGAAGCTCATCCGCGAATTCCCCTGACCCGATCTGGGTTCCCGATCTGGGTTCCACCCACCCCGGTTTTCCCCCCTTATTGGGTTCCACCCACCCCGGTTTGTCCCTGGTTTGCACAAAGAATTGAGTACGAGAAGAGAGCAAATTTCTGGTGATTGTTTTAGAGTTGCCGCCCGAAGCCAATCAAACACAGCCAGCGTTAGCTGAGCTTATGATGCTATTCTTGCTTGCGGCTTGCAGCCGATTGTGCCGGCTCTTATTTGCTCTTGTCTCTAGCTGATTTTTTGCTTTTTTTCGAAAGAAGCGGTGGCCCGTTACCCTGCCTCGAAGACCACC
>CAZLNM010000147.1:0-9123 GCA_964561025.1 uncultured Myxococcales bacterium
CCCGCCTTGCGCGCCGCGCCACTGAAGGTTCCACAATGGCTCAATCGAGTTTCGATGTTTGTGAGGCATGGTCAAATTCTCGGGATTCGAGGGTTGAAAAATGCCCGAGAAGGTGTTTTTCGGTATTCGAGGAGGAGGCGTGCATGCGCTGCGCTGGATGCGGGCAAGAGGTCGCCGCCTGGAGTTCCTTCGTGCTGTGCGTCGAGCTCTTCGCCGCGCCGGAGGCGCCGTCTTTCAGTGAAGAGGACCTGGCGCGCGACCGCCGGCCGGAGCTCGACGAGCTCATCGACCGGCTGCGCGCCATGGGCGAGGCCGAGATCGCCGCCGAGGAGGCCCGCGTCCACGAGAGGCGCGTCTTTCGCCTGTGCGCCACCTGCCGCGAGCGCTGGCACCTGGCTCTGTCCGGCACACCCCGCCCGGTCATCTAGGTGTTTTCGGCCGCGACCTTCGGTCGCGACAAGATGCGCGTCTGACCGCGCTTGCTCTGGCGGCATCGCGGTCGGACGCTCCCCTGTTATGCGGACACCTTGCTGCACCCGGTGGTTGGCCCATGCGGTCGGCGGCACAGGGTTGTGAAAAGTGCGAGAACGCGCCTCGGCGCGCGCGGGGGCCGGGCGTACGCCTCAGCCTCCGATGGGGATGCAGGTCTGCAGGATGCAGCGCTGGCCCGAGCGACAGTCGGCGTCCGCCTGGCAGCCGGAGCAGTAGTGGAGGACGTTGCAGGTCTGGCCGGTGCGGCAGTCGGTGTCGTCCACGCAGGTACCGTCCTCGGGGTAGCACGAGCCGTTCTCCGGGTCGCACAGCTCGCCGGCCGGGCAGGTCACGTTGTCGCAGGGGTTGTTGAGGCGCGGGATGCAGGCGTACAGCACGCACTGCTCGGAGGGCTTGCACTGGGCGTCGCTGGTGCAGCCGATGCAGAAACCGAACTGGCACTGGAGCCCGAACGAGCAGTCGGCGTCGCTCTGGCAGCCGGTGTCGGAGACGCACTGGCCGTCCTGGCAGCGCTTGCCCGAGGGGCAGTCGGCGTTCGTCTGGCAGGTGGTGGTGGTGTTGCCGATGCAGGCCCCCAGGATGCACTGCTGGCCGGGGAAGCAGTCCGTGGCGGATGAGCAGCCGGTGCAGAAGCCGAAGGAGCAGGTGAGCCCGCTCGGGCAGTCGGCGTCGCTCTGGCAGTTGGCGGTGTTTTGCACCTGGCACTGGCGCGTGAACAGGTTGCACACCTGGCCCTCGGGGCAGTCGCTGTTCTGGGTGCAGCCGGTCTGCTCGGGTACGCAGTCGCCGTCCTGGCACACCTGGCCTTGCGGGCAGTCGCTGTCGCGCTGGCAGCCGGCGGGGTTGACCACGCACTGCCCGTTCTCGCAGTGAAAGCCGTTGAGGCACTCGGCGTCCGTGATGCAGCCGGTGCGCGGCTTGCACACGCCGCCGTCGCACTTCTCGCCGTTGAGGCACTCGGCGTCAGAGGCGCAGGTGGCGGTGACGCACAGGTTGTCCCGGCAGCGCTTGCCCACCGGGCACTCCCGGTCCGCGGTGCACTCCACCGTCACCACCTGACAGGCGCCGCTCTCGACCTGGCAGCGCGTTCCGGAGGGGCAGTCAGCGTCGCTGCGGCAGCGGGTGTAGGGGTTTACGCAGCTCGCGGTGATGGGGCTGCACAGCTGGCCCTCCGGGCAGTCGGCGTCCTCGTCGCAGCCCGGCACGCACTGCGCGGTGAAGACGCTGCAGATCTTCCCGGCGGGGCACTCGCTGGACTCGAGGCAGCCGCTGATGCACTGGCTGGTGAAGGGGTTGCAGATCTCGCCGCGGCGGCATTCGTCGTGGGAGCGGCAGCCCGTAAGGCACACTCCCCGGTAGGGGTTGCACACCTGCCCCTCGGGGCAATCCGTGTCGAGCTCGCAGTTCACCGGCCGCACGCCGCTCGACGAGTCGCAAGAGAACAGCGAAAGCGAGAGCGCCGCGACCGAAAGGCACAGGAAGCGTCCGCTCATGTCCAGGCCTCCTTTGGAATGTCCGTCCGGGCGCCAATCTAGCACGGGGCGGGCACCGGCGGCAATCCACCAGGGAAAAACATCCTCCGTCGGAAAACCCGGTGACGGCGCCGGGCCGATTTGGGCAGCCGCGTTCGCACCCGGGCGGGGCTGGTCGGAATTCCGACTGCTCTCCTGGGTCCGAAAATCAAACCAAAACCGCGCGATGCCATTATGGCAACGCGATGCGTCATCTGTGGCACGAAGCTTGAATTTGGATCCTGTCGCGGTTTGCGCCGCGTCACACAGGAGGTGATATCATGATTCGCTGCACCGTCATCTCCAGTCCGCAGCAAAAGAACGAAAAGGAGGCGCCATCCAAGATCGAGGGCCTTCGCCTGGCAGTGCTCATCCCGGCCTACAACGAGGCCGCTCACCTGCCGGACGTGATCCGGGCCTGCCGGGCCGTGGAGCCCTCGGTGATCCTGGTGGTGGACGACGCCTCCAGCGACAACACCATCGAGGTCCTCGAGCGAGAGGAGGCTCGCTGCCGTACCGGGACGCCGCTGTGTTGGGAACGATGCGAGGTGAACCTGGGCAAGCAAGGCTCGGTCCGCCGCGGCTTGAAGGTCCTGCGTCCGATGGACCTCGACGTCGTGGCCCTGCTCGACGGCGACGGCCAGCACGATCCGGCGGATCTGCCGCGCCTGAGCGAGCTCGTGCGCCAGGGCTACGAGCTGGTGATCGGAGCGCGCGAGCGCGTCGAGATGCCGATCGAGCGGCGGCTCTCGAACTGGCTGGTCAACCGCTGTTTCGCTTGGATCGGCGGCGTGGACTTCGGCGACGTGCAGTCCGGCCTGCGCCTGTACAGCAAGCGCCTGGCCGACGTGCTCTCCGAGCGCCTGCCCGAGCGGGGCCGGTACGCCCTCGAACACGAGTCGCTGGCGGCGCTGGCCGAGTACTCGCGGGAGCAGGATCGCGACATCCGGGCCGCCGCCGCGTCTGTCCGCTGCCGCTACGGCGTCTCCAGGAGCCACATCGGCGGGCGGGACGTGGCGCAGCTCGTGCTGGAGACGATGCGGCAGGCGCTGCGGCTTCGCCTGGCCGCCTGGGAAACTCTGGCCCTGGAAGGTGCCCGATGACCCGGCTCGGTCTCAGCGTGGAGATCCACGACGTCAGCCCGGCCTCCGAGGCGGAGGTCCGGTGGATGCGCTGGCGGCTTCTGCGCCTGGGCGTGGAGCGGCTGGCGTTGCTGGTGGTGCCCTGCTGGCAGGACGGGCGGGGTCAGCGGTGGGACGTGCGCTTTGCTCCCCGGTTCGCCGAGTGGCTGCGGCGCGAGCAGGAGGCGGGGGCGCAGATCGTGCAGCACGGGCTCACCCACCGGGCGCCCGGTCCGCCCCCGCCGGGCCTGGTCAACGCCTTCTACCACCGGGCCTTCAGCCGCGGCTGCGCCGAGTTCGCCCACCTGACCTTCGCACAGGCGAGCGAGCGGCTTCGGCGGGGCCGGCACATCCTATCGGCCTGCGGTTTGTACGCGGAAGGTTTCGTGGCGCCGGCCTGGCTCCAGAGCCCGGAGGCGCTCGCGGCGGTGTGGGCGGAGGGGTTTTCGTTCACCGCCTTCCTCCACAAGGTCGTCTGGTTCGGCGCCCGCGGCGCCGAGTCGGTGTCCTCGCCCGCGCTGACCTTCGACGCGGCGCACCCGGCCATCGACTTCGGCAAGCGCGTGGTCATGCGCGCCATCGAGGAGCGGGGCCGGGGCGCGTCGCTGCTTCGGGTGGCCCTGCACCCGGCCGACCTGCGCGGCGCCCGGCCGGTGGAGCACGTCCTTGCGCGCATCCGGGAGTTGCTGAGAACCCGCGATCTGGTGACCTACCCGGATTGGAGGGAGACATGGCGCCGGGCCGCCTGACCTTGCGAAGCCTGTCGGTGAGCCTGGCGCTGGTGTGGGTGTGCTTCACCTATCCGCTGCTGCGCGGCTGGGTGTTCCGGGCCGCGCGGCCCGCCGCGTGACGGTGACCTGTTCAGAACCCGTTGCCCAGCACCAGAAAGACGTTGTGCACGCCCTCGGCCATGAGGCCACGGGCGTATCCCAGGCGCACGGTCATGGGAAAGTAGTAGGCGAGCATCAGGTCCAATCGCAGCTCCGCGCCCAGCCCGACCTTGAGACGCGACGAGAGGTCCGAGAGCGAAAGGCCCGCCGCTCCGACGTCGACGAACGCCGCCGCGTGCAGGCGCCCGGCGTACACCGGCAGGGTGAGCACGCCGCGCTCGATGTCGTAAAGCGGCAGGCGGTACTCGGCCGAGCCCAGGGCGTAGGCGTAGCCGGAGAAAGCCCAGGGCTCGTAGCCGCGCAGGTACACGTCGGCGTAGCGGTAGCCGAAGTAGGAGTCCTGGAGCGGATCGCGCAGCGGCAGCCCGCCGAGCCAGTACACCGGGCGGCGGCGATCGTCGCCCACCGCGGCCCCGGCGTTGAACCCCAGCGCCAGGACGTGGTTCTTCTCCGGCCACAGCGGAAGATAGCCGCGCAGGGCGAGCCGGCCCTCGACCAGCGAAAGGCCGCTGCCGATCTGCGGGTGGCTGTAGCGCAGCGACACCGAGGCCCACAGGCCTTGCTCGGCGCTGATGGAGTCGATGTAGTAGCGCAGGCTCGAAAACGACCAGCCCATGCCCAGCCAGGCCCGCCGCCGGTCGTCCGGAAAGGTCGGGGCGGCGTCGTCCGGGCGCAAGACGAGCGGCGTCTCCCGGCTAAAGTGGTGAAAGTCATAGTTCATGAACAGAAAGTGGCGCTGCCGCATCGAGGAGAAGGGGAAGGAGAGCTCCGCGAAGCCGACGTGCTCGGTCTTCACCACCGGAAAGCCCCTGCCGTCGAGCACGGCGTCGGACCCGGCCTCGAAGGCCCGCCGGCTATGGAACAGGTACAGGTTCGGATAGACAAGGTGCAGGTTGGCGCTCACATCCCAGGAAAACCGGCCCCCGACGACCCCCACCGAGAGCGACGCCTGGTACGAGGCGAAGTCCAAAACGTCCGAGCCGCCGACCAGTACCCCCACGGTCATGCCGTCGGGATCGCCGCCGAGCAGCGGCAGCCAGCTTCGCGGCCACAGTGTCTCGAAGGGAGAGTAACGTTCCACCGGGTAGCGCTCGCCGGGGGCCGCCAGGTCCTCCGCGGGCGGGCGGGCGGCGCGCTCGGGACCCTCGGGGTACTCCCGGAAGGGCGCGTCGAGGCGCGCCAGGTCGAAGCCGCGCGGGCCGTACACCACGAACACCAGGCAGGAGCCGTCCGGGGCGGGTTCCGGCGAGAAGGCGCCGGTGGCGAGGTTCGTGATGCGGCGCATGGCGCCGCTCGTGAGATCCAGCCTCCACAAATTGAAGACGCCGGTGCGGTCCGAGGCGAAGTAGATGTGAGTCCCGTTCGGGGAGAACACCGGGTCGAGGTCCAGCGCCGCTCCCTGGGTGAGCCGCCGGGTGGCGCCGCTGGCGAGATCGAGCAGCCACAGGTTCCTCCCGCCGCCCGGAACGGCCATGGAGAACACGATGTGCTTCCCGTCGGGGGAGAAACGCGGCGTGTGCAGCGCCTCGTCCAGCGAAGGCTCGAGGAGCCAGCGCACCTCGGTGGGGCTTTCGAGCTCGAGCAGGCCGAGCCGGGTCCGACCCAGGTGCTGGGACACGAACGCCACCCGCCGTCCGTCCGGCGAGACGTCCGGGGAGTGGGCCCGCAGGCCCCGGGTGAGCCGCTCCTGCCGGCCGCTCGCAAGGTCGTGGCGGTACAGATCGAAAAAGACGTAGAACCCCCGCTCCACCTCGGACTGGGAGAAGACCACCGCCGAGCCGTCCGGGACAAAGGCCGCGCCGCCGGCGTCGTTCGATTCGAAGAGGAGCCGGTCCTCCGATCCGTCCGGATTCACCAGGCGCCAGGCGGGCCAGGCGGACGTCGAAAGGCTGGCGTACAGCACCCGCGCGCCGCCGGGAGAGAAGCGCGGCGCGTGCTGCATCTGGGCGCGCTCGGTCAGGCGCCGAAAGGGGGTCAGGCCATCGAGTTCGAGCCTGGAGAGCAGGCGCTTCGCCTCGTCCTCGACCTCGCGCCGCCACGCGTCCCACAGCGCCGGGTAGTCGGCGCCCAAGACCTCCCGGGCGTTCAGGTTGAGGGTCCAGGGGATCAGCCGGCCGCTCATGAGGTGGGACAGCTGGCGCAGCGCGTCCGAGCCATGGTGCCGCGCCAAAAAATCGAGGAAGAACCCGCCGAACAGGTAGGGGGCGTTCCCCTGGGGCCAGCGCCGCATCCAGCCGGAGAGTTCGTCGATGGCGGGGAAGGTGCCGGACAGGGCCGCGGTGCGCAAGTACATCCGGTACAACGAGGAGCGGACGCGCCCGGCCGAGGATAGCGCCGACTCATTACGCACCGCCACGCCCTCGATGAACCAGCCCGGCTGGGCACCGTTGGGGAAGACGGTGCGGCCGAAGATGGCGTTGATCAGGGCGGGGACGCCCGAGACCGTGTCCATGTGCACCACGTGGCTGAGCTCGTGCAGCAGCAAGATGCCCAGGTAGTCGTCGTAGTCGTGCAGCACGCTGAGATCGTCCGGCGGGGAGGCGAACACATGGACCGTGTTGTAGGGGATGACCGTGGCCATGCCGTTGGCCGAGTCGCCCTCGTCGGAGATCACCATCTGGATGGGCTCGCGCGGAAGGTGGCCGAGCGCCCGGGACACGCGCGCCAGGGCGGCCTCGGCGGTGCGCGCCACCCGCTGCGCCAGCGCCTCCGCTTCCGGGTTGAAGTGCACCACAAAGTGTGGCGTGCGCAGCGTCCTCCACGACAGCGCCGGATCGCGCGCCCGCGCGCCCGGGGCCACGAGGATTCCGGCGAGCAACACCAGACATGCGACAAGCGGTATGGCGCGCCTCATTTGCGCGGTGCCTTGGGCTCCGGTACCAGCGCGGCGCTGATGCGGCGAGGCGCATCGTTCTCCAGCCGCACCCGGCTGCGATATGGCACATACCCGGCCCGGCGCAGCTCGATGTCCTGCTCCGCGCCCAGGGGGATCCTTCGCAGCTCGGCCGGGGTGGTCAGGCCGGTGTCGCGGCCGTTGAGGAGGATGGCGGCGCCCCGCGGGTTGGAGTCCACCTGGATCGAACCCTCCTGAGCCACGGGTTCGGCTCGCTCTGGCCGGATCGGATCCATGGCGTCCACCAGCAGGCGCAGCGTGAGCGCCGCGCCGATGAGCAGCAGCGAGAGGATGAGCCAGGCCAGGGTCGCCGGCCGCAAGACGCGGCGCCGCAGCGGCTGACCTTCCGGCCGCAGCGCCTCCCCCTCGCTGGTCCCCAGATCGTCGAACAGCAGCGTCTCGAGTTCCAGCTCGGCGCCCACCTCGCCAGCGCGCGACATGCGCTCCCGCTCCGGGCCGAAGATCTCCCGCAGCATCTGTGACAGCCTCGCCTCGTCCGCCAGGGTCCCGCCGCACGCCGCCTGCAAGGCCAGGCCCATCTCGGCGGCATCCTGGAAGCGGCGCTTGGGATCGCGCTCCAGCGCCACCATGACCACGCCCTCCAGGGCCTCGGGGACGTTCAGGTTGACCTCGCGCGGCGTGGTGATGCGGCCCTCCAGCGCGGCGCGCCGGATCTGCGCGGGATCGTTCCCCGGGAAGAGCGCGCTGCCGGTGCACAGCTCCCACAGCACCACGCCCAGCGAGAAGATGTCCGAGCGGCGGTCCACCGCCTGGCCGCGGTACTGCTCGGGCGACATGTAGCCGTACTTGCCCAGGGTGCGGTTCGGCGGCAGGTCGCGCGAGCGGTTCACCGCGGCCGCGATGCCGAAGTCGAGGATCTTCACCTGGCCGTCGTAGGAGATCATCAGGTTGCTGGGGCTGATGTCACGGTGCACCAGCCGCAGCGGCTGGCCCCGGTCGTCGCACAGCTCGTGGGCGTAGTGCAGGCCCTGGCAGGTCTGCCATACGATGCCGGCAGCCTCCTCGGGCCGCACCGGCCGGCGCGCCTCGCAGGCCTGATGCAACAGGTGGAAGGCGGTCTCGCCGGGGATGTACTCCATGGCGATGAAGAAGTAGTTGTCCACCCGGTCCAGCACCTGGATGCGCACGATGTTGGGGTGAGCGAGGTGGGTGATGAGGCGGGCCTCGCCCAGAAAGAGCTTGATGGCGCGCGGGTTGCGCAGGGTGTGGGGCAGCATCATCTTGATGACGCACAATTCGGTCCCCGTCTCCTGGCGGCGGCGGGCCAGGAAGATGTCGGCCATGCCACCGCGCGCCAGCTTGCGCAGCAGGGTGAAGGGTCCGAACTCACGCCCGACGGCCACGTGCCTCTCCCAAGCGTTATCCCGCCGCCGGCCCCGGCGACGGGAATTCGACCACGAAACAGGTGCCCTGGCCCGGCGCGCTCTCGCAGCGGATGCGGCCGCCGTGCTCCATGACGATCTGCTGGGTGAGGGTGAGCCCCAGCCCGGTGCCCCCGTCGCGGGTGCTGAAGAAGGGATCGAAGATACGCTCCAGGCAAGCCGCGTCCATGCCCCGCCCGGAGTCCTGGATGCGCAGGCGGACGGTCCCGTCGCTACGGTCGGTGCGGATGTGCAGCGTGCCGCCCTCGGGCATGCTCTGCACCGAGTTCTTGATCAGGTTGATGAGCGCCTGGCGCACCTGGGCTTCGTCCAGGGGCAGGGAGGGCGCCGCGGCGTCCAGCTCGAGGTGCACCTCCACCTTGGCCCGCGCCATCTCCGGGCCGAGGAAGCGCAGCAGGTCCCGGACGATGGCGTTGAGGTCCTCCGGCTCCAGGTGGGGTTTGGGCAGCCGGGCGAAGCGGAGGTACTCGTCGGTGACCTGGGTGAGCCGCTCCACCTCCCCGCTGATGGAGGCCAGCAGCTTGCGCGGCTCGTCGCCTACGCCGCGCTCCAGGCGCAGCAGCTCCTCCTCCAGCAGCTCGGCGTTGAGCCCGATGGCGCTCAGGGGGTTGCGGATCTCGTGGGCCACCATGGCCGACATGCGGCCGATGGCCGCCAGGCGCTCCGACTGGATGAGCGCCTGTTTGGTGCGCACCTTCTCGGTGACCTCTTCTCCCAGGATCAGCACGCCCTGGGCGTTGCCGTCGGCGCCGAACAACGGCGCGGCCCGCAGATCCACCAGGCGCTCGCCGGGGCCGGGCAGGGCCAGGGCCT
>CAZLNM010000148.1:0-9110 GCA_964561025.1 uncultured Myxococcales bacterium
CAACCTGGATGCCAGCAGCCGAGAGTCACACCATGTCTGGTTCATGGGAACCTCCACGGTTTGCAAGTGCCGATTCCTCCGCCTGTCTCCAGATCGAATTGTAGCTCAGAAAAGATGAGGTGGGTAGCGGGGCCCCAAATCGCTTGACAAGGCCTCGCCTGCGGCTATACGAAAGCCCCGCCGGGCAGGTTTGCCGGCAACCCGAATCATGGCGCCATCCAAGCCGATTCCAACCCTTACGCCCCCGCCGGGCCGGAGCCGTTTCCTGCGTGGCGGGTGGGAGCGGGTCTCAGGGAGGCAGGCATGAAGATCCACGAATTCCAGGCCAAGGAGATCCTGGCGCGCTACGGCGTGCGGGTGCCGCGCGGCAAGGTGGCCCGCGCCCCCGGAGAGGCGGCCGCGGCGGCGAAGGAGCTCGGCGGCGAGGTCGTGGTCAAGGCCCAGGTGCACGCCGGGGGCCGCGGCAAGGCCGGCGGCGTGAAGAAGGCCGCCTCGCCCGCCGAGGCCGAGAAGATCGCCAAGGGCCTCCTCGGCAAACCGCTCGTCACTCACCAGTCGGGCCCGCGCGGCCAGATGGTGCGGGCGCTGCTCGTGGAGGAGACCCTGCCGGTGGCCCGCGAGCTCTATCTCGGCATGGTCATCGACCGCGAGACGGCCCGCGTCACCGTCATCGCCTCGGGCGAGGGCGGCATGGAGATCGAGGAGCTGGCCCGCACCCGCCCGGAGAAGATCCTCAAGGCGCCCATCCACCCGGTGAGCGGCTTTGTGCCCTCCCAGGGCCGCCGGCTGGCCTTCGAGATGGGGCTTTCCAAGGAGCAGGCCGAGAAGTTCACCGCCTTCCTCACCGGAATGTACCGGGCCTTCGTGGAGCTCGACGGATCGCTCGTCGAGATCAACCCGCTGGTGCTGACGCAGGCCGGCGAGGTGGTGGCGCTGGACGCCAAGATCAACTTCGACGACAACGCGCTGTTCCGCCACCCCGAGGTGGAGGGGCTTCGCGACGTGGAGCAGGAGGACCCGGCCGAGGTCGAGGCCGGCAAGCACGAGCTCTCGTACGTGCGCCTGGACGGCAACATCGGCTGCATGGTGAACGGCGCCGGGCTGGCCATGGCCACCATGGACATCATCAAGCTCTTCGGCGGCGAGCCGGCCAACTTCCTCGACGTGGGCGGGCGCACCGACGCCGCCCGGGTGAAGAAGGCCTTCCAGATCATCCTGTCCGATCCCAAGGTGCGCGCGGTGCTGGTCAACATCTTCGGCGGCATCGTGAAGTGCGACGTCATCGCCCAGGGCGTGGTGGACGCCGTCAGCGAGATGGGCCTCAAGGTGCCCCTGGTGGTGCGCCTGCAAGGCACCCGGGTGGACATCGGGCAAGAGATCCTCAAGAAGTCCAAGCTCGACATCATCCCCGCCGAGACCATGCGCGAGGCCGCCGAGGCCGTCGTCGCCGCCAGCCGGAGGTAGCCATGAGCATCCTGGTCGGAAAGGAAACCCGCGTCCTCATCCAGGGCCTCGGCAGCGCCGGCAAGTTCCACACCGGGACCATGCTCGAGTACGGCACCCGGGTGGTGGCGGCGGTCAGCCCCGGCAAGGGCGGCACGGCCTGGGAGAAGGTCCCGCTGTTCGACAGCGTGCACCAGGCGGTGCGCGCCACCGGCGCCGAGGCCTCCTGCATCTTCGTGCCCGCCCCCGGGGCCGCCGACGCCGTGCTGGAGGCCTTCGAGGCCGGGGTGCGGGTGATCGTGTGCATCACCGAGGGCATCCCCACCCTCGACATGCTCAAGGTAAAGAACGTGCTCTCCGGCTCGAGCGCGGTGCTGATCGGCCCCAACTGTCCGGGCATCATCACCCCGGGCGAGTGCAAGATCGGCATCATGCCGGCGGCCATCCACAAGCCGGGGCGCATCGGGGTGCTCAGCCGCAGCGGCACGCTCACCTACGAGGCGGTGGACCAGCTCACCCGGCTGGGCCTGGGCCAGAGCACCTGCATCGGGCTGGGCGGCGACCCCATCAAGGGCCTCGACTTCATCGAGGGGCTTTCGCTCTTCGAGAAGGACCCGGGCACCGACGGGGTGGTGCTGATCGGCGAGATCGGCGGCGCCGCCGAGGAGGCCGCGGCCGAGTGGGCCCAAAAGAACATGCGAAAGCCGGTGGTGGCCTTCATCGCCGGGCGCACCGCGCCCCCGGGCCGGCGCATGGGCCACGCCGGGGCCATCATCGCCGGCGGCAAGGGCACGGCGGCGGAGAAGGTGGCCGCGCTCAAGGCCTGCGGGGTGCGCGTGGCCGAGAGCCCGGCGGACATCGGGCAGCAGATGGTCGAGGCATTGAAGGCGCGCTAGCGCCAAGGAGCGTTCATGGTCGAAAAAGAAAAGCCCAAGAAACCCAAGGGCGAGGTGCACGTCAACCGGGAGGTGTGCAAGGGCTGCGGTTTCTGCGTGGAGTTCTGTCCCTCGCACGTGCTGGCCCTGGACACGGCGTTCAACCGCAAGGGCTACCACCCGCCCATCGCCGCCAAGCCCGAGGCCTGCAACGGCTGCAACCTGTGCGGCCTGTACTGCCCGGACTTCGCCATCTTCGGCGTGCGCCTGGGCAAGGCGGAGGAGGATTCCGATGAAGGCTGACCCGAAGGGCGTGCTCACCGGCACGCATTTCTTGGACGGCGACCACTCCTGCTGCGAGGGCGCGCTGGCCGCGGGCTGCCGGGTGGCCTTCGGCTACCCCATCACCCCCTCGACCGAAGTGGTGGAGCGCATCGCCAGCCGCCTGCCCGAGGTGGGCGGGGTGTTCCTGCAGATGGAGGACGAGATCGCCTCCTCCATCGCCATCCAGGGCGCGGTGTGGGCCGGCGCCCGCTCCATGACGGTGAGCTCCGGCCCCGGCATCTCCTTGATGATGGAGCACGTGGGCCTGGCGGCCATGACCGAGACCCCGTGCGTGTTCGTCAACGTGCAGCGCGGCGGGCCCTCCACCGGGCTGCCGACCCTGCCGGGCCAAGCGGACATGATGCAGGCCCGCTGGGGCTCGCACGGCGACTACGAGATCATCGCCATCGCCCCCAACTCGCCGCAGGAGTGCTTCGACCTGGCCATCCACGCCTTCAACCTGGCCGAGCGCTTCCGGGTGCCGGTGATGTTCATGATGGACGAGAGCGTGGGGCACATGACCGAGAAGGTGGTCATCCCGCCGGCGGACCAGATCGAGATCGAGCCGCGGCGCTTCACCAAGGAGCCGCCGGAGAAGTACCTGCCGTTCGCGGCCGGTCCGGATCTGGTGCCGCCCATGGCGCCCATCGGCAAGGGTTACCGCTTCCACGTCACCGGGCTCACCCACGACGAGCGCGGCTACCCGGTGATGAGCGCCGAGGCCCAGGAGAAGCTGGTGCACCGGCTGGTGGACAAGATCCGTACCCGCGAGCACGAGATCGAGCGCTGCCAGGAGTTCATGACCGAGGACGCCGAGGTGCTGCTGGTGGCCTACGGCATCACCTCGCGGGTGGTGCAGCGCACCCTGCAGCTCGCCCGCCAGAAGGGCATCAAGGCCGGGCTGTTCCGCCCGGTGGTGGTGTGGCCCTTCCCGGGAAAGCGCCTGCGGGAGCTCGCCCGGAAGGCCAAGGCGGTGGTGGTGGTCGAGCTCAACTACGGCCAGATGGTGCTGGAGGTGGAGCGCGTGGTGTGCGGCGCTGCCCCGGTGCGCCTGGTGCCGCACGGCGGCGGGGCGCTGCACGATCCCGAGCAGGTGCTCAAGGTGGTGGAGGAGGTGGCCCGATGACCCAGCCGCGCAATCCCGTAGAGCCCTTCCTGCGCATGGACCGCATGCCCCACATCTGGTGCCCGGGCTGCGGCATCGGGGTGGTGGTGAACTGCTTCGCCCGCGCCATGCTGGAGAGCAAGACCGACATCGACTCGGTGCAGGTGGTGTCCGGCATCGGCTGCACCGGCCGCATCGCGGGCTACCTGCGCATGGACTCGTACCACACCACCCACGGCCGGGCCATCCCGTTCGCCACCGGCCTCAAGACCGCCCGGCCCGACATGAAGGTGGTGGTGTTCTCGGGCGACGGCGACCTGGTGGCCATCGGCGGCAACCACCTCATCCACGCCGCCCGGCGCAACGTGGACATCAAGGTCATCTGCGTCAACAACTTCACCTACGGCATGACCGGCGGCCAGGTGGCCCCCACCGCGCCCGTCGAGAGCGTGGCCACCACCTCGCCCTTCGGGGTGTTCGAGCAACCCTTCAACCTGGCATTTTTGGCCGACTCTGCCGGGGCGGTGTACGTGGCGCGCTGGACCACCTACCACGTGCGCCAGCTGGCCAAGGCCATGCGCGAGGTCTTGCAGAAGCCGGGCTTCTGCTTCGTCGAGGTGATCGCCCCCTGTCCCACCATCTACCAGCGGCGCAACCGGCTGGGCGACGCCCTGGACGCCATGAAGTTCTACAAGGAGCAGAGCAAGCTCAGCGAGGGGGCCGACACCCGCACCCTGGACATCCCCATGCAGGGCCCCATCCCGGTGGGGCGCTTCGTCAACCGGGACCGGCCCACCCTGCTCGAGAACATGAACACGGTGCTGGGCAAGCGCCTGGGCGCGAAGTTCACACCCTACCCCACGGGGGTGACCCGATGAAACAGCGCGTGGAGCTCAAGATCGGCGGCTTCGGCGGCCAGGGGGTGATCCTGGCCGGTATGATCATGGGCCGGGGCGCGGCCATCCACGACGGGCTGGACGCCACGCTCACCCAGAGCTTCGGCCCCGAGGCCCGCGGCGGCGCCTGCAGCGCCCAGGTGGTGCTGAGCCCGGACCGCAACCTGTACCCGTGCGTCTCCCACCCGGACATCCTGGTGGTGATGTCGCAGCCGGCCTACGACAAGTTCATCGGCGAGGTGAAACCCGGGGCGCTGCTGCTGTACGAGGAGAGCCTGGTGAAGCCCGAGCCGCTGCCCCCGGGGGTCAAGGCCTACGGCATCCCGGCCACCCAGCTGGCCGAGGAGCTGGGCCGGCGCATGGTGCTCAACATCGTCATGGTGGGCTTTCTGGCGGCGCTCACGGACGCGGTGTCGCTGGAGGCGGTGAAGAAGGCGCTCGCCGAGTCGGTGCCCAAGGGCACCGAGAAGCTCAACCTGGACGCCTTCCAGAAGGGCTTCGAGTACGGCCGCAAGTTGCTCGAACAGAAAAAATGATTTGACACCGTCCCATGAATGGCGCATGATGCGCGCCAATTCAGGCGGTAAGACTGTTTTTTCCCAAACCGAGGAGGAAACGATGCGGTCCAAGATTCTGTGTGGTATGGTAGCGGTTGTGGTGGCCCTCAGCATGTTCGGCTGCGGCGGCGCCACGGTGAAGGTGAACCCGAACGCCACCTTCCCCATCCCCATCAGCGACACGACCCCGGGCTTCCTGTTCCCCATCAACATGTCGCACCTGGGCTCGGCCGGCGATCCCATGGCCATGGGCATCGCGGTGTCGGGCGGCGTCATCGCCAAGTTCGGCAAGACCCTGATCTCCGGCCAGCAGCTGTTCGACCTGGTCGGCAACCTGTCGTTCGAGCTGGCCGAGACCGTGGACGCGCAGGTGCGCAACGGCTCCTTCCAGATGACCGGCAGCGCCGAGCCGGTGGCCTCCGCGCTGGCCAACCTGATGGAGCAGATCATCGCGAAACTCGTCGAGCTCAAGCTCCTCGACACCCCCATCAAGTTCAAGTACATCGTGGTGCTGCACTCGCACGGCGAGACCGCCATGGGCGGCAAGATGCTCAAGGTGAACAGCTGGGGCGGCATCTACGACAGCGAGACCAAGGAGATCCTGAGCTACATCAACGACACCAGCACCTACGCCAACGAGGAGACCGCGCTCCTCGGCCAGATCCCGCTGGCCTACAACGCCATCCTGGAGAAGCTCATCCAGGGCAACGCCGAGAAGAAGTAGTGTAGCGATTTTTCCGGCGAGACGGGCTGCCTGGAGACGGGCAGCCCGTTTTTTTTGCCTACGGGCGCCGGTCCCTCGGCAAGGGGGCACGCCCCCTTGAACCCCCACCTCACCCCCAAAATCATTCCTCTTTGTTGCCAGATCCCCCCTCTCCACTGTGGAGAGGGGGCTAGGGGGTGAGGTGGACTGGAGATGGGGCCAGAGGGTGAGGATGGATTCTGGATAAAGGGGGTCTCTCCTGGTTGGCGGTGCCTGGTGTGCACTTCTTTTTTCTTTGCTGGAAGCGCTTTTTTCAGGCGTTTTTCTCTGGTAGCATCCGCCCGTCATGACAGAAGCGATCGGAGAGAAACCCGGGTTCTTCACCACACTCTGGGGCCGGCTACTGCTCGCGGCCATCGGCGGGTGCGCCGTGTTCTTTTCCTTCCCGCGCTGGGATGTGGCCCCGCTGGCCTGGGTGGCGCTGGTGCCCACCATGCTCTCGGCGCGCGATCTTTCCGCCCGCCGGAGCTTTCTTGTCGGCTGGTTCGCGGGGACGGTCACCAACGTGGGCGGCTTCTACTGGATCACCGGGCTGCTCATGGACTTCGGTCACATGTCGGCGCTCGCGGCGGCGCCGCTGTGTCTTCTGCTCGCGGTGTACCAGGGGCTGGTCTTCGGCGTGTGGTTGCTTTTGCTTCGCTGGCTCGAACGCCGCGTGAAAGCCGGCGCCTGGCTGCTCGCGCCGCTCTCGTACATCGCCGCCGAGAACCTCGTCCCGTTCATCTTTCCCTGGTTCTACGCCAACTCGCAGCACTGGGTGATCCCCTTCATCCAGGTGTGCGAGCTCGGCGGGGTGAGCCTGCTCGGCTTCCTGCTCGCCATGACCAACGGGGCGCTCTTCGACGCCTTTCTTTCCTGGAGGGGAGGGCAGGGGAAGGCGGCGCTGCGGCGCCTCGCGCTGGCGCTTGCTATCCCGCTGCTTCTTTGTGGCTACGGTCTCATCCGCATGGCCATGGTGGATGCGCGGATGGAATCGGCCCCAAAGCTCAAGGTCGGCATGGTGGAGGCCGACGTGGGCATCTGGGAAAAGGAAGACCCCCAGAAGATCGACGACAACCTGGTGTTGCACCAGCGCTTGAGCCGCGAGCTCGCAAAGCAGGGCGCCGAACTCATCGTGTGGCCCGAGACCGCCTACCAGACCTCGCGGGTGTACGCGCGCCGGGCCGGGCGGGAGCGGGTGGAGCGCTTCCGGGTTTTCCCGCGTGACGTGGCCGCCATCCCGCCGGCGGCCTCCCCCCCGCCCGAGCACGCCGCCGAGGACGAGCAAAACGGCACCCCGGCCGAGGAGCGGGTGGCGCCCCAGCGAGGCTTCAACGTCCCGTTGCTCTTCGGCGCGCTCACCTGGCGCGAGAACCCCGAGAACCGGGCGGTGCGCCACCGGGGGATCGACCTCTACAACACGGCGCTGCTCATCGACGGCGAGGGCAAGGTGCTCGGGGCCTACGACAAGGTGTACCTCTTGATGTTCGGCGAGTACGTTCCGTTCTCCGAGACGTTCCCCAAGTTCTACGAGTGGTTCCCCGAGGCCGGGGATCTCACCCCGGGGCGCTCGGTCGAGGTGCTGCCGCTCGGGCCGTGGCGGCTGGGGGTGATGGTGTGCTACGAGGACATCATCCCGGCCTTCTCGCGCAAGGTGGCGAAAAAGCGCCCGCACCTGCTCTTCAACATCACCAACGACGCCTGGTTCGGCAAGACCTCGGAGCCGGCGCTGCACCTGGCGCTCGCCATCTTCCGCACCGTGGAGAACCGCCTGGCGCTGGTGCGCTCGACGAACACCGGCATCTCGGCCTTCGTGGACGCGAACGGCCGGGTGCTGGCGCGGACCTCCATCCACGGCGCCGAGACGCTCATCGCCGACATGCCGCTCCTCGAGAGCCGCACCCTCTACCAGGTGCTCGGCGACTGGCCGGCCTGGGGATGCCTGGCCGCGCTGGGGGTGATTTTGGTTCGCGACCTGTGGCGGCGGCGCAAGCGGGCCTCGCGCCCTTGAGCCCCCAGGGAAGAATCGCAGATAAAAACCACCGAAAAAACCGCTGATAGAAAAGGGGAAGAGGCAAAGGCAAAGGCAAAGGCGATCATGGCAAGGGGGCGCAGCCCCATTGCCAGGATCCTTTCTGATAAAAGATGGTTTGCGAGAGCGAGAGGAGTGAGTCGGTCGATGTGCACGATTCTGCTTGCGCACCGGCGCTGGCATGACCCGTGGCTGCTCGTGGCCGCGAACCGCGACGAGCGGCTCGACCGCCCGGCTTCCCCGCCCCGGCACTGGCCCGCGCGAAACATCGTCGCGCCGGAGGATCTTCTTGCCCACGGCACCTGGTGGGGCCTCGGCTCGAGCGGCTTCTTCGCGGCCGTCACCAACCGGTTCGGCGCCAGCCCCCCGGACAGGAGCCGGCGCTCGCGCGGCCTGCTCGTGCTCGACGCGCTCGAACGGGGCTCGGCCCGGGCGGCGGCCGAGTGGGCGGCGGGGCTCGATGCGAGAGACTTCAACCGGTTCCACCTGCTGCTCGCCGACCGGGACGGGGCCTATGTGGTGCTCCACGACGGAAACGCCATCGCCAGCCGCGGGCTTTCCCGGGGCTGGCATGTGTTGACCGAGCGGAGTTTCGGAGCCGGCGATCCGGAGCGTCAAACGTGGGCCGACGCGGAACTCCGCCTCATTACCGAACCGCCCTCGGACGAGGATCTCGGCCGGCTGCTGTCCGTCCACCGCGACGACGCCTTCGCCGGGACGTGCGTTCACGCGCCCTGGCTCGGCTACGGCACCCGCTCGTCGAGCATCCTGCGCCTCGGGAGCCGACCGCGGCTTCTCCACGCCGATGGCCCGCCCTGCGGCGCGCCCTACCAGGACCTGTCGGAGCTGCTGGCGGGCCTCGACTGAAAAACCGCGTCGATGGACGGCTTCCTGCGGCTCTTGCAGGCAGGGATCAGGCAGGCATCAGAGTCTTGACTTTGGCCGGGCAGACGGGTAGAAATGCGCTCCGTTCCGGCGATGAAGCCGTGTTCTTTGATTCCGGTCGCACCTGTTCCCGAGTAGCTCAGCCGGTAGAGCAAGTGGCTGTTAACCACTGGGCCGGGGGTTCGAGTCCCTCCTCGGGAGCCAAAATTCAATCCGCTGATTTCAGCGGTTCTTGTTTAACGCAAGACCCC
>CAZLNM010000149.1:0-8780 GCA_964561025.1 uncultured Myxococcales bacterium
GTCCTCGCCGAGCAGTTGGGAGGACTCATCGCCAGCAGCCGCGCACTTTCCCGACATACGCGGCACGCCGCTTGCCGCACTGCATAAAAGCCCTTGATCTTTTCTCGTTGTGGGTCTACTCTGCCGCCCAACCAAGCACCGCCCCGGGTGTCTACCGGCCCACGGCCGGCGCGACGGGCCCGGGGTGAAAAAGGAGGAAGGTATGAAAGCGTTCGCCCTGATCGTCGCCATGCTGCTCGTCGCCCTGTCCGGCTGCAACAAGGAAAAGGCTCCCGAGACCCCGCCGCCCGCCCCCGCCGAGCCCGCCAAGGCCCCCGAGGCGCCCAAGCCGGCCGAGCCCGCCGCGCCCGCCGCGCCCGCCCCGGTGGCCGCCGCCCCGACCGGTGACGCCCCCGAGTTCCTCAAGAAGTCCATCGATCACCTCAAGGCGGTCAACGCCCTGGTCAAGGACAACATGGCCGACTGCGGCAAGGCCGTCGCCGCCGTGGAGAAGTACATGGACGAGCACAAGACCGAGCTCGAGGCCATCAACAAGGCCAGCCAGGAGGCCATGGCCAAGATGAGCGACGAGGACAAGGCCAAGATGGCCCAGCAGGCCATGGGCATGATGATGCCGGTCATGCAGGAGCTCACCGAGGTCCAGACGGCCTTCTCCCAGAAGTGCCAGAAGGAAGTGGCCAAGCTCTCCGAGGCCATGGGCAAGTTCTCCGCCAAGGCCAAGTAACCGCCCGCGCCTTCCCGCCCGATCTCCACAAACCGACCGCTAACGATTTGTCGTCTGACGGCGAGGCTGAAGAACCCAGCGCTGCCGGCCGCACTATCGAACCTTGCGCAGCCCCCGCTCGGTTGCAGTCAAAATCCACAAGGGAACGCCGACGTTCCCCTTCATTTTCGATAATGTCTTGGTTTGTGTGCCGCCGGAGCGCCTGGCCGACGGAGCCAACGCGCTCGCGCGAACTACCTAGAACGGTACGTCCTCGTCGGCGATGGGCGGGGCGCCCTCGAAGCCGCCGCCCGCCCCTTCGGAGCCTTCGTCCGCCGGCGGGGGAGCACCGCCGCCCTGCTCGGCACCGGCGCGCTCGCCGCGCCCGCCCAGAAACTGCACCGTCTGGGCCACGATCTCGGTGGTGTAGCGCTTGTTCTTGTCCTTGTCTTCCCACTGGCGGGTCTGGATGCGGCCCTCCACGTACACCTGGCGGCCCTTGGACAGGTAGTCGCGGCAGTGCTCGGCCAGCCGCCCGAAGGTCACGATGCGGTGCCACTCGGTGCGCTCCTGGGCCTGTCCGTTGCGATCGGTCCAGCGATCGCTGGTGGCGATGCGGAAGTTGGTCACCGCCTGCCCGCCCTGGGTGTAGCGGGTCTCGGGGTCCGCCCCCAGGTTGCCGATCAAGATCACCTTGTTGACGCCGCCGGCCATGAGACACCTCCTTGCCGAAAGTAGCCGGCAGTACGCCATCTCCCGCGCTCCAAGTCAAGCGAAACACATCCATGACCCGCCTTTACATCCGCCCTCGTTTGCCGGATGCTCTGTCCCGTGCGCGCCCGGCTGCATGCCTTCCTGAACCACCCCGCCACCGACCTTTCGGTGGCCACGCTCATCCTGGTGTCGGTGGTCTTGCTGCTGGCCGAGATCTTCTTGCCCGACACCCACTGGGCCTTCGAGCCGGTGGAGATGGCCGGCCACGCGCTCACCGCCTTCTTCGCGCTGGAGCTTCTGTTGCGCCTGATGGCCATGCCCTCGCGCCGGCGGTTCTTCGCCCTGTACTGGCTGGACGTGCTGTCGGTGCTGCCGCTGCTGCGGCCCTTCCGCCTGCTGCGGGTGCTGCGGCTGCTGCGCCTGCTGCGGCTCGGCAACATCCTCAACCGGCGCATGGGCGTGCTCGGCGGCAGCCTGCGCCCGGTACGCTTCGAGCTGCTGGCGCTGTTCTCCATGCTGGTCATCGTGGTGCTGGTGGGGGCCATCGGACTGCACCTCGCCGAGCGGCACCAGGCGCAGGAGTACCAGAGCCTATCCGAAACCTTCTGGTGGAGCGTGTACTCGCTGGTGGCGGTGCAGCCGGAGCCCGGGGTGCCCGCCACCACTTTGGGCCGGGCGGTGACGCTCCTGGTGATGCTGTGCGGGGTGGGCCTGCTGGCCACCTTCACCGGCATCGTGGCGGCGTCCATGGTCAACCGCCTGCGCGGCCGGATGGAGGAAAAGGACATGTCGCTTGCGGAACTCACGGGCCACCTGGTGGTGTGCGGCTGGAACCGCATGGGCTACCAGGTGCTCGCCCAGCTGCGCGCCGACCCGGAGCTGTCGCGCCAGTACGTGGTCCTGGTCGTCGAGTCCGAGGAGCCGCCCAAGCCCTTGCCCATCCCGGCGGACCAGTTCTACCTGGTGAGCGGCGACTTCACCCGGGTGGAGGTGCTGCGTCAGGCGGGCATCGAGCGCGCCCGGCGCGCCATCATCCTCGCCGACAAGACCGTGGCCCGCACCGATCAGGACCGCGACGCCCGCACCGTGCTGGCAGCGCTCACCATCGAAAAGCTCAACCGCGACATCCTCACCTGCGTGGAGCTGCTCAACCGCGACAACCAGAGCCACCTCAAGCTGGCCGGGGTGGAGGAGGTCGTCGTCCCCGACGAGTACGGCGGCAAGATCCTGGCCCTGGCGGCGCGCCACCGCGGCCTGGTGGCCCTGCTCGACGAGATCCTCACCCGGGAACGCGGCAACAACCTGCACCAGCTCCCGCTGCCGCCCGCCTGGGCGGGCCAGAGCGTGGCCTTCGCCCACACGAGGCTCAAGGAGCGGTTCGGCGCCGTGCTGCTCGGCCTGGAGCGGCCGGCCGAGCACGGCGCGGCGCGGCTCATGACCAACCCGCCAGCGTCCGAGTTGCTCCAGGCCGGGGACCGGCTGCTGCTGCTCGCGCCCGGCCCGACGCTCGATCTCTCCGAGGAGTGCTGAAGCTCAACCGTTGCGCTCCAGAAAGAACGGGGCGAGGGTGCGCGGCCGCCATTCGCCGCTTTGGTGCACCAGCGGCAGGCGCAGCGGCTCGCCACGGCGAAGCGCGCGCAACCGCTCGATGTCCTGGTAGGGGATCTGGGTCCAGGCGAGACCCAGATAGATGAAGAAGCAAAACAACAGATGATCGAAAAACATGCGCCCGTCGTGAAATATGACAAGGCTCAGCGAAAGCGACAGCGGCGCTCCCAGCAAGAAGACCCAGGCGCCGAGGCGCAACAGGGTCATGAAGCGCCGCTCGTGGTGGTTGACGAACGGGATCGAGGAGAGGTGCAGCAGCGAGCCACCCGCGACGAGCAGGGCCAGCAGGCCGTTCACCCAGGGCCGCGCCGCGCCGGTCCCCATGGCCACCAGGCTGCTGTTCAGCAGGGCCAGGATGAACAGCGCCAGCACCGGCCGGGGAAGCCCGATCCAGTAGCAGGGAAACGAGAGCGGCCGATCCTGCTGGCGCGCCTGGCGGATGGTCCCCAGGGCCGCCGGGAAGGCGCCCACGGCGGCGGCCAGCGGGGCGGGCCAGCCCACCTCGCGCCAGAAGAAGAAGAACACGAGAAACGACATGAAGATCGAGTTGGTGACGAAGTCGCAGACACTATCCAGGATCCCGCCGAAGGTGTCGAGCTGCCGGGTGAGCCGGGCCACCAGCCCGTCCAGCACGTCGAAGACGTAGGCGAGGCAGATGAGGTAGCAGGCGAGGTGGAACTTCCCGTAGAACAGCACGATCACCGCGGCGAAGCCCGCAAGTAAATTTCCCAGCGTGACGTAGTCCTTGAGTTTCATGCCGCGCGGCCTCTCCTGGGCCTCTCCTGATGCCAGCGGCCGCCTTCATGGCAGATTCCAGCGAGGCTGTCAAATAACACCCCTCCCCCGGCAGCTGCGCCGCCTCGTTCCTCTCGGGGAATCTATAGAACCCCAATCAACAGCAATTTCTCACCACACAAACGTCAGGAGAGGCTTATGAATCGTACCTGGGGCGGGATGATCGTGCCGGGCTTACTCTTCCAGGATGAAGTCGGCGGGGTCCTCGCACATGCCGTTGACCTCCACCTCGTAGTGGAGGTGGGGGCCGGTGCTGCGGCCGCTGTTGCCGATCTTGCCGATCTGGTCGCCGCGGTCCACCCGGTCGCCGACGCGCACCGTGGCCTCGGCCAGGTGGGCGAAGCGGGTCTTGATACCGAAGCCGTGATCGATCACCACCGTGCGGCCGTAACCCTCGGAGGTCACGCCGGACGAGACCACCACGCCCTTGGCGGTGGCCACCACCGGCAGCCCCGGCTGGTTGGCGATGTCCAGGCCGGTGTGCATGGTGGACTTGCCGGTGTAGGGGTCCGGCCGCATCCCGAAACCGGAGGTGACCCAGCCCCGCGCCGGCCAGATGGAGGGCGTGGAGGCCAGCCGCACCTTCTGCGTGCGCAGGAAGGCCTCCTTGGAGCGCATCTCCTCCTCGGCCCGGCGCGCGTCCGCGGCCAGGCGCTCGAGGTTGCTGCCCATGAGCTTCAGCGCCTGGTGCGGCTGCTCGCCGATGGCGCGCACCAGCGGGTCCACCGCGCCGCTGCCGTCGCCGGGGCCCTCGCCGCTGCGCGACTCGAACGGCCCCATGGCCAGGTGGCGCTTGGGGTCGTGCAGCCCGGTGATGACCTGGAGCTTGGCCGAATAACGCAGCGTGCGATCGACCGTCTGCCGCACCGCGCTCATCTGCTCGTGCAGCACCGCCAGCCGCGTCTTGAGCTCGACGTTCTCCTCCCGCAGGAGGCGGTTCTGGGCCAGGCGGTCCTGCACCTTGAAGAACATCACCGTGCTGACCGCGACCGCGGCGACGAGCAAGACGACCAGGATCCCCCCCACCCACAGGGTGGCGCGGGCCACGCGGAAGCGCTTCACGCGCGAGGAGCGTTCCGGGACCACCATGATGGTATAGCGTCTGGTCATGCCTCGCCGGTCCTGAGGACTCGGGCGCCTAATGTCTCAAAGGTGCCCTTTCCGTGTCAACAAATTTTTCCAGCCGGCATTCCCGGCTTCTCTCGTCCACGACCCAAAGTCGCGCAAGACTCCCGCGCCTTTCGAACGCCTTCCGGCCCAGGAGCGCCGGAACTCAATTACGGGCCCGCCCGGGCGGATTGGCGCCCGGCATGCGGACCCGGAGGACCACCAGGGTGATGTTGTCGTCGCCGCCGCCCTGCTTGGCCAGGGCCACCAACCGGGCCGGGGAGTCGGACAGGCGCGCCGCGCGCAGCTCGGCCGCGATGTTCTCGTCGCTCACCATGCTCGACAGGCCGTCCGAGCACAGCAGGAACACGTCCCCGTCCTGGAGCGGCAGGCTCAAGGTGTCGGCGGTCACCTCGCTCTCGAAGCCGACCGAGCGGGTGATGATGTTGCGAAACCGGCTCTGCTGGGCCTCGACGGCGGTCATGAACCCCGCCTTGACCTGCTCGTTGACCAGGGAGTGATCCTCGGTGAGCTGGGCGAACGAGCCGTTGCGCAGGCGGTACAGGCGGCTGTCGCCCACGTGGGCCACGTAGGCCCGCCGCCCGTGCGCGAGAAACAAGGTGAGCGTGGTCCCCATCCCGGAGAGCTCGGGCCGCTGGTTGGACTCCTCGAAGATGCGCGCCGAGGTTTCGGCGATGATCTTGGCCAGAAAGTCGAACACCCGGGCGGACTCGACCTCGGAGGCCGCCCGGTCGAACAGGCCTCCCGAGCGCCGGGCCGTGAGTATGGCGTCCCGCACGGCACGCACGGCCATGCGCGAGGCGGTCCCGCCGCCGGCGTGTCCCCCCATGCCGTCGGCGACCAGATACAGGCCCAGCGACGGCTCCACCAGGAAGCTGTCCTCGTTGGCCTCCCGCTTCAGTCCCACGTCCGTGGCCGCCCAGCAAGAGATCCGCGCCCGGGGGATTTCGTCGCGCCTGCTCTTTCGTTTTTTCCCCGGCCGGGAGCGCATGGTTTTCGTGTACCACAGGAACCGGCGCAAGGCAAAAAAAGCGTTTTTTTAGCCGCCGATTATCCCTGCGCCGGACGGGCGGAACTTCGCAAAAGCTCCCGGGCGTGGGCCCGCCCCGCCTCGGTGACGCGGCGCCCGCCCGCCATGCGGGCGATCTCGGCCACCCGCGCCTCGCCCTCCAGCCGCTCGACCTCCACCCGGGCGCGGCCCTGGCGGACTTCCTTCTTCACCCGGAAGTGCTGGTGGGCGAAGCAGGCGATCTGCGGCAGGTGGGTGACGCACAGGATCTGGCGGCTGTCGCTCACCCGCTGCAGGGTCCGCCCCAGCACCTCGGCGGTGGCCCCCCCCACGCCGGCGTCCACCTCGTCGAAGACGTAGCTGGCCACCGGATCCACCCGCGACAGCACCACCTTGAGGCCCAGCAACACCCGGGAGAGTTCGCCGCCCGAGGCCACCCGCGAGAGCGGGCGCAGCGGCTCGCCGGGGTTGGCGCAGAACAAGAACGTGACGCGATCGAGGCCCCGGGGAGTCGGCCGCGGCAGGGAAAGCGGCGCGACCTCGATCTCCAGCCGGGCGGCGGGCATGGCCAGGCCGCGCAGCTCCTGCTGCAGCCGGCCGGCCAGATCGACGGCCACCCGCGCCCGCGCCGAGGAGAGCTCCCGGCACAGATTCAGCGCCTCCGCCTCCCGCCGCTCCCGCTCTGTCCGGGCCGCCTCGACCCGCCCCGCCAACCCCTCCAGGCCGGCCAGCTCTCCGGCCATGCGCTCCCGGGCCGCCAGCACGTCCTCCAGGGTGGGGCCGTGAGCGCGCATGAGGTTGCGCAGGGCCGAGAGGCGCTCCTCGACCTCCTCCAGCCGGGCCGGATCGGACTCGAGCCGCCCGCGCTCGCGCTCGACCTCGCGCGAGAGCTCCTCCACCGCGGAGAGGATGCCGTCCAGCCGCTCCCGTTGCGCCTCGAAGGCAGGATCGAAACGCGCGATCCCCTGCAGGGCGGCGCGCGCCCGCCCCAGGAGCTCCACCGCCGCCGCGTCGCCGCGGTACAACGCGTCCAGCGCCTGCTCCAGGCCCTCGGCCAGTTTCTCGGTGTTGCGCAGGCGGAGCCGGGCGGCCTCGAGCTCGCGGTCCTCACCCGGCGCAGGGCGCAGCGCGTCCATGCGCGAGAGCGTGAAGCGCAAATACTCCTCGCGCTCGGCGCGCTGCCGCTCCCGGCCGGAAAGCTCGTCCAGCTCCCGCTGCGCCTCCTCGAGCGCCGCCACCGCCCGGGCCACGCCCTCCCGCGCCGGCAGCAGATTCCCGTAGGCGTCCAGGATGAAAAGCTGGGTCTCCTCGGTGGTCAGGGCCACGTGCTGGTGTTGGCCGGCGATGTCCAGAAGCCCGCGGGTGAGCTCGGCCAGGCTGGCCACGCCCACCGCCCGCTCGTTGACGAAGGCGCGGGCCCGGCCCCCCGGCGCCAGCGAGCGGCGCAGGCGCAGCGCGTTTCCGTCGGCCAGCCCCGCCTGCCGCAGGCGCTCCAGCACCGGCGAGCCCTCCGGGAGCAAAAACTCCCCCTCCACCTCGGCCGCCTCGCTGCCCGCCCGGATCAGCTCCGCGTCCCCCCGGGCCCCCAGCAGCAAGGAGAGCGCGTTCACCAGGATGGACTTGCCCGCCCCGGTCTCGCCGGTGAGCGCCGAAAAATGCGGGCCGAACTCGACCTCGAGCCGGTCCACGATGGCCAGGTCCTGGATGCGCAGCCGGCGCAGCATCGCTTCAGCGCTCTCCCCAGCGCAGGCGGGTGCGCAGGATCTCGAAGTGGCTGCGCGGGGGCTCGACCAGGGCCACCCGGCCGGGGGCGGCGCGGATCTCGAGCCGATCGCCGGGGCCGAGCGGCTCGGCCTGCTGCCCGTCGAAGGTGGCCACGATGTCCTCGACCGCGCCGCGCACCTCCAGCTCGATGCGGCTCTCCTCGCGCACCACCAGCGGGCGCATGGTGAGCATGTGGGGGCAGATGGGGGTGAGCGCCAGCGCGCGGCAGTCCGGGGCCAGGATGGGCCCGCCGGCCGCCATGGAGTAGGCGGTGGAGCCGGTGGGCGTGGCCACGATGAGGCCGTCGGCGCAGAACACGGTGAGCGGCGCGCCGTCGATGCGGGCCTCGATGTCGATGATGCGGCTGATGCTGCTCTTGTTGACCACCACGTCGTTGAGCACGCGGAAGGTCTTGCGGCCGCCGTCGGCGCGCGCCACGTCCGCCTGCAGGCGCAAGCGCTGCGAGGTGCGAAAGCGGCCGGCCAGCACCTCTTCGAGGCAGGCGGCGGCCTCGGTGGCGGCGAAACCGGTGAGGAACCCGAGCGAGCCCAGGTTGACGCCGAACACCGGCACCGCCCGCTCGTCGAGCAGCCGCACCACCCGGATCAGCGTGCCGTCCCCGCCCAGCACCACCGCCAGATCGCACAGGCGGGCCACCTCGAAGGACGGCAGCGCGCGCGCCCCCGCGGACGTCGCGCACAGCGGCTCCTCCAGCAGCACCTCGCGGCCCGCCCGGAGGGCCTGCGCCGTAAGCTCCCCGGCCAGGCGCGGGACCTTGGGGTGAGCCAGCTTTCCGAAGATGCCGACGGTGCGCATGGGCTCCCCATACCACAACGGCGCTCGTGATCCAACCGCCCGCGCCGGCGACGACATCCGTCTTACGACCGGCCGCCCCAGCGGCGCCGCCGGATCCCGGCCCCGCCATCCTTTTTTACCCGCCAAGCCCGACGCAACCAGTTGAATAATAACTATTTCCGGGGTCTTTCCGGGGTCTTTCCGGGGTCTTTCCGGGGTGGGTGATGGGATAAAGCGACCGGCCCCTCCAGCGACGTACAATGC
>CAZLNM010000150.1:0-8777 GCA_964561025.1 uncultured Myxococcales bacterium
GCTCGCGGCGGACCTTGGACTGGATGACCTCGACGCCGCACTTCTCGCAGACCACCCCGCGGTGCTTCATGCGCTTGTACTTGCCGCAGTTGCACTCGTAGTCCTTCACCGGGCCGAAGATCTTGGCGCAGAAGAGGCCGTCGCGCTCCGGCTTGAAGGTGCGGTAGTTGATGGTCTCGGGCTTCTTGACCTCGCCGTGCGACCACTCGCGGATGCGATCCGGGCTGGCCAGCCCGATGCGAATGGCGGAAAAGCTCAAGGGATCCTTCGGCTTCTCGAAGAAATTGATGAAGATGTCCTTCAAGGCGATCTCCTTTCCCTGGGCCGACGCGTCCTGGCCCGCGGCCTAGCGCGCCGCCGCCTCGGCCGCGGGGGCCGCCGGCTGGGAGCGGCTCTCTTCGAGCAGCTCCACGTCCAGCGACAGGCTCTGCAGCTCTTTGATCAGCACGTTGAAGGCCTCCGGCAGGCCGGACTCCAATACCTGCTCGCCCTTCACGATGGCCTCGTACATGCGCGTCCGGCCGGCCACGTCGTCGCTCTTTACGGTGAGGAATTCTTGCAGGGTGTAGGCCGCGCCGTAGGCCTCCATGGCCCAGACCTCCATCTCGCCCAGGCGCTGCCCGCCGAACTGCGCCTTGCCGCCCAGCGGCTGCTGGGTCACCAGCGAGTAGGGGCCGATGGAGCGGGCGTGGATCTTCTCGTCCACCAGGTGGTGCAGCTTCATGATGTACATGCAGCCCACCGTGACGTTGTTGTGGAACGGTTCTCCGGTGCGCCCATCGAACAGCACCGTCTGGCCCGAGGTGGGCAGATCGGCCTCCTCGAGCAGGGCTCGGATCTCGCTCTCCTTGGCGCCCTCGAACACCGGCGTGGCCATGCCCACGCCATTGCGCAGCGCCTGTCCCAGCCGGATCACGTCCGAGGCCGACAACCCGTCCAGGAACTCGCCGATCTCCTTGCCCGCGTACACCTTCTTGAGGAAGGAGCGCACCGCCTCCGCCCCGGCGCCCTGGTCCAGCATCTCCTGGATGCGCAACCCCAGGCCGTGCGCCGCCCAGCCCAGGTGGGCCTCCAGGATCTGTCCCACGTTCATCCGGCTGGGCACGCCCAGCGGATTGAGCACGATGTCGACCGGGGTGCCGTCGGGCAGGAAGGGCATGTCCTGCTCGGGCAGGATGCGGGAAACCACGCCCTTGTTGCCGTGGCGGCCGGCCATCTTGTCACCCACCGCCAGCTTGCGCTTGATGGCCACGAACACCTTGACCATCTTGATGACTCCCGGCGGAAGCTCGTCGCCCTTCTTCATGCGGCTGATCTTCTCGCCGAAGTACATCTTGAGGATCTCGATCTGCTCGTTCAGGTTCTCCTGGATGCGTTCGATCTTCTCGTTGAGCTTTGCGTCCTCGCTGACCAGATCGCGCAGGTCCACCGCGTCGAGCTGCTCGATGATCTCGTCGGTGAACTCCTTGCCCTTGGAGACGATGGTCTTGCCCTTGCCATCGGCGATGCGCCCGCCGGCGGTCGCGCCCTTGAGCAGCTTGTAGATCTTCTTGCGCGCCGAGTCGGTGATGATCTTGATCTCGTCGTTCTGGTCCTTCAGCAGCCGCGCCTCCTCGGTGTCCTCGATCTCGCGGGTGCGCTCGTCCTTGTCCACGCCCTTGCGCGAGAACACCCGGGCGTTGATCACCGTGCCGGAGATCCCCGGCGGGACCCGCAGCGAGGTGTCGCGCACGTCGCCGGCCTTCTCGCCGAAGATGGCCCGGAGCAGCTTCTCCTCGGGGCTGAGCTGGGTCTCGCCCTTGGGGGTGATCTTCCCCACCAGGATGTCGCCGGGCTTCACTTCGGCGCCGATGCGGACGATGCCGCTCTCGTCGAGGTCCTTCAGCGCCTCCTCGCCGGCGTTGGGGATGTCGCGGGTGATCTCCTCCCGCCCGAGCTTGGTGTCGCGCGAGACGCAGTCCAGCTCCTCGATGTGGATGGAGGTGAACCAGTCCTGCTTCACCATCCGCTCGGAGATGAGGATGGAGTCCTCGAAGTTGTAGCCGCCCCACGGCATGAAGGCCACGACCACGTTCTGTCCCAGGGCCAGCTCGCCGTTGGCGCAGGCCGGCCCGTCCGCCAGCACGTCGCCGGCCTTCACCCGGTCCCCGCGCTGCACGATGGGCTTCTGGGTGAGGCAGGTGTTCTGGTTGCTGCGCTGGAACTTGGTCAGGTTGTAGATATCGACCTCGGAGCCCACCTCGGCCGAGGTGCCGCCGCTGGCCCGCACCACGATTCGGGTGGCATCCACCGACTCCACCACCCCGTCGCGCTTGGCCACCACGCACACCCCGCTGTCCCGGGCCACCACCGCCTCCAGCCCCGTGCCGACCAGCGGCGCGGTGGTGCGGATGAGCGGCACCGCCTGGCGCTGCATGTTGGCGCCCATCAGGGCCCGGTTGGCGTCGTCGTTCTCCAAGAAGGGCACCAGCGAGGCGGCCACCGACACCAGCTGGTTCGGCGAGACGTCCATCAGGGTGACCTGGTCCGGGCTCACCATGACGAAATCGCCGCCCTTGCGGGCCGACACCTGCGGGTCCAGCAGCCGGCCCTTGGCGTCGACATTGGCGTTGGCCTGGGCGATGATGTGGCGCTCCTCCTCCAGCGCCGAGTAGAAGCGCACTTCCCCAGGCAACCTTCCGTCACGCACCGTCTGGTAGGGCGTCTCCACGAAGCCGAACTCGTTGATACGCGCATAGGAGGACAGAGAGGCGATCAGCCCGATGTTCGGTCCTTCCGGGGTCTCGATGGGACAGATGCGCCCGTAGTGGGTGTTGTGGACGTCGCGGACCTCGAAGCCGGCCCGCTCCCGGGTGAGCCCGCCCGGCCCCAGCGCGCTCAGGCGCCGCTTGTGCGTCACCTCGGACAAGGGGTTCGTCTGGTCCATGAACTGCGAGAGCTGGCTCGAGCCGAAAAACTCCTTGATCACCGCGCTGACGGGTTTGGCGTTGATCAGGTCGTGGGGCATGAGCGTCTCGATCTCCTGCAGGCTCATGCGCTCCTTGATGGCCCGCTCCATGCGCACCAGCCCCACGCGGTACTGGTTCTCGAGCAGCTCACCGACCGAGCGCACCCGGCGGTTGCCCAGGTGATCGATGTCGTCCACCACGCCCTTCTCGTCGCGGAGATTCAACAGATAGCGCACCGTCTCCAGGATGTCCTTCTTGGTGAGCACCCCGTTGTCCAGTGGCTCATTGATGCCGAACTTGTAGTTGAGCTTGAGGCGGCCCACCCGGCTCAGGTCGTAGCGCTCGGGGTTGAAGAACAGGTTGTTGAAGAGCTTCTGCGCCGACTCCAGGGTCGGGGGATCGCCCGGCCGCATGCGGCTGTAGATCTCCAGCAGGGCTTCCTCCGGCGAGGAGACCTTGTCGTCCATCAGCGTGTTGCGCAGCCAGGGCCCGACGTTGATCCCGTCGATGTACAGCACCTCGAGCTCCTCGATGCCGTGCTTGCGCAAGAGCTCGATCTTCTCCTCGGTGAGCACCTCGTTGCACTCCATCAGGATCTCGCCGGTGCTCTCGTCGATCACGTCGTGCGCCGCCACCTTGCCTTCTTGCGCTCCCTCCTTGCCTTCGTGCGCCTTCTTCTCCTTGCCGAGGATCTCTTCCTTCTGCACCGGCAGGAACTTGAGGCCGAGCTCCTTGAAACGCTGGATGGCCTGCGCGTTGAACTTGTGGCTCTTCAGCACCAGGGTCTTGCCGGTCTCGGGATCCTTGATGTCCCGCGCGGCCCGCATGTCGGGCAGGCGGTCGATGTCGATGCTCTTGCTGAACTTCCCGCCCTTCTCGAAACGAATCCGCTCGGTGTCGTAGTAGTAGTTGAGCAGATCCTCCACCGACATGCCGAGGGCCCGCAGCAGCACCGTCGCCGGGAGCTTGCGCCGGCGATCGATCCGCACGTACAAGCGGTCGCGCACGTCGAACTCGAAGTCCAGCCACGAGCCGCGATAGGGGATCACCCGCGCCGAGAAGAGTTTCTTCCCCGAGGCGTGGGTCTTGCCTTCGTCGTGGTCGAAGAAGACGCCGGGGGAGCGGTGCAACTGGCTCACCACCACGCGCTCGGTGCCGTTGATCACGAAGGTGCCGGTCTCGGTCATGATGGGAATCTCGCCGAAGTAGACCTCCTGCTCCTTCACGTCCCGGATGGAGCGGGTGCCGGACTCCTCGTCTTTGTCCCAGACCACCAGGCGGATGACCACCTTGACCGGCGCGGCGAAGGTCATGCCCCGCTGGCGGCACTCGTCCACGTCGTACTTGGGTTTCTCCAGGACGTAGTGGACGAACTCCAGCGAGCTGGTCTCGTTGAAGTCCTTGATGGGAAAGACGCTCTTGAAGACGCCCTGCAGGCCGACGTCCTGGCGCTGGTCCAGCGGCACGTCGTCCTGAAGGAACTTCTTGTAGGAGGCTTTCTGGACGTCGATCAGGTTGGGGATGTCGACGATCTTCTTGATGCGGGCGAAATTCTTACGCAGGCGGAACGCGTTTCGGGTCACCGGGGCCATGCGCTGCTCCTTACCGAAGCCCCGCGAGCGCCCCGGCCGCTGAACACGGGCCGGGACACCGGGGGGAAGGGCCGCTGCCAGACAACTGCCACTGGCCGAAAAGGGGACGGGCCCGTACCGGCCGGGCCCGTCCCGCGCATTCCCTTACTTCAGGGCCACCTTGGCGCCGGCTTCTTCCAGCTTCTTCTTGGCGTCGGCCGCCGCGTTCTTGTCCAGGCCTTCCTTCACCGTCTTGGGGGCGCCGTCCACCAGATCCTTGGCGTCCTTGAGACCCAGCCCGGTCAGCTCGCGCACGACCTTGATGACCTTGATCTTGTCGTTGCCGGCCGCTTCCAGCACCACGGTGAACTCGGTCTTCTCCTCGACCGGGGCCGCCGCCGGTCCCGCCGCCACCGCCGCCACCGCCACCGGAGCCGCCGCGGTCACACCCCACTTGGTCTCGAGCTCCTTGCGCAGCTCATTGAGCTCCAGCACCGACATCTTGCTCAGGTGATCCACCAACTGTTCACGGGTCAGTTCCATGACTTTTTCCTTCCTCGTCCGTCCGGGCCGCCTTCATGTCGGCGCCCGGAGAAAAACCGGTTAATCGAAACCGCTTCAGGCATTGGATCCCAGCTTCTGCGCCTGGGCCTCGAGCACGCCCAGGAACTTCTGCGGGATCGCGTTGAACACGCCCAGCAGCTGCTGCACCGGCGCGTTGATGGCCGACAGGATCTGCGACCGGAGCCCATCCAGACCGGGGAGCTTGGACAGCTCTCCCACCGCTGCCGGATCCAGGATCTGCGCGCCCACGAAGCCGCCCTTGACCTTCAGCGCTTCGTTGTCCTTGGCGAACTCCATCGCCACCTTCGCCGGAGCCACCGGATCGGCCTTGGACACCGCGAACCCGGTGGGTCCCTCCAGCATGGGCGTCAGCCCCTGGAGCGGCGTCCCGCGCAGGGCGATCTTGACCAGGTTGTTCTTGAGCACCCGGTACGTCACCTGCTGGGCGCGGAAGCGCCGTCGCAACTCGGTGATCTGGGACACCTTCAAGCCGCGGAAATCGGTCAGCACACCGCTCTGCACGGAGCCGAACAGGATCTTCAGCTCCTCGATGGCCGCGCTGCGTTCCATCCGTCCCTTGCTGATATGCTCGCTCATTCTTTCTCACCTCCTTTCCCCGACTCCTCACCGCAGGAGCCCGAAACAGAAAAACCCCCGGCAAAGAGCGAGGGGAAAGGTCGCTTGAGTTTTTGCATCGCGTTCCCCGTCTCGGCAGGCGGCGCCCGTTCAGGGTCCATTACCCCGGGTCCTCGCCCGGGACCTGCTGTCTTTGACCGGAGTACATCCCCCGGGCTCGAGTCCGGGGGGACGACTCGCTTTCCACCACCGGCTACGCCACCGACACCAAGTCGGCGAGATCGCCGGTGTCCATTTTCACTCCGGGGCCCATGGTCGAGGAGACCGTGGCCGCCTTGAGGTACACGCCCTTGGCCGAGGCGGGCTTGGCCTTCATCACCGCCTCCATGAGCGCCGCCAGGTTGGCCTTGAGTTGCTCGGCGCTCATCTGGATCTTGCCGATGGAGACGTGCACGATGCCTTCCTTCTGGACCTTGAACTCCACCTTGCCCGCCTTGAGCTCGCGCACCGCCTTGGCCACGTCGTTGGTGACCGTGCCCACCTTGGGGTTGGGCATGAGCCCGCGGGTGCCCAGGATCTTTCCCAGCTTGCCCACCACCTTCATCATGTCGGGCGTGGCGATGGTCTTCTCGAAGTCCAGAAAACCGCCCTCGATCTTGGCCGCCAGGTCCTCCGCGCCGACGATGTCGGCGCCGGCGTCCTCGGCCTCCTTGGCCTTGTCGCCCTTGGCGAACACCGCCACCCGCACCGACTTGCCGGTGCCGTGCGGCATGACCACCGCGCCACGCACCATCTGGTCGGAGTACTTGGGATCCACGCCCAGGTTGAGGGCCAGGTCCACCGACTCGTTGAACTTGGCGTAGGCCGCGTCCTTGACCAGTTGCAGAGCGTCGATCACCTTGTAGCGCTTGCTACGGTCGACCTTCTCCTTGCCCGTCCGGTACTTTTTTCCGTGCTTGGCCATGTTCTCCTCCCGGCAGTGCCAGCGTCCCGGGACGCAGGTCCCGCAAGACTCCTGCCGTCTATGTCAGTCCACCACCTCGATGCCCATGTTGCGCGCGGTGCCGGCCACGGTGCGCATGGCGGCCTCGATGTCGGTGCAGTTGAGATCGGGCAGCTTCATCTTGGCGATCTCGCGCACCTGGGCCTTGGTCACCTTGCCCACCGTCTCCTTGCCCGGGGTGTGCGCGCCCTTCTCCACCCCGGCCGCCTTCAGCAGCAGGATGGAGGCCGGCGGGGTCTTGGTGATGAAGGTGAACGAGCGATCCTGGTACACCGTGACCACCACCGGGATGATCAGACCGGCCTGCTTCTGGGTGCGGGCGTTGAACTGCTTGCAGAACTCCATGATGTTGACGCCCTGCTGGCCCAGCGCCGGCCCCACCGGCGGGGAGGGGTTGGCCGCCCCCGCGGGGATCTGCAGCTTCACGAATCCGATGACCTTCTTTGCCATGACATGCTCCTTGATGCCGGCGGCGGCAGAATCCTCAGGTGCGCTCCACCTGGGTAAAGTCCATCTCCACCGGCGTGGCGCGGCCGAAGATGCTCACCAGCACCCGCAGCTTGCCGCGCTCCTGATCCACCTCGTCAATGACTCCGTTGAAATTGGAAAACGGCCCGTCGATGACCCGCACCGAGTCGCCGCGGTCGAAGATGACCTTGGGTTTCACCCGCTCCGTGCCCTCGGTGATCTGGTTGGTGAGGCGCTGGACCTCGGCCTCGGTGATGGGCACCGGGCGGGTCGTCCCGCCCACGAAGCCGGTGACCTTGGGTGTGGACTTCACCAGGTACCAGGTGGCCTCGCTCATGGCCATCTCCACCAACATGTAACCCGGGAAGAACTTGCGCTTGGAGGTGCGGCGCGTCCCCTGCTTCATCTCCACCACCTCCTCGGTGGGGATGAGCACCTTGCCGAAGAAACTGTCCATGCGCTCCCGGCGAATGCGCTCCTCCAGCGCCTGCTTGGCCTTGTTCTCGAAGCCCGAGTAGGTGTGCACCACGTACCACTGCCGGAGCGCGTCTGGCGCCGGCCGCTCCATGCCATCGAGGATCCCCGAGGGCGGCGGGAGCGGGGCGCGAGCCGAAGCGGCCGGGGCCGCCGCCGTCTCGGCTGGAGTCAGCGACGCCGTATCGACCGGCGCCGCTACCTCCGCCACAGCGGTCTGCGGCGCCGCGGCATCCGGACCGGCGGCGGGATCGTCCGGACGGTTGTTCTCAGGCTCGGCCATGACACTCTCCCGTTTCCATCGCTACCAACTCCGCGATCCCGAATAAACCCATCACGCATCTCCGTCCCGGCGGTCCGGGAAGAATCATCGACGCCACGCCCGGGAGCCGCGCTCAGCCAGCGGGGAGCCGCGGGTACAGGGCGTTGAGCAGCTTGGACCAGAACAGGTCGAAGATGCCCAGGAAGAAGGCCATGATGAACACCGTGATGATCACCACCAGGGTCGCGCTGCGGGTTTCCTGGGCGGTGGGCCAGGTGACCTTCTTGAGTTCGACCACCACCTCGTTCGAGAGGTTGGAGATGGTGGGGTGCCGGTACATCCACAGGGTGAGGGCCAGCGCGGTGATCAACCCCACCAGCGTGGTCAGAGAGAAGCGCTCTCCCAAGAGGTGCAGATTGTAGTGGTCGAGCCCCACCCAGAACAGGACGGTGGAGATGAACTTGTCGGTCAGGATCCACACCAGCAACCCGAACAAGAAGAAGAAGAGCGCGATCCATCGGCGATTCGGATTCATCGGAACCTCGGATTCCGAAAGATTCAAAAAAATACGGGCCAGGAAGGGCTCGAACCCTCAGCCTACGGTTTTGGAGACCGCCGCTCTACCAATTGAGCTACTGACCCGTTTCTCGGCCGCCTCCCGGCCGCCGGTTACTTGGACTCCTTGTGCTCGGTGTGCCTGCGGCACGCCGGACAGTACTTCTTGATCTTGTACTTCTCCGCGTGGGTGCGCTTGTTCCGCGTAGTGCTGTAGTTGCGGTTCCGGCACACGCCACACTCCAACGAGACGATCACCCGGTTCATGGTTCCACTCCCGGCGCCCGCGCCCCGCGCGGGGGCCCGCCTAGGCCAAAATCTCGGTGATCACGCCCGCGCCCACCGTCCGGCCGCCT
>CAZLNM010000151.1:0-8747 GCA_964561025.1 uncultured Myxococcales bacterium
AGGCGCGGCGGCTCGACGGCGGTTTTTTTCACTCGTCTTTGCGCCGGATCCGCCGGGCAAACAGCGCGAGCCAGAACGCGACCAGGCCAAGAGGAGGGGTTCCGGCGCTTCCGCCGCAGCCGCACCCTCCTTGAATGAGGACGTCGTCCGGGTCGCCGCAGCTTCCCTGGCAGGGGCCCCAGTTCCCCTGGCCGTCGCACGCCTGCGCGCCGGCGCACTCGCCGAGATCACAAGGCCGGGTATCCCCCTCCCGGCAGCCGCACTCCTCGTCGGTCGCGCCGTCGCAGTCGTTGTCGATGTTGTCGTGGCAGGTCTCGGCCGGATCGGGGCTCTTGCCGTCGCAGCTCCCCCACTGGCCCTGAGGCGAGCACACCTGGCGCCCGGCGCACTGGCCCACGCCGCAGGCGCGGCTCTCTCCCGGAGAGCAGGCGCAACCCGGATCGGTGGTCCCGTCGCAGTCATCGTCGATGCCGTTGCAGCTCTCGGTCGCGCCGGGGTGGCGGGCGGGGTCGTTGTCGTCGCAGTCGCCGGCGCAGGCGCGCACCCCGTCGCTGTCGGCGTCGATCTCGGTGGCGGGAACCACCCCGTCGCAGTCGTCGTCCTTGCCGTTGCAGCTCTCGGTCGCGCCGGGGCTGCGGGCGGGATCGTTATCGTCGCAGTCGCCGGCGCAGGCGCGCACCCCGTCGCTGTCGGCATCGGCCTCGTTGGCGGGAACCACCCCGTCGCAGTCGTCATCGATCCCGTTGCAGGACTCGGCCGGGTCCGGCTCCGGGCCGTCGCACGGGCCGAACTCCCCCGCCTGGCAGGTCTTCTGGCCGGCGCACTTCCCCAGGCCGCAGGGCTTCTTTTCGCCCTCGGTGCAGGTCTCGCAGTCGGCCTCGGGCTGCTCGGCCTGGTAGTCGGTGCAACTGCCGACCCCGAACGAGCCCTCCTCGGGATAGGTGCGCCGCACGCCGCTCGAGTCTCTGGAGAGGAAGTAGTAGGAGTGGCAGCCGCTCCCCGGCGTGGCCCGCGAGAGGTAGGTGCCGTTCTCGGGTTGGCCGGCCTCCAGCGTCATGTCGAGGCAGTGGCCGTCGAGCACCAGGTAGAGCGACTGGTGCGCGCCGCTCGATGAGTACAGATTGACCCGGAAGGTGAACTCGGTGCTGGCGCCGCCGCTCTCGGGCTGGTGGATGCCCGCGGGTAGCAGGTAGCGCGTGCCGCCGCTGGCGGTGTCGCCAAAGGAGTAGTCGCGCCAGCAGCCGCCGCTCAGCGCCGCGTACCCCAACCCGATCTGGCCGATGTTGCCGCCGGTGAGGATGTTGCGGTGGCCATCGCTGGGCGGGCATTCGGTGATCCAACCGATCACCGAGGACCAGCCGTCGCCGTAGCCGGCCGCGCCGACCTCCCCGTTGGCGCCGTAGCCGAAATACCCGGTCCTGGTCCAGGGATCGGTGCCCTGGCCGCCCAGCGTGGTGCAGTTGAAGTTTTCGGTCCCGGGTTGGCAGGCGCAGGCGGCCGAGCCGTCGCAGTTGGTGGTGGCGATGTCGGAGCGCAGCGTGCAGTACGACTTGTGGCTGAGCCCCGAGTTCGTCCGCAGGAGGTTCAGGCAGTGGAAGCGGGCGGCGCGGGCGCCGTTGTGGTTGTGCATGAGCGGGGGCTGCGCCGAGGCCTGGGCTGAACACTGCGCTGCCGTCTGGAGGTCCACCCGGTTCGGGTCGGACCTGCCGCGGTTGATGGCCACCAGCATGAGGCGTTCCTGGTAGTTGGGGTAACCGTCCTGCGGCACGCCCACCAGGTTCTGGGCCAAGCGGGCGGGGGTCCAGGGATCCTCCGCGCTCTGGCAGCCAACCGCAAGCAGGCCGCAAAAAACGCACACGGCTCGCCGAACCTTCATGGCGAAACCTCCCACGGACATGGTATCACAAAACAGAAGCGTTTCCGTGATTGACACCAATGGGGGATGGGTGCTCAAATGGGCCCGGTTCATCACAGGAGGATGACATGGCTCGAATTTTTCTTTGGGCTTTTTGTCTGGTTCTTGCCGTCAGCGCGATTCCGGCGTGCGGCGGAGGTTCGGAGCACGGCCCGCAAATCTACGTCGATCGCAACGTGCGCGCCATCACCGGCATCCCGGTGTCGGCGGTGGTCGATCCGCGCTGCAAGAAGGGCGACAACAACACCTGCAACCCGGCCTGCTCGGCCGGCACTTTCTGCGCGAAGGACCCCGACGACAACGAGGCCAAGTGCGCGCCGGACTGCAATCCGGCCTGTGGCACCGTCGACCACTGCGTATGCAAGGCCGGCACCGGCTGCACCCAGACCGAGTGCGTCGCCGACACCTGCGATCCGGCGACCCTGATCTGCGTCACCCCCGACCCCGCCCAGAACTTCTACACCGGCCACTGCCGCCAGTGCCGCAGCGACGCAAACTGCCAGGCGGGCTTCTCCTGCGATCACGGCTGGTGCCACAAGACCTGCACGACCAGCAGCGACTGCGACGGGGTGGCCTATTGCTCGCCGGGCGGGCCGTGCTTCTGCACGGCCGGGTTCTGCCGCCTGCCGGCCAACTCGGTGGACATCACCCTGACGAACAAGGGGGATCGCGATCTGGAGATCTATGCCAATCAGGTCGCCCTGCACGGCCACGACGACGCCTGCGCCTTCCATCTCGGGCGGATGCTGTGGAGCCCCTCGGAGCCGACCATCCGGCTGACCCCCAACGGCACGGCCTTCATGCGGCTGCGCTTCACGCCGCCCGAGGCGGGGGCGTTCCGGGCCCTGCTCACCATCCCCAACAGCGATCCGGACCCGCTGCGCAAGAACCTGCCCTTCATGCTGTGCGGCCAGGCGGTGGAGTACATCTGCGACGACGGCAAGGACGTGCGCTGCCCCGATCACATGAGCTGCGACGCCAAGGATTTCGAGGGGTTCGAGAACCTCACCCCCGACTGCAGCGCCTTCAAGTAGGCCTCACCCTCGCTCACCACCCCTCGCCGCGTCGGCTCTTTTCCTGTCACGAGTTGCCGTTGATAGCGCCTGGCGGCGCTGGTTGTGTTGGCTCCGCGCTCCCGCGGCAAAGACGAACCGGAACTTCATCGGAGATGAAATGACGCCATCATGGGGACGTCAAGGGTGAGGCGAAGGCGCGCGGGCTCGGGGCTAGGGCGGCAGGGCGTCTTCCAGGGTGCAGTCGAAGCGCGCGGTGAGGAAGCGGCCGTTGTCGAACTTGAAGCCGCACTTGCCCTTGAGGGGCTTCCCTACCTCGTCGCCGCCCTCCTTGATCTCGCACTTGCCGTCCACCATCGCGGGCCAGCCGCCGGCGCCCTCGGCGATGATGACGCGGTCGAAGAGATCCGGCGGGACGATGACCTGTCCCTCGATCTTGTCCGTGCCGGGGAACTCCATCGACAAGCGCGCGGTCCACTGCCGCCCGGCGTCCTCGACGATCAGGTAGTGGACCACGATGGCCCGCGGGGTGCTGCCCATCTGCGGATAGAAATCGCACTCGATGCGGTTGTAGTCGCAGCTGCGCAGATCGCACTCCGAGCCCTCCAGGGCCCGTTCGCTGCCACAGCCCAGGCCGGCGAGGGCGAGAGAGATTGCCAGGAGCAAGAGCGGGGTTCGAAGCAAGGCGCACCTCCTTGGGTGAGTGGTCGGCCGGGCTACTGCCAGGTGCCGAGCTGGAACATGACCTGCTCCTTGGGCTCGTTGGTGGCAGGATCGGTCCAGTTGTAGGAGTAGGCCACGCCGATGGAGCCGTCGGGGAGCACGCCGGCGGACAGGTGCCGGCCGTCGAAGGCCACGTTGTCGCGGGAGACGTTGGTCTTCTTCCACTTGGCCTGGGTGCCCAGCTCGTCGGGATACTTGCCGGTGAAGATGGCGAACTTGACGCCGTCCTGGTTGCGGTTGCAGTTGAGCGCGTTCGGGTTGTAGTCGCTGCAACGGTAGTACACCACCTCGGGCATGCCGCTCACGGGATCGAACATGAGCTTCGGCGACATGCCGGTGGCCCCGTCGCCGTCGATGACGCCGCGGGTCCAGGTGCGCCCGTCGGTGCTGTGGGCGATGGCCAGGTTCTTCCGGTTGAGGTCGAAGTAGGCCACCAGGTAGCGGCCCTGGGGGTCGACGGCCAGCGAGATGGAGCCGTCGGGCAGGATGCCGTCCACGCACGAGATGAGGTTGGAGCAGCGGTAGGCGACACACACCTGGCCATCCGGGCAGGAATCCTTGAGGTTCTGGGAGCACTGGGCGTTCACCGCGCACTGGTTCACGCCCTGGGGCGGCGGAGGTGGGTCCCACGCCCCGCCCACCCGGCGCGAGAAGTAGATGGCGCCGTTCTTGCCGTTGTAGGTGGCCACCGCCGGTTCGCCGTCCGGCCCGAAGGCCAGCGAGTTGAAGTCGCCGCTGCCGCGTCCCAGGTCCACCCAGTGTTTGGTGCCGAAGTTCGGGCCCTCGGCATACTCGAGGTCGCTCATGTCCTGGTCGGTCTGGGCGTAGCACAGGTGCAGGTCGCGCCACACCACCCCCAGCTTGCCGTCGGGCGCCTTGGCCATGGACGGCCACAACCCCACCAGGTCGCCGGTGTCGCACAGGCCCTGCATGACCGGGCAATCGGCCCCGGCCGCGGCCTCGCTGGACATGGCCACCGACACGGTCGGGGTCCAACCGCCTCCGCCGCCGCGCCGGGCAGTGATGAGGTCGCTGCCCCCGCAGCACTGCGAGGCGTCGGCGCCGCCCAGGTACGCCAGCAGCGGGGTGTTGCCGTCGAACAACAGCGAGATGCCGGAGTTCAGCTCCGAGGAGTAGTTGGCCACGTCCTCGGGGTGCCAGGCGGTCCCGTCGTAAGCCGCGTAGCGCACGTGGTCCACCTGGATCTCGATCTGCATCCCGCCCGGGTGGCTGTTGCACATCACCTTGGTGTCGCCGCGGGCGAAGTAGGCCACCGCGAAGCGCCCGTCCGGGGTGGGCGACAGCGAGATCTGCTGGCCGGCCTTGCGATCGTCCACCAGTTGACGGTCTGAGAAATGGACAGCGCGCGTCGTGACCTGATCGCCCTGGTCGGTCCCGTCCTGGCCATCGGGGACGTCATTGCCGTCGGGCTGGCCGCCGCTCGACGAGCATGCGCCGAAGATCCACAATGCCGCCGCCGCGAGCCCAAGAGTGATCGTCCGCATTCTTGCCTCCGTGATCGGAATTCGCCTCATGCTACCGCCCGCTCCCGTCCAGGTCAAATGCGGCCGCCAGGCTGGAAACTCCGGTCGGGCTACGCCCTCCCTCCGTTCCCAGCCTGCTGACATAATCACGTTGCAGTTGTAGTGACATTTTCATGTAGCTACCACAAGTCAAACCGGGCGGCTTGAGCCCGCAGGGGCGCCGGGGTAGGATGCCGCCATGTCGCGCCTGGCGTCTCGCATCGTGCTCTTCGGCCTCGCGCTGGCCGCCACCGCGCCGGCCCGGGCCGGCCGCCCTTGGGAGGTGAACCGCTCGCCGCCCGCGTTGGAGTTCGCCGATTCGTCGCCCGACACGACCGCCGAGGAAGCGGTCGCCTGCCGGGAGGCGCTGGATCGGGGACGGGAGTTTTTGCGCCAGGGCCGCTATGACAAGGCCCGCCAGGACCTCACCGAGGCGGTGGTGCGCTGCCCCACCAATCTGGAGGCGCGGCTGCTGCGCGCCCGGGCCACGCTGGTGATCGGTTTTCTGGGCTGGCGGCGCGATCTGATCGAGGAGTGCGCCGGGGACGTGGCGCTGGCCCGCTCGCTGGATCCCGAAAACCGGGACGCGCTCGACCTGCAATATTTGCTCGACGGGCTCATGCGGCGAATGCCGGCCGGACCCTGAGGCGGCGGCGCGACGCCGCCTCCTTGACTCCGGCGACCCTCCTCCCTACCATCATCGGCACCAAACCCAATTTTAGGAGACGTCATGAAATCGGCCGTCCGCTCGTCTTTGCTGCTGGTTGTGGCTGTCGCCGCAGGCTGTTCCGAAAAGCTCCCGGCCCGCTTCGCGGCCATCCCCGCCGATGCCGACGTGGTGGTCTCCCTGGAAATCCCGCCGTTGCTGGCCTTCAGCAAAGAGGTACTGGCGCAGGCGGTCCCGGCCGAAATGCGCGACAAGATCCCCTCCCTGGAACTGCTGGCGAAGCAAGCCATGCAGCTGGCTGGCGTCAATCTCGACTCGATCTCTCGTGTCACCGTGATCGGCTACCTCCACTCCCAGGAGCGCATGGCCATCATCGCCGAGGGGCTGAACAGCGCCGGGCTCAAGGGCGAGAAGAAGTCGGAGCGCGCGGGCATCGCCATCCACGCCATCGGCGAGCGCATATTCTACGCCGGGCTCTCCGGGCTAGGGGTGGCCTTCGCGCCGGATCCCGAGGTGCTGGGCCAGGTGATCGACGCCTTCGCCGGCAAGCAGAAGAACCTCACCGACGGCGACACCGGCAAGATCCTGCGCAGCCTGAGCAAACAAGAGAGCGACAAGGACCAAATCCGCGCCTACTTCGCCAACGGCAAGCTCGCCGCCGGGAATCCGCAATTCTCCATCCAGGGCGCGGGCGTGTTTTTCCACCTCGAACGCGGGGTCTCTGCCGTGATCCTGTCGGATTCGGCCAGCGTCACCCGCATGAAGCAAGGCCTCGACCTGGCCATGATGGCTTTCCAGACCAGCCTGGCCTTCGGCGGGGCCAAGGACAACCCGCTCGGCCTCGACGCCAAGGCCACCCAGCGCCTGGGCGAGCTGCTGCGCAAGGTGAGCTCGCGCCAGGACGGCGACCGCCTGGTCATCTCGTTTGGCGGCGACCTTCGGCCCATCGCCAAGGAGGCGGTGGGGTTGCTGCTGGAGGCGTTCAAGCCAGCGGAGGAGGAAGCAGCGCCCAGGCCCGCGCCCGAGGCGCCTGCTCCCCCGGCTCCACCCGCGCCGGCTCCTTGACGGAAACGAGTCCATGCGGCCGTACACCCTGGGCTTCGCCGCCTCGCTGCTCGTCTCCGCCTGCCTGACGGGGAGCGGCCCGTCCGTGCGCCCCGAGGCCTCGCCGCTCGACCGGGCCGAGGCCTCGGCCCACAGGCTGCGAGCGGAGGAGTTGTTGGGCGCGGGGGATTTCGATGGGGCGAGACGGGAGATCGAACTCGCCCTGCGCCAGGATCCCACCGCTTTGCCGTCGGCGCTGCTCGCCTCGCTCCTGGACCGGGCCATGCTCGACGAGGCGGCGGCCTTCGAGCACCTGCTGCTCTCGCTCGATCCGACCTCGGAGCTTTCCCTGCTCGCGCTGTCCGGCCTTCAGAACGTGGCGGAGACGTCGAGTCAATGGCGCCGCTTGGCGGCCGCGCTCGAGGAGCTGCTGCGCCGCCCGAACCTACGGCCCGAGGTGGCGGCGCGCGCGACGGCGCTGCTGGCGAACACTCTACGCCACCTGGGGCGGGACCGGGAAGCCGCGCGACAGGTGGAGAAGCTGGGCTGGGTGCGCGAGCTCATGCTCATCGGCCCTTTCGACAACGACCAGAACAGCGGCTTCGAGACGGCCTACCCGCCCGAGGCGGCCTTCGAGCCCGAAGGAAGCTACCCGGGCAAGCTGCGCCCGGTGCGCTGGCGGCGGGTGGAGCACTTCCACCCCGAAGGCGCGGTGGACCTGGTGGCCCTGCTCGACCCGTCGAGCTGGGCCTGCGCCTACCTGGCCTCGGACATCGAGAGCGACCGTCCCCAGCCCGTGCTGTTCCACCTCGGCGCCGCGCGCGGCATCAAACTGTGGCTGAACGGCCGGCGGCTCCTCTCCGATGAGGGCGCGGAGTTCTTCGCCTTCGATCAGCATGAGGTGCCCGGCGAGCTTCGCGCCGGGCGCAACCGCGTGCTGGCCAAGGTGTGCCAGCGCACCGGCCCCTGGCGCTTCGGACTGCGCTTGACCGATCCCGCGGGTTACCCGCTCCTGGGCGCGCGCAGCTTGCTACCGGAGGGAGCGGTCGCGACCGAGGCGGGAACGCCGGCGACCCGGGAGCCGCCGGCCCCGTTCGATCCCCTGGCGCGCCTGCGCCAGAACGAGCCGCTGCTGGCCGACCTGCTCTCGATCGAGTGGGCCGAAGCCCGCGGCCTGGCCAAGGAAGCCCTGCGCCAGTGCACCGCCCTGGCGGCGCGCCAGCCCCGCTCGGCGCTCCCCTTGCTGTGGCTGGCCCGGCTCCAGTTCATACTGGAGCAACCGGACGCGGCCTTGAAATCCCTGCTGGCCGCGCTGCGCCTGGCGCCTCGGCTCCCGGCGGTCTTGCTGGAGCGCGCCCGCTACGAGCGCTCCCAGCGCCGGGCCGAGCGGGCCATGCGCCAGCTGCAACCCGCGCGGGCCGCCGGCCCCCTCCCCCTGCCGCTGGAGCTGATGTGGGCCCGCCTGCTCTCCGATCGCGGCTTCGCCAACGATGCCCTTCGGCTGCTACGCGAGCTGTCTTCGCGCCATGCGGACCACCCGGAGGTGTGGCGCCGGCTGGCCCAGGCCCAGCGCGCCCTGGGGTTTCTACCGCAGGCCGAGCACGCCTTCCGGCGGGCGCTCGAGCTGGACCGGCTGCAAGCCGACGTGTTCGACGCCCTGATCGAGTTCGCCCTGGAGCGCCAGGACAGCGCCCGCGCCCTGGACCTCATCCGCGAAAAGAGCGCGGCCTTTCCGGGCCTGATCGCCTCCAACCTGCGCGAGGCCACGGTGCTGTGGACCCGGCAAGAGATCGACGCGGCGCTGGCGGCGGTGCGCCGCATCGAGGCCATCGCGCCCGAGTACTGGCTGGTCCACCGCGTGC
>CAZLNM010000152.1:0-8556 GCA_964561025.1 uncultured Myxococcales bacterium
AGCGCCGGGGGTGGTCGGCGTTAAACAGGCCGCATGTTGAGCACTTGTCGCGGCGAAATTGTCCGCCTTGCGCGCCGCGATGTTTGGCGACATGGCGCGGCTGCTTGTCGATGTCGCCGCTCTGTCGATCATCCCTTGCGAAAGAGCTTCGAGAGCTTTTCCAGAAAGAGCAGCATCCGCACCGCCCAGCGCGTCACGGGCTCTCCGGCGGAGGCCTCGCCGGCCAGGTCGGGCTGCGCGCCGCCGGGGCCGTAGAGCGCCTCCATCATGCGCAGCACGTTCTTGCGGATCATGCCCCGCAGCGGCACGTGGGCGATGAGGCCGTACATGGCGGCCTCCCCCTCCTGCGCCAGCTCGGGGCGCGCGCGCACCTCCTCGACGGCCGCGCGCAGGTCGATAAGGAAGCTCTCGGCCACGGACTCGTGCGCCGCCGTGATCATGGCGTGCAGGCAGGAGGGGTGCTGCTGGCGGTCGACGTGCCAGCCGCGCGCGGCCAGGCGGTCCCCGACGGCGAAGATGTTGATGCGCGGGTCCGTGGAGCGGTAGGCGAAGATGGTGGCCGGGGGGTGGCCCAGCACCTCCATGCCGGGGATGGCCCGGATGCCGTCCATGATGCGCCGCGCGGCGCCGAGCGCCTTGCCGTGCAGCTCGAGGTAGCCCTTCTCGCCCAGGACCTGGAGCGCCCCCCAGGCCGCGGCGTAGCCGCCGCCCGGGCGCGTCCCCAGGATGCCCGCGGAGGCGAACACCCCGCCGCACCAGTCGGTGGAGACGAAGAACTGGTGCCGCATGTACTCCATACCGCGCCACAGCAGCACCGAGGCGCCCTTGGCGGCGTAGCCGTACTTGTGCAGATCGGCCGAGATGGAGGTGACGCCGGGGACGCGGAAGTCCCAGGGCGGGACGGGCTCGCCGAGCTTGTGGAGGAACGGCAGCAGAAAGCCGCCCAGGCAGGCGTCCACGTGCAGGGGGATGCCACGCTTCTTGCATAGCTCGCCGATCTCGGCCACGTCGTCGATCACCCCGTAGGGGTAACAGGGCGCCGAGGCCACTACCAGGGCGGTCCCGGGCAAGAGCCGCCGCCGAAGGGCGCCGAGGTCCACGCGAAAGTCGCTTCCTAGCGGCACCCGCACCAGGGAGAGATCGAAGTACTCGGCCGCCTTCTCGAAGGCCACGTGCGCCGAGGCGGGGACCAGCACGCGCGGCTTGCCGGGCAGGCGCAGGCGGCGGCGGAAGCGATCGCGGTAGGTCTTGAGCGCCAGCAGGATGCTCTCGGTGCCGCCGGCGGTGAGCAGGCCCACGCTGTTCTCGTCTCCGCCGAACAGCCCCGCGGCCATCTGCACGATCTCGCTCTCGAACCTCTTCAGGCTCCGGAAGGCCGTGGGGTTGAGGCCGTTCTCGGAGAAGAACTTTTCGTAGGCCCGGTGCAGGAAGCGGTTGTGCGCCTCCCCGGCGTGGTACACCAGGGAGAAGGTGCGGCCCTCCCGCCAGCGCGGATCATCCGCCGCCATGCGGTCCATCTCCGCTAGCACTTCTTCAGGCGGCCGGCCGTTTTCGGGGAGTCGAGCGGGGGTCATGTGCGAATCCTTTTTTTCAAGGCGAGAGTATGAAGCGGACCGCCCAGGCCAGGCCGATGCCCAGGTAGTTCCCCACCGCGTAGCCCACGATGCCGGTGGTGATGCCCACCGGCAGCAGCTCGGCGTTGCGGATGGCGGCGGTGACCACCGGCACGAAGGGCGGCGAGCAGATGGCCGAGACGTGCGTCACGATGCAGGTGTCGGCGTCCACCCGGAAGATGCGGCACAACGGAAGGGCCACGAGCAGCGAGCCGAAGATCACCGCCGCCACGAACAGCAGCAGATCCCACTGGATGTCGGCGAGCGAGCGCAGGTTGGCCCGCGTCCCCACCACCAGGCAGAACACCATGAGCAGGTAGAAGCCGAGCTGGAAGGTGCGCTCGATGCGGTGCAGCGCGGGCAGCAGCGAGGCGATGATCCCCAGCGAGGTCAGGGTGAGGATGCTCACCGCCGAGCGGGCGTTGCCGGGCACCAGCAGGCCCGCGCCGTAGGCGGCGGCCATCATGGCGCCGGCGGCGCACAGCGAAAGCAACAGCCGGACGGCGCGCCGGCCCTGCAGCATGTCGGAGAAGGCCGACAGGCTCTCCACGTTCATGTCGGCGCCGCCGTTCGCGCCGCCCGCCGCCTGGAAGGGGCGCAGCCAGCGCAGCAGCAGCGGGCGGGCCAGCGAGGACATGAACAGGATGTACAAGAGCGACACCGCGGTGTCGTAGGTGTGGAAGACGATGAAGGTGTCGTTGGGGATGGCCAGCGCCTCGGCCACCGCCGCCAGGTTGGGGGTGCCGCCGCTGTACACCGCGGCGGACATGCCGGCGACCTGCCAGGCGTCGGGCCGGGCGGAGAGCAACAGCGCGCCGCCCAGCGTGACCAGGCACACCGTGAGCGCCGCGATGCCGAAGGCCCCGAGCGCCCGCCCGGCCACCGGGATCCAGCGCCGGGCGTTCGAGCTCATGAGCAGCAGCGGCAAGGCCAGCCCCACCGCGATCTCTTGCAGGTGAGAGAGCGTCCCCTGCTGGGCCGTAAGATCGAGCCCGCTGTTTCCGAAGGCGATGCCGATGAGGTAGCACAGGATGACCGCGCCGATCTTGCGGGCGAGCGCGAGGCGCAGGCACAGCCACAGCACGAAAAGCGGCGCGGCCAGGTAGCCGGCGACGAGCAGGGGATCGATCACGTCACTTGGCCTTTCCTTGCGGGAGCAGCCGGAGCCGGCCGCGGGCCCGGCGCTCGAGGGCCTTCCAGTCCGAGAGCATGGGCACGTACTCGCCGCGCAGCCACAGCGGGTGCTGGTCCAGGTAGTGCGGCGAGCCGGGCCAGCCCGAGGCGCCGGTGTCGAGGATCCAGCGCGCGCGCGAGAGGTCGGCCGCGTCGGCGATCAGGCGGAACACCGGCCCGGCCATGACCCGGTACGGATCGCTCGGGTGGCCGACGTCGAAGTGCGCCTTCCACACCGTGTCCAGCGCCCCCGGCATGGGGTGCGGCGGCAGGTTGAAGAGCCCGGCCAGGATGGCCTTGCCCCCGAGCGCGTGGCGCAGATCCAGCACGTGCAGCCGGCCCCAGCTCCAGGTCTCGAGGTTGGGGCCGAGCCGCACTTTGAGCTCGGCGAGCGCCCGGCGGAAGGCACGCTGCACGATCTCGGCCCGCTCCTCGGTGCGCGCGGTGCCGAGGTCGTCCCACACCGGGTGGCGCGGGTCCTCGAACCACAGGTCGGTCATGTGGGTGGAGTAGCGCTGCTCCAGCACGAAGGTGCGCGCCGCCTCGGGGATCTCGTCGTCGAGGGCCAGCCGCCCCGCCTGGCGGTAGGTCTCGAAGAACAGCATGGCGCCGATCGAGTCCGGCGTGGCCTGGCGGTCCCAGGCGACGAGCTTCTCCAGGGCGCGGTCCTCGAGCTCGGAGCGCTCGGGCATGCGCTCCAGGTCCTCGAGGATGAAGGGCAGCACCCGCTCGGCGCGCAGCACGCGCACGTCGCGGTGGATGCGGGCGAAGGAGGCGGCGTCGTGGCGGGCGGTGGCCTCCAGCATCTCGCGGATTCGGTCGAAGCGGTACGAGGGCGCCGAGTCGATGTGGAACGGGAACGGGGCGCGCGCGGGGTCCCACACCAGGCCGTTGCCGTGCGCCAGCACTTCATCGGGGCCGGCCAGGCGGTGCGGAAGCTCGCTCGCCGGGACGAAGCCCTTCCACTGATAGGCCTCGAGCCAGCCGGGGACGGGGAAGGTGCCCAAGAACCCCTCGCGGATCGGGATGCGGCCCGAGGTGAAGAGCGTAAGCCCCCCGTCCACGTCCACGGCGAGGTAAACGCTGGCCGGGGCGGCCACCCCCGAGAGGACCTGGTGGTGCTCGGCGACCGAGCGCGTCTTCTGGCTCTGGCGGATGCGGGAGAGACCGTCCACCATCGAGCCCGGGTCCATGTGCAGGGCCACCGGCGGCGCCCAGGCGGGGAGCTTGCCCGGATAGAGATCTTGGACCAGCGGGCCGTTCGGCGAGCGGCGCAGGCGGAAGGATTGCTTCTTCACCTGGCCGCCCTCGCGCACGCCGATCTCGATGGCCTGCTCCGAGAGCGCCACCGAGCCTGAGGGCGCGAGAACCCGGGCGGGATCGTTCGGGTCGGGTTTTTCCAGGTAGAAGTCCACCACGTCGGCCACCGCCGAGGTCATGCCCCAGGCCACGCGCGTGTTGTGCCCGATGAGCACGTACGGCAGGCCCGGTACGGTGATGCCGATGGCCTCCCACTCGGGGCACTGGAGGTGGATCTGCATCATCATGGAGGGCAGCATGTGGGTGAGGTGCGGATCGCTGGCCAGCATGGGCTTTTTTGAGCGGGTGCGCCCGCCGCCGGCCGCCCAGGCGTTGCTCCCGAGCGCGAAGAGGGAAGGCGAGAGCCAGGCGGACCGATCCGGCTCCGTGACGGTCTGTGCCACCGGCGCCTTCGGCAAGAGCTCGCGCGCCTCGGGCACCAGCGACGGCGGCAGCGCGTGGCTCGGGGCGTCGAGGGGCAGGCTGATCCCGCCCGGCCACGGGCGCGGCGGGTACAGCGCCTCGGCCCGGTCGGGGCCGAGGTACAGCGCCAGGATGAGGCGCGAGATCTCCTGGCTCCAGTTGTGCGTCACGCTCCAGGCGGTGAGCCGGCCCACCGCGAAGGTGTCCACCACGGTCCAGGGCTCGGGATCCACCCCGATCAGCCGGTGCTCGATGGGGCGGTGGCGCGCGGCGCCGGCGTTGATGCCGGCGGCGAAGGCCTCGAGCAGCGCGCGCAGCTCGCCGTCCACCTCGCGCGCGTCCTGTTCGGCGCCGGCCTCCAGCCCCCAGCCGCGCATGAGCCGGTCAAAGTCGACCGTGGTGGTGCCCATCAGGGGCTGCTCGCCGGTGAGCTCGCTGAGCCGGCCCCGGGCGATGCGGCGCAAGAGATCCATCTCGAAGAAACGCTCGCGCGCCATCAGGTAGCCGGCGGCGCGCAGGAGATCCGGCTCGTTTTCGGCCCGCACGTGCGGCACGCCCTGCGGATCGAAGAGCACCTTTACCGGGGCGGACAGGCCGGGGATCTCGAGTTCGGCGGTGCCGTCGGGGCGGGGGTAGTCGGGGCTGCTGCGGTACCCCATGTAGGCGGAGAGCGCGCAGCCGGAGAAGAGCAGGCCCAGCACGGCGGCGGCGAGCCCGGCATTGTGCAGGGGACGGAGTCTGTTTCGCGCGGTCATGGAATTCCTCGTGGCATGGTCAGAAGAACTTGGCCGGGGCGCGCAGGCCCACGCTCAAGGTGTCGGTGGCCCGGCAGTTTCGGCCCGGGATCCACGACAGGTTGGAGTAGCTCACCACCACTTGCAGCGGCCAGCCGAATCGCAGCAGCGAGAGCGTGAGGTCCGCGGTGAGCCGGTTCTTGTAGCCCGGCCGCCACAGCTTCTCCTGGCTCCAGTCCCAGATGGCCGACTGCGACTGCCAGTCGGACTGGAACAGCCAGGTGAACGAGTAGCCGAGGTTGAGCACGAGCAGCGGCGGCAGGCTCTCGGGGTCTTCCACCCGCTCGGTGAGCCAGTTCGCGCCGACGGGGCCGCGCGCCAGGATGGCCTCGAACGACAACGCAAAGCCCAGAAAATCTCCCGGGTCGAGGGTGTAGCTGTCGCCGACGTAGGGCGCCAGGGTCAGGATGAGAGGGTGGATGGTTCCCCGGGGCGTGGTGTAGCGGTGCCGGAAAAGGATCTCGTAGAAGGTGTCCAGCCCGACGGTCAGGCGGCGGTCGGCGACGGGCACGGTCCAGTCGGCGCCGAGGTGGAAGCCCAGCTCGCCCTGGAAGTGCAGGTCCCAGGTGGTGGTGCCGGTGGCCACGATCTCCTCGGGGTCCTTCTTGCGGCCGGTGGGCAGCACGCCGTAGCTGGCGAAGGCCAGGCGCAGGTCGGTCCCGGAGAGCGCCGGGATGCGATCCGAGAAGCGCCAGCGCGCCCCCAGCACCAGGTCCGAGAGCGCGCCGCGGTTGCCGCTCCAGTTGCCCGGGCGGGGCTGGCCCATGCTGGCGGCCCACTCCCAGAAGTCCTGCTCGGTGTAGCTGCGCCCCAGCCACCACATGTAGTCGCCCGGGACCCAGGACAGGCGCGGCTCCACCGTGGTGGCCAGCACCACCGGCACGCCCACCCCCAGGCTGAGATCGTCGGTGAGGCCGTACTGGAGTTTCAGCACCAGGAGCTGGTAGGTCACCCGGGCGTCGGGGATGATGACGCCTTGCAGGCCCCCGCCCGGCTCGTAGCGGTAGAGCTTGTCGATGAGCTGGGTGTGCTCGCCGTCGTTGCCGTAGGCGTGGTTGAGGAACGAGTGCACGTAGGCGGCGTCGAGCAGGAAGGTGTGCTTCGGCAGGGTCTCGCTGGGCCGGCCGGCCCGGGCCGCTCCGGGGGCGAGCAGCGATCCGGCCAGCGCGGCGACAAGGAGGAGGCGCGCCGATCCGCTCACGGCGTCACCTCGGGCGGTTGGGCGGCAAGGTCCAAAGTGTAGAACGGCCCGTCGGTGGCCGGCACCTGGCCCATGGCAAAGTGCAGGCGGCGCGCCGCCGGCTCGAACACCACCGCGTTCATGCTGTCGCGCGCGTCGCGAAGCGAAGGCCGCGCGAGGATCTCCTCGGCCGCGGCCACATCCAGCGCGCCCAGGCGGTCGGCCAGTTCCTTCCCCAGTAGGTGATGCGAGCGCACCGAGCGGAAGTAGTAGTTGGAGAAGTAGCGCTGGGGGCGCAGCGCGTAGCCCAGGAAGGCGAGCTCGAGGTCGGAAAGGTTCGCGCGAAAGTGGACGTTGAGGCGCAGGTCGTCTTCTCCCACGCTGGCGAGCATTCGCCCGCGCGCGTCGCGGTCTCCGGGGCGGATCACCATGGAGCCGCTGCCGTCCTGCATGATGTCGCTGGTGGTCTCGAGCAGCGCCATGTCGCCCGCGGCGTCGGACAGCAGCCAGCACCAGCCGAAGGTCTTGGGCGCGGCCTGGAGGATGGGCAGCGCCTCGGCCACGCTGGAGGCCTGGGAGAGCGCCATGCGCAGCAGGATCCCCGCCGGGATGCCGCTGGAGACCAGGCGCGCCAGGAACAGATCGCGCCGAAACTCCGCGGTGAGCGGGTTGTTGAGCGACTCGCAGGGGTTGGCCGCGATGGCCAGGCCGGCCTGGTTCATCCCGGAGAAGCCGAAGACGCAGCCGGTCCAGCCGGCGGTGGCGTGGGCCAGCCCCGAGGCCGGGTGGTGATAGAGCAGCGCGGTGTGCTTGTGGGCGGTGTTGGAGTCCAGCAGGCTGAAGTGGTGGGCGAGCAGGGGCGCGCCGTCGCGGGTGGCCGCGCCGCGGGCGGTAAAGCCGAAGGGCCCGGGCTGGCTGCGGCCATCGTCGAAGGAGAGCTCGGGGATCTCGCCCGGCTTGCCGCCGAAGCCGCGGGTGGAGAAGCCGAAGCGCACCTCGCGGGCCATGTTGGCCTTGGGCGGCGGCGGATCCTCGATCACGCGCCGGTCGCCGGCCGAGACGATCACCGAGACGTAGGCGGCCGCCGGGAACCCCCCGGGCGGGCGCAGCGTAACTTGCAGGTCCTGGCCCTGGCTGCCGCAGGTCCCGGCGGTGAGGCCGGGGTCGCCGGGGCGAAAGCTCGCCTCGCTGGTCTGGATGCGCACCAGCTCGGGGTTCACCCCGTCCGGGTCGGAAAGGCACAGCGAAAGCTCCGTCTCGGGCGGCACCTCGACGAAGTTCACCCAGGGATCGGGCTCGAAGGCGAGCCGGCCCTCGCCGGGCTCGTCGGTCTCGCCGTCGCCGTCGTTGTCCGCGCCGTCCTGCCCGGCCAGCGAGAACTCGATCTCGACAAGGTGCGGCGAGGACTGATCGCGGATGAAGTAGGTGATGGCGCGAAAGGCCATCAGCGTGTCCATGAAGGTGTTGAGCACCAGCACTTCTTCGAGCGGCATGCCCGCGCCGTCGGCCAGGCCCTGGAGTTCCTCCTGGTACTCGGCGGGGAAAAAGCCCCACAGGTTCTGGGCGCTCTCGGTAAAGAGCAACGTGGAGAAGCGCCCGTCGTCGTACTTGGGGTCCTGGTAGGTCCACAGCATCTCGGCGATGGAGGGCCGCTCGCGGTTGAGGTAGGGGAGGATCGAGGTGGTGAGGAGCTGGGTGTAGAGCGAGCGCATCCTGGAGGAGAAACGCTCGCCCTGGAGCCGGCCCTGCTGGTACGGAGTTCCCGAAAGGTCCACAAACTCCCAGTAGGCCGGGGGCTTCGCCGCGCCGCAGCCGGCGAGCGCGAGCACGAGGAGCAGAAGCAACCGGCCGGGCAGGTGGCGAGACGAGATCCCTCTCATGGGTCGCGCATGGTAGCACAACCAGGGCACACGCGCGAACCGTTTACGAGCCGCGCCCGGCCTAAGACATCTGCCCGGGCTGCTAGCAGGTTGTTTTTCTGAGGTTTTTTCCGCGGCTCAAAAATTTTTGGCCCCAAACGGGGGGTTCGTTCCCTCTATTAGGTAGAAGATGAAAAACGCATTGCGTTTTTCAG
>CAZLNM010000153.1:0-8450 GCA_964561025.1 uncultured Myxococcales bacterium
TTGGGGTGGCTTGGGAGAATTCAGCAGCAAAAACAAAACAAAAGGGGCTGGCCCCGAAGATTGAAGATTCCTATTCAAGCAAATAACTTGCTTGACATGGCCGGGAAAATGGACTAATCACAGAACGCGTTTGTGGATAACTGTCCAAAATACTTTCAGTTTTCCAAAAAGGAGGAAGTGAATGCGAAGCGCAAGAAAGTTTGGGGTGGTAGTCGCCGTCCTGGCTGCGCTGGGTCTCGCGGCCTGCGAGAAGGACCTGCAGCCCTTCCCGCAGTGCGCCGTGAACCTGGACTGTGAGCGAGACCATGGAAAGGCCAAGGAGGGCTGCAACTGGAAGTGCACGTTCTCTAATGAGTGCATACAGATCTGCCCCTGCCAGACGGCCTCTGACTGTACGTCCGATCCGGGCGACGACTGCCGCTGGCTGTGTGTCGCCAACAAGTGCGCCCAGGATTGCGGCAAGTGCACGGTGGACGCGGACTGCGCGGAGATGGTCGATCCCGGCTGCCTGCCCAAGTGCACCGACGGCTGGTGCGACGAAACCTGCCCCTCTTGCACCGGCACACCCGCCACCCAATGCGCCAGCCTCGGCAGCGCGGGCGAGAATTGCGTGTGGTCCTGCAATGCCGACGAGATGTGCGAGGCCGACTGCCCGGACTGCGCCACGGCCGACGACTGCTCGCCCTCCGGCCGGCTCGGCTGCGAGGCGACTTGCGAAGCGGACAGCATGAACATCAAGCACTGCAGCGAGACCTGCGAAGAGACCGCCTGTTTCGCCGAGATGGCCGGCGGCTGCTACGCCGAGTGCCCGGATGGCTCCTTCCCGAGCGGCCGTACCGCTTGCAAGACCGGCGACTGCTGTGGCACGGGCCTGATGTGCTGCGTCCCGGCCCCGTTCCCCGAGTGCACCAGCCTGGACGGCGCGTACTGCGTCCCCACCGGTGAGAGCTGCGCCGCCGGCTTCTCTGCTGACGGCTGCCCCGAGTGCGGCTGCTCGAGCCTCGGCTCGGGAACCTGCTGCACCGCCACCTGCAACGATAGCGAGGACTGCGGGCCCGGTCAGTGCTGCCTGCCCGCCGAGGGGACGGGTTCGAAGACCTGCGGCCCCTGTCCCGGTTTCTGCGCGGCCATGGGCGGCTCCTGCCAGGCGGGCACCGCATGTGAGCACGCCGTGGTGGTCCCGGACGCCTTCTGCTTCGGCGAGAGTTGCTGTCTGGATCCGGCGGGGCAGCGCAACCTGTGCTGCGCGGCCTACTGAGGAGGTGACATCATGAACGCCAATCTCAAGCGCAACACTCTGTCCCTCGCGATCCTCGCGGCCCTGTGCGGGCTGCTGCTTTCCCTGCCGGCTCTGGCGCAGGAGGGGGAGGAGGCTTCGGCCCCCACCGGCGGAGAGGCCGCTCCTCCGGCCGCGCAACCGACCGCAGCCGAGCTGGGCCTGTCCCCCGAGGAGGCCGCCGGCCTGGCCACACAGGAAGAAGAAGTCGAGGAGATCGTGGTCACCGGCTCGCGCATTCAGCGCAGCAACCTGGAGGACTTCGCCCACATCACCGTGCTGTCCTCGGACGAGATCATCAAGTCGGGCGCCAAGACCGTCGACGACCTGCTCAACAAGCTCCCCTCGGTGACGCTGCAAGGCATCAACAAGCAGCAGAACAACGGCGGTAACGGCCTGGCCTTCGTGGACCTTCGCAACCTGGGCGTGGGCCGCACGCTGGTGCTGGTGAACGGCAAGCGCTTCATCAACTCCGCCACCGGCGCCGGCGTGGACCTCAACAACATCCCGGTGCCCATGATCGAGCGAGTGGAGGTGCTGCTGGACGGCGCCTCGGCCGTGTACGGCTCCGACGCCATCGCCGGCGTCATCAACATCATCCTCAAGGATAACTTCGAGGGAATGCAGTTCGACCTGGGCGGCGGCATCACCAGCCGCGGCGACGGCGCCGAGCTCGAGGTCTCCATGACCGGCGGGGCCGGCTCGGAGAAGGGCAACTTCACCGCCAACATCACCTACTACCACCGCGACAAGATCTGGCAGAAGGACCGCGCCTGGGCCCACTACCCGGCCCAGCTCGAGCTGTGGTCCGGCGTCGGCAAGAAGCCCTACCGGGTGCAGGGCAGCGGCAACCCCATCGAGGGACGCATCTTCTTCTGCGGCGACGACCCGGGGTGCGGGTACGACATGTATTTCCCCACGGACGAAAACGGCAATGTGTCCGTGAACTGGTTCAACAGCCAGGCGCGCTTCAACTTCGCCGAGTACCAGTGGCTGGTGGGCACCCTGGAGCGCTACCAGCTCACCGTGAACGGCCACTACAAGCTCTCCGATCACGTCAAGGCCTACATGGAGGGCACCTACACCCGGCGCTGGAGCCGCAACCAGCTCGCCCCGCAGCCGCTGGGCTTCGGCTCCAACGCCTTCCCGGATCCGCTGTACATCGCCGACCCCATGAACAACCCCTACCTGCCCCAGGCGGTGAAGGACATGCTGGGGCCCTGGGATCTCGGCGGCATCTGGATGTACAAGCGCACCGCCGACGTCGGCCCGCGCATCTATGACAACAACTCCGACACCTTCCGCATCGTGGCCGGGGTGAAGGGCGACATCACCAAGCACCTGGGCTGGGACCTGTTCCTGGATCTCGGCCACCACCAGAACCTCATCACCATCTACAACTCGGTCAACCTCAAGCGCTTCAACGACATCCTCAACCCGGCCGCCTGCGCGCAGAACGCCAACACCGGCTGCGTGCTGGGCAACGTCTTCGGCCTGGGCACCATGAGCGAGGCCGCCATCAAGTACGTGCGCTACATCGACGAGGAGGTCACCAACTGGGAGCAGTTCACCGTGGGCGGCTCGGTGTCGGGCAACCTGGGCGACTTCTTCCAGCTCCCCGCCGGCCCGGTGGGCGTGGCCCTGGGCTTCGAGCTTCGCAAGGAGCTCGGCTACAACCACCCCAGTCCCACCACCACCGGCGGTGAAGCCTCGGGCAACGGGCTCGATCCCACCCAGGGCACCTACAACGTGCAGGAGGTGTTCGCCGAGGCCAGCGTGCCACTCTTCAAGAACATCCCCGGCGCCTACCTGGCCAACATCGACCTGGCCGGCCGCTTCTCGAAGTACAACACCTTCGGCTCGGACTTCACCTGGCGCACCGGCTTGCAGTACGCCCCCATCCGGGATCTGCGGCTGCGCGGCGTTCTGTCCACCGCCTTCCGCGCGCCCTCCATCGCCGATCTCTACGGCGGCGCGGCCGACTCCTACGAGGAGCTGCGCGACCCGTGCAACCACTGGGGCAACAGCACCGACCAGACCCTGCGCGCCCGCTGCCTGGCCGAGGGCGTCCCGCCCGACTACGACCAGGTGGCCGCGGGCGGCTCGCAGATCCGCACCAATGTCGGCGGTAGCCCGAATCTCGACGCCGAGACCGCCATGGTGTGGAACGTGGGCCTGGTGCTGCTCCCCAGCTTCGTGCCCGATTGGATGGCCGAGACCTCGCTCACCTTCGACTACTACAACGCCAAGGTGGACAACGCCATCACCACCCCGACTCCGCAGTGGATCCTGGATAGCTGCTACGACGGCACCAACCCGGCCAACTGCGACCTCATCAACCCGGGGTCTGCGGTGAAGCGCAACAACAAGCACAACATCCCCTGGATCAACGCCTCGTTGCAGAACTTCGCCACCCTCAAGACCGACGGCCTGGACATCACCGCCGACATCCACGTGAACACCCGCAAGCTGGGCCTGCCGGTGATCCAGGGCGTCATCCTGAACTGGCACGGGAACTACCTCTTGCACTACCAGGAGAAGGACAACGCCGGCAACGAGATCAACTACGAGGGCAAGATCCAGTACGGCGCGGGCTCCTTCGCGCACTTCCGCTGGAACCTGACCCTCACCCTGGCCGGCGAGGGCTGGTCGGTGGGCAACCGCATCCGCTACATCGGCGGGGCGCAGAACTACGACGCCACCAAGGACGAGACCACCGGTCTGTGGGACATGCCGGTGTACAAGGTGCCCGCGGTGGCCTACTGGGACATCGTGCTCACCTACACCTTCAAGGAGTTCGAGTGGCTGTTTGGCGTGGACAACGTGCTGGACAAGGATCCGCCGTACCTGCCCGAGGGCAGCCAGAACGCGAACACCCTCTCCTACGACGCGCTGGGCACGTACTTCTGGACCAAGCTCTCGTACAAGTTCTAGCCGCCGACTCCCCTCTCCCGGCGAAACCGCCGGGTTCCTTCAATCCAGCCAACTGACCATCGCCTGGTCGCGTGGCCCTGAGGCCGCGCGGCCAGTTACATAAATCCTGACTTGTGTGCGCCTGGCCGCGAGGCAGAAAGAGTTCGCGCGGCCAGACGCAGACGTGAAATTGACACTCCTTCCGCGCGCCGCTAGGATGCGCCCATGTCATCCGTCCGCCTGGAACGCATCGCCGAGCAGCTCAAGCAGGAGATCAGCGCCCTGTTGCAGAAGGGCCTCAAGGATCCCCGCATCGGCTTCGTCACCATCACCGGCGTCAAGATCACCGCCGATCTGTCGTCGGCCCGGGTGTTCTTCAGCACTCCCGGCACGCCCGAGCAGCGCGCGGAATCCGAGCAGGGCCTCAGCAGCGCCGCCGGCTTCATCCGCGGCACGCTCAAGAAGCGCCTGCGGCTCCGCACCATCCCGGAGATCACCTTTCAATACGACCGCAGCCTGGACGACGGCGACCACATGGAACGCCTGCTCAAGGAGGTCCGCGCCCAGGAGGGCTGGGACGATCCCAACCGGGTGCGCGGCTCGGCCAGCGAGGTAGCCCGCGCCCTGCGCGAGCACAAGAAGTTCCTCGTCACCACCCACACCAACCCGGACGGGGACGCCATCGCCTCGATGCTCGCCATGCGCCGGCTGCTGCTATTGCTCGGCAAGGAGGTGCGCGCCTACCACCTGGAGGACGCGCCGGTGAACTTCCGCTTCCTGCCCGATCTCGCCGAGGTGCGGCGCGACTTCGGTGACGAAGCCTTCGACGTGAGCGTGGTGCTCGACTGCTCGGAGCTCGAGCGCGCCTGCCCCCTGCCCCCGCCCGAGCGCCGGGGCATGCTGGTCTCCATCGATCACCACCTGTCGGCCGAGCCGCTGGGCGAGAAATACCTGCTCGATCCCCTGGCCTCGTCCATCGGCGAGCTCATCGCCGAGGTGCTGGCCGAGCTCGGCCTCGAGCCCGACCGGGACCTGGCCACCTGCATCTACACCTCGATCCTCTCCGACACCGGCTCCTTCCGCTATTCGAACACCACGCCCCGCGCCCTGCAGACCGCGGCCCGCATGCTGTCGGCCGGTGTGCAACCCTGGGAGGTGGCGCGCGCGGTGTACGAATCCCAGCCCGCCGCGCGCCTGCAACTGCTGGCCAGGGTCCTGCCCACGCTGGAGATCGAGCCCCGGGGCCGGTATGCCTCCATCGTCATCCTGCTCGACATGTACCAGAAGAGCGGCGGCGGCGAGGAGCTCATCGACGGATTCATCAACTTTCCGCGGGGCATCCAGGGGGTGGAGGTGGCCATCCAGTTCCGCGAGATCGGCCCCGGACGCTTCAAGGTGAGCTTCCGCTCGGCGGGGAAAGTGGACGTGGCCGAGATCGCCGGCGCCTTCGGCGGCGGCGGCCACCGCAACGCCTCGGGCTGCACGCTCGAGCAACCCCTGCCCGAGGTCAAGCGCAGGATCTACCAGGCAGTGGAGGCGGCCCTCCCCGAATGAACCTGCCGGGCGCAGCCCCCGACGGGGTATTGCCGGTGCGAAAGAGCGCCGGCATGACCTCCCACGACGTGGTAGAGCGGGTGCGCCGGCTGCTGCGGGTCCGGGCCGGTCACACCGGCACCCTCGATCCCGCCGCCCGCGGCCTGCTGCCGGTCGCGTTGGGCGAGGCCACCAAGCTCACCCGCTGGCTCTCCGCTTCGGACAAGCGCTACCGGGCGCGGGTGCGTCTGGGAGCCGCAACCGACACCCTGGACGCCGCGGGTCAGGAGGTGGCACGGGCGCCGGTGCCTCCGCTCGAGGAGACCGTTCTGCGCGAGTGCTGCGCGCGCTTCACCGGGACGATCGAACAGGTGCCCCCCATGCACTCGGCCATCCGGGTGGGCGGCAGGCGCCTGTACCAGCTCGCCCGGCGCGGCGTGGAGGTCGAGCGCGCCCCGCGAAGGGTGCGCATCGAACGGATCGAGCTGGTCTCGTTCGCGGCGGACACCTTCGAGATCGACGTGCGCTGCTCCGCCGGGACCTACATCCGCACGCTGGCCGCGGACATGGCGCGCGCCCTCGGGACCGTCGGCCACCTGGCCGAGCTGGAGCGGACCGAGGCCGCTGGCTTCACCCTGGAGCAGGCGGTGGCGCCCGACTCGCCCGAGGCGATGCTCCGGGCGATCGAGCCGCTGGAACGCCTGGTCCGCCGCTTTCGTCACCTCGAGGTGCCGCGGGAGGCGCTGCTGCCGCTGGCCCGCGGCCGGGAGCCGCGAGCCGAAGAGCTGGCGGCGCTGGGGCTGTCCGGGCTGGACGACCTGCCGGTCGTGCTCATCCCGCCCGAGCAGGCGCCCATGCTGGTCGTCGGCCCGGACCCGGAGCTGGGCGCCTCGCGCTTGCGGATCCTGCGGGTGCTGCGGCCGGAGCGGCCCGGGCGGCCCGGCGGCGAAAATTGTTGACAACGCGGGCAGTATCGCGTAGCTTCTCGCCCGTTTCGGGGGAGGGAGCAGTCTGGAGGACAGGATGGCGTTTCGACCTGGTCAAAAAACGGAAGTGATCCAGAAGTATCGGGTCCACGAGAAGGATACCGGTTCGCCGGACGTGCAGGTGGCCCTGCTCACCGAGAGGATCGCGTACCTCACCGACCACTTCAAGACCCACAAGAAGGACCACCACTCGCGGCGCGGCCTGCTCAAGCTGGTCAGCCAGCGCCGGCGCCTGCTGGACTTCCTCAAGCGGTCGGACGAGGAGCGCTACAAGGCGCTCATCAACAAGCTGGGCATTCGCAAGTAGCTGGGGCCGCCACGGCGGCCGATGAAAGGCATGACGGGGAGCCTCGGCTCCCCTCGTTGGTGTTGGCCGGATTCCGCGGCCGTTGGCAACAGACGGGAGCACTTGGTTCTAAAACCCCTCTCTCGAGAAGCCTCGAGCGCGGCGTTGTAGGACTGAATGCATCCCGCCGGTTGATCTTCTACCACGGAATCCAAACATATCCCCCGGATGGACGTCGTGCGCCCTGTGCGGCCAGGCGTCCCAGAGAGAAGGAGAGTAGAAAATGCCTATGAAGAAATCCGTTCGGCTCGGCGAGTCCGAGTTCACCCTCGACGTCGGCCGGGTGGCCCGGCAGGCGGACGGCTCCTGCCTGGTCCGCTTCGGCGACACCATGGTGCTGGTGGCCGCGGTGGCCGCCGCCAAGCCGCGCGAAGGAGTCGACTTTTTGCCGCTGACCGTGGACTACCGCGAGAAGGCCTCCGCCGCCGGAAAGATCCCGGGCGGCTTCTTCAAGCGCGAGGGCCGTCCCACCGAGACCGAGATCCTGAACAGCCGCATCATCGACCGATCCATCCGGCCGCTGTTCCCCAAGGGCTTCGCCCACGAGACGCAGGTGCAGGCCCTGGTGCTGTCGGCGGATCCCCAGAACGCCCCCGACGTGCTGGCCGCCACCGGCGCCTCGCTGGCGCTGTGCCTGTCGGACGTGCCCTTCGCCGGCCCGCTGGCGACGGTGCGCGTGGGGAGGATCGACGGGCAGTGGCGGGTCAACCCTAGCTTCAAGCAGGTGGAGGTCTCGGACGTGAACCTGGTGGTCTCGGCCACCCGCGAGGCCATCTGCATGGTGGAGGGCGAGGCGCGCGAGGTGTCGGAGAAGGACCTGGTGGACGCGCTGATGTTCGCTTACGAGCAAGCCCAGGGGCTCATCCGCATCCAGGACGAGATCATCCAGGCGCTGGGCAAGCCCAAGCGCACCTTCACCCCGCACGCGATCGATCCCCGCGTGGCCGCCTGGACGCGGGAGCAGGTGGGAGGGCGCCTGGGCCAGCTCATGTCCATCCCGGTCAAGCTGGATCGCTACCATTTCATGGAGGCCATCCGGCTGGATCTGCAAGAGCGCGTGGCGCAGGCCTTCCCGGACGTCGAGCACGCCACCCTGGACGTGTTCGAGACGCTGGAGAAGATGCACCGCGACCTGGTGCGCGGCGCCATCGCCCGCGAGGGGCGCCGGCTGGACGGCCGCGGCCTCACCAACGTACGCCCCATCACCTGCGAGGTGGGCGTGTTGCCGCGCACCCACGGCTCGGCGCTGTTCACCCGCGGCGAGACCCAGGCGCTGGTCACCACCACGCTGGGCACCACCCAGGACGAGCAGCTGATCGAGAACCTGGAGGCCGAGTTCACCAAGAAGTTCATGCTGCACTACAACTTCCCGCCCTTCTCGGTGGGCGAGGTGCGG
>CAZLNM010000154.1:0-1594 GCA_964561025.1 uncultured Myxococcales bacterium
CGGTCTTTGAACGCCCCGACCGGCTGATGAACAACCCGTTCGGGCGCTGGTTGTCGCAGTCGCCAAAGCCACTGTTGCAGCTTCCGTAGTTGCAGGCGCCGGCGGCGGTGCAGGAGATGTTTGATGCGTTCTGGACGTCGTGCGTGCAGTCGTGGAGCTGGTCGCAGGCCGTCCCGCAGGAGGCGGTCTGGTTCATCGCCGTCTCGCACCCGTTCGGGCGTTGGGTGTCGCAGTCTCCGTAGCCGCTCTGGCACTGCGCGTAGTCGCAGCTGCCCGTGGCGCACTGCACCCCGGTGGCGTGCTGGACCGTCGTGCTGCAATTGGCCCGGCCCTGGCAGGCGTTGCCGCAGGCGGTAATCTGCCACAGGTCCTCCTCGCAGCCGTTCGACCGCTCGCCGTCGCAGTCGCCGTACTGTGTCTGGCACGCGCCAAAGTCGCAGCTCCCGCCCTCGCACTTCGGGTCCGCCACGTGTTGAAGCTGCTGCGCGCAGTCGCGCCGGCAGCTCCCGCAGTGCGCCACCGTGTCGAGCGGGCTCTCGCAGCCGTCGTCTTGCGAGTCGTTGCAGTCGCCGTACCCGCCCTCGCAGGTGCAGCCGTCGTACAGGACGCACGAGGCGTGCTCGCCGCACACCAGGTTGCAATCGCCGCAGTTCTCCGCGGACATGGCGGTCTCGCAGCCGTTCGAGCGGTCCCCGTCGCAATCCCAGAAGCCCTGGTTGCAAATGTCGTAGTCGCAGGCGCCGTCCTGGCAGAAGGCCGTGAGCACCCCCAGCTCGGTGGCGTCGCACACGATGCCGCAGCCGCCGCAGTTCTCACGGTCGGAGCGGATGTCGATGCACGCGCCGCCGCAGCAGCCCTGGCCCTCGTCGCAGGCCGCCTTGTCGTTGCACATGCACGTGCCGGTGCAGTGGTTGGCGCGCAGGCCCGGGCAGGCGTTGCACGCGTCGCCGCAGTGGGCCATGTCGTCCGAGACGTTCTCGGTCTTCACGCAGGAGAGGAGTTTTCCATCCCGGCACTCCTGGACGCCCTTCCAGCACTGCCCGCCCTCGGGGAGGAAACACTCGGCCGGAGCGGAGCACTCGCGCACGGTGAGAGAGAAGGTCTTCTCCAGGCTCTGGCCGTTGCCGTGGTTCGAGGAGTCGAACAAGACGACCGTAAACGATTTCATGCCGACGTCGCCGTTTTTGGGCCGGCCCGAGAGCAGGCCGTCGCTGTTTCCGATGGAGAGCCAGGCCGGCGCCTCGCGCAGCGTAAAGCGGTAGGGCGAGATGCCGCCGCGGGCCGTGATGACCTGAGAATAGTTCTCACCGACGCTGGCGTCGGGGAGATCGCCGTTGGTGATCTCCAGCGGTATGACCGCGACGCACACTCCGTTCTTGTCGCAGGCGTAGCCCTCGGCGCACTCGGTGTTCAGCTCGCAGGGTAGGTCCTCCCCACCCCCGCCGCAGCCTCCGAGGATCGCCGCGATCCCCAGCATCCCCAACAGCGTCCCCATCGCTCTTTTCTTCATGACACACCCTCCTTTTGTGGTTTTTTTCATCATCCCCTCGTAGCCTCCGCCCGGCCCGGGCCGTCAAGGGCCTCCGGTCGCTTC
>CAZLNM010000154.1:1694-8443 GCA_964561025.1 uncultured Myxococcales bacterium
CCTGGTACGGCCCCCCGGCCACCGCCGCCGGGAGCGACGGCGTGGTGATGGTGAGCGCCGATGCCTCGACACACTTCCCTGTCCCGTCGCACAATCTCCCCGCCCGGCACTCCGTGTTCAAAGAACACCGCTCGTTGCCGCTCCCGCACCCGACGGCCTGCCCCAAAAGCAGCAGGAAAACCATAAGAACATGGCAAGGGGGCGCTGCCCCCTTGGACCCCCAAAGCGTCCAGGAGTCCAAAAACGTCCCCAACATCTTCCGAATGCTTCTCATGTCCCTCATCCCCTCGTAGCCTCCGCCCGGCCCGGGCCGTCAAGGGCCTCCGGTCGCTTCGCGACTCGCTGCGCTCGCCCTTGACTGCCGCCGGGCTCCGGCTCCTTCCTCTTCCATGAGGTCAAGCTCCCGCTTGACCTCGAATCGCCATCCTCTCGATAAACCTGCCTTCGTCTCTCGCGGCCGGACGCGGGGCCCACAGAGCCAGCGCGGACGGCCGCGCGAACGAAAACATCGAACCAGAGATCCTGGCACGGGGGCGAGCCCCCGTGGTCCCCTGCCGTCAGTCGCACCCCACGTCCGGATCGCAGCTCGTGCAGCAGTTTCCCGAAATGCACCAGGTCTTGCTGCAGGCAGAGCTGCACTTGTTCCCCTGCGCCGTCGTCACCGTGCACGCCCGGCGGCAACAACCCACCCTCGGATCCGTCCCGGGAACGTTGCAGCAGAATTGCCCCGCAGGGCAGGGGGTCTGGTTGTAGGTGCCGCACACGCATTCTTTATTGATGCTGCAGTCCGGCGCGTTAGAGCTCCCGGGGCAGGGTTTGCTTGTGTCGCACGTGCACGCGCCGCTCTCGCAGATCATCCCCGTCGCGCACTTTGCGTTGCAGATCCCGCAGTGCGACGGGTTTTCCCAGAGGTTCACGCGGGCAAGCCCAACTCCAGTGGAAAAACAGCACATATCCTCCAACGTCCCTGAATATGCTGGGTTGTCTGAACCAGTGCAGACACATTTGTTCGAATCACAAAGTGCCCTTGAAAAGTCCGGGTACGGTTCCTTGCATAAAGCATCGTTGTTGTTGCAGTCGCAGGTGAACGTACTCAGATCGCAGTGCAGCCCGCCGTCCGAGATGCTGCACTTTTCATCGCACCCCACGCAGTTGTCCTCGTCCCGCGCCCGGCACAACCCGCCGCAGCAGATCCGCCCTACGTCGCACCCCTCGTTCGTCGCGTCCACGCACCCGCAATGATACCCGCTCGTCGCGTCCCCAAGACACAGCCCGCCCACCCCGCGCGCGTCCGCGTAGCACCGGCTGCTGCAACTTCCGCACGAGTTCACTGAGCTCAGGTCCGTCTCGCACCCCGGATCTTGCGTGCAGTCCGCCCACCCCGCCACGCAGTGCCCCGTCACCACGCACACCTTGTTCTCGCACGGAACGTTGCTCGTATGCACGTACACGTTCGTGTCCGTGCAGTCGTCCCCGCACCCTCCGCAATTCTTTACTCCCATCTGCGTCTCGCACCCGTCCTTTACGTCGTGGTTGCAGTCGTAGTACCCCGCCGCGCACCCCTTGCTCGCGTTGTACCCGCACTCGCCCAGCGCGCACGTCGGCTCCACCACGTGCATCGAGTCCTTGTCGCACTTCTTCCCGCAACCCCCGCAGTTGTCCACGTTCGCCCCCACGTCCACGCACTGCGCCGAACAACACGCCTGCGTCGCCCCGCACGCCTTCCCGCTCCCGCACTTGCACTCCCCGCTACAGTTGTCCGCGCGTAGGTCGCAGACCCCGCACTCGTTGCCGTTCACCCCGCAGTGCCCCATGTCCGTCGATACCTGCGTCCCCGCCACGCACGGCCCCTGCACCCCGTCCTGGCACGCCCGCTCCCCCAGCACGCAGTCCTTCCCCGACACCGCATAGCACGCCGCCGGCCCGTCGCACTCCTTCACCAGAAGAACGTACGTCCGCTTCACCGTCTCCCCGGCCCCGCCGTTCGAATGGTCCGAAAGCGCGACCACCACCTCCCACTGCGTCCCCGCCGGGTCGCTCGCCGTGCCCGAGAGCACCCCCGTGGCCGGGTCCACCGAAAGCCAACCCGGCAGCGTCTTCCCGCTCGCCGCTTCCAGACCCCAGGTGTACGGCAGCAGCCCCCCCTCGCCGTTCAGCGGCGCCTGGTACGGCCCCCCGGCCACCGCCGCCGGGAGCGACGGCGTGGTGATGGTGAGGGGCGCGCCGGAAACGCACTTCTGCTCGGCGTTGCACAGGTAGTCTTTCTGGCAATCGGCGTTGATGGCGCACTTGAGATCGTCCGGGCTCACGCCGCCGTTGCACGCGGCGAAAAACAGGGCCAAGGCCAGCAGGACGCAAAACCGTTTCATGTTCCCACCTCCGGGGACGGATGATTTCACTGGAAGATACAACCACCCGGGACGTTTTGACCACAATTTTCTACGCAGCACCCGCGGTCAGCCGCGCCCCCCGGACCACCCTGCCCGCCGGCCGAGCCGTCGCAACAATACCGCCCTCCGGGGCAGGCCCCGTTGCCGGCGCCGAAGGTCGCGCACACGCAGTACCCGGTGGCCTGCCCCTCGACGGCGTGAGGGGCCGGGCTGTTGCGGGGGCACTTGCCGTTCACCCCGCCGTAGGCGCAGCCGCCCTGGTGGCACTGGCCCGGGGTCCCGTCCACCTTGATGCAGTACACGTCGCACCGGCCGCAGGCGCCGGGATCGCTGGCCGTGTCCACGCACTCGTAGCGCCATTGTCCGGGGGCGGTTTGTCTTCGGCAGCACTGGGAGGCGGCGCCGCCCTGGCAGGCGTTGTCCGGGCCGCAGGCGCAGCGGCCGCCCGCGTCGGTGTCCGCGCAGGTAGCGTAGCTTCCCAGAAAGTCCCGGCACTCGCTGTCGTCTTCGCAGAAGCACTCGCTGGCCGAGACGTCGCAGTGCGGCCCGCCGAAGCCGATGCCGCAGGCCCGGTTGCAGCCGCCGCAGTTGTCGTCGTCCTGGGGGCGGCAGGCGAAATCGCAGCACACCCCGCCGGCGCAGTCCTCGTCGCCGAAGCAGCCGCAGCGAAGCTCGCCGGGAGCCGGAGACACGCAGCGCAGGCCCCCGGCGGCGCAGTCGAGCGCGCACGAGCCGCAGTGGGCGTCGTCGCTCATGCTCACGCAGGTGCCGTCGCAGCACTGCTCGATGCCGCTTTGGCAGTTGCTTTCCTCGCGGCAACCGCAGTGGGCATTGCCGGTGGCGAAGTTCCCCACGCAGGCGCGGTTCGAGCCGTTCCGGGTGCAGTCGTTGCGGCAGCCGCCGCAGTGCGCGTCGTCGAAGGCCTGCTCGCAGCCGTTGTCGGGATCGTTGTCGCAGTCGAGGTATCCCGAGCGGCAGGCCCGATACGCGCACACGAACCCGCCGTCGGTGACGAGACACTCGACGCCCTCGACGTTCTGAAAGCGGCCAAGGCAGCTCGTCTCGCAGCCGCCGCAGTGCGCCGCGTCCATGGCTTGCTCGCAGCCGTTCTCCCGGTCGCCGTCGCAGTCGATGAACCCCGGCTGGCACTCCTCGTAGTCGCAGCGGCCACCGTCGCACAGGACGCCCGTCGCGTTTTTTACCAGCCCGCCGCAGTCGCGGCCGCACTCTCCGCAGTTTTCGGTCGAGATGTCGAGATCCTGGCAGCCGCTCTCGCAGCACACCCGCGCGCCGGAGCACGGGGGGCCATCGGCGCAGCGGCACACCCCGCCCAGGCAGCGGTCGGCGACCTGCGCGGGGCAGGCCGCGCAGGCTCCGCCGCAGTGGGCGAGATCGGCGGAGGGGACGGTGGAGGTGCACTCGGTCCAGACCCCCTCGACGCACAGGCGCACCCCGCTGCGGCATGTGCTCGTGTCGGCAACAAAGCACGGCGCGGTCTCGGTGCTGACGCACTCCGCCACCGAGAGCGGGAGTTGCCGGGTGCGGCTCCGTCCGGCCCCGTACGAACCGTCGGTCACGGTGATGGTGATCGGCTGGGCGGCGCTGACGCCGGTCGGCGTCCCCCGCAACACGCCGGTCTCCTCGTCGAGCGTGAGCCAGGGATAAGGCGAGTCCATCCGCCAGCGGTACGGCAGGAGTCCCCCCTGGGCCGTGAGCACCGCCTCGAACGGCGCGCCCACCGAGGCTCGCGGCAGAAACTCCGTGACGACCTCCAGCGGCGCGACCGGCACGCACTGTTGTTCCGGGTTGCAGGCCAGGCCCTCGCGGCACGGGTTCTCGTCCGAACACAGCTCGAGCCGCGCCCCCCCGGAACAGGAACAGAAAAGCATAAATAGCCCGGATGCGGTGATTCCTGAAAGCCTGCCCGTCATTTCTCCCTCCTGGTTCAAAAGCCGCCGGACAGCCCGGCGGCGGCCTCGCGGGCAGGTCTGGAAGCATCTTTCGTGCCAAAATTTTTGTCTTGTGTTTTCGGGATATTGCAAAAGCACCCCCCCGCCCGACGTCCGGATTTCGGACACCTGTCCGATTTTCGGACAATTCGTTCCCGGCTTGAACCCCGGTTTGGTTTGGATCACAATGCGCCCGTTCGCACCTGGAGGCACAGAAAATGGAAAGCTTCTTTACTTCGATCGTGGACATCTTCAAGGTCGAGGGCCAGCCGCTCTCGCTCATCCCGGCCATCGAGGTGGCGGTGATCGCCTCGGCCGTGCTGGCCATCCTGTTCTACCGCTTCCGCCAGCCGGCGCTGCTCGCCTACATCGTGGCCGGGCTGGTGCTCGGCATCTTCGCCCGCGCGGTGATGGGCGAATCCAGCGGCCACATGCAGGAGATCTCGCACCTGGGGCTGGTGTTTCTCCTGTTCATCATCGGGCTCGAGCTGGACCTTTCCGAGATCCTGAAACTCGGCCTGCGCCCGGCGCTCACCGTGCTGCTCCAGGCGCCGCTCACCATCCTGCTCGCGCTGGGGTTGCAACATCTGCTGCTCGTGCTCGGCATCCGATGCCCGGGGCTGGCCTCGAGCGCGCAGGGGGCGTTCATCTTCTCGGTGGCCATCGCGCTCTCCTCGACGGCGGTGGCGGTGAAACTCCTCGCCGACAAGTTCGACCTCACCTCCCAGGCCGGCAAGCTCACCGTGATGACGCTGATCGCCCAGGACATCTGGGCGGTGCTGGCGCTCTCCTACCTGTCCTCGAAGTCCGGGGAGGGCGGCTCGGTCTGGTCGATCGTCGTGATGCTGGGAGGCGCGGTCGGCGCGGCCCTGGTCATGGGCTTTGTCGCGCGAAAGTTGCTTGCGCGCCTGTTCGCCTTCCTGTCGCGGAGCCCGGACCTCGTGGCCATGATGGCGCTCGGCTTTTGTTTTCTTGGCACCATGCTGCTCTCCTCGATCGGGCTCTCGGCCGAGATGGGGGCGCTGATCGCGGGCCTTTCGCTCGGCACCCTGCCCATGGCCTCCGAGATCATGGCCAAGGTCTCGTCGCTTCGGGACTTTTTCATGGCGGTGTACTTCGTCACGCTGGGCATGAGCCTTCCACCGCCCTCCCTGGGGATCATCGGCGCGGCGCTCGCCCTCATCGGTGTGCTCATCATAAGCCGCTTTGTGATCATGACCCCCATGCTGCTCATCGCCCGCCAGGGCGGGGTCGTCGCCCTGACCACGCCCATCAACCTGGCGCAGCTCTCCGAGTTCTCGCTGCTGCTCGTGCCGCTGGGGGTCGGCGGGGGGATGCTCACGGCCGAGGAAGGCTCGGTCATCTCTTACGCCATGATGCTCTCGGTGCTCATCGCGACCTACGGCATCAAGTACAACTATCCTCTGGCCCTCGCGCTCCACCGCGCTTTTACGCACAAGCCCTCATCGCAAAAGGACATTTCTTCCTGCACCGGTCCCGAAACCGGGGTGGGTGGCACCGGGGATTGTGACAGGGAACATGTTGAAATTGAAGGGGTTTCCAGGGATTCTGCTGCCGGGCCGAAGGACATAGTCCTCCTCGGGTTCTTTCGCACGGCGGAGGCCCTGGCGCGCATATTAAAGGATACGCGCCCCGACCTCATCGAGCGCATCCGGGTCATCGACTTCAACCTGCGCAACCACCCCGCCATCCGCGAGCACGGCCTCGCGGTCTGCTACGGCGACATCAGCGATCCCGAGACGCTGCGGCACCATCGCGTCGGGGAGGCGCGCCTGGTGCTCTCGACGGTGGGCAACACCTTCCTTCGGGGCATCACCAACCAGGAGATCCTCGGCGCGGTAAAGAGCATGAACCCGTCCGCCCGTTTCATCGGCACCGCCGAGAGCCCGGCGGAGAAGGAGCGGCTGCTCGAGCACGGGGCCTTCGCCGCCATCTCCCCCTCCGAGGAGGCGGCCCGGGCCATCGCCAATCTCCTCCCCCGCGCGCTGGGAGATTGACCGCGGCGCAATTGACCGCCCGGCGCGCCGCGGTCGTTGAGCAAGTTGCGCGGCTGCTGGCGATGAGTCCTCCCAACTGCTCGGCGCAAAGCCGCCTGCGCTGCGTGGAGGACTCATCTGGCGCGCCGCGAAAATACTTCCGGAGGCGCGGCTGCTAGACGGCGGGTCCTCCTAACTGCTCGCCGCAGGGCCGGCTCCGCTGCATGGAGGACCCGCCTGGCGCGCCGCGAACGGGTAGCCGGAGGCGCGGCTGCTAGACGGCGGGTCCTCCTAACTGCTCGCCGCAGGGCCGGCTCCGCTGCATGGAGGACCCGCCTGGCGCGCCGCGAACGGGTAGCCGGAGGCGCGGCTGCTAGACGGCGGGTCCTCCTAACTGCTCGCCGCAGGGCCGG
>CAZLNM010000155.1:0-8247 GCA_964561025.1 uncultured Myxococcales bacterium
CGGGGGCCGACGGCATCGTCATCGGGCACGGCACCGACACCATGGGCCACACCGCGGCCATCCTGTCGTTCATGGTGCAGAACAGCCCGGTGCCGATCGTGCTGGTGGGCAGCCAGCGCAGCTCGGACCGTCCCTCCAGCGACGCGGCGCTCAACCTGATCCACGCCGTGCGCTCCGCGGCCTACGGCGACATCGCCGAGGTGATGATCAGCATGTTCGGCCCCACCTCGGACCGCTACGGCCTGCTGCACCGGGGCACCCGCTGCCGCAAGATGCACAGCTCCTACCGCAGCACCTTCCGCACCGTCGGCGACATCCCCCTGTGCATGGTGAGCCGGGATCGCTTCGACTACCTGACCCGTGACTACCTGCCCCGCGACAAGGGCCGGAAGGTTCACATCGACGCGGTGTACGACGACCGGGTGACCATCCTGTACTACTACCCCGGCATGAAGCCCGACCTGGTGGACGCGCTGGTGGAGAAGGGCTACAAGGGCATCGTCATCGCCGGCACCGGGCTGGGGCACGTGAACAAGCCGCTGTACCCGGCCCTGAAGCGGGCCATCCAGCAGGGCGTGCACGTGGTCATGGCGGTGCAGACGCTGTGGGGCTATGCCCAGATGTACGTCTATGACACCGGGCGGGATCTCCTGGACATCGGCATCGTGCCGCTCGACAACATGCTGCCCGAGACCGCGCTGATGAAGCTGTGCTGGGTGCTGGGGCACACCCAGGATCACGCCGAGGTGATGCGCATGATGCGCACCCCCATCTCTCACGAGATCACCGAGCGCGAGCCCCACAACGGCTACCTCATCCTCCAGGGCGGGTTGCCCGAGACCGAGGAGTTCATCACCAGCCACTGGAAGTGAGCGGGGCGCTCATTTGACCGCCCCGAACGCGCTGGGCTATCGTTCGCTCATGCTCGAACCTCGCCTCGACACGGAGGAGCTCCGGCGGCGGCTTTCGGCCGTGGTGGGGCCGGAGTTCGTGTCCTCCTCCGACGCCGATCGCTACGCGGCGCGGGACATGTGGCCCCGGGCGCTGCTGCGGCGGCGGGCGGGGCGCTTCGAGGGCCTTCCCGAGCTGGTGGCCTGGCCCGCGGACGGCGCGCAGGCGGCGGCGGTAGTGCGCACCGCCACCCAGGCGGGCTGGCCGGTGGTGCCGTTCGGCGCGGGCTCGGGCGTGTGCGGCGGCGCGTTGCCCGAGCGGGGCGGCCTGGTCCTCGACCTCAAGCGCCTGGACCGGATCCTCGAGCTCGACTCGCGCGATCACTTGCTGCGAGTGGAGTGCGGCGCGGTGGGGGAGAACCTGGAGCGCGAGCTCAACCGGCGCGGGTACACCCTGGGGCACTTCCCGTCCTCGATCTACTGCTCGACCGTGGGCGGATGGATCGCCGCGCGCAGCGCCGGCCAGTGCTCCAGCCGCTACGGCAAGATCGAGGACATGGTGCGCGCGGTGGAGTACCTGGACGCGGCCGGGGAGCGGCGCAGCACGGCCCCGCTCGAACCCGGCCAGGACGGTTTCTCGATGTTGCCGCTGCTGGTGGGCTCGGAGGGCGCGCTGTGCGTGCTGCTCTCGGCCAGTCTTCTGGTGCGGCCGCTCCCGCCTGCCCGGGCGTTCGCGGCGTTCCGCTTCGCGGATCTTGCGGCGGGTCTTACGGCCATGCGCTCGTGTTTACGCGCCGGGCTGCGGCCCGCCGTGCTCCGGCTGTACGACGAGTTCGACACCCTGATCGCCAAGACCGGCCCGGAGGCGGACGGGGAGGCGAACTCCTGGCTGCGCGACTTGCTCGGGCGCGCCGCGAAGCCCCTGGGCCGGCTGGGCGAGGCTTCCCTGGGCGTGCTGCTCGGCCGCCCGGCGCTGCTCAACCGGATCGCCACCATGTTGCCCGGCGGCTGCCTGCTGGTGGCGGTGTGCGAGGGGAGCGAGGGCGAGACGCGCGAGACGGCGCGCGCGCTGAATGCGGCCTGTGTCACGGCCGGGGGAGAGGAGCTGGGCGAGGGCCCGGCGCGCCACTGGTGGAAGAACCGCTACGCCGTCTCGTACAAGCAGTCGCCGCTCTTTGCCGCCGGCGCCTTCGTGGACACCATGGAGGTGGCCACCACCTGGGAGCGGGTGCTGCCGCTGTACCGGGCGGTGCGGGAGCGGCTGTGGCGGCGCTGCTTCGTCATGGCGCACTTCTCGCACGCCTACCGCGAAGGGTGCTCGATCTACTTCACCCTGGCCGCGGCGGCCGGCAGCGACGAGCGCGCGATCGAGGCCTACGACGGGATGTGGCGCGAGGCGCAAGAGGCGGTGCTCGCCGCCTCCGCCACGGTGAGCCACCACCATGGCATCGGCCGGCTCAAGGCGCCGTTTTTGGCCCGGCAGCTCGGGACGGGCGGGGCGCTCCACCGGGCCCTGAAGCGGGCCTTCGATCCCGACGGGCGCATGAACCCGGGGACCCTCTTTGCGGACGGAGCGCGCTGATGACCGCGGACGAGACGAACCGATTGCCAGGCTCGAGGGAGCTTCGCCGCGTGCTTCCCGCGCTGCCAGCGGCGGCCGGGGATGGCGCGGGGTTCGCCGCCGCGGTGGGTTGCGCCACCCCCGAGGAGATCTCCGCGCTTCTGCGGGCGGCCCGCGCGGACGGGGTGGCGCTGGTGTCCGCGGGCGCCCGCTCGCTGCTCGGTCGGATGGTGCCGGCCGAGGCCGGCGCGCGCCGCCTTCTCCTCGACACGACCGCTTGCCACGGAGTGCTCGCGCTCGACAATGAGGCCCTGTGGCTGCGGGTCCGCGCCGGCACCCCGCTACAGCAGGCGCGGGCGGCGGCGGAGGAGGCGGGCCTGCGTCTGGTCGGCGTCGAACCGTCCGATCCGGGCACGGTGGGCGGCTGGCTCGCCATGACCGCGCGGATCCACGATCCCGTCCTGGCGCTGCCGGTGTCACCGGCGCTGGGGATCTCCTCGGTGTTGCCGGACGGGACCGTCTGGCGCAGCATCACCACGCCGCGCTCGGCCTGTGGGCCGGATCTGGGGGCGCTGTTCTTCGGCACCGGCGGGGCCTTCGGCGTGCTCACCGAGGCGACGCTGCGCCTCGCGCCGGTCGGGGTCGAGCGCAAATGGATCTCGTTGCAGCTGAGCCAGCCGGCGCAGGCGGCGGAGGTGTTGCGCCGGGCCGCGCTCGGCCCGCTCTCGCCGGCCGAAGGGCGCGCCTTGATCTGGGTGGACGGCCGCGGGGCGCGGGTGGAGCTTGGCTTCGAGGGGGCGGCGGGGTTGGTGGAGGAGGCGGTGCGGGATCTGCGCGAACACATCAAAGCCGTCTCGGCCCGGGAGCTGCGGGGTGGCGAGGAGGCCCCGCTCGCTGTCGCCAAGGATCTGCCGGTGGCCGGCGGCGTGCGCTGGTCCCGGCTCGAGCGAGTACTGGCCGAGTTCAACCTGCCGGCGGTGGACGCGTTGATGCTCGACCGGCCGGAGATCAGCGGTTGCCGGCTGCGCGTGCTCGGCGGAGAACCCGCCTCGCTCGGCGCGCGCCTGCGCCGGGTCCTCGATCCCGACGGAGAGCACGGTCGCGCGCGAGAGGCGGAGTTCGAGCGTATGCGGCGGGTGAAGCGGGAGCTGGATCCGGGGAGCCTGCTCAACCCCCAGGCGTTGCCGTGGCTGGAACGGGAGGTGCTGGCGTGAGCCTGCTTTCCCACAAGCGGGATCTGGCCATGTGCGCCTTCTGCCCCAAGATGTGCCGCTTCGCCTGCCCGATGGCCGAGGTGGAGCACCGCGAGGCCGTCACCCCGTGGTGGAAGATGATCCAGGCGGAGCGCATCGGCGCCCGCCGCGCCCCGGACTCTCCCGAGGCCGCCGCAGTCGTGTATCACTGCCTCTCCTGCCTGCATTGTCGCACCCATTGCCGGCACGCGGTGGACGTGCCGGGCGCCCTGCTGGCGGCGCGCGCCGCGCTGTTTTCGCGCAACCTGGAGGACCCGCTGGTGTGCGGCTTTCTGGCCCGCTTCCGGGAGCAGGGGAACCCCTTCGCGGAGGATCTCAGGATCCGGCTGGAGCGGATCGTGCCGCCGGAGCTGCGTCCCGCGGAGGCGCGGGCGGTGCTCTTTGCGGGCTGCCAGGCCCTGCGCGCGGAGTCGCTGGTGTCGGCCGCCCGGCGGGTGTTCTCGGCCCTCTCCATCGACTTCGTCGGCGTGTTCGCCGGGGACGACCTGTGCTGCGGCGCGCCGCTGTGGCAGATGGGAGACCGGAAGGGTTTCGAGGCGCACGCCGAGCGCCTGCGGCGGCAGCTCGGCGCCTGCCGGCTGGTGCTGTGCCTGTGCCCCGCCTGCGAGGAGACGCTGCGCACCCTCTTCGCCGAGGTCGGGCAACCGCTTTCGGCCCAGGTGGAGAACCTGGCGGAGTGGCTCGGCCCTCGCCTGGAGCGACGAGCGCCGGTCCAGAAGATCCCGGGGCGCTTTACCTATCACGATCCCTGTTTTGCCGGCCGCTACCGCGAGCGCTACCAGGCGCCGCGGCGGATTTTGTCCTTCTGCCTTGCGGAGCCGCTGCAAGAGGCGGCCTGGGCCCGGGATGACGCCGCCTGCTGCGGCGGCGGGGGCGGCGTGCCCTGGATTTTACCCGGGCCGGCCGCGGAGGCGGCGCGGCGCAGGCTCCAGCAGCTTCAGGCCACCGGGGCCGAACGCATCGCCACCGCCTGTCCGGGTTGCCAGCGCATGCTGGGCGAGGCCGGCGGGAAGGTGCGCGACGTCATCGAGGTGCTGGCCGAGGCGTTGGACGGCGCGGGCCCGGTGCCCGGCGAGGAGCATCCATGAGGCGGGTCATCGTCTTCTTGCTGCTGTTGTCCGTGGGCCTGGGGGCGCTGCTCGCCTGGCAGCTCTCGCGCCAGCGGGCGGCCGCTCGCGGCCCGGCGGGCGGAAGCGGCACCATCGAGGGCGTGGAGGTGCGGGTCACCTCGCGCCTGGCCAGCCGCATCACCGCCATCCACGCCCAGGAAGGCGATCGGGTCGAGGCGGGCCAGGTGCTGGTCGAGCTCGACTGCGCCGAGCCGGAGAGCCTGCTGCACCAGGCTCGGGCGCAGCTCCAGGCGGCCGAGACCGCGGTGGAGGCGGCGCGGGTCAACGCCGAGGCCGCCTCGCTGAACGCCCGCGCGGCGCGACAGGCCATCCAGGCCACCGGCGCTCGCCTCGAGGCGCTCGAGGTCGGGCGCGGCACCGCTCGCAAGGAGGCCGCGCGGCTGGGCACCCTCCAGGCCGCGGGCGCGGTGTCCGTGTCCAATCTCGATCGGGTGCAGGATCAGGTGCTGGGCCTGGAGCACGAGATCGCCGGGGTGCGGGCGAACCAGGAGGCGGTGCGGGCCCAGGCCCTGGCCGCGGAGATGAGCAGCCGGGCGGTGCGCACCCAGGTCCAGGCGGTCGAGAGCAACGCGGAACAGGCGCGCGCCGGCGTGCGCCGGGCCGAGGCGCTGGTGGCCGAGTGCCGCCTGGTGGCGCCGCGCGGCGGCCGCGTCCAGCACCGCCACCTGGAGGTGGGCGAGGCCGTCCTGCCGGGGACGGCGGTGCTCACCATCGTCGACCTCTCCCAGACGCGGGTGACCTTCTTTCTGCCCAACGAGCAGGTGGGGCTGGCGGTGCCCGGGCGGGCGGTGTCGCTGACCGCCGACGCCTACCCCGGCGAGGTGTTCCACGGCGAGATCCAGCGGGTGTCGGCCGAGGCCGAGTTCACCCCGCGCAACGTGCAGACCCGGGAAGATCGAGAGCGTCTGGTGTACGCGGTGGAGGCCCGCGTCGACAACCCGCAGGAGCGGCTGCGCGCCGGCATGCCCGTCGAGGTCCGCATCGACGGCACGGAACCCGAGCGATGAGCGGGGCGATTCTGGCGACGGCGGACCTCTCCCGGCGTTTCGGCAAGATCGTGGCGCTGGACGGGTTGAGCCTGTCGATGGACGCGGGGGAGCTGTTCGGCCTGGTGGGGCCGGACGGCGCCGGCAAGACCACGGCCCTGCGGCTGCTGGCCGGCCAGCTGCGGCCGGACGCGGGGTCGGTGCGGGTGATGGCAAAAGACCCGCTGCGAGAGGGGGACGCGGTGCGGGCCGAGCTCGGCTACGTGCCGCAGCAGTTCAGCCTGTACGGGGATCTCAGCGTGCAGGAGAACCTCGATTTCTTCGGGGCCATGTTCGGGTTGAGCGGCGCCGAGGTCGAGGCCCGCTCCGAGGAGCTTCTGGCGCTCACCCGCCTGAAGCCGTTCCGCTCGCGGCGCGCCGACGCGCTCTCGGGCGGGATGTACAAGAAACTGTCCGTGGCCTGCTCGCTGCTGCACCGGCCCCGCGTGCTGATCCTGGACGAGCCCACCAACGGCGTCGATCCCATCAGCCGCCGGGAGCTGTGGCAGTTGCTCCAGCGCTTCGCGGCCCAGGGCATGGCGGTGCTGCTCTCCACGCCGTACATGGACGAGGCGGCTCGCTGCCACCGGGTCGGTCTGCTGCACCGCGGGCGCCTGGTGCGCTGCGGGCCGCCGGGCGAGCTGCGCCACAGCGTCGGGCACGGTTGCTACTGGCTGGAAGACCTCCCGCGCCACATCGCCGAGGAGGTGCTGGCCCAAGAGGCGGTTCTCACCCGCGTGCCGCAGGGAAAGCGCTACCGGCTCCTGGTGCGCCGCGACGGCGAGGAAGCCCTGGCCCGGCGGGTGTCGCAAGCCGGGGGGCGCCTGACCCCGACCCAGCCTGGGTTCGAGGATCTCTTCCTGCTCTTCACCAGCGAGGGCGGCGATGGGGCCTGAGGCGGTCATCGAGGTGGCCGGGCTCACCCGGCGCTTCGGAAGTTTCACCGCGGTGCAACAGGTGAGCTTCTCCGTCCGGGCGGGGGAGATCTTCGGCTTTCTGGGAGCGAACGGCGCCGGCAAGTCCACCACCATCCGCATCCTGTGCGGCCTGCTCGCGCCCAGCGAGGGCCGCGCCCGCGTGGCCGGCATCGACGTGGCCCGGGATCCCGAGGCGGTGAAGCGCTCCATCGGCTACATGTCGCAGAAGTTCTCCCTGTACCTCGATCTTACCGCCGAGGAGAACCTCGAGTTCTTCGGCGGCGCCGATGGCCTGGGGCGCCGGGCGCTGCGCCAGCGCGGGCGGGAGCTGTTGGCCCGGGTGGGCCTGCGCGAGCGCAGCGCGGAGATCACCGGGCGGCTGCCGGGCGGCATGCGCCAGCGGCTGGCGCTGGCGGCGGCCATGCTGCACCGGCCCCGCATCCTGTTTCTGGACGAGCCCACCTCGGGCGTCGATCCGCGGGCGCGGCAGTCCTTCTGGTCGCTGATCCGCGAGGCGTCCCAGGAAGGAATCACGGTCTTCGTGACCACCCACGCCATGGACGAGGCCGAGTTCTGCGATCGCATCGGGCTCATGGCCGACGGCCGGCTGCGGGCGCTGGACACGCCGGACGGGCTCAAGCGCAGCTTTCTCCCCGGGGAGATGTTTCACCTGGAGCTTTCGCCGGAACGGTCCATCGACGCCCTGGCAACCCAGCCGGGGGTGTTGCGCATCGAGTCGGCGGGCGCGGCGTACCGCCTGCGCGCCGAGGCCGGCCGCTTCGATCCGGAGAGGCTGCGCGCCTTGTTGGGGCCCGCCGCGGTTCGGGTCGAGCGCGTGGAACCCGACCTGGAGGACGTGTTTCTGGAGGTCGTGACCCAGGCGCGAGGGGAGGCGGTGCCGTGAGCGATGCCGGCCGGAGCCTACGCCGGACCCTGGCCCTGTCGGGCAAGGAGCTCCGCCACATCGTGCGGGACCCGCGCACCTTGTACCTCGCCCTGGGAATGCCGGTGGTGATGCTGTTCATCTTCGGGTACGCGGTGACGTTCGATCTAGATCGCCTCCCGCTGGGGGTGCTGGACGCGGACCGCTCGCCCGAGTCGCGCGAGCTTGTGCGGACCTTCGAGAGTAGCGGCGTGTTCCGGCGGGCGTGGGACCTCTCGAGCGCGGCCGAGGCCGAGGGGCACTTTCGCCGCGGCCGCATCCAGGGGGCGCTGGTGATCTCGCCCGGATTCGGGCGGGAGCTCGGCGCCGGCCGCGAGGGCCAGGTCCAGTTCCTGCTCGACGGGACCGACGGCGTGACCGCGGCCATCGCCCTGGGATACGCGGGGGCCATCGCCAAGGCGTACCAGCTTCGCCTGCTCTCGCGGCTCTCGCTGGAACTCGCGCCCCCGCTCGATGCCAGGGTGCGGCTGCGCTACAACCCCGAGGCGCGCTCCACCATCTTCATCGTGCCGGGCCTGATCGCCTTGA
>CAZLNM010000156.1:0-7888 GCA_964561025.1 uncultured Myxococcales bacterium
GGTCCTCCCGAGCAGCGCCGGGGGTGGTCGGCGTTAAACAGGCCGCTCCTTGATTACTGTTTGCGGCGAAAATACTCACCTGGCGCGCCGCGCTCGAGTGATACGGGGCGCGGCTGCTTGATGGCGGGTCCTCATGGCCTCCGCTCGGCTTGTGCTGTCAAGGGTCTTCGCTGCGCGCCGCGCTCGGGATTCCCCAAGAGATTTTTTGGCAGCTCTTTCCTGGGGGTTCAATTTGGGGGTTCAAGGGGGCGTGCCCCCTCGCCGGGTTCCGTGGTTTTTCCGGGTGATTCCCTGGTGGAAGGTTTTTGCGAGATACGGTCAAGCCGGGCCGGGTTGTCTTTTGGGGCCGGGAGCGGGGATAATCCTTCTTCACCGGGAGGTGGGCATGTGGAGAGAGGCATTGGGCTGGGTAGCGGCGGCGGCGCTCTTTGCGAGCGGCTGCGGCGGCGGGGGGCCGCGGGTGGTGTCCGTGTCGCCCGCGCCCGGGGAGTCGGGCGTGGCCCTGGACGCCAAGGTGGAGGTGGTCTTCGACCGGCCGGTGCGCCTCGATGACTTCGAGACCCCGCTTTCGCTCATCCTCGACGGCGTGGCCGTCCCCGGCGAGGTCTCGGTGGGCGAAGGCGGCAACCCGCTGCGCTTCACCCCGCGCTTCTTCCTGCTCGCCGAGCGGCGCTACCAGGCGCGCCTGGGCGGGCCGGGCCTGTCGGCCCTCGACGGCAAGAAGTTTACACAGAGCCGCGAGTGGAGCTTCGACACCGTGGCCGGTTGCAGCCTCGCCGCCGTCCCGGAGGCGAAACTCCCGGCCGGGCCCGACGGCCTGGGCGGCACGGTGATCCCGGGCGGACGGCGCGTCACCCCGGCCGGGAGCGAGATCGAGCTCGGCTCGTTCCCCACCAACGCCCGCCTGTCGCCGGACGGGAGGTGGCTGGCGGTGGTGAACTGCGGCTGCGGGCTTCGGCCCGGGCTCGAGCAGAGCCTGATGGTGTTCGATACCACCGACGGGCGCATGACCGCCAAGGTGCCGCGCTCGCCGCCGCTGGGGTACTTCTACGGGCTCGCCTTCTCGCCCGACGGGAGCCGGCTGTACGCCGCCGGCGGCTCGGCCGAGCGGGTCGAGGTGTTCGCGGTCAACGCCGACGGGACGCTCACCGAGCAGCCCGCCTTGGCGGTGGAGGGATTCCCCGCGGGCATCGAACTCTCCCCCGACGGCGGCACGCTGTACGTCGCCGACCAGACCGGCGGGGAGGCGGTGGCGCTCGACACCGCGACCGGGAGCATCCGCTGGCGCACCCCCATCGGCATGCTGCCCTACGACGTGGCGGTCACGCCGGACGGCGCGCGCGTGTTCGTCTCGCTGTGGGGCCGGGCCTACATCGGCGAGCCCGGCCGGGTGGCCTCGCTGGATGCCGTGAGCGGTGATCTCCGCCAGCGCATGGACGTGGGCAAGAACCCCGAGGACCTGCTCATGGCCTCCGACGGGCGGCTCTTCGTCGCCTGCGCGGACGCCGACCGGGTGGACGTCATCGACGCGGCCGCCGAGCGGGTGATCGCCTCCTGGCCGCTGCGCGGCACCGAGGAGCCGGTGGGGCTGAGCCCGGTGGGCCTCGCGCTCGACGAGGCGGCCGGCCGCCTGTATGTAGCCTGCGCCCAGAAGAACAGCATCGACGCGCTCTCGCTCGCGGACGGCGCGCGTCTCGGCAGCGTGCCAACCGGCTGGTACCCCACCGCGGCGGCCATCCGTCCCGGCGGGCGGCTATGGGTGGTGAGCGGCAAGGGACGCGGCTCGGGGCCGAACACCATCGACGTGTTCATCGGCTCGCTCATGCGCGGCACGCTGTTTGCGGTGCCCGCGCCCGACGCGGCCGCGCTGGAGGCGGGGGCGCGGACGGTGCGCGAGAACAACGAGTACCCCTTGCGCTTCTACCCCGAGCGTTGCCTGCAGGGGGCCTTTCCCGTGCCGCGCGCGCCCGGCCAGCCCTCTCCCATCAAGCACGTGATCTTCGTGCTGCGCGAGAACAAGACCTACGATCAGAACCTGGGCGACCTTCTCGGCACCAACGGCGATCCCTCGCTGGTCGAGTTCGGCGAGGACGTCACCCCCAACCTGCACGCGCTGGCGCGCACCTTCTGCAACCTGGACAACTTCCACGCCGACATCGAGGTGTCGGTGCAGGGGCACTACTGGAACGCCGCCGCCACCATCAACGACTACGCCGAGAAGGTGTGGCACCCCATGGACCGCGACGGCACCCGCCTGCCGGCCACCTCGGCGCAGCAGGTGGACTACCCGGCCGGGCTGTTCATCTGGCACCGCCTGCAGGAGGCGGGGGTGAGCTTTCGCAACTACGGCGAGCCGATGGGGGTGGCCGGGGAGTACGAGCGCTTCGCCGACTCGGTCAACATGGACTACATGCTGGACCGCGGCGAGAACCTCTACCTCACCCCCGACGAGACGCACGTGGAGTGGTTCCTCGCCGAGAAGGAGGCCGGGCTGTATCCGAGCTTCGTCTTCTTGGGCCTGCTCAACGACCACACCTACGGCACCAAGCCGGGGCTGCCCGACCCGGTGTGGATGGTGGCCGAGAACGACTACGCCACCGGGCTGCTGGTCGAGCGGCTCTCCCACAGCCCGGAGTGGCCCGAGACGCTGATCATCGTGACCGAGGACGATCCCCAGAGCGGCATGGACCACGTGGACAACCACCGCTCCATCGCCCTGCTGATCTCGCCCTACACCCGCACCGGCTACACCTCCTCGGTGCACTACGACTTCTCCAGCCTGATCCGCACCTACGGGCTCATCCTGGGCTTTGCCCCGCTCAACCTCCTCGACGCGGTGGCCTCGCCGGTGTACGACTGCTTCACGAGCAAGCCGGACTTCACCCCCTACACCGCCATCCCCAACCCCGTCCCGTACAGCGTGGTGCCCGAGGGCGCGCCGGGGAGCGCGCTGAGCCGGCAGATGGATTTCTCGGTGCCGGACCGGGCGCCGGGGCTGGGCGAGATCCTGTGGCGGCGCACCCGGCCAAACGAGCCCGTGCCCGAGCGCTTGCGCTGGAGCGGGGAGGCGGGCCGGGAGGGCCAGGACGCTGACGGAGACGATGACGACGAGCCCCGCCGCGTGCTTTTGGTGCCGCTCGAAAAACCCGGCCGGTCCGTCCGCTGAGCGAGCCTTGCAAAGGCCGGTGGGGCAAGGGGACAGGCCCGGTGATTTCCCGTAGAACAACAAGCGTGTTAATCGAGAAAGGCGCTGCTCAACAATGGCATCCTGCACCGAAGGTTATACATGACTCATGGATAGAATAAAATCACAGAACCTCAAACTGTTGCTCCTTTCAACATTTCTGATTGCGACTTCAATATTTGTTCGTCCACTCTGGAGAATGTTGTATCAAGGATATTTTTTTCAATACAAGAATCCCGAATGTGGTGATGACGGATCAATCTTCATGACGGGGCAAAATGTATCATACATTCTTGCTTCTCTTTTCTCCCTCTCAGCAGTTGTCATCAGTTTCAGGCAAAGAAAATACGCGGACACTTTCCCGGTATTTCGGAAGATCATTTGTGTTGCGGGATTGATCATGACCCTATTTTGGATGACGCTGTTGTTCCATTGACGATGACCCGCCGGCCGGCCGCTCGCCCCGTGTCGAACGGGCGAGGGGATCGAAGATTTGAGCCCCGGGCCCGGTCGTGGTATCGGGGCCCATGCTCGTTCTGATGCTGCCGCTGCTCCTGCTGCAGCCCGCCACCGAGATCCCGACCCGCGAGCTTCGCGCCGCGCGGGCGTCTGTCGCGCCGCAAATCGACGGCGATCTGTCCGACCCGGTGTGGCGCGAGGCGGCCCCGAGCGGCGGCTTCACCCAGCGCTTCCCCCACGCCGGAAAGCCCTTCGAGCTGCCGACCTCGGTGCGCGCGGCCTTCGACGGGGAGGCGCTGTACTTCGCCATCGAGTGCGACGATCCCGAACCCGCGCGCATCCTGGCGCCGGTGACCCGGCGCGATCGGCAGATGGAGAGCGACTGGGTCTCGGTGTACATCGACAGCCGCCTGGACCGGCGCACCGCCTTCTTCTTCTGGGTGAACGCGGCCGGGGTCAAGGCTGACGGCACGGTGGCCAACGACAACGTCGAGAGCCTGGACTGGGACGGGGTGTGGGAGGCGAGGACCCGCATCACCGAACGCGGCTGGCAGGCCGAGCTGCGCATCCCGCTCTCGCTGCTGCGCTACAAGACCGGGCGGGAGGTGAGCTTCGGGCTCAACGTGGTGCGCAACGCCTCGCGCCTCGGCCAGGTGGGGTCGTGGCAGCACGTGCCGCTCGGCACCGGCGCCTGGGTGTCGCTCTCCGGCCGGCTTTCGGGCCTCGAGCTGCCGGAGCACCCGGTGTGGATCTCGTACGCCCCGTTCGTGGCGGCGCGCCCGGCCATCGACGACGCGGGCCGGGCGGCCATCGCGCCGCTGGACCTGGGCCTCGACCTCACCGCCGCCCTGGGACGCGACGTCAACCTCACCGCGGCCATCAACCCCGACTTCGGGCAGGTGGAGGCCGACCAGGTGGTGCTCAACCTGTCCACCGTCGAGACCTACTTCCCGGAGAAGCGGCCCTTCTTCCTGGAGGACAAGTCGCTGTTCGAGCTGCCCTCGTTCGGGGACATGACCCCGGTCACCCTGGTGTACACCCGGCGCATCGGCCGGGCCAGCCGCGAGCCGGATCTCGAAGACGGCGAAGAGCTGCTGCGCGCGCCGCCGCCGGCGCGCATCCTGGGCGCGGGCAAGATCACCGGCGCCAGCGCGGGCCGGCTGGTGTTCGGGGCGCTCTCGGCGCTGACGGCGCCGACCACGGGACGGGTGCGGCTCGCCGACGGCAGCGAGACCGACCGCGAGGCCGAGCCGCTCACCTCGTACTCGGCGCTGCGCCTGAGGCAGGAGTTCTGGGAGAACTCGTCAGTCGGGCTGCTCGCCACCGGCATGTTCGCGCGCGGGGCGGGAGAGTCGCTGGCCGCGGCCGCGGACACCCAGCTCGAGTTCGGCGGCGGAAAGTACCAGGTGGTGGGAAAGCTCTTCGGAAGCTACCTCTCCCCCGAGCGCTACCGTTTTCAGGACCGCTACACGCGGGCGTTTCTGGAGCGCGACGGCGGCGCAGGCTACGGCGCGGAGGCGCTGCTGCGCCGCAAGGGCAGCGGTGCCCTGGTCGGCGCCATCGGCGGGCAGCTGCGCTCGCCCAACCTCTCGGTGAGCGACATGGGCTACCTGGACCGCCCGGACCTGCTGTTCGGCTTCGGCTGGCTGCAGTGGCGTAAGCTCGAGCCGGTGGGACCGTTCGCCAACATCGCCATCAACCTCAACGCCTGGACCCAGGCCAACACCGGGCTCGAGCACGTGGGGAGCGGGTTCAACGCCAACGGCAACTTCAACTTCCAAAACCAGTGGTTTTTGTGGGCCTATCTCGACGCCCACCCGCCCTACTGCTCCGATCGCGAGGCGCGCGCCCCCGGCCGGGTGCTGGTGTGCTTTCCGCGCTGGGTGTGGGAGGGAGGCTTCTACCTCGCCACCGACCGGCGCGCGAAGCTTTCGGGCGATCTCGGCCTGTACGCCGGCAGCACCCAGCGGGGGACCTGGGTCTCTGCCGAGGGCGCGCTGTATCTCAACCCGCAACCCCGTCTCCAGATCGAGGTCATCCCCTCCTACTCGCGGACCGTCGGCTCGGTGCGCTGGATGGACACCTGGGACGCGGGCGGCGAGGAGCGCTTCCTGTTCGCCGAGCAGCACTCCGAGTACTGGAACCTGGTCCTGCGCGCGACGTTCTCCGTGAGCCCCGAGCTCAGCCTGCAAGGGTACTCGCAGCTCTTCCTGGCGGCGGTGGACCACGCCAAAAAATTCGCCCCGGCCCTCCCGGTGGACGGCCGCATCGACACCGGCGCGCTCGTGCCCGATGCCACCGTCCCCGACGACTACGACGAGAGCCTGCTCGCGCTCAACCTGGGGCTGGTGCTTCGCTGGGAGTACCGCCCGGGCTCGTTCGCCTACCTGGTGTACACCGGCGCCTTCGGCCAGAGCGGCTCGGTGGCGGACTTCCGCTTCGGCCGCGCCCTCGACGACGTGTTGGCGCTGTCCGGCACCCACGCGCTCCTGTTCAAGCTCTCGTGGTACGTCTAGCCTCCGCCTTGCGGTGCGCGCGGGGATTGGCTACACTCCGCTCGCCCATGCAGCCGGACCATCCAAGCGGCAACGCATCCGTGGAGGAACCCGTCCCGCGGCGGGCGTTCGTAGTGCGGCTCGGGCACTGGCTGGCCGGGCTGGCGGCCGCTGCGGCGGCGGTGGTGGCGGGGCTGTTCTTGGCCCCGGCGGCGAACCGGCGCTCGCGGCGCGTGTTCCTCGGCTCGGATGGAGATTTCAAGGTGCGCACCGTAACCTGGGTGCGCGAGGGCGATCTTTTCGTCCTGCGGGAAGAGGAGGGCTTCGGGGTGTTCTCGGCGCGCTGCACCCACCTGGGTTGCACCGTGCGCCGCACCGCCGAGGGGTTCGTGTGCCCCTGCCACGGGGCGCGCTACGACGCCTACGGCCGCGTCACCGCGGGGCCGGCGCGCCGGGCGCTGCCCTGGTACCGCATCGTGCGCGAAAACGACGGCAGGCTGTGGGCGGACCTCTCCGCACAGGTCGAAGGCGGCCGGCTCACCACGCTCGACTCGGGCGAATCGAAGGGGAGCGCATGAGCCGGTTCCTGGCCGAGTTGAGCGATGCCCTGCGCGCCTTTCCCGAGTCGCTGCGCCGGGTCTTCCGCCCCGGGGTCGGCGGGCCGGACGATCCGAGCAGCGCGCGCCTTCGGCGCAACCTGCTTTTCCACCTGCATCCGCTCAAGGTCCGGCCGCGCACGCTGACTCTCTCCGCCACCTTCGCGCTCGGGCTGTGCACGGCCACGCTGTTCTTCCTGCTGCTCTTGTCGGGCCTTTTTTTGATGATGGTGTACACGCCGGAGCCGCAGCGCGCCTACGCCTGCATGCAGGACATCCAGTGGGCCATCCCGGGCGGCGCCTTCTTTCGCGCGCTGCACCGGCTCGCGGCCCACGGCATGGTGGTGTGCGCGGGGCTGCACCTTTTGCGGGTGATGTTCGCGGCCGCGTACCGGCGGCGCGAGCTCAACTGGTTCTTCGGGCTCTCGCTCCTCTTGCTCACCGCCGGGCTGTCGTTCACCGGGTATCTCTTGCCCTGGGACCAGCGCGCCTTCTGGGCGGTGAACGTGTCGGCCTCGATGCTCGAGAACGTCCCCGGCGGCGAGACCCTGCGCGGCTTGCTCCTGGGCGGGCCGGCCATCGGCGACGATACTTTGGTCCGGTTCTACACGCTGCACGTGGCCCTGCTGCCGGCGCTGCTCGCCGGTCTTTTCTTTCTCCACCTGTGGCGCATTCGCAAGGACGGGGGGCTGGCCGGAGGCGAGGCCCAGGAGGCCTCCGTCCCGGCCTGGCCGGACCTCGTCTTGCGCGAGGCGCTTTTGTTTCTTCTGGTGGTGCTGGCGCTGGTGGTGCTGTCGGCGCTGTATGACACGCCGCTGGGCCCGCCGGCCGATCCGCACCGACCGGACAACCCCGAGAAGGCGCCCTGGTACTTCTTGTGGCTCCAGGAGGCGGTCAGCCACTCGGCCGTCGCCGGCGGCGTGGTGCTACCCGGGCTGCTGGTCGCGCTGCTCTCGCTCCTGCCGTTTTTCGATCGCGGCGACGAGGGGGGGGGGCGGCTGCTGTCGAGCCCGCTCGGGAGGCGGTGGATGTGCGGCGCCTTCGCGCTCGCGCTCGCGGCGGGCGCGGCGCTGCAATGGTGGTCGATCGCCGGGGGAGGCGCGCCGGCGCACCCCGACCTGCTCAACCCGTCCACCGGGATGATGGCGCTCTCG
>CAZLNM010000157.1:0-7852 GCA_964561025.1 uncultured Myxococcales bacterium
TTCGAACACGATGTCCGAAATCCGGACGGCAAAACCGGGGTGGGTGGAACCTGAACCTGAACCTGAACCTGGAACCTAGAACCCACGAGGTTGCGACAACCCCGCTATCACCAAGTGTCGCTCAGGTACCCCGCTTGAGCGTGCGGCGCAGCGAGAGCGCGAACAGGCACAGCGGCCACTGCATGAGGAAGGGTAGCGCCTCGGTGTCCCGCCGGGCGCGCTCTAGCGAGGCGGGAGGCAATGAGGTCTTGGAGCGGTACTTCTGGGCCAGCGCGCCGTCGGCTACCAGTACTACTCCGAGGTCAATCTGGCGGTGGGTAAATCCTGCGGCGAGCCGTAACAACGCCGGGTACAGGTCGGTCGGCTCCAGCACAAGGTGAAGCTCGACTCCGGCGCGGCGTAGGCCAGCCTCTAGCAGCAGCCCGCCGCCCGCGGCCTGGCCGGCGATCCAACCCCCGGCTATCAGCTCCTCGGTGATCCGCTGGCGCAGCACCGCCGTCGGGGCTGGGGGTGGAAGCGAGATCCGGCCAAGCTTCTCATCGAGCTCGGCAATGGCCGGGTTGAGCAAGCTGCGCGGACGCGCCCCCATGAGATACACGCGCTCGCCGATGTAGAGCTCCTCCACCTGGGCCTGGCGTAGGCTCTCGGCGCGGGCCTGGTACCTGTCGTCACCCAGCGCCTGGAGCACCAGCACCCCCCGGGGCCCGCGCACCCGGCGGGTGCGGAAGTTCGCTCGCAACCAGCGGCGAAACGCCTCGCCCTCGGGGCCGGTGTACGCCAGTTGCAGCCGCTGCCCCGCACGCCGCAGCCTGACCAGCGCCGACTCGCTTTCGCCGAAGGAAACCTCGAGCTCGCGTTCGGCGGAACCAGCGCCGAAAAACCCCTCGTCCCGGGGCCGGATGTCCAGGTACCCGGAGAGGGCCTTCTTGCCGACTGGAAGGTGCAGCACCAGCATGGCAACATTCCAAGCACAGCCCGGGCCACTTGTCCAATCCGCGCCTGTCTATCGAGTCATCTGATTCCGCGCGCATATCATGTTGATAGCCTTCGCCCAACCTATGCCGTCAAGAGTCTACGATCGCTTCGCGACTCGCTGCGCTCGCCCTTGACGGCGGTCAGGCTGCGGCTGAAACCGCAAACAAGAAGGGAATGCAGACATTCCCTCCATCCTGAATGAAGGAATGCTGTATTGACCGCCGCGCGAACGCGGGGCCAAAAGAGCCAGCGCGTTCGCGCGCGAGAGGAGCATGGCGGCAACTACCATCTATCGCTTGCAATCCGTCTTGACTTGGATGAGGGCCGGCGACAAACTGGGCGGGCAGCTTCCTCGCGAACGCCACCGAAGGAGCCTCCATGCCGTCTTTGAACACGCGCCGATTTCTGCTGGGATTTATCTGTTCATTCGCCATCTGGGGCTCCCTGCCCGTCCTGGCCCAGGACGACTCCCAGGCCCCCGCGGCGAAGAGCACCTACGATCTCAACCGCATGGAGGTCCTCTCCTGGACCATCCTCCAGCTCAAGCAGGACTACGTGGATCCCTCGCGCATCCGCCCCGAGGCCATGCTGCGCCGCACCCTGCAATACCTGGAGCGGCGCACGCCCAACGTGGAGATCAGCCTCGGGGAGAGAGCGTCCGGCGAGGTCGCCGGCGGTGAGAAGAACCTGGTGGCCCGGGTGCAGGCCGGCGGCAAGCGGCAGGAGTTTCCCATCGGCAACCCCAAGACCATCTGGGAGATGAACTACGCCCTGGTGCCGGTGTTCCGCTTTTTGGCCGCCAACCTCGAGCCGGGCACCGATCCCAAGGACATCGAGTTCGCGGCCATCAACGGCATGCTCTCCTCGCTGGATCCGCACAGCAATCTCCTGCCCCCCGAGCTGTTCCGCGAGATGCAGCTCAAGACCCAGGGCGAGTTCGGCGGGCTGGGCATCCGCATCGCCATTCGCAAGGGCGCGCTCACCATCATCAGCCCCCTGCCGGACACGCCGGCCGCCCGCCTGGGATTGCGCGCCATGGACCAGATCGTACGCATCAACGACCAGTCCACCGTCAACCTGCCGCTGGACGAGGCGGTGAACATGCTGCGCGGGAAACCCGGCACCAAGGTCACCATCTGGATCATGCGGCAGGGCTGGAGCGAACCCCACCCCTACGTCATGACCCGCGAGACCATCCAGGTGCGCTCCATCGAGTCCAAGCTGCTCGCGGATCGGGTGGGCTACATCCAGATCCAGGACTTCGCCAAGAATACCCCCGGCGACCTGCTGCGCCACCTCAACGAGATGAAACGCGAGGGGAAGGGCCTGCGCGGGCTGATTTTGGATCTTCGCAACAACGCCGGCGGGCTGCTCAAGGCCGCGGTGCAGGTGGCCGATCTCTTCTTGCAGAGCGGCATCATCGTGGCCACGGTGGCCTACAGCGAGGATGGCACCCCGGACAAGCCGGAGCAGAAGAACCGCGAGGAGCAGCGGGCCACCGGCGACGCGGTGGAGCCCGACCTGCCGCTGGTGGTGCTGGTGAACGCCGGCTCGGCCTCGGCCTCGGAGATCTTGGCCGGCGCGCTCAAGAACCTCGACCGGGCCATCCTGCTCGGCGACCAGACCTTCGGCAAGGGCTCGGTGCAGGTGCTGAACGAGCACGTGCCCGCCTCGGTGAGCGGCGCCTGCCTCAAGCTCACCGTGGCCGAGTACCTCATCCCCGGGGACGTGTCGATCCAGGAGGTGGGCGTGACCCCGGACATCCAGATGATCCCCATGATCGTCGACAAGGACACGGTGGAGGCCTTCGCCCAGCCGGAGCGTTTCCGCGAGCGGGACATCCCCGCCCACCTGCGGCGGCACGCCAACGCCGTGCTGAAACCCGCCGTTCAGATCGCCTACCTCAAGGAGGCCCCACCGCAGCCCGCCGAGGGCGAGGAGCCCCCGATCGAGGAGCCGGGGTTCAAGGAGGACTACGAGATCCGGCTGGCCCACGACCTCTTGCTACGCGCGCCGAGCAACCGCGGCACGACCATGCTGGACCAGGCGGCGGGCTTCCTCAAGGAGGTGACCGCGCGCGAGCAGAAGAACCTAGAGGAGCGCCTGCGAAAGCTCGGGGTGGACTGGACCGCGGGCACCGCCCAGGGAGGCCGGGGCGAGGCCTCGTTCCGGCTGATCGGTGAGGGGGTGGACGCGCAGGGCCGGGCCCGCGCCGACAGCAAGGTGCGCCTCGCCCTGAGCGTGCGCAACACGGGGAACGAGCCCATCTACCGCCTGCGCGCGGAGTCGGCCTGCAAGCACCGGCTCTTCGACAAGCGCGAGTTCTTGTTCGGACGCATCAACCCCGGCGAGACGCGCAGCTTCGAGGTGCCGCTGAAGATCCCGCGCAACACCCACACCCGCACCGATGATCTCCGTCTCACCTTCTTCGCCGAGGGGAGCCCGGCCCCCGCGCCGCTGAACGTGCCCATCTCCACCCAGGGCCTGCCCCTGCCCGCCTTCGGCTACTCCCTGCGGGTGGTCGATCGCGAAGGCAACGGCGACGGCGCCATCCAACCCGGCGAGAAGATCGAGCTGGAGGTCACCGTGTACAACCTCGGCGAGGGCGCGGCCTTCGAGGCCAAGGGGTACCTCAAGAACCAGTCCGGCCGCGACCTGTTCCTCGAGACCGGCCGGGGCCAGGTCACCTTCAAGGACATCCCGCCGGGGCAGAGCCGGAGCGAGCGCTTCGCCTTCCGGGTGCCCCAGGACGTGGCGGCCTCCGAGCTCAAGATGGAGCTCAACCTCTACGACGCCACCCTGGGCGCGGGTCAGACCGCCGACGTGCGCCTGCCGCTCGTTCCCAACCCGTCCTACCGCATCGAGAAGACCCAGTCCAACCTGGAGGTGCGCGCCTCGCGGGCCGAGCTGCGCGAGCGCCCGGCGGACGACGCCGCGACGGTGGGCTGGCTCAAGAAGGGCACGGTCTTCGCCGCCGACCGGCGGGCGGGGCGCTTCCTCCGGCTCTCCGCCCCCAACGGCTGGCTGGGCTGGGTGCGCGACGACGCGGTCGCCCCCACCCGGCGGGCGCAGAACGGAAGCCAGATCGCCTTCTGCCAGTTCACCCCACCCGTCATCGAGCTGGAGGCCTTGCCCGAGTACCTCTCCAATGACAGCGCGGTGACCCTGCGCGGCCTGGTGCGCGACGACGACGCCGACGTGCGCGACGTCTCGGTGTGGCTGGGGAGCGACAAGGTGTTCCTGGAGACCGGGGCCGAGGGAGGCAACCCCCGCCGGCTCCCCTTCGAGGTGAAACTCTCGCTCGACCCGGGCCCGAACTTCATCACCATCGTGGCCCGCGAGGGCACCCAGTTCGGGGCCCAGCGGACCCTGATCGTCAACCGCCCCGGCGGCCTGGACTTCAAGAAGGTGGACGACACCGGCGCCGAGGAAGACCCCGAGTCCCTCTTGATGGAATGACGCTCGGAGGATGAACGCCGGAGGCCGCGCAACGGACCGCTACGCCCGTTTCGCCTCCTCGACCGCGCGGCAGAATCCCTCCGCGGAGCGCTCGATCTCGGCGGAGGGCACCGAGAAGCACACCCGCATGTGCCCGCCGCGGCCGAAGCCGCTCCCCGGCACCGCCAGCACCCGGTGGCGCACCAGCATCTGCACGAAGGTCAGATCGTCGGGGATGGGCGTGCGCGGGAAGACGTAGAAGGCGCCCTGGGGTTTCACGAACTCCAGCCCGGCGCGCGTCAGCACACCGCACATGCGGTCGCGCAGATCCTGGTAGGCGGCGATGTCCACCGAGGCGTCCAGCGCCTGGCTCACCACCCGCTGGAAGAGCGCCGGGGCGTTGACGAACCCCAGGGTGCGGTTGGTGAACACCATGGCCTCGCGCAGCGCCGGCCGATCCCGGTGCCGCGGCGACACCACCGCCCAGCCGATGCGCTCCCCGGCCAGGCCCAGGTCCTTGGAGTGCGAGTTCACCAGCACCACGTTGTCGTAGGCGGCGAAGATGTGGGGCGTGCGCAGGCCGTCGTACACCAGCTTGCGGTAAGGCTCGTCGGACAGCAGGGTGATGGGGGCGCCGTGTTTCGCCTCCGCCCGCAGGAGCAGCTCGCCCAGCTCGCGCAGGCGCTCGGCCGAGTACATGCGCCCGGTGGGGTTGTTGGGCGAGTTGAGGATGAGCGCGCGGGTGCGCGGGCCCAACGCGGCCTCCAGCGCGGCGAGATCGAGGTCGAAGTCCGCCGCCGCGGGCACGGTCTTCATGGTGAGCCCGTGGTTGTCGAGGTAGAAGGCGTACTCCGGGAAGAACGGCGCGATCACCACCACCTCGTCGCCGGGGTCGCACAGCGCACGCAGGGCCACGTTCAGGCCGGCGCCCGCCCCGGTGGTCATGAGCACGTCCTCGGGCAGCACCGAAAGCGTGCTCTCGGCCGCCACGTACTCCGCCACCCGCCGGCGGCACTCGGGGTAGCCGGCGTTCGGCATGTAGCGGTGCATGCCGGGCTCGGGGTGATTCACCGCGTGCTGGAGCGCCTCCTGCACCGCCCGGGGCGGCTCCAGCAGGGGGTTGCCCAGGGTGAAGTCGCACACCGAGTCGGGGCCGTGCTGCGCGCGCAGGCGCTGCCCCTCCTCGAACATACGGCGGATCCACGAGGCGCGGGTCATGAAGGCTTCGATCTTCTTGGAAATGGCCATGGGCGTAGTGTGCGTGGACGGGTGTCGGATGTCAATCCGAAGCCGCCCGTGCGTTGCAGAGAACGACCGGTTGTGGCACGGTGGCGGGCATCGGAGGCGCGCATGCAAAAGTGGCTCACGCCCGATCAGGAACGCTTGCTCGGCTCGGATCTGTTCACCATGGACGGCCTGCTCGACGACGCCGAGCGGGCGCTGGCGGCCGGCCCCCAGGACGAAAACGACCCGCTTTTGCGCCACCGCCCCGATCTCGGCCCGGAAGACCAACAGGCCATCGGCCGGGAGATCGCCGCGCTGCGTGCCAGGCTGCGGGATTTCTCGCGCGATCTCAAAATCGAGCGCACCTTCCTCTCGGTCCAGGCCTCCTGGGCGGTGCAGAACGCGCTCACCTTCGTCACCATCGCCCTGCGCGAGCGCTCGGCGGCCAGCCTGGAGCGTATCGCCCCTCTCCCCCCCGAAGCCCGCGCCCTGCTCGAGCGGCACCGCCTCTCCATCCTGCAGGAGGCCGAGCGCCTGCGGGAAATGGTCCAGCGCCTGGCGGCCCAGAAAACCAAAGAGTAGTCGGCGCTCCCCCTCCTTCCCTGTACAACGGAGCTTCCGAGAGACAGTTTGCGCCTCCCCGGTCCCGCGGCTATACTGCTCCCGCGGCACGGAGGTGGCTCGATGCGCGCGTATCCGCCGGCAATGCTGCTTGTGGCCTTGGGCCTGCTTCTCACCGGCTGCCCGCCCCCCACGGTGATCATCGGCGGCAAGGAGATCCCGCGGGAGCAGGCGCGCGGCGAGACCATCGAGCGCGCCCAAGCCCTGGAGCGGGAAGGCAAGGCCGAGGAAGCCATCGCCGCCTACCGGGAGTTCTTGCAGCACTTCCCCTCCGACGCCCAGGCCGACGCCGCCCTGAAGTCGCTGGGCGATCTGCTCCTCTCGCAGAACAAGCCGGCGGAGGCGGCGGACGCCTACCGGCGCCTGGTGGGGGACTTTCCCCAGAGCCCGCATTACCTCACGGCGCTCACCCAGCTCGGTCTGGCCCTGACCCGGCTGGGGCGCATGGACGAGGCCATGCAGACCCTCGAGCCCCTGTGGGATCGCCTGCCGGCGGCCGACCGCCCCCGGGTGGCGGAGTTCCTGGCCCGCAGCTACGCCCAGGGCGGGCAGAACGTCGGCGCGTTGCTGTGGTACAGCCGCTGGCTGGAGCTCGCGCCCGAGGGCGCCCCGAAGGAAGCCATCCGCGAATCCGTGCTCGACCTCATCGACCGGCGCCTGACCTTCCGCGAGGTGCGCGAGGCGCTGGAGCTGCTCAAGGACCGCCTGGGCAACCGCTTCCCCATCGATCTGCTCCAGCTCAAGCTGGGAAAGATCTTCTACCACATCCACGACTTCGCCGAGGCGCGCCGGGCGCTGGAGACCTTCGCCGGCGCCTTCCCCGGCCACCCGCAGGCGGGCGTGGCCGGCCGGCTGCTCAAGCGCATCCTGGACCGCGCCGCGGTGAACCGCCAGGCCATCGGGGTGCTGCTGCCGCTCACCGGCCAGTACCGCGACTACGGCCAGAAGGCGCTGGAGGGGCTGCAGCTCGGCGCCGGGGTGCTCGACGACGGCCCGGCGGGCGCCGAGGGCCCGCTGCTCATCATCCGCGACAGCGCCGGCACTCCCGACCAGGCCGCGGCCCAGGTGGAAGACCTGGTGTTCAACGAGCACGTGGTGGCCATCGTGGGGCCCATGTTCTCCCAGGAGGCCCGGGCCGCCGCGATCAAGGCCGAGGAGCTGGAGGTGCCCATCATCACCCTGTGCGGGCGCGAGGACATCGTCGGCCTGGGGCGGTTCGTGTTCCGCAACTTCCTAACCCTGTCTGCCCAGGCGCGCCTGCTGGTCGGCTACGCCATGGACAAGCTCTCCGCCAAGCGCTTCGCCCTGCTCTACCCCAACGACTGGTACGGGGTGGCCTTCGCCAACGCCTTCTGGGACGAGGTGAGCCGGCGCCAGGGCGAGGTGCGGGCCGCCGAGAAGTACGAGCCCGACGCCAAGGACTTCGGCGAGCCCATCAAGAAGATGGTGGGGCGCTTCTACCTGGAGACCCGCTGGGACTTCCGCGAGGAGTGGCTGAAGATCAAGGCCGAGGCCCAGACCGCCCTGGCGCGCCACCGGGCCTGGGAGAAGCTGGTCAAGCGCCTGAGCCCCATCGTGGACTTCGACGTGCTGT
>CAZLNM010000158.1:0-7426 GCA_964561025.1 uncultured Myxococcales bacterium
CGCCCCGCATGGGCCACGGGCCGCCGCCGGGCGGGCGGCGCGGCGACCGGGGCCCGGGCGGGCCCGGTGGACCGCCGCCGGGCGCGCCGGGCGGCGGCGAGGCGCTCCCGGCCGGGCTGCGCGAGGAGCCGGTGGAGGTGGTGTTCTTGGTGGAGGACGGCAAGGCCCGCCCGGTGAAGGTGAAGACCGGGCTCTCCTCGGACACCCGCATCGAGATCCGGGAGGGCCTGCAGGAGGGGCAGGCGGTGGTGATCGGGCCCTACCGGGCCATCTCCAAGGAGCTCCAGGTCGGCACGCCGGTGCGGGTCGAGGGTAGCGGCGCGCTGGCCGGGAAGCGCGGGCCGCCGAAGGAGAAGCCGGCTTCATGAGGGTTCTCCTCCAGCGCGTCGCTCGCGCGCTGCGGCGCATGTTCGTCGCCGGCGCGGCGGGCACGGGCGTGGCCCTGGGCGCCCTGTGGGCCAACCGCCTGCGCGCCACGCTCACCACCCTGGGCATCGTCATCGGCGTGGCCACGGTCATCGGCATCCTGTCCGTCATCCAGGGCCTCAACCGCTCGTTCGACGAGCAGCTCGCCTCGCTGGGGGCGCGCAGCCTGTATGTGTCCCAGATGCCCTGGATCATGGAGGGCGACGCCTGGTTCCTGCTGCGCAACCGCCCGGCCATCACCGAGTGGCAGTACCGGCGCCTGCGCGAGCAGGTGCCGTTCGCCGCCGCCATCTCCCCGTCGGTGGAGGAGCACGCCAAGGTCGAGGGCAACGGCGAGAAGCTCACCGACGTGCACGTGCGCGGCACCAACGCCGAGTACGTGCTGGTGGGCGGCGAGGAGGTGGAGCGCGGCCGCTTCTTTTCACCGGCGGACGTGGAGTTCGAGCGGCCCTACGCGGTGCTGGGGAGCGAGGTGGCCAGCAAGCTCTTCGGCCGCTCCGATCCATTGCTGCGCACGGTGGACATCCGCGATCGCCGCTACACCGTGGTGGGGGTCATGAAACCGCGGGGGAGCTTCCTCGGCCGCAGCCAGGACAACTTCGTCATCGTGCCGCTGGGGTGCTTTCTGCGCGCCTTCGGACAGGGCCGCTCGCTCACGGTCGGGGTCAAGGTGATCGAGGGCTTCGACCTGGCCGAGGCCAAGGAGGAGCTGCGCGGGCTCATGCGCGGCGTGCGCGGGCTGCGCCCGGCCGAGCGGGACAACTTCGACGTCAACGAGCAGAAGGCGCTGTCCGAGATGTACGACCGGCTCACCGCCATCCTGTACGGGGTGATCTTCGGGGTGTCGCTCATCTCGCTCCTCGTGGGCGGCATCGGCATCATGAACATCATGCTGGTCTCCGTCACCGAGCGCACCCGCGAGATCGGCATCCGCAAGGCGCTGGGGGCGAAGCGCGCCACGGTGATGTTCCAGTTTTTGGTCGAGAGCCTGGCGCTCTCGGCGCTGGGGGGCCTGATCGGGCTGGGGGTGGGGTTCCTGGGGGCGGCCATCGTGGACGCGGTGTCGCCGCTGCCCGCCTCGCCCACTCTGCTTTCGGTGGCGTTGGGGCTCGGCTTCGCCGCCTTCGTGGGGGTGGTGTTCGGCCTGTACCCCGCCTGGCGCGCCTCGCGCCTGGATCCCATCGTGGCCCTGAGGTACGAGTGATGCGCGTCTTCGATGTCTTTCACGGCGCCTCCGACGCGCTGCGCGTGAACAAGCTGCGCTCCGGGCTGACCGCCCTGGGGATCATCATCGGGGTGGCGGCGGTGGTGTCCATGATGGCGCTGACCACCGGCCTGGAGGGCAGCATCCACACCCAGTTCGAGGGCCTGGGCTCCAACACCTTCCAGATCCAGAAGTGGCCGGCCATGCGCTTCGGCGGCGGGCGGCGCATGTCGAAGTACCGCCTGCGCAAGGACATCACCATCCCCAACGCCGACGCGGTGCGCGAGGGCGACGAGTTCGCGCGCTTCGTGGGCGCCGAGCTGTGGAACTTCGGCGGCACGGTGCGCAGCCGCTACGCCGACACCCGGCCCACGGTGTTCATCAGCGGCGGCACGCCGGAGTTCGCCTCCAACAACGGCTACGACATCGGCGAGGGGCGCAACCTCAACGCCTTCGACGTCTCGCACGAGCGGCCGGTGGTGGTGCTGGGCGCGGACGTGGCCCGCAAGCTGTTCCCGCACGCCTCGCCGCTGAATCAACCCGTCACCATCCACAACCGGCGCTACGAGGTGGTGGGGGTGTTCGCGGCGCGCGGCTCGTTCTTCGGCCTGGGCAGCCGGGACAACTTCGTGCTGGTGCCCATCACCACCTTCGTGCGGGTGTACGGCAAGAACCGCTCGGTGAACATCACCGTGCAGTCGCTCACCGCAGAGCTGTTCGAGGCGGCCCGCGAGCGGGCGGTGCAAATCATGCGCCGCGAGCGCCGCCTCAAGCCCGAGCAGGAGGACGACTTCGAGATCTTCTCCAACCAGTCGGTGGTGGACCAGGTCAGCTCGCTCACCGGCACGGTGCGCATCGCGGCCATCGCCATCTGCTTCATCTCGCTTCTGGTGGGGGGCATCGGCATCACCAACATCATGATCGTGTCGGTCACCGAGCGCACCCGCGAGATCGGGGTGCGCATGGCCATCGGCGCCAAGCGCCGGCACATCATGCTGCAGTTTTCGCTGGAGGCGGTGCTACTCTCGGTGCTGGGCGGGCTGATCGGGCTCGGGTTCGGGCTGGGCATCGCCGCGCTGGTCTCGGCGCTCTTTCCCATCCCGGCCGCGCCGCCGCTGTGGGCGGTGGTGGCGGCGCTGGTCATGTCCTCCAGCACCGGGCTGGTCTTCGGCATCTACCCCGCCTGGCGCGCCTCGCGCCTCGACCCCATCGAGGCCTTGCGCTACGAGTAACGTCCCTGTCCTGCGCGGACGGGCGCGCCATCATGGTTCATCTCCCAGCGTAGAGAGACGACGTTCGCGTTGACCGCCGGACGTTCTCGGGGTAGGGGTGAGACTCCAACAGCGCCGCAAAGGAGAGCCCATGATCCTGCCAGGTATCCAGGTCCTGCTGTCGCTCGGGTTGCTGCTCGTCCCGCCGCCGAACCGCGAGCCGGGGACGGGGCCGGATCTCCGTTGGGCGCTCTCGGCCGCCGGCGACCGCTCGGCGCTGGTGGTGGTGCTCTGGCCCGACCAGTGGCCGGCGGTGACCCGGGCCATCCGCGAGCGCGCCACCAAGGGCATCGACAAGCTCGTCTCGCAAAAACTCAAGAAGCTGTCGCTCTCCGATCTGGGCTCGATCCGAGAGATGGCCGAGGACTTCAAGCGGCAGCTCGGCGGCTCTTCCCACGATCCGCTGCTGCGGGTCCTGGGCGCGCCGACCTTGAGCGTGGCCTGCCAGGGACTTCTCGCCATGGACGGCGGGGGGCCGCCGGATCTCTCCGCCATCGACGAGAAGCGCCCGCTGGTGGCGGCGCTGTTCGAGCCGGTGCCGGACGAGGAGCTTTCGCTGCTCGAGCTCGGGGTGCCGCTGTCGTTCGAGGCCGAGCTGCCGCCGCCGCGGCACCGGCTGCTGGTCCCGGCCAGCGACCCCAAGAAACTCATCGCGGCGCTTCTGGACTGGGCCGGGCGCCGGGAGTTGCGCCCGGCGCCGGAGGCGGCGAGCTGGCCCGAGCTCGCGGGCGGCGCCTTCTTCCCCGGCGCCTCGCCGCGCGAGTGGGTGGCGCTGATCCCGGACGGGGCGTGGCTGCGGGTGGAGGCGGCCTTCGCCGATGAGCTGGGCACGCCGCCAAAGATGGACCTCGAGCGCTGGCACGCCGAGCTTATCGCGGCCCTGAAGGCGCGGGCGGAGGCGGGAACGCGGGACTGGCCGCGGACCCCCGCCGCGTCCTACCTGGCCGGCCAGCACGAGCTGGGCGCGCTCTACCTGCGTCCGGATGCGCTGCGGCGGCTCATCGCCCCGCTCGGCGGCGTGCTGGTGAAGGCGGCCATGTCCTACGCCGACCCGTCCGAGCGGCCGATCCTGGCCATGGCCGGGATCTCGGAGATCGCCTCCGGCTACCTCCTCGCGGCGGACGTGGAACCGGAGTTCGACGACCTCGTGCTCGCCTTCGGCCTGGACGGCGATCTGCGCTTCCGGCTGGTGGGGAGCCTCAGCCAGGCCGGCGAACGGGTGGTCAAGGCAGGCGCGTCGCCCCGCGTTGCTCCCGCGGCGCCCGCGGCCGGCGACTATTTCGCCACCGGCTGGATGGGGTTCGACGTCGAGGCCGCCATGGGCGCGGTGAAGGCCCCGGCGGCCTGGAAGGCCATGCGGAAGGAGCAGCAGTTCGTCGAACGCCTGCGCGAAGGCGGAGGCGCGGCCGCGCTGCACCTCCTGTTCTCGGCGCCGCTCGCCCTGGCGGGGGAGTTCTACACCATGGTCCGCAAGGAGCAGCCGTTCACCTTGCCGTGTTCGGCGAGCGCGGTGGGGGCCTTTGTTGCGGGCCGCGAGGGAGGCGAGGGTCAGCTCGGCGTGGCGCTGGCGTTCGGGTTTCCCGAGGACCGCGACTTCGCCTGGCTTTCGCGCCTGAGCGATAGCCCCTACCTCCCGGCCGAGCTCACCATCAAGGCGGTCGCCGGCGGCGCGCTGGCGCGCTGGGCCCTGCTGCTCTCGGGGGCCAAGGTGTTTCCCGGAAACCTTTTGAGCCGCCCCGCCTCGCTCATCCTGGAGGCGGTGTTCCTCGGGCTCTCCGGGCCGGTCCTGGAGCAGTTGCCGCACCAGGGGTTGCTTCTCGCCGAGGCGCTGTCGGGGCTCACCTTGCGCGCCTGGGCCACAGGCTCCGCCGTACAAGCCGAGCTGCGCCTGCCGGGGTCCGGCCCGGGGCCGCGCGAGGCGTTTGTGGCCGACCCGCTACAGGGCTTCGAGCGGCTCACTCGCGCCCCGGAGTCTTCGGGGAGGCGCTGCCTGGTCGAGGCCGGCGAGCGCTTCCGCGCCGCGCTGGCCGCCCTGGCCCGCGCCGACCCCGGCGCCCGCCGGGAGATGCTCGCGAACGTGCTTGCGGAGAGCGAGCCGTCCCTCGCCTGCGCCGAGAAGGACTCGGACACCCACGCGCTGGCCGCGCGGGCGCGCTGCGCCTACGCCACGTTCCTGTCCGATCTGGACCGGGCCGCGCTGGATTTTTCGGCCGAGAAGTCGGCGCTCGCCGCCGCCTGCGCGGCCGGTTGCCAGCCCGCCTGCCGAAAGAAGCCCGCCCAGGAGGAGCTCGCCGGCGTCCGGCTTCCCGTGCTGGACCTGTCGGCCCCGGTCCAGCCGGCGGGGCTGGGGAGCAGGATCGTGGTTCTGGGAGAGAAGAAATCGCAGACCGCGCCGGCCAAGGGCGCTTCGGACCCGCTGCTCCTGGTTGCTTCCGCCGACACGGTGTTCTCCATCATCCTTTCGCAAATGGAGGAGTGGATGCCGGATGGGTCGTCCACGGTGTCGCTCCTGTGGCAGGGCCCCGACGGGCTGCGCGCCTCGCCCGTGCGCTGGGTCTCGAGTGCGGAGCTTGCCCGGCGGGACAACGTCTGCCGGATGAGCGCTCAGGCCATCGAGCTTCGGCTCGACGCCGGCGTACGACTCGAGGTGAAGTCCGGCAAGAGGCGCCGCCTGGTGCCTTTGGCGCGGCCGAGAAAGCGCGGGGAACCGGCGCGCATCGATCGGGCCGCCCTGGAGAAGGTCGTCGCCTCTTTCGTCCCCGCGGGAGAACGCGCCTGCCTGCTCATCCAGCCCGCGGACAACGCGCCCTGGCAGGCGGTGGCCGAGCTGGCCGCGATCCTTTCAGACCCGGTGGATGCCGCAAGCGGGGGCGAGGTGCTCCTCGGCGGTCGGGCGAAGCCCGCGCGCAAGGTAGCCCCGAGGCGTTGACGAGTTCGGCCGCGACTTGATCGCGGGCCGGTGCTTCGAACAAGGAGGAAGAGAGTGAAAACATTGCTGGCCATGTTCCCGTTGGTGGCGCTGTCGCTGGTGCTGTGCGGCTGCGGGGGAAAGTCGAAGACGCTTCGGCTGACCCGAGAAGATCTGGAGGCTCACCGGCACGTGCTGGTGGTTCCGGCGGGGCCGGTCGTCGCCCAGCTCGACGTGGGCCTGCCCGGCAAGGCCCTGCTCAAAGGCCTCGAGAAGATCCTGGAGAACGACCCCAAGGGTTCCTTCGCCGAGTCATTGCGCGAGCTGGGGTTTTTGCCCCGGGACACCACCGCGGCGGCGGCGGTGGCGGCCTTGCAGGAGCTGGGCTGGCAGACGGCGCTCCACGGCGAGGCCGTCGAGGAGCCGGGCAAGAAGTTCGACAAGGTCGCGCTACCCGCGGCCCTGTGCCCGGCGGCGGCGGCGGCCGGCGCGGACTCGGTCCTGCTGCTGCGCGCGCGCCTGGTCCTCGACATCGGCGCCACCGAGGCCCTGGCCCGCACCGATCACTGGGGGCACTTCTTCTCCTGCCCGGAGGGGAAGCTCCTGTGGCGCGGCAAGGACCGGCGCAAGCTCTCGCTCAACCGCTTCATCGTGGACGCGGCCAAGGCGGCGATCGAGAAGAAGACCACCCTGGCCGACTTTTTGGGTTCGCTCACGCGGCTTGCCCAGGACTCCGGCCGTGAGCTCGTCCGCGCGGGGCTCTCCCGGTGACTCTCAGAAGAAATCGAAGAGGGAGTTCACCTCGTAGCTGACGGTGACGAGGAAGAGGCCGAGTTTCCGGTCCGGGTCGAACAGCCCGCCGAAAAGGCCCTGGACCTCGACGGAGAGGTTGCGCCAGGCATTCCCGCCGCCGCCCATCTTCTCGTGACCGCGGTCGTAGCTGTGGCCGAGCACGAACAGCAGGCCCAGCGCGCCCCCGCCGGCGCCGAGGTGCTCGGAGAACCCGTCCGCGCCGAGGCGTCCCAGGTAGCGCACGCGCACGCCGGCGCGCAGGCCTAGCTTTTCGCCGAACAGCTCCTGGTGCAGCCAGTCGATCCCCAAGCCCGCGGCGAGCAGGCCCTCGGCGGGGTTGAGCGACGGCCCCGCGCCCCCCTCGAGGACCTCCACCAGCCCCTGCTCGCGGGTGAGCTTCAAGCCGATCGCCATGGCGCCGCCGCCGATAAGGCCGGCGCGTCCCTCGCTGTCCACCACCGGCCCGCCGCCGGCCCGCCACCCCGCGGCGCAGCCCGACAGGCCGGCCGCGAGAACGGCCGCCGCCAGCACGCCCGTCCGGCCCATTCGATGCCTCAAGCGAGATGTACCTGACGCGCTCATCGGTCCTCCTGGTCCGGCTATCAGACGTTCATCTCACCACTTGGGTTCAGGCGACAAGAAAAGACTCCCATTTGTGTTTGATGGATTGATGGATTTGCATCTTGACATCCTCCATCGCCTTCGGGAAGATGTTTTCAAGCAGTCAGAGGTTGAAACCAGCGGGCAGGCCATGAGGGCTCGGATGTTGCGCAGGCAGGCAGGCAGGACTTCTAGTAAGAGCAAGATCTCCTCCTCGAAAATCGC
>CAZLNM010000159.1:0-7157 GCA_964561025.1 uncultured Myxococcales bacterium
CAACCAGGCGTCGCCGGCCTTGTCGATGGTCACCGCCCGCACCGCCACCCCGTCCGTTCCGCACGAGACGTCGGCGCGGCAGATGAGGTTGCCCTCGACGTCCAGGTGCGCCGCGTTGCCGTGGCGCGGATCGTCGCTGTCGCAGTTGGACAGGTTGTTCTGGCAGCCGCGGTTGCCCACCCACACCGAGTTGTCCACCGCCACCGCGGTGCGCGAGGGGCTCCACCCCCAGCTCGAGTAGATGCCCATCAGCTCGTTGGTGCGGGTGTCGAACTTGCGCACCACGTGGCAATCCTGGCCGCTGTAGCAGGGTGGATCACTGAGGCACCCGTTGGCGGCGTTGCAGATGGTGGTGGTCCCGGCGATCCAGATGAAGTGGGGGGACAAGGTGGTGGAGTCGAGCATGAGCGAGTCGGGGTCGGTGTTGTTACTGACCCCGTCCGCCTGCCCCTGGCTCCACTGGTCGCCGTTCCCCGGGCCGCCCCAGCTCTGCTCGAAGCAGCTATCGCCGCAGGTGCCGCAGGCGTTGAGCAAGCCCTCGTCGGTGAGCCCGTCGCAGTCGTTGTCGAGGCCGTCGCAGGCGGTCTCCTCCGGGACCGGCAGGCAATCGCCGCAACCGTTCCGCAATCCCTCGTCGGTGAGACCGTCGCAGTCGTTGTCCACGCCGTCGCAGGTCTCCTCTCCCAGACAGTAGCCGCAGGGGTTGGAGCCGATGGCCCAACGCTCGTCGGTCTCTCCGTCGCAGTCGTCGTCGAGGCCGTTGCAGCTCTCGGGCTCGGGCAGCACGTCACCCACGCACGGCCCCCAGAACTCCCCGTCGCAGCGCATCTCGCCCAACTGGCAGATGCCCCGCCCCGCCGCCTCGGGCGGCCCGCGGTAGCAGGGCTTGACCTCGGTCCCGAGGCAACCGCCGCAGCCGTCGTCCACGTCTCCGTTGCAGTCGTTGTCCAGCCCGTCGCCGCACACCTCGGCGCCGACCGGGCCGCAGCCACCACAGGCGTTCTGCACTCCCTCGTCGACCAACCGATCGCAGTCGTCATCGCGCCCGTTGCACACCTCGGCCGCCCCGGGGTGTACCGCCGGATCGTTGTCGTCGCAGTCCAGCGGCGGCGAGAAGCCGTCGTGGTCGTTGTCCGGCAGGCAGTCCTCGTCCGTCATGCCGTCGCAGTCGTTGTCCTTGCCGTCGGCGGCGCCGCCGGCGCACTCCTGGCCGGGCAGCACCTCGCCGGCACACTCGCTCCAGGCATAGTCGCCGCCCGCCTGCTGCACACAGTCGTGGAAACCGCCGCGGCACTCCCCGAATCCCAGTGTATTCACCGGCCCCGAGTAGCAGGGCTGGTGCGTCGGCGGATGGCACACGCAGTTGTAGCCGGGGTTCTGCGGATCGCACTCGCAGTTGGGATCGCAATCGCAGCCGTCGTCCACCTGGTCGTTGCAGTCGTCGTCCAGGCCGTTGCCGCAGATCTCAACAAGATCGGCGTCCGGCGGGGCGCACCGGCCGCAGCGATTCAGCAGCCCCTCGTCGGTCGCGCCGTCGCAGTTGTCGTCCAGTCCGTTGCACTCGGTCTCCGGGGAGGGGCCGGGCAGGACCTGGCCCTGGCATTGCCCGAAACTCCCGTCGTCCCGGCACACCGCCACGCCGCCGCGGCACACGCCCCGGTTCTCCGTCGCCGCCGGCCCCTCGTAGCAGGGCCGCTGGTCGCCGCGCTTGCAATGGCAGTCGGCGTCCTGGGAGTCGGTTTGGCCGTTGCAGTTGTTGTCGACGCCGTCCTGACAGTTCTCGATGGCGCCCGGGTGGATGGCGGCGTCGTTGTCGTTGCAGTCCGGGCCACGCGCGCACCCCCGGCCGTACCCGTCGCCGTCCTGGTCGACGCAGGCGCCGCCGTCGGCGTCGCCGTCCGTGCCGCCGTCGACGTCGACGTTCACGGGGATGCAGATCCCGTCCGGGCCGCACTCGTACCCGGCGGGGCAATCGTCGTTCTCATCGCATGGCACGACGCAGGCGCCGTCGATGCAGATCTCGGGCGCGGGACAATCCGCCGGTCCGGTGCAGGGCTTGTGGCAGGCGCCGTGGCTGCACACCTGGCCTTCGGGACACTCGCTGCTTTCCTGGCAACGCTTGACCCCGGGTGGGGTGGAGGAGGAGCAGGCCCAGGCCAGACAAACGCTCACAAGCAACCAGCCAAAGCGCGTCATCTTGGTTCTCATCTCGGCACCTCTAGGAGGGTTTGTATCTACTACAAGAGCAATAATACCACACCCCGAATCGGGTGTCAGGAACCCATCGTCGCCCTTTTCGAGCATCAAGAATTGTATCTAAAAATCATATAGTTATTAATAATTTATATAAATTTAACCATCTGAGCGCGCCTTGACTTCACCGTCGCGCTCGCGCACAATCGCTGCTCGAGGTTTTCTTCTCGAATGAGCGGTTTTGTCCACCTCCACCTCCACACGCAGTACAGCCTGCTGGACGGGGCCATCCGCCTGGAGAAGCTCTTCCCCCGCCTCAAAGAGCTCGGCATGGACAGCGTGGCCATCACCGACCACGGCAACATGTTCGGCGCCATCGACTTCTACCTCAAGGCGCGCGCGGCGGGGGTGAAACCCATCATCGGCTGCGAGGTGTACGTGGCCGGCCCGCGCGGGCGGCTGGATCGGGTGGCCCGCGACGACTATCACCTGGTGCTGCTGGCCCGCGACCGCAAGGGCTACGAGAACCTGGCCTACCTGGTCAGCATGGGTTACCTGGAGGGCTTCTACTACCACCCGCGGGTGGACCGGGAGATTTTGAAAAGCCACGCCGCGGGCCTCATCGCGCTCTCGGCCTGCCTGTCGGGCGAGATCGCCTGCGCCGCCAAACGCGGCGATAAGGAGGGGGCGCGCCGGCTGGCCCGCGAGTACGCGGGGCTCTTCGAGCCCGGTTGCTTTTACCTCGAGCTGCAGCACAACGGCCTCATCGAGCAGGAGCGGGTCAACGCCATCCTGACCGAGATCGCCCGCGAGGAACAGCTACCGCTGGTGGCCACCAACGACTGCCACTACCTCTTCGCCGAGGACTACCGGGCCCACGACATCCTGCTGTGCATCTCCACCGGCAAGACCATCGACGATCCCAACCGCATGCGCCACGAGTCGCACGACTTCTACCTGCGCTCGGGCGCCGAGATGGAGAAGCTCTTTTCGGACTGCCCCGAGGCCGTCGAGAACACCCGCCGCATCGCCGAGCGCTGCAACGTGGAGATCGACATCGGCAAGGTGATGCTGCCCCAGTACCAGGTGCCCGAGGGCCACGATCTGGAGAGCTACCTGGAGCACCTGGCCCAGGAGGGGCTGGCGCGCCACCTCGCGCGTGTCCCCGCCGAACGGCACCCCACCTACCAGGAGCGCCTGGCCTACGAGGTGTCGGTGATCCGCAAGATGGGGTTCGCCGGCTACTTCCTCATCGTGTGGGACTTCATCAACTGGGCCAAGCGCCAGGGCATCCCGGTGGGCCCGGGCCGCGGCTCGGGCGCGGGCTCGCTGGTGGCCTTCTCGCTGGGGATCACCGACCTGGATCCGCTGGCCTACGATCTGCTGTTCGAGCGCTTCCTCAACCCCGAGCGGGTGAGCATGCCCGACTTCGACGTGGACTTCTGCCAGGACCGCCGCGGCGAGGTCATCCAGTACGTCATCGAGAAGTACGGGCGCGATCGGGTGGGCCAGATCGTGACCTTCGGGCAGCTCAAGCCGCGCTCGGCCATCAAGGACGTGGGCCGGGTGCTGGGGCTGTCGTTCGGCGAGACCGACCGCATCTCCAAGCTGGTGCCGCCCGGCCCCAAGGTCACCCTGGACTCGGCCCTGGCCGAGGAGCCGCGCTTGCAGGCCATCCAGGACGAGAAGCCGGTCTATCGCGAGGTGATCCAGGTGGCCCGCTCGCTGGAGGGCCTCAACCGCCAGTCGGGCATCCACGCCGCCGGGGTGGTCATCGCCCAGAAGCCGCTGTGGGAGCACGTGCCGGTCATGCGCGACGAGGGCGGCGGGCTGGTGTCGCAGTACGCCAAGGACGAGGTGGAGAAGGCCGGGCTGGTGAAGTTCGACTTTTTGGGGCTCAAGACGCTCACCGTGATCCACAACGCGGTGCGGCTCATCGAGCAGGGCGGCACGCGGCTCGACATCCGCGCCATCCCCCTCGACGACCCCGGCGTGTACCGCATGATGGCCACCGGCGAGACCGACGGCGTGTTCCAGATCGAATCGGCGGGCTTCAAGGAGCTCATGAAGCGCCTCAAGCCCGACCGCTTCGAGGACATCATCGCCGCGGTGGCGCTGTACCGGCCGGGGCCGCTGGGCGCGGGCATGGTGGACGACTACGTGGAGCGCAAGCACGGCCACCAGAAGGTCACCTTCCCCCACCCGGCGGTGGAGGCCGCCCTCAGAGACACCTACGGGGTGATCATCTACCAGGAGCAGGTGATGCGCATCGCGGTGGACCTGTCCGGCTTCACCATGGGCCAGGCCGACTCGCTGCGCAAGGCCATGGGCAAGAAGAAGAAGGAGGAGATGGAGAAGCTGAAGGCCCGCTTCATCCAGGGCGCTTCGCAAAAGAGCGGCATGCCCGAGCCGGCGGCGCGGGAGTTGTTCGAGAAGATCGAGAAGTTCGCCGAGTACGCCTTCAACAAGTCCCACTCGGCGGCCTACGCGCTGATCTCGTATCAGACCGCCTACCTCAAGCACCACCATCCGGTCGAGTACATGGCGGCGCTGCTCTCCTCCGAGATGGGCAACACCGACACCCTGGTGGGCTACATCGCCACGGCGCGCGAGATGGGCCTGCGCCTGCTGCCACCCGACGTCAACCGCTGCGAGCGGGACTTCACCGCCCGCGACGGCCAGGTGGTGTTCGGCCTGGGCGCCGTGAAGGGCCTGGGCGACGTGGCCATCCAGAACATCCTCCAGGCGCGGCGCGAGCGGCCTTTTTGCTCGTTCTTCGACTTCTGCTGCCGGCTCGACCTGCACAAGGTGAACAAGCGCGCCATGGAGGCGCTCATCAAGAGCGGGGCGCTGGACTCGCTGGGGGCCTCGCGTGCCGCCATGGCCCGCGCCCTGGAGGTGGCCTTCGAGTGGGCCGCGGCCCGCCAGAAGGAGCGCCAGAGCGGCCAGTGCAGCTTGCTGGACCGCTTCCTACCCGAGGGTGGCGCCAAGGGCCAGGCCGCCGAGCCGAGGCTCCCCGAGATCCCGGAGTGGCCCGAGAAGGAACGCCTGCAGGGCGAGCGGGAGGCGCTGGGGTTCTACGTCCCCGGGCACCCGCTGCAGCGCCACCGCGCCGCCGCGGCGCGCCTGGCCAGCGCCACCACCCAGAACCTGCGCGAGGTGGTGGCGCGCCAGGGCGGGCGCATGGCCGAGGCCACCCTGGTGGCGCTGGTGTCCAGCTTGCGCGAGCGCCCGCTCAAGAACGGCAGCGGGCGCATGGCCATCCTGATGCTCGAGGACCTGGCCGGCACCTGCGAGGCGCTGGTGTTCTCGCGCGAGTTCGCCGAGCTCGAGTCGGTGCTCAAGTCCGGCGAGCCGCTGCTCTTGTCGGGCAGCGTGGTGCTGGAGGGGGACGACGAGGAGCCGGTGGCCAAGTTCCGCGTGTCCGAGGCGAAACTCCTGCGTGAGGTGCGCGAGAAGAAGACCAGCCGGGTGCGCTTCCGGGTGTCGGCCGAGCAGCTCTCCGGCGAGCGGCTGCACAAGTTCAAGGCCATCCTGGACAAGTTCCCCGGAAACTGCGCCGCCTACCTGCACATCCGCCTGCCCGATCCCGGGGCCGAGACGGTGCTGCGCCTGCCGGCCCCGGTGGTCTACTCCGAGACCCTGGAGCAGGAAGTGGACCGGCTGTTCTGCGCCAGGGTCACCGAGTACCAGTGAGCGCCCCCCGGGGGTTCACGGAGGCAGAGCCCCCGCGCGAGGATCTTTCCGAATCCAGGGACGAAACCGGGGCCGAAACCAGGTGAAACCGGGGTGCCTGGCACCAGGGTCCCCAGGGTCCGCCAGCACCGGGGGCTGCCAGAACAGATCCCGGAGAACTTGCTGATAATAAAGGGAAAAAGGCGAGGGAGAAGAAATGCCAGGACAAACAAAAATCGCTGACAAGGAAAAGCCAACTTCATCGAAAAGGTATTTTCCCGGGTTTCCCTCTGGGGTTTTCCTTATCAGCAGGTTTTTTCGGTTCTTTCCCGGGAGGTCACGAGGGCAGCGCCCCCCGTACCGCATTCTTCGCCTCGCGAGATTTCAGAACATGAGCACGGTGAGGAAGTAGTCGAGGATCATGATGCTCACCGAGCCGATCACCACCGCCCGGGTGGTGGCGGTGCCCACCCCGCGGGCGCCGCCCTCGGCGTTGAACCCCTTGAAGCAGCTCACCAGCGCCACGAACCCCCCGAACACCGAGGCCTTGACCAGGCCCGAGATGATGTCGTTGGTGCGCACCAGCCAGCGGATCTTGGCCAGGAAGTTGCCGGGGTCGATGCCCCACATCACCACGCCCACCACGTAGCTCCCCACCACGCCCACCAGGTTGAACACCATGGTCAGCAGCGGGAACATGATCACCGCGGCCAAAAAGCGCGGCACGAACAGGTAGTGCACCGGGTTCACCGCCATGGCCGCCAGCGCGTCGATCTGCTCGGTCACCCGCATGGTGCCGAGCTCGGTGGCCATGGCCGAGCCGGCCCGGCCGGTGATCATGAGCGAGGTGAGCACCGGCGATAGCTCGCGGGTGAGCGCCAGGGTGGCGGTGGCCCCCACCATGCTCTCCATGTTGAACAGCGAGAAGGCGTACACGCTCTGCAAGGTGAACACCGCCCCGGTGAAGGTCCCGGTGAGCAGGATGATGGGCAGCGATCCCACCCCCACGAAGTCCATCTGCTGCAGCCACAGCCACACCCGGTAGGGCGGGCGAAACACCCCCACGATGGCCTCGCCGAAGGTGAGCACCATCTGGCCCACCTCTCGTAAAAACGAGGTCGCGTAGCGCAGGGCGAGCGAGGTCGGCTTCATCGGCGAAGCATGATACCCGGTTTGCCCGCCCGGTCCAAGAAAACGATCGCTGCAAAAATGCCGCGCATAGCCTCCGCCCGACCTGTGCTGTCAATGGCCTTCGGTCGCTGCGCGACTCGCTGCGCTCGCCATTGACA
>CAZLNM010000160.1:0-7026 GCA_964561025.1 uncultured Myxococcales bacterium
ATCCTAGCCGAGAAGTCTCTCATTTTCGATGGACCAGTTTTCGGGGAGCAGGTCATTCCAGCCCTCAACATCGACGAGAATAATTACATAAACATCGAGAATAAAAGTAAAGATAACTTCTATCAACGAGAGGGTTACGATGAAGGGATAATGACGGAGAAATTCAGCGTGAAAGATGTAATCAAGAGAAATCTGCCTGCAGGATTATATATGATAAAAACCGTAGTCGGAAAGTCAGACGCGAAGATAAAGATAGTGACGAATTCATCAAAGCTGTTCGTTGAGGTGCACGAGACAAACACGCCAAGAATGAAGGCAATGAAATTGTGTCACGATGCATGGGTGATGATCCAGAAAGGGGAGAAAGTAGCTAACATATATGAGAAGATAATGCAAAACAACATTAGACCTGCACTTGAAGTCGATCCGGAGTCTGTATGCATTATTGGACTTTTATCTGAGTACCATTGGTTCATGAGGAATAAGGATGAGTATATAAAGTATCGAACTGCATTCTGCGACAGGCAGAATAATGTTCGAATCAGGAATGAATGCAAAGATTCCATAAAGACAAGGCTTACTGTATGGGACGATCCCAGATGGAGGTGACCCAACTATAGGCGCCCAACCTCGGAAGTCGGTGCGGGCTACCTGATGTCGGCGGAACTTCCAGCCGTGCCGAGCAATCCAATCGGCGTGAGATTCGCCTTCAAGATCCCGATGTCGCCCGAAAACCCCATCGTCGAGCCGCAGCCGACGCCGCCGTGGACGCTCGGCCGCGGGCGGGTGAAGGACCGGCCGCGTCAGAACCAAGGGGTCAGACACCGGCACTTGACACTTGGCGCTGCCCGTGGTCTGGTGGTCTCATGCCAAGGCAGAAGCGAGAGGACTTCCCGGGCGCCTGGCATCACGTCATGCACCGCGGGGCGCGGCGGGCGCCGATCTTCGCGGTGCCCTCGGACTGCGTGGGCTTCCTCGATCTGGTTGCGGAGATGGTCTCGCGCCACGGGATCGAGGTGCACGGCTACTCGCTGATGCACAACCACTACCACCTCCTGGTCCGGAGCGTCCTCGGCAACCTCTCCGAGGGCCTCCAGTACCTCAACGGAACGTACACCCTGTGGCTCAACGCTCGGCACCGCTGGGACGGACCGGTGTTCCGTGGCCGGTTCCACAGCCAGTTGATCGACTCGGAGGAGCACCTGCGCGTCTTGCTCGGGTACATCCACCTCAACCCGGTCAAGGCGGGCCTGGTCCTGCGCCTGACGGATGAGGCCTGGACCAGCCACCGCGCCTACCTGGGCAAGGATCCGCCGCCGGAGTGGCTGACGATGAGGGAGATGCTGCGCCTGTTCGGCGGCAGGGACAAGGTGCACGACTTCGTCCAGGGGATGCGGCGCGGGGAGGTGCGCTACCCGGATGACTTCAACCCCGAGACCGGGCTGTTCGGGCGCAAGGCCATGAAGCGAGGCCCGAGCCCTGGCTCGAGCGGGCAGGGGAGAGGCTGCAGCGGCAGGGTCGGCGAGAAACACCTGCACCCGCGCCTGCGCCCAGCCCAGGAGGTGCTGGCCGAGGTCGTGCAGATCTGCGGCTGCACCCTCGAGGACCTGAGGCGGCGGTCCATGGGACCCGGCGCGAACCCGGCGCGGCGGTTCGCGATCTGGGCGCTCAACCGGAGCAGCGAGCTGACCCAGGGGCAGATCGCGAAGGCGCTCGGGGTGCCGTACCACCAGGTCACCCGGCTGCTCGGGCGTCTGAGGAATGGTGGCCACCGTGAGCCGCTGACCGGTTGGATCAACCTGTGGCTGGCGAGAGAGCCCAAGAAAGTGTCAAGTGCCGGTGTCTGACCCCTATCTCTCACTCTCCCTGGGAGCGCGGCTGCGCCATGCCCCGCCTGTCCTGGCTTGACAGGCCCGATGAGCGAGCACTAGAGTCCGGCCCATGAACAAGCCCCCTCTGTGGATAGTGCTCTCGCTCCTCGCCCTGTTCGGCCTCCTCGGTGGCTGCGGCTCGCCCTGCAAGGACCTGGCCGACAAGATCTGCGACTGCCAGCCGACACGGCTGCGGCAGGAGCGCTGCCACACCAACGTGGACGCCGCCGACCGGAACACCTCCATCTCCGACGAGGAGGACGATCGCTGCCAGGCCATCCTGGACTCCGGCAGCTGCACCTGCGAGGCGGTCCTGGCCGCCGACTACGCCGCCTGCGGCCTGGCCAACGACGCCGCGGCGGCCCTGCTCGACTGAACCCCGTTCCCACCCGGCCCCGGCGCCGGAAGAAAAGGAGCTCGTATGGGAAGCCCGTTCGACGGATTGAAGCCCGAGTCGTTGTGGCGCCACTTCGAAAAGCTCACCCGCATCCCCCGCTGCTCGGGAAGCGAGGCCGCCACCGCCGCCCACCTGCTGGAGATCGCCCGGCAGAAGAAACTTTCGGCGGAGAAGGACGAGGCCGGCAACGTGATCGTGCGCCTGCCTGCCTCGCCGGGCAAGGAGAAGGCGCCGGGGGTGGTGCTGCAGGGCCACCTGGACATGGTGGGCGAGAAGGACTCGTTATCCAAGCACGACTTCGCCCGCGACCCCATCCCGGTGGTGCGGCGCGGCGAGTGGCTGGGCGCCGAGGGCACCACGCTCGGCGCCGACAACGGGGTGGGGCTGGCCGCGGCGCTGGCCATCCTGGACGAGCCGGGCCTCTCCCACGGCCCGATCGAGATCCTGGGCACGGTGGACGAGGAGACCGGCCTCACCGGCGCGCAGAACCTCAAGCCGGGCTTCGTCCAGGGCAAGATCCTGCTCAACCTCGACTCGGAGGAGGAGGGCGCGGTGTACGTCGGCTGCGCCGGCGGCGCCGACACCTTGCTCACCCTGCCGGTCTCCCGGCAGGCGGGGAAGGCCAAGCCCTACCGGGTGCACGTGCACGGGCTCAAGGGCGGCCACTCGGGGCTGGACATCAACACTGGCCGCGGCAACGCCATCCGGGTGCTGGCGCAATTTCTGCTCCACCTGTCGCACGCCGCGCGCTTCGAGCTGTGCGCCTTCGAGGGCGGCAACAAGCACAACGCCATCCCGCGCGAGGCCTTCGCGGTGATCCGCCTTGCCGACGGCGCGCGCAAGAAGGCCGAGAAACTGCTCGCCGCCGAGCGGGCAGAGCTTGCGGCCATGTTCGGCCGCAGCGACCCCGGCGCCGCCATCGACATCGCTCCTTGCGAGCAGAACCCCGAGGCGCTCAAGCCGCGCGCGGCCCGGGAGTTTTTGCGCCTTGTGCTCGCCCTGCCCCACGGCGTGCTGGCCATGAGCCAGGACATCCCGGGGCTGGTCGAGTCCTCCACCAACCTGGCGGTGGTGCGCCTCAGTGCCGACTCGGCGCTGTTCCACGAGAGCAGCCGCAGCTCGGTCATGCCGGCGCTGCGCCGCATCCAGGAGGGGCTGGTCGCCCTCGGCGAGCTGGCCGGCGCAAAGGTCGAGCCCAAGGGCGGCTACCCCGGCTGGCAGCCGAACATGGCCTCGGCGGTGCTGGCGCGCGCCCGCGCGGTGCACCAGAAACTCTTCGGCAAGGAGCCGGCGGTCAAGGCCATCCACGCCGGCCTCGAGTGCGGCATCATCGGCGAGAAGTGCGGCGGGATGGACATGATCTCCTTCGGGCCGCAGATCGAGTCGCCCCACTCGCCCTCGGAGCGGGTGCACATCGAGAGCGTGGGGCGCTTCTACCAGTTCCTCAAGGCCCTGCTCCAAGATCTGGCCGGGTAGGCGGGCATGCGGGCGGGCCGAATCATCCTCGGGTTGTGCCTGGTCGCGCTCCCGGCGCTGGCCTACATCCCGCCGGCGGCGTTCTGGTTCGAGAAGATGGCCGAGCGGCGCGCCAAGATGGGCATGACCCGGCTCAGCGTGAGCGCCACCTGCCGCCAGGGCGAGGGGCCGGCCCACGAGGAGCGCTGGCTGCTCAAGACGCCCGGCATGGTCCGGCGCGAGGTCGGCCCCGACGAGTACCTGGTGTGCGTGCACGAGAAGTGCGCGCACAAGACCGCCGGCAAGGACATGCAGAGCGCCCCGGCCTGGCGCTACTACCCCTTCCTGTTCCTGGTCGAGGGGCGGGCCGCGGCCAGCCGCTACCAGAAGCTGGCCGAGTCGCTCAAGGTCGACCTGCGCCGCGACACCTTGGCCCGCTTCCACGGGCGGGTGGCGGTGGTGCTGGGGGCCAAGGAGTGGGAGCGGGACCGGCCGCAGTTCTGGCTGGACAAGGACAACTACCTGCCGCTGCGCCTGATGCTGCTTCAGGACAAGGCGCTCGTCGAGATCCTGTGGATCAACTGGGGCTCGCGCCAGACCGGCGACTGGGTGCCCGCCGTGATCGAGGTCAACCGCGACGGCGTCAACCTCGAGCGCTGCGAGATCACCGCGGTGGACGGTGTCGCGCCGATCGATGACGCGAAGTTCAACCTGCCCGAGTGATCGAAGTCCCCGGATCCGGTTGTGGGCCAACGGGTGACGCCGACATGTCCCCGGCGAACGATCTTCCGAAAGAGAGCCGGGGGGCGAGGCGGCAGGACCCGTTCGCGTTGGCCGGGGAGGTGGGAGTGACGGACGCTATCTTGTCTCGGCCGGGGGGGCCGACGGCGGATCCTTCTTTGGCGTGAGCGCATCCAAGAAGGGACAGGGATCCTTGAAAGACACGATGAGGCCGCGCCGGCCCCGCCGCTCCAAGCGGTAGGCGGCCGAAGGGTCGGAGCAGAACATCGACGCCGGGTGGAGGAGGGCCACCGCCGCCGACACCCGCGTAAGTCCCCGGATCTGCGCGCGGGGCACCCGGACCTTGTAAAAGAGCCCCTCGATACGGAACTCCTCCGCGTCGAGGACGTAGCGGCGCGGGAGCGAAAGCACCCCGAGCGGGATGGGCAGGCCGAGCAGGATGATGTACAGGTTCTGGTGTGGGATCCCCCCCAGGCGGCTTCCGATCAGGGCCACCACCGCCGGCGGGATGAGGAAGCAGAAGAGCACCAGCCACAGCAGCCAGCCGATGCGCGGGATGTCCACCAGCGGGCCGGGAGAGGCGGTTTTTTCGTTCGAATCTGGAATCATCTGTGTTCCCATCTGGAACGCCCTGTGAATCGATGCCACATTCCGACCGGGCGCCGAAGCTTCGCTTTTTCGAAAACCGATTGATATTGTAGGCAAAAACCGGTTTTCGTCAAAAATAATCCTTACCGGTCGGATCGGCGTGTCGCGATTTTTCTTTTCCAGACCGGAGGATACGAAAGCCGGTGATCCGCGCCACAATCGCAATGCCTTGAAAAATAAAAACTTTTAATGGCAAATTTTCATGGCACGCAAGCTGCATAGCCTATCTGCGAACATGAAAGCGATTCGATTTATTCGAACCCACAAGGAGGATGTCATGACGAAGGTGAGATGGATGCTCGGCTGTTCGGTCGTTTTGGGTTGCGCGCTCGCGCTGGCGGGGTGCCCGCTGTGTTTCGATGACGAGTGCCAGTACGACTGCTACGACGACTCTTGCTACGACGATTGCTACGACTACTATTGCGACGGCAACCTGTGCTACGAGTGCGACTGCTACTCCTGCTGGACGGTGTACCCCTCCTGCGAAGGCGACTTCAACTGCTGGCCGGGCGAGGTGTGCCGCAACAACACCTGCACCTACGACCTGTGCTACGGCGTGTACTGCTACGGAAACGAGCAGTGCATCGACGGGATCTGCGTGCCGCAAAACATCTGCCGCAGCAACGCCGACTGCGGCGAGCGCGCCATCTGCGTGGACGGCGCCTGTGTCGGCGTGCAGTGCATAAGCGACGCCGACTGCGGACCGCTGGGCTTGTGCGTGAACAACGCCTGCCTCACCGTCCAGTGCAAGGCCGACAGCGACTGCGCCGCGGGCGAGACCTGCCGCGGCGGCTCCTGCGTGCCCGCCGGCTGCGCCTCCCAGGCCGACTGCGCCGAGGGCGAGACCTGCGACCACGGCGTGTGCAAGCCCGGGGATCAGCCGCCGGTCACCTGCACCACCTCCGCGGACTGCCCCGCCAACCTGGTGTGCCTTGATGGGAACTGCGTGAAGCTGTGCGCCATGAACTCCGACTGCCCCGACGGCTTCTTGTGCCAGGACCACGTGTGCGTGAAGGAGCCCGAGAACACCTGCCAGGCCTCCTCCGAGTGCCCCATGCCGCAGGTGTGCCTCGACGGCCACTGCGCCCTGCTGTGCCGCGGCGACATCGACTGCCCGCCGGCCCAGATCTGCCAGGACTTCGTGTGCGTCGACCGCCCCCGGCCCGATCCCCAGTGCCTGCGCGACGCCGATTGCCCCGAGGGCCAGCTGTGCGTCGACGCCCTGTGCCGCGTGCTGTGCGCCAGCGACGATGCTTGCGGTCCGGGCCAGTTCTGCGACTGCGGCATCTGCAAGGACCGCGGCGAGATCCCGCCGGAGTGCCGCCTCTCCAGCGACTGCCCCGCCCCCGAGCAGTGCGTGGACGGGCAGTGCCGCCTGGCCTGCTGTGACGCCAGCGAGTGCCAGGAGGGCGAGGTGTGCCAGAACGGGTTCTGCTTCGACCCGCTGGCCTGCGCCTGCGACGCCGACTGCGAGAACGGGCTGCACTGCCTGACCGGCCGCTGCCGCTAGCGGCCCCCCGGCGCATCTCCTCCGTTCTCTCCTCCCTCCCTGTTTTTGATTGACCGTCCGTGAGCCACTGGGGTATCTTCTGCCTCCTGATGATCGCTTTCCGCCGGATGCCCTGTCCCCGCCCGAACGCATGAACTCCGGGCGGGGTGCGGGCACGAGCGGGGCGAGACAAGGAGGGATCCCATGGGCAAGTTCTGGACGGCCGTTCGCGCGCAGCTAAACAAGATCGCCAACTTCTTCTGGTCGCGCGACCCCATCGCCATCATGCAGCTCGAGTACGACAAGGCCACCGCGCAACTCAAGGAAGGGCGAGAGGGGTTGGAGCAGTACCGGGCCCTGGTGGAGCGGGTGAGCCGGCAGGTGGCCACCGGCGAGCAGCGTGTCCAGCAGCTCACCAGCAAGAT
>CAZLNM010000161.1:0-7002 GCA_964561025.1 uncultured Myxococcales bacterium
TGAGCCAAGGCGTATGGTCCCCGCTCCTCCTGACACAAAAGAATTGACATCACCGTCATCCGCCCGAGAGCCAACCCAGGGCCATCCAGGCCAGCGGCGCCAGGGTGAAAAACAGGCCGAACAGGCCGCGCAGGAGCCGTCCCGCCGGGCCCGCGCGTTTCTCCTGGCGGCGCCGCACGGACTTCTCGTGGGCGCGAAGCACGCTGTTCACCAGCATGGGCCAACCCAGCACCAGCAAGACCACCAGGGCCGTGATGCGGGCCGCCGGTTCGATCCACCCCGCGGAAGCTCTCTGCGAAAAGCGGGCCGGGATCTCGAAGAGCAGGTTCGAGAGGGCGTCCATCAGCGAGCCGAAGGACAGCACGAGCAGCAGCAGCACGGCCACGGGGACCCACAGCTTCTCCAGGTTGATGTCCCGCAGGTAGCGGGCGATGCCGAGGACCGCCTGGCGCAGCTGGTACAGCCGCTTGCCCACGATGGCCCAGGTGCGGGCCAGCCACCCCGATCCCGGCACCACGTATCCCAGGCTCCCGTCGTCTTGCGGCGTGCGGATGGCCCCCAGCGAGAGCCGCAGCGCGATCCACACCGCCCAGGCCGCGGCCAGCGCCGGGGCCAGGATGCGGCGGGCCGAGAAGTCGAACAGGGCCGAGGCGTTCGAGGAGAGCGGGGCCAGGGCGTGCTCCAGCAGGGCAAGCAGCCGGTAGCAGAGGTCTTCCAGGTACGGGAAGCCGGTGAACATGGCCAGCCCCGAAAGCGCCAGAAAGCCGAAGGGCAGAAACACCGGCCGGCTCTGGCCCAGGCCGTGGGTGGTCTTGAGGTACCAGCCGATGACGGGTGTGCGCCGGGCCAGCGAGTCGGGGTTGGTGTCCTCGCTCTCGCCGAACTGCGGGTCGATCTTCTTTCCCTCCTCGGCCGCCATGCCGCGGAATGTACGCGCAAGCGCTCGCGAATGCAATTTTGCAAGATTTGCCAGCGAGGTTGGCGCGGGGTATCATGCCGCTCGGGATCAGGAGGGCATTCCATGGCGGAGCACAAGCGACGGACCGAGCGCAAGGCCCTGTTCCGCGTCCTGCGATACCGGATCCAGGGCCGGGAGTATGCCGATCTGTCCACCAACATCTCCCCGGAAGGGATCTTCATCAAGAGCACCGAACCCCCGCCGGTGGGCACCGAGGTGGTCCTCACCGTGAAGCTTCCGCCCCAGTGGGGCAGCTTGCCGCTCGACATCGTGGGCCAGGTGGTGCACGTCAACGACGGCCCCGATCTCCACAAGCGCGGGATGGGCATCCGCTTCCTCTCCGTCACGGCCCAGTCGTTGCCCATCATCGAGTACTTCGTGCGCGAGGTGTTTTCGGAGAACACCCTCGACCAGTCGCGCCTCGAGCAGACCGGCGGCGCCGATGTCTCCTACCGGTACCAGGTTCCAACGGACAAGAAGTCGTGAACGAGCAAGCGGCGGGGCCCTTCTTCTTTCCAGGCGGCGATCGCGGGGCGCTCTTGCTGCACGGGTTCTCGGGCACCGCCTTCGAGATGCGCGCGCTGGGCGAGCGCCTGTCCCGCGAGGGGTTCACCGTGTCCGTGCCGCTGCTGCCCGGCCACGGCACCGACCCGCGGGATCTGCTGGAGCGGACGCCGGACGACTTCCTCGCCGCGGCCGAGCGGGCGCACCGCGCGCTTTCCGAACGCTGCCGCGCCACCGCGGTGGTGGGGTTTTCGCTGGGGGCCTTCCTGGCGCTCGAGCTTGCCGCCGGCGCGCCGGAGCGGGTGCGGGCGCTGGCCGTCCTGTCGCCGCCGTACCACCTCTCGGGGAGCCTGGGCGTCCTGCTCTGGCTGTATTCCTTCACTCCCATCCGGCGGGTGCTGCCGATGTTCCCCAAGTTCGCATCAGAAGGGGAGATACGCGATCCTGTCTGGCGTGGACGCGCGCCGGGGTATGGCCGGCTGCCGCTGAAAAAGGCGCGGGAGCTCAGGGAATACTTCCTGCGCATGCGCAAAGATCCGCCGCGCGTCGCCTGCCCCGTCCTGCTGGCCCACGGAGTCCACGACGGCGTGGTGCCGATCTCCGGGGCCCGCGAGCTGGCCCGCCGGCTCGGCCCCGGCCGGTGCCGCGAGCTCTACCTGCCGCACAGCGCCCATCTCATTCCGCTGGACCTCGATCGCCATCTTCTGGAAGACCGGGTGGCGGAGTTTCTCACAGAGGTGCTGTGACATGGCCTACCACCGCAAGGACCGGTTCTACCGGCAGGCCAAGCAGGAGGGCTTCCGCTCTCGCGCGGCTTACAAGCTTCAGGAGCTCGCTCGCCGCCTGCGCCTGTTTTCAGCGGGCCAGCGGGTGGTGGACCTGGGCTGCGCCCCGGGGGGCTGGCTCCAGGTGGCGGCGCGGGCCGTGGGCGCCAAGGGACGGGTGGTGGGAATCGATATCGAGGAGGTGACGCCGCTCGGGCTTCCGCAGGTGGAAGTGGTACGCATGGACATCTTCGACCCGGCCACGCCGGGAAGGCTGCGGGAGCTGCTGGGCGGCCCGCCCGATGTCGTGCTCTCGGACATGGCGCCCCACACCTGCGGAGATCACGATGCCGATCACGCCCGCAGCGTGGAGCTGGTGGCGGCGGCGGGCCGGCTGGCGGCCGAGCTGCTCCGCCCGGGCGGCTGGTTCGTGGCCAAGGTGTTCGACGGCGGCGCGCTTTCTGATCTTTTGCGCGAGCTGGCCGCGTCCTTCGATGAGGTGCGGCGCCTTCGCCCGGAGGCCACCCGCGACGGCTCGCGCGAGCTCTACCTCTCCGGCCGCCGGAAAGGCGGCCAAGGGAGCCGCGCATGAGCCCGGCGCGCCTCATCCTGGCCCGGCGGATCTTGCCGGTGGCATCACCACCGCTGCCTGACGCCGGGGTTCTTTTGCAGGACGGGCGCGTGGCCGCCCTCGGCCCGGCCGAAGCGCTACGGCGGGATCACCCGGAGGCCGCCGTCACCGACCTCGGGGAGGGGGTGCTGCTCCCGGCGTTCGTGGACGCCCACGTGCACCTGTTCGAGCTGGTGCGCTTGCGCTCCGGCGTCGATTTGACCGCGGCTCGCTCCGCCGAACCGGTCGCGGAGCTCCTGCTGGCCGGCCGGCCCATGGCGGGCTGGCGGTTGGGAACGGGTCTTGATCGGAACCGTTTTTCGGGGTTCGGCGAGGCGCCGCGGGTGTTCCTGGATCGGGTGAGCCCGGAGCTTCCGCTGGTGGTGTTCAGCCGGGACCTTCACACCGTGTGGGCGAACTCCCCGGCGCTCGCGGCGGCGGGAGTGGACTCGGAGAGCGGCGAGCTCACCGAGGGCGACACCTTGCCGCTGCGGAGGAAGATCCCCGCTCCCCAGGGAGAAGAATGGGCACGCTCCTTCGCCCTGGCGGTGCGGGATCTGCACCGGGCCGGGATCGCCCGGGTCGGGGACTTCAGCGGTCTTGTGCTCCACCGGCGCTTGCTCGCCGCCCAGGAAGATCGGGCCCTGCCGCTCAGGGTCACCACGTCCTTCCACCTCGACGAACGGGAGGAGGCGAAGCGGATCGGCTTTCGCTCCGGTCGCATCTTCGGCCGGGTGACCTGCGGCTACCTCAAGCTCTTCGCCGACGGTTCGCTGGGTTCGCGGACCGCCTGGATGAAGAGGCCCTACCGGGGGACGAATGGCACCGGAGCGATGAACTTCGACACGGAGACGCTGCGCGCCTTGGTGGCCGGCTCGCACACCGACGGGGTGCGCGTCGCCCTGCACGCCATCGGCGACGCGGCGGTGCGCCAGGCGGCCGTTGTGTTGTCGAGAGAGGATCGCGTCGAGCATGCGCAGCACATCCAGGCCGAGGACATCCCGCTCCTTTCGCGAGCCGGCTGCTTGTGCTGCATGAACCCGCAGCACATCGAGCTGGACTGGCGCGCGGCGGCGGAGGTCCTGGAAGGTGGAGGAGAAGGGGCGTACGCCTTTTCGAGCCTGCACCGGGCCGGTGTCCCGCTCGCCTTTGGAAGCGACGCCCCGGTGGCGCCGGCCGACCCGTTGCGCGCCATGGCCTGGGCCGCGCGGCGGCAGGGGCCCGACGGCGTGCCCGAGGGTGGATTCTTTCCCGGTGAACGTCTCGATCGAGAGACCTGCCTTTCGGCGACCACCCTGTCCGGCGCGCGAGCGGTCCTCACGGATTACGAGGGATGGATCGGGGAGGGTTCCTGCGCGGACCTCGTATCCTTGACGGTCGACCCGCTCCAGGGATCCGACGCCAACCTCTTTTCTGCCCGGATATCGAGGTTGTGGATCGGGGGAGAGGAACAGTCGCTGGACGGAGTCTGACCGGTAATCCCAATTACCACTCCCGGAAAACCGTTCATCTATTTGAAATGTTTGGTTTTTTTGCAAAAGAGTAGCTTGCGGGGGTGTGACAGGTTGTAACATTCCAGCCGATATGATGTGAAATCCGATCATTTATTTATAGTATTTTCAATCAGTTACTCTTCTTCCCTGGTCTGATTATCTGGCACACAAATTGCGAAAAGTTAGCGGTGGAGCCTGAAAGGAAGGCCGCCATGACAAGAAAAATGTCGACCAAGAAAGGCCAGTCGGGAGCCGCCAAGACCGAGTACATCATCATGGTCCTCCTGATAGCGGTGACCAGCATCTCTGCGGTGAGCCTGTTTGGCGACAACATCCGGGCCCTCTTTGGCAGCGCCGACAATGCCCTGGCCGGCAACGAGGGTGGCACGCCGGACACGAAGGCCGCGCGAAGCCTGGTTCGCCAGAGTTCCGCGATGGCGGATGCGTCCAAGGCGAGCTCGTCCAGCAAGAGTTCTTCGCTCGGAAGCTCAAAGAGCGCCCTCTCGTCCTCGGGGGCTTCTTCTGCATCGCGTGGGTCCGCGGTGTCCAACGCCCCGTCTTACCAGGCGAAACAAGGGGGACAGGCCCCGGTTTCGAGCCCGGCTTCCGATTCCGGCTCCAGCGCAAAGAGCCTGAGCGCCATGGCAAAGGCGCCGGCCGCCCCGGCCGGTTCATCGAGCAAGGCCGCCAGCGCTGATAGCAAGGGCGAAACCCGCGCTCTGAGCGCGGCCGCTCCCGAGGCCTCCACCAAGAGCGCAAAGAGCGCCACCTCCGCGGCGGGCACGGGCGAGAAGGGCCGTCCCAACGCCGGCGCTCACATGAGCGAGGCGGGTCTGCGCCACCTCATGCGCACGGAGGGCTTCAGGAACAAGGCCTACCGGGACGTGGCCGGCTACCCCACCATCGGGGTGGGCCACCTGCTCACCAGCCAGGAGAAGCGCACCGGCACCATCGTCATCAACGGCCGGGCGGTGAGCTACCGGAATGGCCTCACCGACGAGCAGGTGAAGGATCTCCTCGCCCAGGACGTGAAAAAGTACGAGAAGGTCGTCAGCGACTCGGTCAAGGTGCCGCTCACCCAGGGCCAGTTCGACGCGCTGGTGTCCTTCAGCTACAACGTCGGTCCCAACGCCTTCAAGAAGAGCAACCTCCTGCGCGTGCTCAACCAGGGCAAGTACAACCAGGTCCCGAACGAGATGCGCAAGTGGGTGAAGGCCGGCGGCCGCACGGTGAAAGGCCTCAAGAACCGCCGCGAGGCCGAGATCGCCTTGTGGAACAGTGGCTCTTCGCGCACGCTGGTGGCGAGGAAAGACTAGCGGGTCGTTGAAAAACAGCTTGGGATATACTTTATTGGTGGGGTGCGATGCGGGGAGCCATGCGCCCTCGTTGGTGGCGGCAGGCCCACAGGCCGCCGCGCCGCGAGAGCGCATGGTAGAAAGAGCCGGCGCGATCGCGAGAAGACGTTGCGTTGCGGCCGCAAGGCACGAAAGGGATAGAGGAAACGATCATGCGGACACTTCTTTCCATGCTCGCCTTGATGAGTGTCGTGGGTTGTGAGTCCGAGCGCGCCGCGCCGCCGCAACCCGAAGGCCTGCCGCAGAAGCCGGCGCGGCTCTCCGACATGCCACGCCCCGCGAGCCCTCCGCCGGCCGAGCCCGCCGCGCCCGATCCGGAGAAGGAGAAGCAGCTCGAGCTCGAGCGCGCCTGCCGGGAGACTTGCCAGAAGATCGAGCTGTGCCAGGTCCGGTTCTTCGAAAACGGCGATGAGTGCCGCAAGGCCTGCCAGGAGGCGACGCCCGACGACGTGACCGAGGGGGCCGAGACCGCGCGCTGCTTGTTCGCCGCCAAGAACTGCTTTCGCATGTGGAAGTGCGAGCAGGGCGAGGAGCCGCGCGCGCCGGCCGAGGCCCGTTCGCCCGCCGAGGCCTTCATGGACAAGCAGTGCCCGCCGGCCCCGGGCGAGCCCGAGAACCTCCTCGAGATCAAGCAGAACGAGAAGCGCCGCGCCGATTGCCTGGAGGGCAAGCTCAAGCCGCTGTGGCAGCGCGCCGAAAAGCGCGCCCCAAAGAAGCTGGCCGCCGAGTGGAAGTCCTTGCGCGAGAAATTTATGCGCTTCGCCGAGGCCGGCTGCCGCCTGGCCGAGGAGGTGAAGTGGTTCGACCCGGAGACGCTGCTGTGGAGCAGTGGCGCCGAGCTCGGCCTGGAGTACGTGGGCTGCCGCCAGACGGTGTTCGGCTACCAGGCCTTCCTGCTGGACCGGATGCTGGCCGGCGACCGCAAGGCCTTCTGGGATCTTTCGGAGCTTCGCAACCTGGTGGGAAACGGCAGCCAGACCTTCTGGACCGACGTGGGGCTGGAGCTGGAGCGAACCGCCGCGCTGAGAAAAGCATCGCCGGATGACGCCCAGCACCAGGACCCGGGGCGCAACACCAAGTACAAAGATCTGGATGACGCCGAGCAGCCGGACCCGGGGCGCACCGCCAAGTTCAAAAAACTGCTCGCCGAGCTGCCGGCGCTCGTCACCGACCTGGGCATGCAGCAGTGCCGCCTGCTGCCGGAGCCGCCCGGCGGCTGCGATCACAAGCTCGCCACCTGGTACTATGGCACCATCTCGCCCCCCGGCCACTGATGCTCTGTCGCGCTGGCTATTTCGGCATCGCGGCCAAACGCTCC
>CAZLNM010000162.1:0-6760 GCA_964561025.1 uncultured Myxococcales bacterium
AAACCTAAGGGGTATCCCCTTTCCTTTCCTGACACAAACTTGGGTACATCACCGGAATGACCGTTCCGTTTGACCCGGCTCGGGCTCTCGTGGCCTACTGGGCGTGATGATCGCGAGAGGCACCTGGTTCGTGATTCCTTGCCTGGCGCCGCTGCTCCTCGCCGCCTGCGCGCCCGAGCCCGAGGGGCTGCGGGAGACGCCGCCGGGGGACGGCCCGCGCATCGTCTTCGATCTCGAGGCGAAGCCGCTGCCCGAGATCCCGTTCCCCAACGACGTCGCCACCCGGCCCGATCCGTCGTCCCCCACCGGCCGGCGCATCAACAGCTCGCTGGTCGCCCCCACCCGGCTCGAGGGCCGCTTCCGGGAGCGGGTGGACCGGCTCGATGGCTTCTCCACCTTCGGCGCCATCTCGGTGCGCTTCGACCGCCCGCTGGACGTTTCGGCGTTCCTGCGGGACATGCCCCCGGACGGCGATCCGACGTCGGCGCCGGTGCTGGTGCTCGATCTCGCCACCGGAACGCCGGTCCCGCTGGACGCCTGCGCCGGCGCCTACCCCTACGTGCTGGAGCGCCCGAGCCGCTACTATCCCAGCGACCCGCGCGCCGGCCAGTCCAACCTGGTGTTCGAGACCGTCGAGGAGGATGCCAACGGCAACGGCGTGCTCGATCCGGGCGAGGACACCGACTTCGACGGCGTGCTGGATCATCCCAACACCCGCACTGTCGGCGGCGACCCGGTGGACGATCTGCTCACCTGCTACGAGCGCGAGACCGACACGCTCCTGGTGCGGCCGCTCGCGCCGCTCCTGCCCGAAAAGACCTACGCCGTGGTGATCTTCTCCTCGCTGGTCGGAGAGAACGCCCGGCCGGTGCGCTCGCCGTTCGCGTATGTGCACCACCTGGAGCAGACCGAGACGCTGCGGCCGCTTCAGGCGCTGCTGCCCAGGCTCGGCCGCTCTCTCGACGAGGTGGCCTTCGCCTGGAGTTTCACCACCCAGAGCACCTCGCGCGAGCTGGAGCGGCTGCGCGATGGCCTGTACGGCCGCGGGCCCTTCGCCTGGCTGGCCGGCGAGTACCCGGTCGAGGTGCGCCTGGACGTGCTCCAGGACGGCTGGGCCGCCGGTGAAAACCCGTTCGTGGTGAAGGCCGACGCCCTGGCCGTGGCGCTGCGCCCGCTGGCCTCGGCTTTCCTCGGGGACGAGGAGGTGGTCGAGGCCACCCTGGAATCGTTTTGCTATGCCGACTACGCGGTCATGGGGCGCATCGCCACGCCGCAGCTTTTGCGCGGTCTTGGCGAGACCTTCGAGCTCGACGAGAGCACCGGCCGGGCCGCCGTCGAGCCGGCCGACCTGCCCTTCCTGGTGGTGATCCCGCGGGCGCGGCCCGAGCGCGGCATCAGCCCGCCCTACCCGGTGGCCGTGTACCTGCACGGCACCGGCGGCTCGCGGGTGGAGGCCCTGGGCTTCGCGGGGCAATTGGCCAAGTGGGGCATCGCCACCATCGGGGTGGACCTGGTGATGCACGGCCTGGTCGTGCCGGACGATCTTAGGGAGATCCTGCTCTCGATGCTGCGTGGCTCGGGCCTCGGGGCTTTCGGCGACAGCCTGCTCAAAAACCGCGCCATCGACATCAACGGCGACGGCGTGCCCGATCCGGCCGGCAACTTCTGGACCTACGACGTGTTCCGCGCGCGGGACGCGGTGCGCCAGGGCGCGCTGGACGTGATGCGCCTCGTCCAGGCGCTGCGCTCCTTCGACGGAGAAGCCACCTGGTCGCAGGACGCGGACCGGGACGGAAGGCCCGAGCTTTCGGGCCTGGCCGGGGACTTCGACGGCGACGGGCGGGTGGACCTGGGCGGGCCGATCTACCTCTTCGGCATCTCGCTGGGGGGCATCGTCACCAGCGTCGCCTTCGGCGTGGAGCCGGAGATCGAGGCCGCCGCGCCCATCTCGCCCGGCGCCGGCATGATCGACATCGCGCTGCGCTCGCTCCAGTACGGCATCCCCGAGATGGTCATCCTGGCCATGATGGGGCCGCTGCTGGTCGGCGCGCAGGACGCCACGGGGAAGCCGGCGCTGGCCTTCCACATCCCCGACGGCCACGACGAGGCCTCGGTCCCGGTGCACTCGCTCGAAGGAGTGCGCCCCGGCGACCGGCTGGTGCTCACCAACCTGCAAAACGGCAAGCGCGCCGAGAGCCGGGCCGACGAGCAGCTGCGCTTTCGCCTGGCGGTGCCCTGCGACAAGGGCGATCCGCTCCGGGTCGAGGCCTTCGGGGACGGGGAGACGGCGCCGCGCTGGACGGCGCAGACGTTCGACCGGGATGTCTCCTGGCAGGGAGAGACCTTCGCCGCGGGCGCGAACCTGGTGTCGCTGGCCGAGGGCCTGGGCATCGCGCGCCAGACGCCCGACCTGCGGCGGCTGGCCCAGGTGTCGCAGATGGCGCTGGACGCCGGGGACCCGGTCAACTACGCCCCGCTGTACTTCCGGCGGCCCGGCACCACCCGCGTCCCCGAGGAGTGGCGGCCGCGACCGGTGGCGCTCTTGCTCACCGCCGGCGACATGAACGTGCCCATCTCCACCGGAGCAGCCCTGGGGCGCGCCGCGGGGCTCATTCCTTTTGCGCGCGGGGACGAAGATCCGCGCTACGGCGTCACCGCGCACCGGGTGCTGGAGCAGAACTGGGTCCTGGAAGGGCTCGAGCGCCTGCGGCGTTTCGACCGGCCGCCCTGGAACGAGCCGCGCGCGGTGCTGCTGGACCCGGACAACCTGTCGCGGGGCAGCGACGGCTTCGGCGTGCCGCGGCTCGATCCGCCCTTGCGTCTCGAAAGCGAGCTCTCCGAGGGCCGGCGCGCGGTGGTGCGCTTCCTGTTCCCGTCCGCGACCGGCTTCCACGGCATCGCCCCGTCCGATCCGCGGCGGGCCTTCAACGTGCACCTCTTCGCCATCAACGCCCTCGGCCGCTTCTTTGCGACCGGCGGGCGCGAGTGGCGCGACGACCCGTGCCTGGCCGACGACAGCTGCGACTTCATCCCGCGCTGAAGGTCACTTTTCGTCCCAGGACCAGTTCTTCACCGGGCGCGCGCAGCGGAAGCCACGCGCCGCGGGCGGGATGTCCGGGCTCGGCGCCTGCCGGTTCGAGGCGCGAAAGACCCGCCCGTCGGCGTCGAGGTAGGAGCCGCCGCGCAGGCCGCGGGACTCGTAGAACGCCGGGACCTTGGGCTCCTCCCGCCCCGTCTCCCGGTGGTACTCGTAGAGGTAGGCGTCGTTGACGTACTCCCACACGTTGCCGGCCAGATCGCACAGATCCTCGGCGGAGTTGCCCGCGGGCCGCGAGCACACCGGGGCGGTGGCGCCGGCGCCGCAGCCCGGCCGGCCGTCGTTCATGACCACCCGCTCGCAGCCGGGCGGCAGCTCGCCCCAGGGGAAGCGCCGCGAGCGATCCGAGCGGGCCGCGCGCTCCCACTCGGCCTCGGTGGGCAGCCGCTGCCCGACGCTCTCGCAGAAGGCGCGCGCCTGGGACTCTCTGACGCAGTTGATCGGGTGCGCGTCCCGTCCCGGCACGCCGTAGTTGCAGCCGGGGCCGTGCGCGGGCGGGGTGCAATCGCCCCGTTGTACGCACAGGGCGTAGCGCTCGACCGTGACCTCGGTCCGGTCGATGCGGAAGGCGGCAAGGTGGACGTTGCGCGCCGGGATCTCGTCCGGCTCGCAGTCGCGATCTTCCGCGGCGCAGCCCATCACGAACCAGCCTTCGGGAAGCTCGACGCTCTGGCCAGGCCCGGCCTCGAGCTCGACCTTGCCGTCGGGGATCCCCGCCTGGGGGTCCGGCTTGGCCGGCCCGGGCACGCGCCCGAGGAGGAACAACCACAAGAGCAAGATCGGGGAGCTGAGCGCGAGCATGACCAGCAGACCCTGCCTGCTCTTGCGTTCGCTGGTCGGTTCCATGCGGTCTATGACTTTTCCGGCTCCGGCGCGGGCGCGGTTGCGGGCTGGGGTGGCGGCTCGACGGGCGCGGCCGGGGGGGCGGCGGAGGGCGGTTCTTTACCGGGCGACGCGGTGGGCGGCTCGCTGGCGGGCGGCGAGGCCGGTGGAGCCGGAGGAGAGGCGGCGCGGCCCAACCCGTCGGGTTCACCGCGGCGGCTCAAGTCGAAGGCCTGGACCCACATGAGCTGGAGCGAGCGGTTGGCGAACCCGTTGAAGTCATCGCTGGCGTTCTTCGATGAGATGTCGGGGAAATTCACAAACAGCTTGATGAAACTGTTCATAAACAGCCGGTAGCCGACGCCCGCGCCCAGGGGCACGATGACGTCGTCGTCGGCGTCCTCGGCGGCGTGGTAGTTGAATCCGGCCGAGAGCCCGACGAAGAAACCGTCCACGATCAGGTAGGCCGCGGTGAGGTCCAGGCCCAGCGCCAGGTCGTGGCGGCTGTCGACCATCACATAGCTCTGGTATCTGAGGCGGAACTGGCCGAAGAGATCCAGCCGGCCGGTCCAGTAGCGCCCCGGCACGTTCAGGGTGAGGCCGAGCTGGTTGCTGTTGCCGGTGGGCACGTCCACGGTGAGCTCGGCGGCCAGGTTTTGCTCGAAGATGAGGTACCGGCCGTAGAGTTGAACCTGGTTGACGACGTTGGCGGCGTACACCGGAAAGTCGGGCGTGTCGATGAGCAGCGTGGAGTGGAGCCCCACCTCCAGGTTCGGCAGCAGGCCGAACGATCCGCCCAGCGGCAGCAGCCAGCCCTTGCCCTCCTGGCCGTCGGCGAGATCCATGGAGAGCCCCACGTAGGCGCCGGCCTGTTGGGGGGCGAGCACCAGCGGCCGGTCCGGCTGGAGCTGGGAGAGGGGGCGGGTGTACGGTGAGATGTGATAGAACGAATCCTGCGCGAAGAGCCCCGGTGCGCACAGGAGAGCCATGGATGCGGCGGCGAGCGAGAATAGTTTTTTCATCGTGTCCTCCGAGGTTTGGGGCGGATATACGGTCCGCCGGCCCTCCTGTCAATCTGCCCGATCGCTTGTGTGAAGCGTGCGCGCCCGCGATCGGTTTACTCGGCCGGGGGCGGCGGGGCGCCCGGGGGGCTTGACAGGCGGCGGCCGATCGTTCATATGTTGGCTGGCTGGCCAATTTACTTTGGAGGCGCGCATGGACTGGCTGGATCGGCTCTCGCGGGCGGGGCAGGCGGCCGGGCTGTCGGATGCCGAATGGGCCAGCGCCCTGGCGCGCCTTGCGCAGATCGCGGCGCGCTTTTCGGGCGCCGATGGCACCGGCACCGACGCCGAGCGGCTGCGCCGCGGCATCGAGCGCAACCTCCAGGACAACCCCATGCTGGCGGGCTGGGCGCTCCTGGTGGCCGCCCGCGCCGCCGAGCCGGTGTGGCGGCGTTTCGTCGAGAACTTCCTGCTGCGCCTGGTCGCCGCGCGCAAGGCGGTGGTCGAGGCGCAGAAGCGGGATCTCGGCTTCCACCCGCCCGTGACCATCGTGCTGAACCCCACCATGCGCTGCAACCTGCGCTGCCGCGGTTGCTACGCCTGGAACTTCTCCTCGCGCGCCGACATGGAGCCGGAGCTGTTTGCCCGCCTGCTCTCCGAGGCGCGCGACATGGGGGTGGCCTTCATCACGTTGACCGGCGGCGAGCCGTTCCTCTACCCCGGCATCGAGGACGTCTTCGAGCGGTTCTCCGATCTCACCTTCATGGTCTACACCAACGGCCAGCTCCTCTCCGAGGAGCGGGTGCAGCGCCTGGCCCGCCTCGGCAACGTGTGGCCGGCCATCTCGGTGGAGGGCCGCGAGGCGGAGACCGACGACCGGCGCGGCCGGGGGGTCTTCGCCGGCATCACCGCCGCCATGGAACGCATGCGGCGCGCCGGCATGCTCTTCGGCATCTCGGCCATGCCCACCCGCCACAACGCCGATCTCATCGGCAGCGACGCCTTCCTCGACTCGTTCCGCGAGCGCGGGGCGCTCCTCGGCTGGCTGTTCACCTACCTGCCGGTGGGGCGCAGCCCCCAGCCCGAGCTCATGGCCACGCCCGAGCAGCGCGACATGCTGCGCCGGGCCAACCTGCGCTGGCGGCGCACCCGGCCCTTCTTCATGGTGGACTTCTGGAACGACGGGCCGCTGTGCGGCGGCTGCATGTCGGGCAGCCGCTTCGCCTTCATCACCAGCGACGGCTGGGCCCAGCCCTGCACCTTCGTGCAGTTTGCCACTCACAACCTCCGCGAGCACTCCCTGCGGGAGGTCTTCGCCTCGCCGTTCTTCGCCGGCATCCGCGCGCGCCAACCGTACCACCCCAACCTGCTGCGCCCGTGCAAGATCATCGACCATCCGAACGTGCTGCGCGAGCTGGTGAAGGCGCACGGCGCCCGGCCCACCTGCCCGGGGGCGGAGAGCGTGATCGCCGATCCCGCCCTCCGGGACTTTTTGGACTGTTACAGCCAAAGCTACGCCGAGATCGCCGAGCGGGCCTGGCACGGCGAGGACTACCGCGCCGGACGGTGTGTGGAGGTGCCCTTCTTCGGGCGCGTGGATCTCGAGGACATCTACCGCGAGCGCCTGGACAACGCCCGGCGCCAGCTCGCCCCCCGCCCGCCGGAGCCGAGGCCGGATTCCTCGACCCGCCCCGTGACCTGATCGCCCGGCCTCGTGCCGGCCCGTACTCGATGCTCCCGATTCACCGACCCCTGCGAATGACCTGCGCGCCAGGATGCCAGCCTTGCCTGGCCCTGCTGCTGCGGCCTTGCGGGGTGCACGACTTCCAGCGGCCTCGCG
>CAZLNM010000163.1:0-6683 GCA_964561025.1 uncultured Myxococcales bacterium
GAAGTCGATGTCCCCTACCGCGCCCAGTACAACTGGCTCTCGCACCACGGCCTGGCGTACAACTCCAGCCTGCCGGAGCTGTGCCACGCCCACCTCAACGGGACCATCACCCCCGACGCGGCGCAGCGGCTCGCCGCGCTGGCCGGGCAGGTGTCGGCCACACCGCCCACGGATCTCTCGGCCTTCGCCGCGAGCTACCTCGACGTGTTCGTCCAGGGGTTCCACTATGCCTTCGGCATCTCGGTGCTGGCCATGCTCATCTCGCTCGTCATCTACGCCTCCAAGAAGAAGGGCTTCCCGAACCCGGCCCCCAAGAAGGCCAAGGCCGGCGCCGACGGGGCCGCGCCGGAGATGGACGGCCGGGAGATCCGCCAGCGCCTGTACGCGCTGTTCGCCGTGTTCGGGATCGTGATCTTCTTCTGGTTCTCGTTCCACCAGAACGGGCTCACCCTCACCTACTTCGCCAAGGACTACACCGACCTGTCCGCCATCCACCTCGACCTCGGCCTGTTCTCGATCCACGGCGCGGAGATCTTCCAGTCCATCAACCCGCTGTTCATCGTGCTGCTCACCCCGATCATCATGGGCCTGTTCGGCTGGCTGCGGGCCCGCGGCCGCGAGCCCTCGACCCCCCGCAAGATCGCCATCGGCATGGGCATCGCCGCCGGCGCCTACCTGGTCATGACCCTGGGCTCGCTGGGCCTGCCCTCCAAGGAGGCGGTGAAGGCCATGGGCGGGCTGGCCGACGCCGCCCGGGTGACGCCCTTCTTGCTCATCGGGACCTACTTCATCCTGACCGTGGCCGAGCTGTTCATCAGCCCGCTCGGCATCTCCTTCGTCTCCAAGGTCGCGCCGCCGCAGTACCAGGGCGTGATGCAGGGCGGCTGGCTCGGCGCCACCGCCGTCGGCAACCAGCTGCTCTTTATCGGCGCCATCTTCTACGAGTCCGTGCCCATCTGGCTGACCTGGACCGTGTTCGTGGTCGCCTGCGCCCTGTCCATGCTGACCATGCTGTTCATGGTCCGCTGGCTGGAGCGCGTGGCCAGGTAGCGCCCGGCCGGGGAGGGTGGCGCTCCGCTGTTTGTGAGCGCACAAGATCCTGCGGGAACGATCACCGTCTCGAACTCTTGGTGGTTGCGGTCAAGGCCACTGTTTATTTTCGAACCGCGAAAGGGTATGAATCATGCTCATGATCATCGCCTTCCCGCTCATCCTCTCCGCCGGCCCGGCCGGCACCTCTCCGGCGGGCGCCGACCCCGTCGCCACCGCCAGCAACCAGTTCGCCTTCGACGCCTGGAAGAAGCTCGCCTCGGGCGACAACCAGGCCTTCTCCCCGGCCAGCCTGTGGCTGGCCCTGTGCATGACCGGGAGCGGGGCCAGAGGCGACACCGAGCGCGAGATGCGAAAGGTGCTGCACTTTGGCGAGCCGCTGGAAAGGTGCCTGCCGCTCTCGGGCCACCTGGCCGCAGCGCTCGCCGACCCGGCGCGCAAGGTGACCTTCCGCATCGCCAACCGGCTCTTCGGCGACAATGCCCTCCAGCTCGAGAAGGCCTACCAGGACGCGGTGTCCCGCACGCTCAAGGCGCCGGTCGAGCGGGTGAACTTCAAGCAGGAGTTCGAGAAGGCCCGCGCGCGCATCAACGCCTGGGTGGAGGAGCAGACCGAAAAGCGCATCCAGGACCTCGTGCCGAGCGGCGGCGTGAACGCGCTCACCCGCCTGGTGCTGGTGAACGCGATTTACTTTCTCGGCGACTGGGAGAGCCCCTTCGACTCGGTGGTCACCCGCCCGCAACCCTTCCGCATCAAGAAGAACGAGTCGCGTACCGTGCCCACCATGCACAAGACCGAGCACCTGCGGTACCTCGCGCGCGACGGGCTCAAGGCAGTGGAGCTTCCCTACCAGGGCAACGCCTACTCCATGCTCTTTCTGCTCCCCGACGCCGTGGACGGGCTCGCCGAGCTGGAGAAGACGCTCGACGCCGGCCGCGTCGCCGCCATCACCCGCGACATGAAGGGAGAACGGGTCCACGTGGCGTTGCCGCGCTTTACCATCAACCCCGGCGAACCGCTGCGGGCCGGGCAGCTCCTCCAAGCGCTCGGCATGCACCTTGCCTTCGACATGAAGAACGCCGACTTTGGCGCCATCGCCAGGTGGAGCCGGCCCGAAGAAAGGCTCTACATCGGCGAGGTGTTCCACAAGGCGTTCGTGAAGGTGGACGAGAAGGGCACCGAGGCGGCCGCGGCCACGGCGGTCGCCATGCTGGCCGGCGGAGCCCCCGCCCGGCCCGCGGAGTTCATCGCCGACCACCCCTTCCTGTTCCTCCTGCGCGACAACCAGAGCGGTCTCATCGTCTTCATGGGTCGCGTGACCGACCCGGGCAAGAACTAGACTCTGTCAGAAGGTGAGCGAAGGCATGACACGAGCCAAGATCATCGCTTTTGCCGGCGTCGTCATCGCGCCGGCCCTCATCGCGGTGTCCCTGTGGTACCCCATCCACTCCGCCATCGGCGGCGAGCCGCTCGAGGCGGCGGACTACCTGTGGGTGGCCGTGTATGGCGGGCTGCCGCTCATCATCATGCTGTTCGGGTTTGCGGCGCGACGGGACCTCCACAAGGCCGCCGAAAAGAGCCGCCTGGCGCGCGCCGCCTGGGTGGCGCTGCCGGTGGTGTGGCTCCTGTCCTTCGCCGCGGGCTGCGCGTTCGGCTACTGGGTGGCCGCGGACAAGATCCGGGGCCGGGCCGAGCTCGACAAGAGCGAATGCCAGACGCTCTTCGGCTACGACCGGCCCACCGAGAAGTGCGCGGCCCTGGTGCGGGAGTGCCGGCAGGGAAAGCTCGACCTCGCCGAGGTGGACTTCCCGGCCGGGGTGCCCCCGCCCGGCCTCTGGCCGAACGAGGTGAGCATCCCGTCCTCGCTCAAGGCCCGCGCCGTCACCCTGTGCGTGCTACGGCGGCGGGGGGAGATCGGGTTGTAGCGCACCGAGATTACTGGCACCACCTCGGGTCGATGGTCCAGAAGTTGCGCTGGGCGCCCGGGTTCCACACCACCAGCGGGCCGCCGTAGTTGCAGATGTGGTAGCCGTACCAGTTGCCGGCGCAGCCGGTGTTGCTCACCGCGATCTCGTCGGTGACGCCCTCCTCGTGCTGGCCGGCGCAGAAGCCCTGGTCCCGCAGGGCCTGCGTCACGGCGTCGAACCACTGCTGGCACACCTCCTCCGCCGTCCCCGTTCCCGAGATGGGGCAGCGGCTCCCCACGTCGCAGCCGCTCAGCGAGGCCATGACCGCGTTGACCGCGTCCGCGATCGTGGCGTCGGTCCCGGTGTGGCCGGTGAAGTCCTGCTCGGGCACCCCCTGGGGAAAGCGGCAGCCGGTGACCGGGCCCTGCGAGACCTCGACCTCCTGGCTGGCGATCTGGCCGAACCAGTGCCGGCCTTCGAGCACCATCTGGAAGCGGGCGGTGTACGTGCCCGGAGCGGACGGCGCCCGCAGCCCGACGTTGAAGGTGACGGAGGCCCCCGGCGCGACGGTCTGGCCCACCTGTAGCAGAACCCGGTTCTGGCCCGGCGCGGGAATGAAGGGGTTGCTGTCGTCGCCCACGTAGCCGAGCTTGTAGCCTTGCAGCCCGTCCCGGTACCAGGTATTGGTGCCGGTGTTCTCGACGCTCACCGTGGCCCACACCGTGGCGTCGGCGGTCATGCGCGCCGGAAGGGTGTGGCCGGCGATGGCGGCGTCGTCGCTCCCGTCGCACGGGCCGCAGCCGGCGCCGCCGCAGTCGATCCCCGTCTCGCCACAGTCCTGCCGGCTGTTGCCGCAGTGGCCGGCGCAGGGATCGCCGCAGGCCGGGCACTCCCCGCCGCAGTCGATCCCGCTCTCGCCGCAGTCCTGCCGGCTGTTGCCGCAGTGGCCGGCGCAGGGATCGCCGCAGGCCGCGCACTCCCCGCCGCAGTCGATCCCGCTCTCGCCACAGTCCTGCCGGCTGTTGCCGCAGTGGCCGGCGCAGGGATCGGCGATGTCGCCGCCGTCGGACCCGTCGGCCCCACCGCCACCGTCCCCGCTGTCGCCGAGGTCATCCCCACCGTTTCCGTCGGCGGCATCAGGTGCGTCTCCGTCCCCGCCGTCACCCGCGGCTCCCTTTCCACCCGCGCAGCCTGTCTGCGAAAGCCACAGCAAGACGAGCGCGGAGAAGATCGCAGCACCAGGCATCGTTCGAACGAGGATCATCGGGGCCTCCCAGCGCCTTTCGAAACCTTTCGCCTATCTTATGTGGGCCGCAGATCCATGACAAGGCCCGACCGACCTGACCGACCGCGCCGGACAAATGCCCTGGAAAATGCGCCGCTTTTACGTCCAAATATAGGTGGATGCCATTCTCTGCCCGAGCGAAGCTCTCGTTGATGGCGGCGCTCCTCACCTGCGGCCTCGCCGCTGCCGCCAGGGCCGAGGAGCCGGACTACCCCGGCGTCTCCAAGTACAGCTACTTCAGCCAGATCACCGCGCACCTGCGCTACCCCATGTTCCGCGACGGCTATCTCTTGACCGACGGCATCCAGTGGCACGACAAGTCGGTGTTCTCCGACTCGCTCTACGCGGATCTGCTTCCGTATTGCAGCTCCGGCGACGACTCGCTTCTGCTGGGCACGGCGGGGCTCACCTACTGGGTCGGCCCGGCCTACCTCTACGGCGTGGCCGGCGGGCTGCTCGACTACGGCGACACCGGCCGCTCCTACGCGAAGACCATCCTGGGCGCGGGCCTGCGCCGGCCGGTGCTCTCCTGGCTGTCGGTCGACTTCTACCTCCAGGGCGAGTACGACACCCAGGACGGATTCGACTGGGAGGTGGGCGGCTACCCGGTGAACACGCCCTGGCTGGGGCTGTCCGTGCACCTCTTCATGAGCGGGCACACGCCGCGCGTGGTGGAGACGCGCGACCGGCTGTTCTTCTTGTTCTTCGAGTTTTGCGACAACTTCGATCTCGACGTGCAGCGCTACAGCATCTCCATCAGCCGGCGGAGCCTTGCCGCGTTCTTCTCCGAGAGCGGCTCGAGCCCCTTCGAGATCGAGCTCCAGGCGGCGCTGGTGCACGACGAGAAGAACGACGCGGACATCGGCGAGGCGCGCCTCATGATGTTCTTTTCCACGGTGGGGGACGGCCCGGCGGGAGAGGCGCGGCCCGGGATCCATCTCAACATAAGCTTCGCCAGCGGCAACGCCACGCGTTTCGAGGGCCTGGGCGGGGAGCTCGGCTTTGGCGCCAAGCAAATCGACACCCAGCGCGTGCAGGAGCTGTACTTTACCGTGTTCTACAACTACGCCGGCTACTACTACCGGCACCCCTCGCTGCGCTGGGGCCTGGGCCTCACCGGGCGGTTCTGACGGGCCGGGGAGAGGGGATCAAGGCGCGAGATCGAGGATCACCGGCACCGGCGTAAGCCGATTGGTGGTCGTCCCGTCGCCGAGCTGGCCGGTGGAATTCTCGCCCCAGCACATGAGCACCCCATCCATCCGGCGCGTGCAACTATGCAACCCGCCAACCGAGATCTCGGCCGAGTCCCACAACTCGTCGACCACCACCGGCGTGTACCGATCGGTGGTTGTCCCGTCGCCGAGTTGGCCGTCGGAATTTCTCCCCCAACATCTGGCGGTTCCATCCGTCTGGCGCGTGCAGGAGTGAGAATGCCCGCACGAGACCTGCGCCACGCCTGACAAGCCACTCACCACGACCGGGGCGCTCCGGTTCGTCGTCGTGCCGTCGCCAAGCTGGCCATAGGGATTCCATCCCCAGCAGCGCGCGGTTCCGTCCCGCTGGTGCGTGCAGGTGTGACCATATCCCGCCGATACCCCGGATGCGTCCGCAAGGCCGCTGACCGCGACCGGCGTGCTCCGGCTGGTCGTCGTTCCGTCACCAAGCTGGCCGTAGGCGTTCCACCCCCAGCACCGAACCGTCCCGTCCGTTTGCCGCGTGCAGGTGTGAGCGAACCCGGTAGTGATCCGTTGCACATTCGAAAGCCCGCTGACCACAACCGGCGTGGACCGGTTGGTGGTCGTCCCGTCGCCGAGTTGGCCGTTGGTGTTGCGCCCCCAACATCTGGCGGTTCCGTCCGTCTGGCGCGCGCAGGTGTGATCTCCACCGGCCGAGATTTCAGTGACGCCGGTGAGCCCGAGGACCGCGACCGGCGCGGCCCGGTTGGTGGTCGTCCCGTCCCCGAGCTGGCCATAGCCATTCGCCCCCCAACACCGGGCCGTACCGTCCGTCTGGCGCGTGCAGGTGTGCGATTCGCCCGCCGAGATCTCCGCCGCCCCCGCCAGCCCGCTCACCGCGATCGGGACAAGGTGCGTGGTGGTCGTCCCGTCGCCGAGTTGACCGTTGCCGTTGTATCCCCAGCACCGCGCCGTGCCGTCGGACATGAGGCCGCAGGTGTAATAGTTGCCGCCGTCAAGCTGCACCACAAAGACGTTGCACACGTACTGGGTGTGATCCACCTCAGGATCGTCGAGGACGCCGTTCCCGTTATCGTCTACGCCGGTCTCGATCAGGACGCCGCCCCGGAGGCACACCCCTCCCCAGGCGGCGTTGCGCGCCCGCAGCACCACCCCACCCCCGTGGCAGACGTAGCTCGTCGCGCTCACCTCGCCTGCGTCGAGCGTGCCGTTCCGGTTGGCGTCCAGACCGCTCTGCACGCGGTA
>CAZLNM010000164.1:0-6588 GCA_964561025.1 uncultured Myxococcales bacterium
TTCCCCCGGGGCTGCCCTACACAGAGGACGGGGTGGTCATCAGGACCGGGTAAATACAACAGCCGCTCCCGAGTAAAAGTAAAAAACCAGCTAGAGATAAGAGCCGGCACAAACGGCCGCCAACAAGAACAACAATATCCGCGCATACCGGATTGGTGAGTTTATTTTCGGGCGGCAACTCGAAAACAATCACCAGAAAAGCGCTCTTTTCTCGTGCTCAATTATTTGCACAAACCAGGGACAAACCGGGGACAAACCGGGGTGGGTGGAACTACTTCTCTGGAACTACTTCTCTGAACTACTTCTCTGAACTCCTTTTCTCCTTTTCGGTCGGCGACCAGCGGTCTTCTCCATCGACAGGGCGACTGGCCGCGATGCCGAAAGATCGAGCGCGGCAAGGCGTGAAATGCCTCTCGAAAAGCAAAAAGCGGACGATGACGCCACGGTGTCGGGCGCGAGGGCAGGGTTTTGCTTGACTTGCCTCGCGGTTCCGGGAGGATCGGCCCACGACTGCGAGGGTGCCATGAGCCCAGGTTCCGAGCTTCCGAGCCGCCGCGACGCCATTCACCAGCACAAGGCCTCCGGCAAAAAGATCGCCGCGGTGTTTCCCATCCACTACCCGCGGGCCCTGTTCTACGCCCACGGCCTTTTGCCGGTGGAGGTGTGGGGGCCGCCGCACGCCCAGCGCGCCCCGGCCGCGGCACACCTGCAGGCCTACACCTGCGACATCGTGCACGCCGGCCTGGGTTTTCTCCTGTCGGGCGGCTTGCGCTCCGTCGATGCCATCGTCGCGCCGCACGGCTGCGACTCGTTGCAGGGCCTGGGGAGCATCCTGCTCGACTTCATCCAGCCGGCGCCGCCGGTGTTTCCCTTCTACCTCCCGCGGGCCGGGCGCGACTGCGACGCCGAGTACTTCGCCAAGGAGATCGAGTCGCTGTCGCAAAAGCTCGCCGCCGTCTCCGGGCGCAGCCCCTCGGCGGAGGAACTCGCCTCCGCCGTCGCGCAAGACGAGGCGGCCGACGCCGCGCTGCTGCGCCTGTGGGAGCGGCGGGCCGAGCTTGCGCTCGACAACCAGGCCCTGTACGCGCTCTCCCGCGCGCGCGGGTACCTGCCGCCGCAGGAGTTCTGCGCGCGCGCCGATTCGGCCCCCGCGGCCGGCGCTCCGCCCGCCGCCGCCAAGACGGTGGTGCTCTCGGGCGTGATCGCCGAGCCCGGTGAGCTACTTGCGCTCCTCGACCGAAGCGGGGTGCGGGTGGGCGCGGACGACACCCTGTGCCTGGGCCGGCGCTTCTACCCGGCGGGGCGCGCCAGCCAGCCCTTCCGGCGCATGGCGGAGCGCATCCTGGCCGGGCCGCCCGATTCCACCCGCGGGAGCTCCATCCGCGAGCGCTGCGAGCACTTGCTCTCGCTATGCCGGCGCAGCGGGGCCCGGGGGGTGATCTTCCGGCTGGTGAAGTTCTGCGAGCCGGAGCAGTTCTACCTGCCCGCGCTGCGCCGCGCCCTGGAGGAGGCGGGCGTCCGCAGCCTCGCCCTCGAGACCGACCTGGCCGCGCACCTGGACGGGCCGTCGCAGACCCGCCTGGAAGCCTTCCTGGAGATGCTATGAGCCTGCTTTCCTCCATCGCCTACCGGCTCAACGTCGACCTCATCGGCAAGGCCGTGCTGCGCCTCTCGCGCCGCCGCAGCGAGCGGGCGCTGCGCCGCCGCGGCGATCGGCCGGGGCCGCTCGCGCCGCCGCTCTTGTGCTCGCCCCAGCTCAAGGAGCTCATCAGCCGCCACTACCTGCGCGGGCGCTACGCCAGCGGCCACCGCCCGGTGGCCTGGGTGACCTCGGGCGGCCCCATCGAGCACCTGCAGGCGCTGGGGTACTTCCTCATCTACCCCGAGAACCACGGCGCGGTGTGCGGCATCCGGCGCACGGCGCAGGAGCTGTGCCAGGTGGCCGAGGAGGCCGGCTTCTCGCGCGACATCTGCTCCTACGCCCGCACCGACATCGGCTCGGTGCTGTCCGGCCGCACCCCGGTGGGCCGCCTGCCCCGCCCCGACCTGCTGGTGTGCTGCACCAACATCTGCCAGACGGTGCTGTACTGGTACCAGGTGCTGGCCCACCACTTCCGGGTGCCGCTGGTGCTCGTCGACACGCCCTTTTTGTACCGCCCGGCCGAGCCGCACGCGGTCTGCTACGTGCGCCGCCAGATCGAGGAGGCCATCCCGGTGATGGAGCGGGTGGCGCGCCGCCCGCTCTCGCCGGCGCGGCTCGAGCGCGTGCTGGCCGAGAGCAAGCAGGCGGTGGAGCTGTGGATGCAGGTGCTGGAACGCGGCAAGGCGCGGCCCAGCCCGATCTTGGCCTTCGACGAGTTCATCCACATGGCGCCCATCGTGGAGATGCGCGGCGAGCCCGACACCACCGCCTACTACCGCGTGCTGCTCTCGGAGCTCGACCGGCGCGTCGCGACGGGGGTGGGCGCGTTGCGGGAGGAGCGGCGCCGGCTCATCTGGGACAACCTGCCCATCTGGTACCGGGTGCGGCCGCTGTCGGACTACCTGGCCTCGCGCGGCGTGGCCCTGGTGGCCTCGAGCTACACCAACGCCTGGGGCGAGCTGGCGCCGCTGATGGATCCCCGGCAGCCGCTCGACTCGCTGGCCCGGGTGTACCTGCACCCCATCCTCAACCGCTCCACCGGCGACAAGCTGCGCACGCTCTCGCGCATGGTGCAGGAGTACCAGGCAAGCGGCGTGCTGCTGCACTCGGACCGCTCCTGCAAGCCGTACTCGGTGGGGCAGATGGACCAGCGCGAGCGCCTCGGCCGCGAGCTGTCGGTCCCGGCCCTGCTGCTGGAGGCGGACCACAACGATCCGCGCAGCTTCTCCGAGGAACAGGTGGCCTCCCGGCTGGAAGCCTTCCTGGAAGTGGTGCTCTCGTGAACCCGCGAGAAGCGCGCGCCCTGGGCATCGACGTCGGCTCCACCACCACCAAGCTGTGCGCCGTGGATGAACACGGCCGGCGGGCGTGGCAGGCCATCGAGCCCACCGAGCCGCGCATCCAGGAGCAGGCGCGCCGCATGCTGGCGGGCGCGCTCGCCGCCGGCGTGCCGCCGGGGCTTTCGCTGCTGGCCACCGGCTACGGGCGCAAGCTGGTGCCCGAGGCCCGCACCGCGCTCACCGAGATCGGCTGCCACGCGCGCGGGGTGCACCGCGAGCTGGGACGCGGCGGCACGCTCATCGACATCGGCGGGCAGGACACCAAGGTGATCGCCATCGGCGACGACGGCAAGGTGCAGAACTTCGCCATGAACGACAAGTGCGCCGCCGGCACCGGCCGTTTCCTGGAGGTCACCGCCGCCCGGCTGCGCGTGCCGCTCGACCAGATGGCCGCGCTGGCGCTCTCCGCGCAGGAGGAGGTGTCCATCTCCAGCACCTGCACCGTCTTCGCCGAGTCGGAGATCGTGTCGCTCATCGCCCGGGGCACCGAGGTGCCCGCCATCGTGCGCGGCCTCTTGCGGGCCCTGGTCCGCCGCGTGGGCGCCCTGGCGCGCGCCACCGGCCTGCGGCCGCCGCTGATGCTGTCCGGCGGCGTGGCCCGGAACGAGGCGGTGCAGCGCCTCCTGGCCGAGGAGCTCGGGCTCTCGGTCACCTTGCCCTGCGAACCGCAGCTCATGGGGGCCTACGGGGCGGCGCTGTTCGCGCTCGAGCTTCAGTCGCAGCCGCCGTCGGGCCAGTCGGGGATGTCGTCGGCGTAGAGCCGGAAGGAATCGAACGGCGGCTCGCTCTTCTCTATGAGATAGTCGCGCGAGGCGGGGGAGTTTCGCAGCCACAGGTTGAACCAGGCGGCGGCGTAGTGGTGGATGCCCCGGTGGGCCTCGTGCCAGTTGAGGTTCTCGGTGGGGGAGCAGCCGTCGTGCAAGGCGTCCTCGGCGTCGCTGATCCCCAACCGCTGGGCCAGATAGTCGAGATCCATGTCGCAGATGTCGGTGAAGGTGTAGTGCCCGCCGCGGCGGATCTCCACCAGGCGCAGCTCGGCGCCACCCATGGTGCGGTAGTCGCAGTAGGTGTCGCGGTAGGGCAAGGTGTAGTCCTGATCGCCGTGCATCACCATGAGCGGCGCGGGGTAGTCCGCCAGCTTGCAGCCGAAGCCGACTGCCAGCGAGATCAGCGGCGACAGCGCCACCCCGGTCACGAAGGTCACGTCCTGGCAGGGCATGCACACCGTGGTCCAGCCGCCGAAGGAGTGGCCCGAGACGCCGGCGCGCTTGAAGTCCAGCAGCCAGTACAGCGGGTCCTCGGGGTCCTCCGCCCGCTGCAGCAAGACCTGGAGCAAGAACTTCATGTCTTGCACGCGCAGATACGACGAGTTGGGCACCGAGCCGGGGTGGTAGCCATCGCGGATCATGTCCCACACGGTGTTGCCCTGGTGATCGGGGGCGGCCACCACGTAGCCGTGCGAGGCCAGGTGGATGGTGTAGCTGATCGACTGCTGGCGCAGGCCGTAGGCGCCGTGCGAGAACAGGATCAGCGGGTACGGGCCGTGCTGGCGGTCGATGTTCGCGTCCTTCACCGCGGTGCTCTCCAACAGCGGCAGGTTGGTGTCCAGCACCACTTGGAGCTTGTCGCCCAGCTCCTCTTCCCGGGCCTGGGCGGAGAAATCGTAGGTGTGAAAAGGGCCCTTCCGGTGCTTCTGCTCCGCGGGGTACCAGATCTCCGTGCGCAGGCGCCGCGGTTCTCCGGTGCGCTCGTCGATGCGCGACGGATCCGAAAGGTCCAGCGTCCTGACCCCCACCGGGAACGGTCCGGGCAAGCCCGGGTCGGGCGAATCTTGCGGCCCGGCGGGCTCGAAGGGCAGCGACTCGGAGGAGGCGCCGCAGGCGCTGGCGAGAACCGCGAGCACGGGGACGAGAAGCTGGATTCGGTTGCGCATGCGCCGATTCTACCCGCCACGCCGCGCCCTGGCAACCGGCGGGCGCGCCCGGTCGAGCGCACTCGGGGTTGCAGCGGCGGCGGCTTGTGGTACAGTGCGCCCCGTGAGCGTGCGCATGCACATCCTGGCCTACGCCCTGGCGGCGGCGCTGCTGCCGCTCACCGTGGGGCTGCTGGTCCTGGGCGGGAGCGAGCGCGCCCCGCTCGCCCAGCGGGACCAGGAGCTCTCGCGGCTGGCGGCCCGGCTCATCCAGCTGGAGCTCCACGAGACCATGCGGGGGTTCTTGCTGGCCAGCCAGGCCTTCGACCTCTCCCGGCTCTCCGAGGACGAAGCTCTGGGGATGCTGCGCCTGCTGTACAAGCAGGACAACGACATCGACGCGGTGATCCTCATGGATCACGAGGGGCGCCCGACGGTGAGCCCGGTGTTCTTGAGCGGCGGGGCGGCGGCGGGCGGCGAGCTGGCGGGGCACCTGCCGCTCACGCCGCAACAGCTCGACACCTTCCTGAAACACCTGCCCATCCAGGTGGCGCGCGAGAAGGGCCAGGCGGTGAGTGACGTCTACCCGGATCCGGAGCGGAACGTGAACCTGCTGGCCGCGGTCATGGCCCTGGAGTCCGCCGGCGGCACCCGCTATCTACTGGGCTTTCAGCGGTCGTTGCGCCGGGTCCAGCAGATCCTCGGCACCCTGGTGAGCGATCCCGGCATGCGCCTCTTCGTGGTCGATGGCGGGGGCAGGCTGGTGGCCCATCCCGACGGCCGGCGCTCGCTGGCGCGGGAACCGCAGAACGCCCACCCGCTGGTGGCGCGCTACCTCCAGGGAGGCCAGGGCACCTCCCTGACGTACCGGGATGGGCCAGAGGAGTTGAGCGGGGTCATCCAGCCGCTCGACTTCCTCGACTGGGCGCTGGTCATCGAGCGCCCGTTGGCCCGGGCCGACGCCGGCAAGGTCCCGCCGCTGGTGTGGGCCGCCTGGATCGGGGTGGCCCTGCTCATCCTGATCTCCGGCATCCTGCTCGAGCTGCGGGTGCGGCGGGTGAACCAACGCATGCGGGAGCTGGCCCGCGCGGCGGAGAGCCGGGCCCAGGAGTTGCGCCAGGTCCAGGCGACCTTGCTGGAGTCCCGCAAGCTCAACGCCATCGGCGATCTGGGCGCGGGGGTGGCCCACGAGCTCAACAACCCCCTGGGCGGCATCCTGGGCCTCACTCAGCTTCTGCTTCGCAAGAAAAAAGACGACGACCCGGACAGCCAGTTCCTGCGGCGCATCGAGACCGAGGCCAAGCGCTGCCGCGAGGTCACCGACAACCTCCTGCGCTTCTCGGAGCAGCAGCTCCGCGACTCGGAGCCCAGCGAGCCGCTGCACTTGCCGCGTCTGCTGGACCTGACCCTGGATCTGCTCACCGCCAAGTTCGAGCGGCAGGGGATCCGCATCCAGCGCGAGTACTCCGAGAACCTGCCGCGGGTGCTGGGCCGGGAGGGCGGCCTGCGCCGGGCCTTTCTCAACGTGCTCCAGAACGCCGAGACCGCCATGACCCCCGGCGGCGGCACCGTCACCTTGACGCTGTTTCGGGACGAGGAGTGGGTGGTGCTGCGGGTGCGGGACACCGGCCGGGGAATCCCGCGGGAGACCCTGGCCCGGGCGGAGGCCAAAAAGCTCCTGGAAAGTCTGACCC
>CAZLNM010000165.1:0-6480 GCA_964561025.1 uncultured Myxococcales bacterium
CTACGGCGAGCAACTAAGAGGACTCGCCGTTGAGCAGCCGCGCCTCTGGCCACCCGGCCGCGGCGCGCTGGTCGCGGCCAAAGGTCGCTCTAGGCAAAGCGCCAGTGTTTCTCCAGCGCCCGCTGCACCGCCCGGATGACCGGGGCGGCGGCGCCTGCGTCGTCGGGCGCGGGGCGGGCGGGGCGTTCGCCGAGCAGCGCGCGCACCACCTGGGCGACGCCCCCGGCCTGCCCTTCCACGTGGTAGCCGCCCTCCAGCGTCAGCACCAGGTGGCCCGCGCAGGTTCGGTCCGCGAGGGCCAGGAGGTCGGATGCCAGGTCTCCGAAGCCCTCCTCGGTCACCTGCATGCTCCCCAGCGGATCGCCCTGGTAGATGTCGAACCCCGCGCTCACCAGCAGCAGATCCGGCTTGAACTGCTCCGCCACCGGCGAAAGGAGTTCGCGGAAGATGGCTCGGAACTCCCGGTCGCCCATGGGCCGGTTGAGCGGCACCGACACCGTGTAGCCCTCTCCCTCTCCCTCTCCGATGTCGGCCACCGCTCCCGTGCCGGGGTAGAAGGGATACTGATGGGTGGAGAAGTACAGCACGTCGGGCCGGCGCCAGAAGCTGTGCATGGTGCCGTTGCCGTGGTGGAGGTCGAAGTCCACCACCAGCACCCGCTGCGCCCCGAGCGCGGCCCGGGCGTGCTCAGCGGCCACGGCCACGTTGTTGAACAGGCAGAAGCCCATGGCCCGCGCCCGCTCGGCGTGGTGCCCCGGCGGCCGCACCAGGGCGAAGCCGTTGTCGAGCTCGCCCGCCATCACCCGGCGGCACAGCTCGAGCAGGCCGCCCGCCGCAAGCTCTGCCGCCTCCACCGACCTCTCCGAGGTGTGGGTGTCCGGGTCGAGGGCGGTGGCCCGCCCCCGGCTGGCCATCACCCGCTCGAAGTACTCGGGGGAGTGGACCCGGACGATCTCCTCCTTCGTCGCCGGCCGGGGCTCGACCCGGCGGATCTTCTCGATGAGCTTTTGTTCCTCGAGCACGCGCTCGATGACCTCGAGCCGGCGCGGGCACTCGGGATGGCCCGGGCCCGGGTCGTGTTCCAGAAAGATCGGATGCATGACCAGTCCGCACCGTCGCATATGACCTCCTTGTTCTCTCCAGAGTGTAACAGGGCCGAGAAGAAAAGGAAGGCACCCCGACCCGAAAAAGCCCCGAGGGACAATTCCTTGACCAGGCTCGCGGGCGCCGGTATTCTTTCTGGAGTTTTTTCGAAGGGTTGGCCGTGCGCCGAACGCCTGCACATGCGGCCCCCGGGCGCCGCGGGATCGGTTTTCTGATCTGGCTGCTCCCGTTTCTCCTCGCGGAGCCCGCGCGGGGGTCGGACGTGGTCATCGTCAAGTCCAAGGATCTGGCCGCCTACGAGAAGGCCATCCAGGGGTTCAAGGAGACCTTCAAGGGCTCGGTGGTGACGCTCACCATGCAGGGGCGGCTGGCCGACCCGGCCAACCTGGCCGCGGCGGTGCGGGAGGCCGAGCCGCGCGCGGTGCTGGCGGTGGGCCTCTCCGCGGCCAAGGCCCTGCGCGCGGAGATCACCGACCTGCCGGTGGTCTTCTGCCTGGCCTCTACCCCTTCGCTCAACAAGCTTCGCTCCGGCAACGTGACCGGGGTGGACATCGAGCCGCCGGTGCGGGACCAGTTTCGCGCCCTGCAGGAGGTGGCCCCCAAGGTGCGCAAGCTGGGAGTGGTCTACGATCCGAAGTACTCCGCGCGCCTCGTGGAGGACGCCCGCCGCGCGGCCGGTGAGCTCGGCTTGCAGCTCGTGGTGCGCGAGGTCAAGGAGCGCCGCGAGGTCGGCGAGGCCCTGCGCCAGATCCTGTCGCAGGTCGACAGCCTGTGGTTGCTGAGAGACGTCACGGTCGTCACCCGGGAGTTTCTGGACCAGGCGCTGATCATCCAGGCCGAGAAGAAGATCCCGGTGCTGGCCTACTCGGACCAGTTCGTGCGCAAGGGGGCGGTGGTGGCCTTCGCCGCCAGCTACCAGAGCCAGGGCCGCAAATCGGCCCAGATCATCACGGCCATTCTGGAAGGCGCCAAGGCGGGCGAGATGCCGCTGCAGACCCCCGAGGGTGCGCTGATCGTCAACCGCGGCGCCGCGGAGCGGGCGGGTATCACCGTGCCGGACAGCGTGTTGAAACGGGCCGGCGTGCAGGTCGTGGGCCAGTGAGGAGAGGGCGTCCATGAACGAATCCCCCATCTCCCGTGAGCGTTTCGGACTGCGCATCAAGATCATCGGCGCCATGCTGGCGGCGCTCGTCCTGGTACTGGCCATCGTGGGCGTGACCGTCTTCATCCAGGTGGGACGGGAGCTCAAGGACTCGCTGCGGGCCCGCGGCAAGGGGCTCACCCGCAACCTGGCGGCGGAGAGCGTGGTGGACCTGATGTACGAGCAGCGCAAGGCCGAGCAGGCCCGCATCGAGCAGCGCCTGCAGGACGATGAGGCCGTGTCCTACGTGCTGGTGCTGCGCCGCATCCGCAAGAACGAGACCGGCGTGGCCGGCCATCCCTACCTGGTGTTCGCAAGCAGCTTTCGAGATGGCAAGCCGCCCTTGCCGCTCGAGCAGCTGGTGGCGTTGCACATGGGCAATCCGCTGCAGGAGATCGATCGCGCCGACTTTCTGGGTTTCACCCAGGAGGTCCGCTCCGCCAGCTCGCTGGGCGACGCCGACGCCGGCGATCTGGGCGAGGAGGCGGCCGGCCCGGACACCGAAGCCTTGATGTTGGGGGACCTGGGCGAGGGCGAGCCCGAGGACCCGGACAAGGTCCCCGACAAGGACGCCGGCAAGGCGGCCGCACCCAAGAAGGCCGCGCCGGAGCCCGCCGCGCCCAAGGCGCCGGTCGCGCAGCCCCGCACGGACAGCGGCGACAGCGAGCTGGGCTACGTGTGCCTGGGGGTGAGCACGCGGCGCCTGGACGCCCAGAAGGCCGGGCTGGTGCGCCAGATGCTCCTCACCCTGCTGGTCGCCATCCTGGTCTTCGGCGGGGCCATTTACCTCGGCTCGCGGGGATTGTACCGCCGGCTGGTGTACATGCTCGAGGTGGCCATGCGGGCCTCGCGGGGCGATCTCACTCGCTCGGTGCGCGACACCGGGCACGACGAGATCGGGTTGATGGCCGAGGCGCTCAACCGCATCACCGGGAACCTCAACATCATGGTGGGCAAGATCGTGGTGGCCAACAAGAACCTGGGCGAGGCGGTGGAGCAGATCAGCTCCGCCACCGAGGAGGTGGTGCGCGGCGCCGAGTACCAGGTGGCCGCGGTGGACGAAACCTCCTCGGCGGTGGCGCAGATGATGATCTCGCTGCGAGGCATCGCCGAGAACGTCGAGACGCTGTCCGGCAGCGCCGAGGAGAGCTCCTCCTCGATCCTGGAGATGGCTGCCACCAACGACGAGGTGGCCGACAACATCCACCAGCTGGCCGCCAGCGTGGAGCAGACCACCTCCAGCATCGAGCAGATGACCGCCGCCATCAAGGAGGTGGCCCGTAGCGTGGAGGACCTGTCCACCGCCTCGGAGCAGACGTCGGCCTCCATGCGCGAGATGGACATCTCCATCGGTCAGGTGGAGCAGAACGCCAACGAGACCGCGGTGCTGTCCGAGGAGGTGCGCCGGGACGCCGAGCGCGGCTCGGAGGCGGTGCAGAAGTCCATGCAGGGCATCAGCCGCATCTCCGAGAGCACCCAGACCGTGTTCACCACCATGGAGGCCCTGGGCAAGAAGGCCCAGGCCATCGGGCAGGTGCTCACCGTCATCGATGACGTGGCCGAGCAGACGAACCTCCTGGCGCTCAACGCCGCCATCATCGCCGCCCAGGCCGGCGAGCACGGCAAGGGCTTCGCGGTGGTGGCCGACGAGATCAAGGACCTGGCCGAGCGCACCGCCTCCTCCACCAGCGAGATCGCCAACCTCATCCGCAGCGTGCAGCAAGAGACCAAGAACGTCATCGAGGCCATGCAGCGTGGCCTGCAGGACGTGGAGGAGGGCGTCAACCTGTCCAACGAGGCCGAGCAGGCCCTGCAGAAGATCCTGGACTCCGCCACCAAGTCCACCGCCATGGTGCGGGCCATCGCCCGGGCCACGGTGGAGCAGGCGCGCGGCTCCAAGGAGGTCACCGACGCCATCGCCCGCATCGCCGAGACGGTGCAGCAGATCGCCTCTTCCACCGCCCAGCAGGCCAAGGGCAGCGAGCAGATCATGAGCTCGGCCGAGCGCATGAAGATCATCACCCAGCACGTTCACGCCTCCAGCCAGGAGCAGGCCCGCGGCAGCAAGCAGATCACCAAGGCCATCGAGAACATCTCGGAGATGGTGCACCACCTCAACCGGGCCCAGAAGGAGCAGAGCCGCGGGGCGGAGCAGGTGATGAAGGCGGTGGAGCGCATCAAGGAGGTGGCCGAGCACCACAGCGACTCCATGAACCGCATGAAGACGGTGGTGGATCGCGTGGCCGAGCAGGCCGAGACGCTGCGCGGCGAGATGGGCCGCTTCAAACTGTAGGCCAAGCAGGCGAGCGAAACGTGGCAACCGCCCCGGGAGAAGACCGCGCCGGCGAGAAGGTGATGACCTTCACCGGCCACCTGGGCGAGCTGCGCCGCGCCCTGGTGGTGTCGTCGCTTTCGCTGCTGGTCGGCATGATCGTGGGGGTGATCTTTTCGGACTTTTTGGACCGGTTGCTGCGCGCGCCCATCGACGGGTTGCTGCCAGCCGGGAGCGATCAGCCGGTGTTTCTGGGCATCTTCGAGCCCATCTTCTACCGCCTCAAACTCGGCTTCATCGGCGGGCTGGTGCTTGCCAGCCCGGTGATCTTCCAGCAGCTGTGGTGGTTCATCGCGCCGGCCCTGTACCCGCGCGAGCGCCGCCTGGCGCTGCCCTTCATCTTGCTCGCCACCGCCTTCTTCGCCGGTGGAGTGGCCTTCTGCTACGCGATCATCCTGCCGCAGGCGGCGGCCTTCGCGGTGGGGCAGATGACCGACAACACCCGCATGATCTTGTCGCTGCAGAGCTACCTGTCCCAGTCGGCCATGTTCCTCTTGGCCTTCGGGCTGGTATTCGAGACGCCGCTCCTCGTCTTCGCCCTGTGCTTTCTCGGGGTGGTGAAGCCCGCGACGATGGCGCGCTTTCGCAAGTACGTGCTGCTCGGGGCCTTCATCGTCTCGGCCATCATCACTCCCACCCCGGACGCCTTCAACCAGGCGATCGTGGCCGTGCCCATGTACCTCTTGTTCGAACTCGGCGTGCTGGCCGGCCGACTGGCCGTGCGGCGACGAGGGCGGGGCCAGGGCTTCGAGGAGAAAAGTCGCTGACTGGGAAGGCCCGGAAAAACAACCGGCAGAACGGCACCTGGAGCAGGCCTTCGGGTCTGCTCAACACGGTTTCCTGTGCAGAATGGGAGCGGGGTCGGTTTGTCGACGAGTTCGAGCGGGCCGTCCCCTCTATCCTGAGCTCCCCGTGGGAGTCCGCGGGAGTTCAGTGAGTTCTGAGTTCTGAGTTCAGTTCCACCCACCCCGGATTGCCTGGGCTCTTCTCCTGGGTTTTCTTCCTGGCTCCTCCCACATCCTGGATTGGCCACCATCCGGTGAGCGGATTTATGAGGCAATGGCATGGGTGGTCCGCTGACTAGAACCGGATTTGTGCTATCCTTAAAATATGTTATACTGTGCAAGGAGAGGAGGTATTCATGAACCGATTTGTTCTGTTGGCGGTATTCTTGTTTTTCGCCGGGTGCGGTGGAACCGAGGATTCGGGCAGTGGAACGAACACCCTCCTGGTCACCGCGTCCATCGAATTCGAAAATCAAATTCCCAACGCTTCTCAAAGCGCCGATTTTAACGTGCGATACGAGGTGGAGGTTCGGCGTAACAACCAGCCGGTTGTGGACGCGCAGGTTCGCCTGACACCTGACGGCCAGGACGCCATCACTCTCGGGGGCAACGATGTTCCCCAGGGCAAATACACGGGTAGCAATGTCGGCTGGAGCTCTCGGTACCGACTGGACGTGGAGTCGGGAAGCGACTATGTTCGCGGTGCGCGTCTCGAGTCTCCCGATATCCACGTTTTTACCGCGCCCACTTTGGGGCAAGTGGTCCCCGCCGGCGCGGACTATCAGATTCGGTGGGATCGAGATCGGCAAGGGGACTTCGCCATCATCAAGACCAAACAACTTGGAGACACCGACATCCAGGACTCTGGCTCTTTCATACTCAGCGGAGTCTACTTGGATGGCGACCAGGACAAGCAAAAGGAGGATGAGGTCTCACTCATCCGCAAGAAGCAGACCGGACTCACAGGTGGCCTCTCGGGATCGAAACTTGAGATCACCTTGAGAAATCGTGTCTCCTTTTTGATCGATATCCAGCCGTAGTAGTCTGATTTCTGATTTCTTATTTCAGGTTCCACCCACCCCGGTTTTGCCGTCCGGATTTCGGACATCGTGTTCGAA
>CAZLNM010000166.1:0-6475 GCA_964561025.1 uncultured Myxococcales bacterium
AAACGCCCCGGGCGGTCGGAGGCCGCGCCGGTGAAGGCCCCCTTCTGGTGCCCGAACAGCTCGGACTCGATGAGGCCCTCGGGCAGCGCCGCGCAGTTCACCGCCACGAAGTCCTTGCCGGCGCGCGGCGAGGCGCGGTGGATGGCCCGGGCCAGCACCTCCTTGCCGGTCCCGGATTCGCCCAGGATGAGCACCGGCACCCGGCTCTCGGCCACCCGCGCCCCGAGCTCTCGCACCCGGTTCATGGCCGCGGACTCTCCGACCAGGGCGCGAAAAGCCTCCTCGCGGGTCGTCTGGCGCAGCCGGCGGTTCTCGTCCCGCAGCGAGACGCGCTCCAGCGCCTTGGTGACGAGCAGCTCGAGCCGGTCGAGATCGAGCGGCTTGGTGCAAAAGTCGTAGGCCCCCGCCCGCATGGCCTCCACCGCGTCGGCGATGGTGCCGTAGGCGGTGAGCACCAGCGCCTCCATCTCGGGAAAGATCGCTTTGATGGATTTGAGCAATTCGACGCCGGTGGGGCCGCCGAGGCGCAGGTCGGTGATCAGCAGGTGAGGAGGGGAGAGGCGCGCCACCCGCTCGGCTTCCTCGGCCGAGGCGGCCTCGGCGACCCGGTAGCCGCGCTTGCGCAGGAAGCCGGCGAGCGTCTTCCGCTGGTTGGCGTCATCTTCCACAACGAGGAGGGAGTACTCCGACATGCATCACTCCTTGGTCGCGTCCGGAGACGGCAGCGAGGAGACCCAGACCTCGATCCGCGTGCCCTGGCCCGGCTGGCTGTCGATGGAGAGAGCGCCGCCGTGCGCCTCGGCCAGCCGGCGGCACACGAACAACCCCATCCCCAGCCCGCGGGCCTTGGTGGAGGTGAAGGGCTGGCGGATGCGCTCGAGCAGCTCCGGCCCCATTCCCGGGCCCTCGTCCTCCACGGAGAGTCGCAAGCGATCGCCCTCGGAGCGCAACGCGACCCGCACCGTCTTGCCCGGCGGCGTGGCGTCCAGGGCGTTGCCGATGAGGTTGTCGGCGATCTGGCGCAGCCGCGGCAGGTCGAAACGCCCCGGTCGGAGGTCGCCGGTCTGGATGAGGAGCGTCTTCTTCTCCTCGCTGGCGCGCAGCCGGGCGCCGGCGAAGAGCCCCGGCTCGAAGTCCTCCGCTCGCACTGGCCCCGGGTTCAGCGAGAGCGGCCGGCTGAGATCCAGGAACTCCTCGATCACCCGGCCGATGCGGTCGCACTCGGCGAGCAACACCCGGCACAGCTCGCGAAATTCCTCGCGCTCGCCATCGGGGACCGAGAACTCCCGCTCCAGGCGCTGGGCGGCCATGCGAGCGGTGTTCAGCGGGTTTCGCACCTCGTGGGCCACGCCGGCGGCCATCTGGCCCAGCGACTGCCAGCGCTGGCGTTCGCGCTCGCGCTCGGCGGCGGCCTCTTCCAGCGCCTGCAGGCGCCGGTCGCGAGCGGAGAGCCGCCACCCGGCGAGCAGGGTGCCCATGAGCAGGACGAACACCGACGCCAGCAGGGACAGGTGGCGGCGGCGCACGCTGTGGCGCATACCGGCCACCGGGTTCGCATCGAGCCCGATCCGCAGCACGGCCTGGCTGCCATCGGGAAGCTCCAACGCGCTCAATCCCTCGAAGAGCTCGCCGTCCGGAAGCGACAACGCGCGGTAGGACGGCGCGCCCGAGCGCAGGGTTTCCGAGAGCAGCGGATCGTCCTCCCAGGCGGGCTGCGAGCCTCGCTCTCCCGCGGCCGCCAGGATGCCCTCCGCGTCCTGGACCTGGACGTAGCGCACCGGCGGCGCCGCCACCTGGCGCATCCAGTGACCCAGGCTGGCCTCCTGCTGGATGCGGCGAAAGGTCTCGGCCGAGCGGCAGGCGACGGCGCGCCCCGCAAGGCGCGGCGCCGAGGCGCATAGCAAGTTCTCGTCGACGAGCAATGACTCGCTGAGCGGTTCATCGCGGGGAAGCCGCCGCAGCAGCTCGATCACGGCAGCGCGCCGCTCTCGAAGCGGCGGAGCCAGAACAACGTCCGGCTCCGTGTCTGGCATCTCGCGCAGGTAGAGCTGAAGACCCAGCGCCGCCAGACCGGAATCGTCGATATCCTGCATGGCGAGGTCCGCCAGCCACTGCAGCCGGATGGCCAACTCCTCCTCGGCGAGCTCGAAAAGAGCATCCATGGAGGCCGTGGCGTGGCTCAGGCCGTCCGCGATCAATTTGACCGTGAGATCGACGGAATTCCGCTGCAAGCGATCCAGGTCCCGCTTGGTGCGCTCCTGGTCGAGCAGCGACCAGGAGAGGACGACCACGCCCAGCACGGCTTCCAGCAACAGGACGAGGCGGATGGCCCGCGCTGGCCGTGTCGAGGTCCCCATGCGGCGTCCGTCAGGCCGGCGCGTTGGAGCGGGCTCGCTCCGCGGCGCGCAGGGTGTTCGAGAGCAGCATGGCGATGGTCATGGGGCCGACCCCGCCGGGGACCGGGGTGATGGCGGCGGCCTTCTCGGCCACGGGCGCGAAGTCCACGTCGCCGCACAGCCTGGCCTTGCCGGAAGCGGTGGTGCCGACGCGGTTCACGCCCACGTCGATGACCGCCGCGCCTTCCCGAACCATGTCGGCGGTCACGATGCGGGGCCGTCCCGCCGCCGCCACCAGGATGTCGGCCTGCCGGGTCATTCGCCCCAGGTCCGGCGTGGCCGAGTGGCACACCGTGACCGTGGCGTCGCCACCCTCGCCCTTGCGGAGCAGCAGGCAGGACAGCGGCCGGCCCACCAGGTTGCCTCGGCCCACGATGACCACGTGCGCGCCGCGGGTGGAGATGTGGCTTCGCCGCAGGAGCTCGACCACGCCGAGCGGGGTGCACGGCACGAAGCCGTCCTCGCCGCGCAGCAGCCGGCCGGCATTCTCGGGGTGGATGCCGTCCACGTCTTTCTCCGGCCGGATGCGCTCGATGGCCGCGCGCTCGTCGAGGTGGGCGGGCAGCGGGAGCTGGACCAGGATACCGTCCACCGCGCCGTCCGAATTGAGGCGATCGAGGCGCGAGCGGAGCTCGTCCATGGTGGTCCCGGCGGGAAGGTCGAAATCGAAGGTGCGCACCCCGATCTCGGCACAGGCCTTGCGCTTGCCGGTGACGTACGAGCGCGAGGCGGGGTTGTCGCCCACCAGCACCACCGCCAGCCCCGGCGGCCGGCCCAGGGTGGAGCAAAGCGCTGCCGCCCGCCCGGAAAGTTCCGCGCGAACCTGCGCGGCGATCTCCGTCCCCGACAGGATGCGGGCGCTCATGGCCGGTCCCTGCCGGGTTCGCGCTCGAAGCGCGCCCACTCCTCGTCCGAGATGGGGAAGGCGTGCTCGGGCGCCGGGAAGGTCCGCTCCCGCACCTCGCGGGCGTAGGCCGCCAGGCCCTCGCGCATGGCGCGGCCGGCCTCGGCGAAGGTCTTGAGAAAGCGCGGGGCGAACCCGAAGGTGATGCCCAGCAGATCGTGGAACACCAGCACCTGGCCGTCGCAGCCGGCCCCGGCCCCGATGCCGATCACCGGCACCGAAAGCTCCGAGGCGATGCGCCCGGCCAGCCGGTCGGGCACGCACTCCAGGACCAGGAGCGAGATCCCCGCCTGCTCCAGGCGCCAGGCGTCCTCCAGGATGGCGTGCGCGGCCCGGCCGGTCTTTCCCTGGACGTGGTAGCCACCCAGCAGCGCGGCGGTTTGCGGGGTGAGCCCCAGGTGCCCCACGGTGGGGATGCCGGCGCGGACCATGGCCGCCACCGTCGGCACCAGCGTCCCGCCGCCCTCGACCTTGACCGCCTGGGCCAGGCCTTCCTTGAGGAAGCGCCCGGCGTTGTCGATGGCGCGCTCGGGAGAGACCTGGAAGGACAAGAACGGCATGTCGGCGATCACCACCGCCCGGCGCACCGCGCGGGTCACGGCCTTCACGTGGTGCAGCATCTCGTCCATGGTGACCGGCACGGTGTCCGGATAGCCCAGCACCACGTTCGACAGGCTGTCGCCCACCAGCACGCAATCCACGCCCGCCTCGTCGGCCAGGCGCCCGGTGGGGTAGTCGTAGGCGGTGACCATGACGATGGGCTGCTTTTTCTCCTTGAGCTTGGGAAGATCGCACAACTGCAAGCGGTCGGTGCCCATGCATACCTCGCGGTGTGGCCGCCGGAACGCCCGGTCGGCCCGGACTACCGATGACAGGGACGGACGGTTTTGTCAATCGGCGCGCTTTACACGCGGTGCCTCGGAGGGTAGATTCCCCCACCGGCGCCTGCCGGGAGGCCGCGTGCACGAGACGTCCATCATCGAGGAGCTGCTGACGATCGTCCAGCGCACCGCCGAGGAGAACCGCCTGGTGCGGGTCACCGGGCTTTCCGTGCGCGCGGGCGAGATGCGCGCCGTGGTGCCGGAGCTCATGCAGGAGGCGTTTGCGGTGATGAGCCGGGGCACGCTCGCCGAAGGGGCGACGCTCAAGATCGAGAGCGTCCCGCTCAAGGCCCGCTGCCGTACCTGCCGGCGCATCGTGCGGGTGGAGCAATTCGCCTTCTTCTGCCCCCGCTGCGGCAAGGCGCTTTCCGAGATCGTGTCGGGCAAGGAGCTCGACCTGGTGCAAGTCACCGGAGACAAGGGAGATTGACATGAAGGTCACCGTGCTCAAGGACATCCTGGACGCCAACCACCAGGTGGCGGCGCAGAACCGCGCCCTGTTCGATCGCCACCGGCTGCTGGTGCTCAACCTGATGAGCTCGCCGGGGGCCGGGAAGACCGCCCTGCTGGAGCGCACCCTGCGCGATCTGCGCGGCCGGCTTCGCATCGGCGTCATCGAGGGCGACATCCAGACCACCCTGGACGCGCGCCGGGTGGAACGCGCCGGGGCGGCCTGGGTGCACCAGATCAACACCCGCGGCGCCTGTCACCTGGACGCGGGCATGATCGCCCCGGCGCTGGCCGGCGCCCCGCTGGGGCGGCTGGACGTGCTGGTGATCGAGAACGTCGGCAACCTGGTGTGCCCGGCGGAGTTCGTGGTGGGCGAGGATCACAAGGTGGTGCTCTCCGCGGTGACCGAGGGCGAGGACAAGCCGGCCAAGTACCCGCTCATGTTCCGTGAATCCTCGCTCTTGCTCGTCAACAAGATCGACCTGTTGCCCCACCTGGACGTCAAGCTCGCGGCCATCCACCGGGCGGCGCGCCGGGTCCACCCCGGCCTGCGCATCCTCGACGTCTCCTGCCGCACCGGCCAGGGCCTGCCGGCGTTCTACGCCTGGCTCGACGCCCAGCTCGAGCGGCGCCGCAAGGGAACCGGCCGGGGGAAGAAGCGAACGCGCGCATGAGCGGGGATGCGGCCATCCGGCTCTCCGTCACCGGGCGGGTGCAGGGGGTGGGCTTCCGCCCGGCGGTGTACCGGCTGGCGACGGGCCTGGGGCTTTCGGGGAGCGTGCGCAACACCGGCCGCGCGGTGGTGATCGAGGCCCAGGGGCCAGAGGACAAGCTCGCCACGTTTCGCGAACGGCTGTCCGACGTCGTGCCGGGGCTGGCGCACGTCGATTCGATCGAGGCCGAACCCATCCCCGCCTCGTTGCCCGCGGGCTTTCGCATCCTGGAGTCGGAGAGCACGCCGAGCGACGGCCGCGCGCGCATCCCGGCGGACCTGGCCACCTGCCCGGACTGCCTGCGCGAGATGTTCGACCCTGAGGACCGGCGCTACCGCTACCCCTTCATCAATTGCACCCGCTGCGGGCCGCGCTACACCATCATCGAGTCGTTGCCGTACGACCGGGCGCGCACCTCGATGAAGGCCTTCCCGCTGTGCCAGAGCTGCCGCGCCGAGTACGAGGATCCCGGCGACCGGCGCTTCCACGCCGAGCCGGTGGCCTGCGCCGCCTGCGGGCCGCGCCTCTACCTGTGCGACGCGCGGGGGAACGGGGTGCCCGGCGATCCGCTCGAACGAGCCCTGACGCTACTGCGAGAGGGGAAGGTGCTCGCGGTGCGCGGCCTGGGCGGGTTCCACCTGGCGGTGGACGCCGGCCGGGAGGAGGCGGTGGCCGAGCTGCGCAGGCGGAAACGGCGGGGGCGAAAGCCGCTGGCGCTCATGGTGCCGGATGTCCCGGCGGCGCGGCGGCTTTCGCGGGTGAGCGAGGCCGAGGCCGCCCTGCTCGAGTCGGCGGCGCGGCCCATCGTGCTGCTTTCGGCGCTGCCGGGTTCGCCGTTTACGCCGCGGGTGGCCCCCGGCCTGGGCCGCGTGGGGGTCATGCTGCCCTACACCCCGCTGCACCACCTGCTGTGCCAAGAGATCCCGGCGCTGGTCATGACCTCGGGGAACCTCTCCGAGGAGCCCATCGCCCGCGACAACCACGAGGCGCTCGAGCGGCTTTCGAAACTCGCCGACGCCTTCCTGCTCCACGACCGGGAGATCCGGGTGGCCTGCGACGACTCGGTGGCCTTCCTCGCGGCGGGCGGTCCGGCGCTGGTGCGCCGCTCGCGCGGGCCGCGCAGACGGGCGT
>CAZLNM010000167.1:0-6369 GCA_964561025.1 uncultured Myxococcales bacterium
GAAGCGAAAGCCGGTGATGGTGTCGGAGGCCGGGAAGATCTGTATGGGCGTGAATAGCGAAAGCTGCACCGGGTGATCGGCTGCGGCCGCCGGATATGCCAAAAGCAACGACATCAGGGCTCCCGCCGCGAAATACAGAGGTCGCATTTTCATGGATCGGTTCTCCTGTCTTGGGGTTCGATTCTGGACGGGATTATGCTAATAAAAACCACGATGCGCAAACCGGCCCGCACCGCTCTCGCTCCCCTCGCCTGGATGCCGCTGCTTCTCCTGTGGGCGGGCTGCCGGGAGAGCCCGCCCTGCACGGTTCATGCGGTGTCCACGGGAGAGACCCGGGCCGTGATCCCGGGCGCCGCGCTTCCTCCCGAGGTCGCGCTCCAACCGGCCAACAACAATCTGGACGTCACGAAACACGACGGGCGCGTATTCCTCGCCTTCCGCACCTCGGGCAGCCACTTCGCTTCGGCCACCTCCGAGATCTACGTCGTCAGCAGCGAAGACGAGCAGACTTGGCGTTTCGAGGGGAAGTTCTTTTATGGCACCGATCTTCGCGAGCCGCGATTGCTCTCCTGGAACGGCAAGCTCTTTTTGTACTTTGCGGTGCTCGGGAGCGATCCGCTCGATTTCGAGCCGCAGGGCATGATGGTGAGCGAGTACCTGGGCCCGGGGCGGTTCTCCGAGCCGGAGTGGTTCTATGAGCCGGGTTTCATCCCCTGGCGGGTCCGTGTCGAGAACGGTATTCCGTACCTCCTCGCCTACGTCGGCGGCGAGAACATCTACGACGTGAATGGAAAGCCCATCGATGTCCACTGGCTCACCACCGGTGACGGGCGGACGTTTACGCCGGTGGTGCCCGGTCAGCCGCTGGTGCTGCGCGGCGGGGGTTCGGAGACGGACTTCGTGTTCCTGGATGACGGATCGCTTTTGGCGGTGAGCCGGGTCGAGCTCGGCGACGAGCTGGGCTGGGGGACGCGCATCTGCACCGCGCCGAAAGACGACCTCGGCCGCTGGCAGTGCGTGATGGATCCCAAGAAGTACGACTCGCCGCTCCTCTTCCGCCAGGATGCGGCCGTGTATCTTGTGGGCCGGCGCAACCTCACCGAGAACGGCAATTACGACCTCTTCCTGCGCGATTTGCCGCCGGCCGAGCAGACGCACCGCTACGAGGGCGACTACTCCTCGCGCCGCAAGCGCTGCTCCCTGTGGCGGGTGGATCCCGGGACGCGCCAGGTGGAGTTCGTGCTCGATCTGCCCTCTCAGGGAGACACCTGTTTCCCCGCCCTGCACCGGCTCGGCCCGGACGCGGTGGAGATCTACAACTACACCTCGCCGCTCGACGGGCCGGACCTGAGCTGGTTCGAGTCGCAGCTTCGCCCCACCGTGATCGTGCGCACCGCGCTCAGCTTCCGCTGCGTGTCCGAATGAGGTTCGACCTCCGGCAGCCGCACAACTCTTTCGACACACGCGGCGCGCCTACAGGCGGATGACGCCCGCGCCCCGGATGGCATCGTTCTTGAGGGCCCGCAGCGCCTGGTTGACCTGGTCGAAGCCGAAGACCTGCACCGCGGTCCGCACCGGGATGCGCGCCGCCTCGGCCAGAAACTCTTGCCCGTCCTGCCGGGTGTTGTTGGCCACCGAGCGGACCACGCGCTCCTGGTACAGCCGCTCGTAGGGGATGGGCGGCGTGGGCGTCATGTGGATGCCGCCCAGCACCAGCACCCCGCCGCGGTCGAGGGCGAGTAGCGAAGCCGGCACGATCTCGCCGGCGGGGGCGAACACGATGGCGGCGTCGAGCTTCTTTGGAGGTTCGTCCATCGTCCCGCCCACCCAGGCCGCGCCCAGCTCGCGGGCCAGCGCCTGGTGGCGCTCGCGATCGCGGGTCATCACGAACACCTCGACGCCGCGGGCGCGCGCCACCTGGATGGCCACGTGGCCGGCGGCCCCGAAGCCGTAGATCCCCAACCGGGTCACCGGGGCGGCGCCCGGCCCGCCCAGCACCCCGGCCAGGCGCAGCGAGCGGTAGCCGATGATGCCGGCGCACAGAAGCGGCGCGGCCAAAAGATCGGAGAACCCCTCCGGGACGGGGTAACAGAACGGGGCCGGGGCCACGACCCGTTCGGCGAATCCGCCGTCGCGGGTCCAGCCGGTGAACTCGGGGGACTCGCACAGGTTCTCGCGAGAGGCACGGCAGAAACGGCACGATCCGCAGGTGCGGTAAAGCCAGGCCACGCCGTAGCGCTGTCCGGGGCGAACGCCGGCCACGCCCGGGCCGCACTCGAGCACCTCGCCGACGATCTGGTGGCCGGGGACGAGCGGCGAGCGGCGCGGCGGCAGATCGCCTTCGACGACGTGCAGGTCGGTGCGGCAGATGCCGCAGGCGCGCACCCGCAGCAGCAGCTCGCCCGGTCCGGGACGGGGATCGGGAACCTCCCGCAACGAGAGCGGCGCCGACTCTACCGGAGCCTGGCGATCGAGGACCCAGGCGCGCATGTGGCCTCCTTGGCGCGGCCTTTGGCCGTCACGGTTACCGCGACCGCTCGCGCTGGCTGTGTGGGCCCCGCGGTCGGTCGCGTACATGCTTTCTGCATCCACAATCGGAGTCAAGGCCTGCCACCGGCTCCCGGCCGGCGGCAGTCGTACACCAGGATGATGGGCACCTCATCTATATACAGTCCGTGCAAGATGCGCCGGGTGCCGGTCTGGTTCCAGATGCGGTACTCGGCGTCCACGAACTCGCGGTGGTACTGGTAGGCGCAGAAGTCCGCGTCCTCCGGGCCGAAGGCCATGCGGACATCGGCGCGCAGCCAGCCGTCCCGCTGGTAGAAGCGGAAGGCCTCGCCGGTCACCTCGTGCAGGTAGAGCCGCGCGCCGCGGGGGAGGTTTTCGTTGAGCCAGGGCAGCACCCCGGTGACGTTGTTGGACCAGTACTGGCGCTGCATGCCCAGGTCGGCCGCGCCCGGAATGCCGCCGGCCAGCTCGTTGTAAAAGCTGGTCCCGTACGTCCCCACCCGAAAAAGCCCCAAGAGCGACGGTAGCAGCACCAGCGCGGCGACGGCGGAGAAGATCCAGCGCCGCGCGGCCGGAGCGATGGCCCCGCCCAGCCGCTCCACCGCGCCGTCGAGGTAGCGCGCCGCCAGCACGCACAAGAAGGGCATGGCCGGCAGCCAGTGCTTGACGCCGCCGAAGATGGGCACCGAGGGCAGCGAGATGAGCACGATGGGGAACAGGCCGTTGAGGATGAGCAGCCAGTCGTCGCGCTCGCGCGCCCCATCGACGCCCTCGGGCGATGCCGCGGCCGGCCGGCGCCACAGGCGCAGCTTGTGCAGAAGGCGGGAGAGCGGCGGGCCCAAGCGATCCCGCATGGCCGCGCCCAGCCCCAACACTATCAGGAGCAGGGTCGGCAGTGGCACGGTGACCGCGGTGACGGCGAAGGCGTATCCCCAGGGGAAGGGCGGATCGGTGAGCAGCCGCCCGAAGAACTCCCAGTAGTAGTTGATGTGATGCAGGTGGAACCCTATCCAGAAACCTACCCGCTCGAGGGTGTGGTGCCAGAGGTAGGGCCAATGCAGCCACAGCACGAGCGGACCGAGGAACAGCATGGCGAAGAAGGCCAGCGGGATGCGGGGGAAGGCCAGGCCCGCCTTGCCGAACGAGAACTCGCGCCGCTTCACGATGAGCCAGTGCAGCCCGAGGACCAGCGGGATGAAGAAGGCGTTGTGTTTCACCGAGAGCGCGAGGCCGAAGAAGAGCCCGGACAGGATCGACCAGCGCAGCGAGCCGTCGGCCTTGCGGTAGGCCATGACCACGGCCAGCCAGGCGGTGGTGATGGGCATGTCGAAGCAGGCCAGGTGCAGGTGGTAGAAGTGCCGCGGCACCAGAACGAACAGGAGAGCCGCGAGCAATCCGGCCCGGCGCCCGGCCACGGAGGCGCCGAAAAGGAAGACCAGGGCCGCAAGCAGCGCCGCGTTGAGGTGGGCCGGCAAGCGCATGGCGCGCGCGTACTCGCCCGAGGACTGGCTCCGCCCCGCCGGCCCGAAGGCCAGGTATGACAGGGCCATGAGGTTCTTCACCAGCACCGGGTGCTCGTGGTTGATTTCGTAGTAGCGGTCGATGGTGCCTTCCTGGAGCGCCTCGCGCGGCGCGCGCAGGAGGGTGCGGAACCAGCCGGCATGGCTCTCGGCGGCGTCGAAGTAGAAGCTCTCGTCGCGGGTGATGCCCATGCCGCCGCTGTGGAAAAAGACGGCGAGCAACGTCCCGGCGGCGAGGAGCAGGGCGATGACGCCGTCGGTGTGCCGCCGCAAAAAATTCACTGGCGCACCTCGGCGGTAAAGCAGAAGTGCCGCATGCCGGCGTGCGGGGTGGACACCCGGAACACCACCCGGTGCGGGCCGCTTCCGAAGGGGGCCAGCTCGACGTCGGCCGGGAAGAAGCCGGTGCGGTTCTCCTGCACGATGCGGGCGGCCGAACGGCCGTCGATCTCGACCTCCAGGGTGACCGGCGCGCCGTCCTTGGCCCGGGCCGCCGGCGGGGTGAAGCCGGTGTGGACCCGCAACACCGAGCCGTGCGGGACATCGGCGTACTCGATCTCGATGGGGCCGCTGTCGGAGGGGTGGGCCCACACGATCTCGCGCGGATCGTCACCGAGCTCGACGATCATGCGGCCGACGTAGTTCCAGTCGCGGTTGGTACAGATGAAGCGATCCTGCTCCCAGCGCGGGCAGGCCACCGGCGCCCCGCCCGAGAACATGCGCACCCGCGCTTCCTGCAACCGCGCGCGAAAGTCGTACAGGATCCGGGCGGGCGGGGGGAGCCGGTAGCGCAGCAGCGTCCCACGCCCGAACTCGCGCCGCTCTTCCAAAACGTGCGTCCCGGAGGCGAACGGCCCGGAAAGCTCGCCCTCGTACCCATCGTGCACCCACACCCACAGCCGGGCGTAGCGCGACAGGTCCTCGGCGGCCAGATCGCGCACCTGGATCCAGGGGAGATCGCCCACCGTCTCGCGCAGCCGGGCCGCCCACCAGGGCCGGACCGCGATGGCGTCGCCGGCGGCGAAGTTCGCCCGGATGTACTCGCCCGCGGCCCGCGTGTCCTCGGCCGTCGGCAGGGAGCGGGGCGAGAGGATCCAGAAACCCGCCGCGTACAGCGACGAGGCCACGATGAGCGAGAGCGGCAGCAGGCGCAGGGCGGCCCGTGACGGCACAGCCAGCATGCGCCGGATGTACCTTGCGGACGGGGGGTTTGTAAAGCCGGCCAGGCGGGATCTCGGTTCTCCCCCTTCTGTTTGTTACGGGTGTTACGGGCGCTTCGTTCGGAAAGATGCCAAACCTTAAGGTTCCCAAAACAACGGAATACCAGGTTTTGTGTTCTTTGTCAGGTACGCCCTCATGTCTTCCAGAGAAGTCCGCTCACCCTCCTCAAGGATTCCCAGGTCAACGAATCCATCTTCAACTTCAAAAGCCATTTCGAGCACAAGATGTCTTTCCTTATTCTCTGGATCTTTGAAAAGAAACATCGCGTATTGCTCGCCTCTGTCGCCAATGACATAGTGCCACTCCGGCAGCTTGCAGGTATTGGAGGTTACTACCACCTCCCGGCACCCAGCATCGGACGCGCCACCATCACCCGCTTTTCCGTCGCACACGGTCTCCCGGTGCTCGACTTCACGGCATCTTGTTCCGGGAGCAAGGGCCGCCACCTTTCCGATAGGGCCATCCAACTCGGGGATTGCAAAGATGACATCCTTGGGTTCGGTAATCGCTGCTTCTTTTGCCGGCAACAAACAACTTTTCTCCTCTGGCATGAGACCTGTTTTTCTTGAATCGGTGCTTTCTACGTTTGCGAACTTGCCAACCAGGAACACGTTTGTCACTTGCAGGAGGCGCGGAAGGGTAGTGGATGGCGCAAGCAAAGAGAGCATTGAATCACATGACGACTGAGAATCTGACCCTCTGCTGCAACCGCTAAGAACACCAAGAATCATGGCAATACTGATCACCGCGAAAATCTTTCCCGTTTTCATACCTGATTCCTCCTTGTTTTCTTCAATAACTGAACGCAGCGTCACACGCGACAGCGAACAGTTTTCCCCAATATGCCGAATAGCACGATCCCGCTACATCCCAGACGTTGATTCCAACAGGCAGAGTCTGTTGAAAAATTCCGTTGTCCAAACCCTTGCAGCTTCGAGCACGACGTTTCTTGTCTGTTCTTCAGTCCAACCAAAGCTTTGGGGGTTGGTGAAGTCGGGCATCTGAATGTATAGCTTCAGCGGCATACGTGTGCCCTGGAGTTTGCAAAGATGGTTTAGTGGGTCTCCCTTTGTTTCATGGGCAAAAAGAAAACAAAAGAGAAGAACAATCCCGATTCTCA
>CAZLNM010000168.1:0-6225 GCA_964561025.1 uncultured Myxococcales bacterium
GCCCCCGCAGTCGCAGCCCGAAAGTAAAACACACAGGGTCGTGAGAGCCAGAAGGGTTCCAAACACCTTGATCATGCGGCCTCCATGCTGTCCCGATCTTTTCGGGACGTTCTCGGGCCGAGAAGCCTCGGAGGGGGAACAGTGCTTCCCGGACAAATAGATTTGACTTGGATCACACATTCCTGTCAATCCCCGGCCCTCGTTTCCGGATAAAATTCATCCCGGAGAGCGCACGCTTGTGACACAAGGTGTCAAAAAGGCACATCCTTTGGCTAGCGATGGTGATTTGCGAAGGCAATCCGGGCTGCTATCTGTTGCGCCAAAAAGATCCTGCGCGGCCTCGGGGCTCCCGCTCGAACGAGCAGAGCCCACCCTGAATTTTTGTTGTGGCCGATCCGCGGTGCTATCCTTACGGCCGATGCGAGCGCGGATGTTTTGTGCATTCCTGTTTTTCCTTTCGGCCTGCGGCCCGAGCTGGGAGGCGGACACCCGCAAACCCACCCCGCCCCACCGGACGGGCGCGGCGCACGATTCGATCCTCTCGACGAACGAAAAACCCGCCGTTGAACCCGTGACCGTCACCGGGGCGGAACCGTTCGGCGAGTGGGGCCTCGCGATGGATCTGGAATACGTACCCGCCGAGATGATGAGCGACTATATGAACTTCGCCCCGGACACCCTGGAGGTCGAGCGGTCCATCCGGCAGTTCCAGGTCCGGCGGGGGGCGGGCGACCCGCTGGGTTGGCCCCCCTTTCTCGAGAGCGTCGACGCCTACCTCTCGCTTCCCGTGGACCGGCTGCGGCCGTCGCCCCTCATCCGGGCGCGGGTGGCCGCGGAGTTCGAGCTGGACCAGGAGTCGCGCCGCCCGGGCGGGGCGCCGCCGGAGCTCGTCCGGATGGTGCAGGCGCTGATCGCGCGCATCGACCGGCGCATGCGCGACCTGCAAACGGCGGGACGGCACGAGGCGCGCGCCGGCTCCTGGCTCAAGTGGCCGCTCGAGGCGGGGATCATCTCCTCGGGGTTCGGTCCGCGCCGCGACCCCTTCGAGCATGTGGTGCGCTTTCACGCCGGGGTCGATCTCGCCGCCGAGGAGCGCGAGCCGGTGCTGGCCGCGGCCGATGGGCTGGTGGTCTTTGCCGGGGCGGCGGGCAACGCCGGGCTCACGGTCAAGATCCGCCACGCGCCGCGCCTCCACACCTTGTATGCCCACCTGTCGGCGATCATGGTGAAGGAGGGTCAGGAGATCGGCCGGGGGGACGTGCTGGGGCTGGTCGGCCACACCGGGCGGGCCACCGGGCCGCATTTGCACTTCGCCTTGCTGCGGGAGGGCAAGCCCGTCGATCCGTTGGAGCACCTCGAGGAGACGGTGTTCTCCTTCAGCGATCGGAGGTCCGGGGTCGGCTTCGGCAGGCCGTAAAACCCGCCGGCCGCGCCGGGGCCTACTGCGCCCGCTCGCGGCAGCAGCGGAAGCCGGCGAAGAGGTCGTTCCAGCCGGCGTCGAAGGTGCACTCGAAGCGCAAGGAAGGCGCGCCGCAGTTGAAGGCCCCTCCGCGCACCTCGTAGCCGCGGACGGTTTCGCTGGGCACGATCTCCCACACGTTGCCGTTGACGTCGAACAGCCCGCTGCCGTCGGTGCAGCCGGGGAAGCTCCCGGTGGGCATGACGTGGAAGCAGTAGTACTGGTAGCCGCAGTTCTCGTTCGTGTTGCAGGGGTCGATGGCGTGCTCGCGGCAGTAGTCGTCGCAGTAGGTGTCCACGCTGTTGCAGACCTCCGCATCCCAGCGGTCGCCGAAGAAGTAGCGCCGCGCCTGCGGCCCCGGCCCCTGGCAGGCGCGCAAGAACTCCTCCCGCCGGCACAGCCGCTTGCCCGCCGCGGCGCAGGCGGAGGCGAACTTGTCGCGCGCCTCGAGGCTCATGGGGTTGACGTACCAGGGCAGGACCCCGGCCCGGCTGACCGCGCGCGACTCGTCCGTCCCCGCGTTTTCGGCCGTGGCGTCTTTGCGCGAGGCCTCGTAGCGATCCATGCAGCAAATGCCCAGATCCACCATGTCCGGCGGGCAAGGCATGAGGGGGCCATCGCCGCCGGCATCTCCTCCGTCCTGCGCTGCGCCGTCCTCCCCGGCATCCGGCTCCTCCATGCCGCCGTCGTCGCCCGCCGGTGCCCCGTCTCCATCCGCCGATTCATCGGGTCCGGCGTCGCCGTCCTCGACGATGCAGCCGCCATCGCCGCCGTCGTCCGTCTCGCCGTCGTGCCCCCCGTCGGCGTCCGCGAGCGCGCCGTCCTTGGCGGAGGGCGGGGTGCGGCAACAGCGAAAGCCGCGGGCCGAGGGGGTCCAGTTGCCGGGGACGTAGTCGCACTTGTGCAACGCCGCCGAGTCGCCGCAGTTGTAGGCGCCGCCGCGCACCAGCTGGTCGCTGCCGCCGGCCACGTGCTCCCACAGGTTGCCGTTGATGTCGAAGAGGCCCCACTCGTTGGTGCAGCGGGGAAACGAGCCGGTGGGCGCGAGGTGGAAGCGATCCCGGCCGAAGGCGTCGATACCGTTGCACGCCGACGGGTCGTAGCTGTCCCCGTAGGAGTACACCGTGCCGTCGGGACCCTTGCACGAAAGGCGCCACTCCTCGGGCGTGCACAGCCGCTTGCCCGCCGCCTGGCAGGCGCTCTCTGCGGTGCCGTTGTCGCGCACCTGCCAGGGGATGACCCCGGCCGCGCTCACCGCCCGCGACTCGTCGGTCCCGCCCGAAGAGGCCGTGGCGTCCGGGCGCGAGGCCTCGTAGCGGTCGGCGCAGAAGGTGTCCGCCACCGCCACCATGTCCTGCGGGCACTCGATGGGGTTTGTGGAATCGGGCCGGCAGCGGAAGTCCTGGCAGAAAAAGTTCGCGCCGCAGTCCTCGTCGCGGGTGCACTGATAGACGCAAGCGCCGGCGGGGCCGCACACCTTGGGCGCCGGGCAGTCGCGGTCCTCGTAGCAGTGTTGGCTCACGCAGCCCGAAAGGCGCACCCCGGCCAGGACGCAAAGCAACGAGGCCCCCGCGCCGGCCCAGACGACTCGCGCGCGCATTCGTATCGACATCATCCACCTCGTCAGCGGCTCGTGTCTTGGGCGGCGCGGGCCGCCTCGGCGGCCTCTTCCAGCACGTCGATCATGACCGGGAGCCGGTTCTCGTACACGTACTCGCGGCCGTCGACAAAAAGTGTCGGCGTGGCCTTGACGCCGCAGCGCAACCCTTCCTGCTTGCTGGCCACCAGTTGCTCGCGCAGGCCCGGATCGCTCATGGCCCGCTCGAACTCCTCCCGCGGAAGATTTACCGCCGCAGCCCAGTCCGCGAGCAGCTTCGGGCAGAATGTGTCGAAGTTTTCGTAAAGATGAAGCAGGTACGGCCAGAACCCGCCCAGGCGTGCCGCGGCGAGCAACGCCAGGCCGCCTTCGGTGGAGCCGGGGTGGTCCTTGATGGGGAACGGGCGGAACACGAGCCGCGCCTTGCCCCGGAGCCGCCCTTGCGTGACCTCCCGGTACAGGCCCGGCACCACCACCTTGCAGAACGGGCAGCGGGCGCAGGCGAACACCGCCACCGTCACCGGCGCGTTCTCGTCCCCCGCGGCCATGGCGCTGTCCGCGCTCACCACCGCCCGCTTGCCGACGGGGTGGAGCGAGCGCTCGCGCTTCTCGAGCGCGCGCTCGATCTGCAAGACGGTCTGTCCCTCGCGGACCATGCGGCACACGTCGGAGGCGAGGCGCAGCACGAGCGGTTTCGGCGGCTTTTCGAGGAGGCAGCGCTCGAAGGTCTGGTCGCACTCGTCGTAGGGGTGCAGCGCCTCGAACGCCCTGGCCGCGGCGGCCCGGTCCTTTGCCGAAAGGGCGTCGCAGACCGGCGTCTGGGCAAAACTGGCGCTCGCAGAAAACAGCGCACCCAGGCCCGCACCGAAGATCAGCAACCGCCGCCAATCGTTCGCAAGACGCTTCATCACCATGGCCATCCTCTCCCGTCATATTCAGACGCTGGCACGTGTCTTTTCTTTGCGCGACATCAGCCAGCCGTCCACGCCCAGCGGCCTGCGGTCGAACACCAAGACATACAGGGCCAGCGCGGTCCAGCCGAGATCGCGCAGGACGGTCAGCCAGGAGATGGGGTCTTCCTTGAGCCCTTGCGAGGCGAAGCAGCCGCAGGACATCTCCTGGCCCCGGGCCACCGCGATGGCGATGGCCACGCTGAACATGGCCATCATCCCCAGGATGCACAGCGCCGCCGCGCGGGTGCGAAAGCCAATGACCAGAAGACCACCGGCGATGAGCTCCAGCCACGGCAGGACGATGGCCATGAGGTTGACGAGCGAAAGCGGCAGGATCTGGTAGGTGGCGATGTCCAGGGCGAAGTCGCCGGGATGCTGGAGCTTGTGCCAGCAGGCGTAGAGGAACACCCATCCCAGGTAGAGCCGCGCCACCAGGGCGATGGGCGGGTGGCCGCGCCAGGAGAGCAGGCGCTTCATGGCCGGCCTCCCGCGGCGCGGATGGCCGGAAGGCCGCCGCGCACGAAGTACACGTTGCGGATGCCCTTGCCGGCGAGCTCCTTGGCCAGGTGCTCCCCGGGATCGGGGTCGCCGCCGTTGCCGATCACCACCACCCGTTTCGCGCCAGACTTGAGGATGTCCTTCACCGCTGCGGGATCGGTGGGCATCAGGTAGTCGTAGGGCACGCTGCGGCTTCCCTCCAGGTGATCCTTTGTGAAGTCGGCCGCCGGGCGGGCGTCGATGAGCAGCGTGCCGGGCTCGCGCAGCGCCGGATCGTCTGGAGACATGGCGGGCGCCTCGCCGACGGTCTCCGGGCAGGGGACCAGGATCTGGTACTCGGTCTTTTGCACCAGCGGGATGCCGCCTTCGCGCAGCTCGTTCGAGAGCAGGCCGACTACAACGGCGATCAGGGTGATGATCACGGCATCGCGCAGGACGACCCATCCTTGGTTGAGCGCGCTCATGAATTCCTTCTGTCTTTGGCGCGACCGACCGCGGGGCAAGAAGAGCCAGCGCGGCAGGTTGCGCGTTCACCCGAGATCAGTCCAGACATGCCGAGCTCCTCTGTGCCGCCTCGTCCTGTCGCAACAGATCCTGGATGCGCTCCTCGATGGCGCCGTCTCCCTCGCCCCAATCCAGCGGGACGTGGCCCGCCTGCGCCGGGGCGCGCGGCAAGAACGGGTCGAGCGAGAAGGCGAAGGAGAGCTTGAGCAGCACGCGGTGATCCGTAAAGTCGTAGGCGCCGATGGTGCTCTCGCGGTGGGCGAACTCGTAGGTCACCCCGCTCCGCACGGCGTTCCACAGGGGCGGCGCAAAGACGCTCGCCGAGAGGCGCAGCAGGACGTCCCGGCGCTGGGTGTCGGGCGCAACCGCGTCGAAGTACCCCGCCGAATGCGGGTAGTGATCGAGGTTCAGCACCGCTCCGAGCCGCAGGGCGAAGCGCGCGGGCAGCTTCAGCTCGCCGGAGACGAGCCCGGTGGCGCCGCGCAGGTCGTAGGGCGCCTTGTCGGCCTGGTGGAGGCGGCCGCTCAACGCCCACAGCAAGCGGAGCCGGGAGACGGAAAAGCCGCCGCCCAGGCCGCCGTCGATCTCCGTCCGGCTGCGCCCGGATTCGCGAAAGAGCCGCCGCCCGGCGCCGGCGAAGACGGTGAGCGGTGTCGGGTTCCACTCCAGCTCGAAGCGGTGGGCGTTGGTGAACCACAGCGGGCCGTCGTCGTAGCGGTCGCTCCCGGCGAGCAGCAGCGCCTCGCCGCGGTACGAGAGCAGCACGAGCGGCCGCGCCTCGCCCAGCCACACCCCGGGACGGAGCGAGAGCGTGAGCGTGGAGAAGTCCCGCCCCCGCGCCGCCGCGAAACCCGTGCCGCGCGCCTCGAGCTCGAGCTGCGGCCGGGCCAGGTATCCCTCGGGGTGCAGGTAGCGCAGCCACAGCGACAATAGGCCCATGGCGCTGTGGGGATCGTCGCCCGTGGCGGCGGGATCGGCCGGGGAGCCGGCCCGCGCATTGGCGGTCCAGCCGAGCTGGAGATCGAGCTTCCCCTGGAGCGGCGGGGGGAACGCCTCGCCGACCTGGGCCGCGCGCAGCAGAAGCTCCCGGTCCTCGGGGTACAATCGCTCCGCCCGGCGCGCCGCCGCCGCGTGCCGCCGGGCCGCCGCCGGATCTCCCGCGAGGTGTTCGAGGCGCGAGAGCAGGATCTCGCGCCGCGCCGCGGCCGCCGAAC
>CAZLNM010000169.1:0-6168 GCA_964561025.1 uncultured Myxococcales bacterium
GTCGGGTTCTGCCGGCTGGCCGCCGCGGCCAAGCTGGCCCTGCGGCAGGCCAACGGCGGCCAACTGCCGCCGCGGGACGCGCCGCGCGATCCGACCGCCGCGGTCCGGGCGCTGCGCCGGCGAGGCCTCGGCGGGCCGCGCCGATTCGAGCGCGGGGGCCGGAGCCGCCTGCGTCGCCGCCGCGCGAGACTCGGTCTTCTTGCCGGGGGCGGCGTCGGCCTTCTTGGCCGTCTCGGCGACGACCGGCTCCGGCGGCGGCTGCGCGAAGCGGCCCTCCTCCTCCATGTCCAGGGTCGCGCCGCTGGCAGGGGACCTGGCGTCATCCGCCGCCTTGGGTTCCGGGTGTGGCGCGGACGCCGGCTTGGCCTCTGCCGTGGCCCCCGCCGCGCCCCGGGCAGCGGCATCGCCACCCCGCGGGAGCGCCGTGGTGGCGTCCGGTCCCGGAACGATGCCCTGGGAGGCACCGCCCATCCCTCCGGCGAGCCCCTTCTGCGGCGCCTTCGCCGGCAACGCGGCGACCCGCCGCTCCCGGCTCTTGCGCTCGGAGGCGTCTTGCGCGGCCAGATTTGCACCCTGCGCTTGTTCTTTCTCGCCGCGAACCATCCCCTCGCCGGCCTCAATCGCCGCGGTCCCAAGGCCGGCCCTCTCCTCGGGCTTGGCCGCATCCTGCACCCTATCGGCGTCCGCGTCGTCGGCCGCCGGAGCGGCCGCTACCCCGCCCCGCTCGCCGAGCGCTCGCGTGGGCACTGGCGGAGCCGGCGGCGGCGAGGCCGGAACGACGGCCTGGCCGGGGGCGCCGCCGGTCGCCGGGGGGCTTTCCTGGAAGCGCTGCATGAACACCACCACGCCTACCCCCAGCAGTAGAAGCAACGCCGCGGCGGCGAAACTGGGCCGGAACACCAGGGCCCACCAGGGTTGGCGCTCCACCTTGGCGCCCTGCGGCCGCGCCCGGTTCGCCTCTTCCAGGATCCGCCGGTCCAGGGCGGCGGCCGGCTCCTCGCGGGGCTCGGCGCGCAGGGCCCGCAACAGGCGGCCGTGCTGTTCCACCTCGAGGCGATGCGCCGGGCACTCCTCCAGGTGGCGCAGGAATTCCTCCCGGGTGCGCTCGTCCAGCGCCTGGTACAAAAAGTCGATCAGCAGCTCGTCGGCGCGGCGGCATTCCATGGGCTCACCCCGTCGAGTCCAGCCAGGGCTCCAGGCCCTGGGCCACGAGCTGGGCGCGCAGGTTCTGCAGGGCGTAGCGCATGCGGCTCTTGACCGTATTCAGCGGGGCGCCCACCATCTCGGCGATCTCCTCGAACGGCAGCCCCGCCTCCTCTCGCAACAAGAACACCTCCCGTTGGTCGGGGTTGAGCGCGGCGATGGCGCGTAGCAGCCGCTCGCGCACCGCCCGGTCGTGCGCCTGGCGATCGGGCGGCGGATCCGACGAGCGGATCTGCTGTTGCAGGCTCATCTCTCCATCGCTCCCGGGCAGCGGCTCGTCCAGCGAGGTGGCCTTGCGGTGGCGTTTCTTGCGCAGGTAGTCGATGCACAGGTTGCGGGCGATGGTGTACAGCCAGGTGGTGAAGCGGGAGCGGCGCTCGAACGAGGAGGCCGAGTGCACCAGCCGGACGAAGACGTCCTGCAACAGGTCCTGGGCCAGATCCTCGCTGCCGGTGAGGCGATAGATGAAGTGGTACACCCCGCGCCGATGGCGCTGGAGCAGGGTCTCGAAGGCGCGGATCTCGCCGTGCAGGTAACGAGCCATGAGATCCTCATCGGTGAGTTGCTCCCACATGGCCGGCTCGGCGCCCTTCGTGTGCGCCCGGCGGCCTGCGTATATGGACGCAGGAGAACGCCGGGGGGTCTTCGGCAAACGCCTCTTGGCTACACCACCCCGCCCGAGCAAGTCAAACCGGGCGGCCGCGTAAAACGGTTGCCTTTCGATCGAGGACCATATACAGTCCGCACCCGGCGGGATTGCCATGGATCCCGCACACGCGAGAAAGGGAAAGCCATGAACCGCAAGCGTCTTTCCGGCCTGCTCCTCCTCCTGGGTGTAACGTTCGCTCCTGCGGCGTACGCCGACGAACCGGCCCCCGCCGATCCGTTCGAGGGAAAGAAACGCTGCTACGTCAATTGCGATCCGGCGGGCAACCTGACCGCCGCGCTGGATCTCGGCCTCCCGGTGAGCAACGATGGTGCCGGCGTCATTCCGAACCTCACGGTCGGGTACCGGGTGTTTCGATACCTCGATGTCGACCTGGGCTTTGGCTACTCCGTGGCCGACACCGGCGACAGTTTCCCCGGCAACTTCCGTCTGGGCGCGTCTTCGATGTGGTCCTCTGGCGGGACCAGCGGCCCGGCGCTGGCTTTCGGGGCCCGGTTGGGTCTGGGGTTCAACCCGTTCGATGTCGGCTCGGACGAGGGGAAGGCGCACGCCGCCGCGGTAGGCCTGGTCGCCTCGCGCAACCCGCTCTTCATGGCGCCGGCATCGCTGGTCCTCCAGCCCCAGGCCTTTGGCCGGCTGTCGCTGGGTGGCTCGAACCTCGAATTCTCGCTTGGCCCGGCGTTTGTTGTTCCCACCCAGGATGGCGACCAGCGTGATACCACCACCAGTTTCGTGTACGGCGTCCATGTAAACGGCGGCTTCGGCGGGCGCAACGGGTTGTTCCTGGTCAACGTCGGGCTGCGCGGGGTGAAGGACTTCGACGGCCTGGAGGAGAACAACGCCTCCCTCGACCTGGGCCTGGGATTCTGGCTGCGCTCGCTGCAGCTCGCCACCAGCGTCGGCGTGAGCGTGCCCATCGACGGCCTCAAGGCGGACCAGTCGGCGATCGTGTTGCTCTCGTTTACCTGGAAGACCAACTTCTTCGGCGAGGATCCCTCGCCGCTCTACATCGACCGCTAGGCTGACGTTCTTTCGCGCCGCGAAGCGCAGTAAGAACGCCTACCGGGAATGCTCGACCTGCGGGGGCGGCGTCTCGACCGAGAGGTGAGATTCCAGCCAGTCGTGCGATGGCTCGCCGATACGGATGCCGGCGATCCGCCCGTCGGCGTTCAGGGTGACCACGGTGGGGTAGGTGTCCACGCGCCAGGCCGCCGCCGCCTCGCCGCTCTCGTCCACCAGAAAGTCGATCCCGCTCCACCCCCGCGCGCGCACGAACTCGGCCACCTCCTCGCGCGGGCCCCCGCTGTGGATCGCCAGCACCTTCACCCGGGGATGGAGCCGCGCCCACTCGATGAGGCGTGGCATGGAGCTTACGCAGGTCGGGCACCAGGTGGCCCAGAACTCGATGACCGCCGGCTGGCCCTGGAAATCCTTCGGGATGAGACGCCGCTGCTCGTCCAGCGAGACGCCGAGCGCCGGTGGTGCCGGATCGCCGCGCGACAGCGGCCGCAGGTCATCATAGTGGCGGACGATGCCCAGGGCCCCGGTCCCCAGGGAGAGCGCCCAGACGCTGGCCAGGACGATCCCGCCCCCGCGTGAGCCGCTCGCTGGCGGTGTGTCGTCCGCGTCTGGAATGTTATGCGCGATGCGGACGAACACCCAGGCCAGGGCGATGCTCCAGCCGTACGAAAGCACGATTCTGAGCAGGACGTCGGTTGCGGAAGGCTGGCTCGCGAAGAACCACGATAGTGACAGATGAGGCAGGTACGGGACGTTGAGGCCGAGCGAGAGCAAGACCTGTCCCAGGAGCCCCATGACCCCCGTCGGGAGCCACAAAAACAGCGCGGCGGGCACGAGCAGGTCCAGCGCCGCCGGCCGGCGCCGGAGGCGGAGATAAGCCACGACGGCGAGCCCCAGGCCGGTGCATACGAAGAGCGGCAGCGCGGCGAACTCCACCAGGACCAGCACCAGGCGGTGCAGGAGGTAGAGCCCCCCTCGGTCGCTGGCCAGCACGACGCGGGCGATCGCCATGGGCATGGTGGCGACCCAGAAGGCCGCCATGATCCTTGCGAAAAACCAGAAGCCGGGCGGATCCTTTTGCAGGGCCGAGAGAGTTCTTCTCGGGGTCAGGAGCACCCCGCCAATGAGGTCGAGCCAACGCATGAAGCGGATCTCCTCGCTGCCCCCTTTTGACTCGGGAAATATGGTCTGCTACACTGCACCCGTCAAGTCGGCCCGCCACCAATGAAACCAGTCTTCACCGAACGTAAACCGGCCTCGAACACCCAGATCCGCAATTATTTTGACGTGCTCAAGGCCGATCCGCGGTCGCGGGTGTTCGCGCCGCTCGCCGAGGCGCTCATCCGCCGCGGCCGCCTCCAGGACGCGGACCAGATTTGCCGGCTGGGCCTCGAGGCCAACCCCGATTTCGCGGATGGGCACCTGGCCTACGCCCGGGTGTTGTTTTTCCTGTTCCGCTACATGGAGGCCCTGCGCGAGGTGAAGCTCACCCTGGCGCTGGATCCAAAGAACGCGGAGGCCTACGCCATCGCGGCGGACGTGTTCCTGGCTCGCAGCCAGCACCAGGCAGCGGTGGACGCCTGCCTGCGGGCGCTGGATCTCGATCCCGACAACGGCGACGCGCGGCGCATCCTGGATCGCCTGTCCGCCGAGGGGCATACAGGAAGCGCCGCGAAGGCGCCGGCCTCGAAAATGGGCGCCACCGGCATCCGGGCGGTGGCCGCCACCTCTCCCGGGCGCCGGCTGGTGGACAGCAAGCCGCCGGGGCTCACCGATCCATTCAAGCAGCTCATCGAGGAGGTCGGCCGCGCTGCCGAGTCGCGACTTGCGGATTCGGAGCAGCCCTTCTCCGCTCCCGGCGACGACGACCTCGACATCCCCACCAAGAGGGAAGTCCGCACCTCCCGCCCGGCGCCGTCGCCGACGCCCATCCCGGCGCTGCCCCCCCGGCCGGCCCGTCCGCCCACGCCGGCTCCGACACCCGGGAATCTGTTGGCCGAGATCCCCGTGGCCGAGGCCCATCCGGTCGCACAGTCGCCCGAGCCGTCGCCTGCCGCCGCGCCGGCACCGGCTGCACCGGCGCCTCTGGCCGCCTCGCCCGTCCCCATGACGGGAAACGCGCTGGCCCTGTCGTTGCCCACCATCCGGGCGGTCCAGGACGTCATCGACGCCTACCGGGATCGACAGCCCGCGGCGGCGGAAGACGACGGGCCCATCCGGCTGCCCGGCACGAACCGCTTGCTGGTGCTGCTCATGTTGCTGCTGGTGGTCGCCGCGGTGGGGGCGCTCATCGCCGTGGGCCTGCGCGCCGAAGCGAAGCGGCAGTCGGATCGGGCCGGCGAGGCCGGGCGGTTGCTCGATGGCGGGGGCGCTAGCGTGGCCGAGGTGCCAGGTACGCCGGTCCTTCCTGTGGCGTCAGTATCCGATGGCGGCACCTCGCAGGAAGCGGAACCGCCGGCGTCCGAGGAGGAGGCGGGTTCGGCAGACGCGGGTCCCGGCGGGGTCCCCGACGCGGATCTGGAAACCTCCGATGCCGGTGTTTTGCCGGACGAGGCCGACCGGGGCGCGCCCAAGCCGCCGCCCAAGAAGCGCCCTCCCAAGAAGCCTAAGAAACCGCCCAGGAAGGGAAGTCGATGAAATCGCCCCGCGGGATGTTGGCCCTGGTGTGTACCCTCATCGCCTTCGGTGCCGCCGCCGTTCATCTGCCCGTGGTGTCGGGGCTGGAGGAGCTGGCGCGCTCGTTCTCCGGAGAGCCGCGCGAGGGGAGCCCGCTGGCGGGCTACTTCACCCCGTCCTCGGCGCCAGTGCTCCCCACCGTGTCCAACGCCGCCATCGCGCTCACCCTGCACCACCTGCGCTCCGACCACCGGCCCGACGAGGTCATCGCCGAGCTGGCCCGGGAGTTCGGCGCGCCGGTCGATCTGTTGCGCGCCTACCTGGCGCTGGCCTCGCGGGGGGTCCTCGGGCCGGACGGCATGTACTGGATCGAGGTGGAAGGGATAGCGCCGTCGGCGGCCGGGCGGGAGCGCATGCGGGCCGCCGTGCAGAACCTGGCCGAGCTGCAACGCGCGACCGGATCGTGGGAGAGCGCTTTGTTGGCGGAACAGGCCGGCGTGTTGCGCGCCGCGCGTGTGCGCCAGATGGCCGGGGCGGGAGCGGGCGGGTTGCTCAGCGCCCTGCGCCGGCGTCTGCTCGTCCCCTGGCGGGACGGCGCGCGTGACCGTCTGTGCCAGACGGTGGGCCTGGCGCGGGCGCTGGCGGCGAAGCTGCCGCTCCCC
>CAZLNM010000170.1:0-5811 GCA_964561025.1 uncultured Myxococcales bacterium
TGGAGTACAACCCGGACGCGCCGGTCTTCCAGGCGTACATGGCCCGGCTGTACCTCAAGATGGGGGACGTGCCCGCGGCCAACGCGTACTTCGACATGCTGCGCGCCACGGACCCCGCCAACGCGCGCTACATCGCCCGCGCCTACGCCGAGCTCAACATGCACGAGGAGGCCATCGCGGAGCTCACCGCGGTGCTTTCGGCCAACCCCGAGCTGGACAACGAGCGGCTGCTGCTCGCCTACCTCTTGGAGGAGAAGCGCCAGTACGAACGCGCCATCCGGGAGCTGGACCAGATCCCCGCCAACTCGAAGTTCTTCGCGGATGCGCTGATCAACCGCGGCTTCACCCTCACCCGGCTCAAGCGCTTCGACGAGGCGGTGCAGGCCTTCCAGAAGGTGCTCTCGCTGCCCCTCGAGCCCGAGCAGACCGCCCGCGCGTGCCGCTACCTGTCGGATGCCTACGGGCGCAAGGGGGACTTCGCGGCCGGGCTCAAGTTGCTGGACGACGCCATCCGCCGCAACCCGGAACTTACGGAGCTCGTCGAGGCCAAGGCCAACCTGTTGTTCGACGCCGGCCGCGGCAAGGAGGGGATCAACCTCCTGAAGAAGGCCATCGAGGAGAAACCCCGGCAGCTCGAGCTGTGGTACGCCCTGGGCTCGCTATACGAGCGCCTGGGGCAGATCCCGGAGAGCCTCCAGGCCATGCGCGAGGTCCTGAAGCTCGATCCGCACAACGCCTCGGCGCTCAACTTCATCGGCTACACCATGGCCGACCGGGGCGAGGACCTGCCCGAGGCCGAGCGCATGATCCGCCGGGCGCTGCTGCTCAACCCGGGCAACGGCGCCATCACCGACAGCCTGGGCTGGGTCCTGTACCAGAAGGGGGACTACGCCCAGGCGCTGGAGTACCTGATCCGGGCGGATCGCATCTCTCCGGGCGAGCCGGTGATCATCATGCACGTCGGGGACGCCCTGCGAAAGCTCGGGCGGCGCGCCGAGGCCATCCGGGAGTACCGGCGGGCGCTCACCTTCGATCCCGAGCCGCGCGATCGGGAGAGCATCGAGAACCGCCTGCGAGAACTCGGCGAGAAGCCCTGAGATCCGTACCTTCGTGACCGGCACACGGAGGGGAGTGACCGGCCGCGCCAGGCCTGGTGGCGGCGACCCGCTAGAGGCACTGCGCGGTGTAGTGGACCTCGATGCGGGCGCCGCGGCCGGGGATGACGTTGTCGCCGAAGAAGATGCTGTTGTTGTCCGATTCGTAGCTCCAGCCATTGGGGCCGTCCTGGGTGGGGGAGCGGGCCACGCTGGCGCCGTCCACGGTGACGGTGATGGTGGCGGGATCGGCCGGGCGTGAGAGCGGGAACTCGCGGATGGCGGCGAAGGCGTCGATGCCCAGGTTCTGCAAGGTCTGCGCCCAGTTGTCGCTGAGCAGGGCCACGATGCCCCCGGTTCGGTCTGCCACGTCCACGTAGCGGGAGCCGGTGCTTCGGTCGTACACCACGGCGCTGAACTTCATCATGTCGGTGTTGCGGGCGCCCTTGATGGACTGGAAGAAGTCCACGTAGAAGTCGGTCTGCCCGCGGCTCTGGTCCTGCTCGTCGCTGACACAGATGATGTAGAGTTTCGCGTCCTCGCGCAAGAATCCCCCGTTGGCGTTGGGATCGCTCACCAGCGGCTCGGACAGCGCCATCCAGGCGCCCTCCAGCCCCGACTCGCGGTTGTCGCTGCAGCAGGTGCCGATGTTGACGTTCTTGCTGAAGGTCTGCTCCAGGTTCGGGGTCTGGTTGGTGATGATCTTGGGTGTCTGGTTGGGGATGTTCACCAGCACCCCGGGGATGATCTTCATGGCCGGGTTCACGTCCGAGGTGTCCTGGTGCTCCACCTCGGTGGAGACGACGCCCAGGTGGAAGTCCACGTTGAGGGTGATGGCCCACTGGATGAAGCTGGAGAAGTTGTTGGCCAGCGCCTGCTGGTCGTCGCCCATGGAGCCGGAGTTGTCGATCACGAACAGCACGTCCGAGCGCACCTGGGAGGGCTGGTGGAAGACGTCGGTCTGATCGGAGATGTTGGTGCCGCGCCCGAACAGCGGCACGGCCAGGAGGTCCACGTTGGACGCGTCGGACTTGATGTACAGGGTGGAGCGGTGGGCGTTGGTGTCCTGGGGGTGGTAGCGCAGCACCACCTGGAACGAGCCGCCCCCCGCCAGCGAGTAGGGCAGGCGCGGCGCCGAGCGGATCTCGAAGTTGGGGTCGGGGTTGTTCTCCAGGTAGATGTCGGTGATGTTGATGGCGGAGGTGCCCAGGTTGTACACGGTGACGTGCTGCTCCGGCGAGTTGCAGCCCACCGTGACCACGCCGAAGTCGAGCTCGGCCGGCACCACCTCGATGGGGCTCTCGGCCGAGTACCCCGATAGCGGCACGCAGGCCTGGCCGAGCTGGATCATGTAGAAGGCGCAGCTCATGTGCGCCGCGTTGAGCTGCAGATCGGGGTCGTCCGAGCTCACCACCACCGCGGCGGTGTGCCACTCCAGGCTGCGCGGCGCAAACGTCACCTCGATCTCCGCCTGGGAGTTGGGCTGGTTCTTCTTGTTCAGCGTGAGCGGAAGCGGCGGGGCGCGGGTGATGGTGAAGTCCGAGGCGCCCATGGCCGGTTTTTTCAGATCGATGGTGCTGATGCGGCACACCTCCTGGCCGATGTTGGTGAGCGAGATGCGCATGGTCTGGGACTGGTTCACCTTGACCGTGCCGAAGCGCAGCGAGGTGGGGACCACCTGCAGATCGCACACCGCCGCCTGAATCCCCTCGCCGTTGAGGTCCACCTTGATCTCGTTCGTGTCCTTGTCGTTGCCGAAGAGGCTCAAGATGCCGGTGTCCACGCCCAGGTTGACCGGCTGGTAGCGGACCCGCACCAGCAAGGTGTCGCCCGGCTGGAAGATGGTGCCGTCGGCGGGCTTCTCGATGATGGAGAACTCGTTGTCTATGCTATTTCTGCTTACGGAAACGGTGTCCAGGGTGCAGCTATCGGTGCCCTGGTTGGAGACGATGAGGTTCACCTCCTCCGGCTGGTTCATGACCACCGAGCCGAAGTTGGCGGCGAACGGCGTGACCTGGATGTCGCAGGCGCGCGGGATGCTCTGGCCGAGCAGCGACACCGCGCCGGTGAAGTGCGAGGCGGGATCCGAGGTGGGATCGTCGGAGAAGAGCTCCAGCGTGCCGGAGTCGGAGCCCGAGGTCATGGGCCGGTACTGCACCTCCACGGTCACCCCTTGCTCGGGTGGAAGCTCGGCGGGGAAGGCCGGGCGGTTGCCCAGGCTGAAGTCCGCGGAGGTGCCCGCGCCCAGACGGGGCTCGTACAGGTGGAGCGCGAGCAAACCGCAGTTTATGAGCGTGACCGGCAGCGTCTTGGTGGTCCCGGCGGGCACGTTGCCGAAGTCTACGAGCAGCGGCTCGGGGCACAGCCGCGGCGCCAGCGCTCGCCCGTGCAGGGCGACGCGGATCTCCCGCTCGTTGACATCGTTGGAGATGACGTGGAGCTCGCTGGTGTGCTCGCCGCCCATGCCCGGGGCGTAGGCGACCCGGACTGTCGCCTCCGTGCCCGGCTCCAGGATGCCGGGGAGGACATGGCCTTGTTTGTCGAGCTGGAACTGGTTGAAGGCGCCCCCCTGGAAGTTGAGCCCCGAGATGGTGAGCGGCCGGTCGCCCTTGTTGCGGATGGTGAGGTCGCGCCACAGCGGCGCGCTGAGATCGGAGTCGCCGAACTCGATCGGCAGCGGGTCTCCGTTGGGGTCGTTGCACGCCTCGGGCGCGCCGGCGCAGCCGGGGCCGGCCTGGTCGCCGGTGCAGTCGCTCACGCACACCTCGATCTCCGGCGTCACCCCCTCGCCGCGCAGGCGCAGGGTGATCTTGCCGCCCACCGGCCGGACCGCGTCCGTGACCAGGGTGACGCGGTCCTCGTCGGATCCTACGTTCTTGGGCGCGTAGGACAGGCGCAGCACCAGATCGGAGAGCCCCGGCGTGGAGACCGGCGCCTCGACGCTGCACGGGCAGCCGCCCACGTACTGGCCGTTTATGCGGCAGGCGAGGATGAGCTCGTCGGGGCCGCCGGATTCCCACTCGACGGAGACGAGTTTGAGATCGGCCTGGCCGTCGTTGCGCAGGAACAGGTAGCGGTTGGCGATGGTGTCGGTATCCACCAGGCCGAAGTCCACCTCGATCTCGTTGGATTCGGGGAGGGCCGAGTAGTTCTCGCGCGGCGGCGCCTGGTCGCTGGTGCCGCTGAAGAAGTCGAAGATGCGCGGCGCCGACCCGGTGAGCGACGGTCCCCCGCCGCAGTCGCACCCGAAGGCTCCGAGCATCGAGATCGCCAACAACACGATCGTGAATACGCGCAAACGGTTCATCGGAGAACCTCCACGCAGGGATTGGCGCGGCCGTCGGCCGCATGGATTACACGCGAACGCGCTGGTTTTCGGGGCCCAGCGTTCGCGCGACGAGATAGCGCGCCGCGATCGAACGCGCACGCGCCTTCGGCTCCGCGGTCGGTCTGAACGATTTGTGACGGCTCCATGCTTCTCCTGCGTCTCTAGAGACAGGCGGCGGTGTAGTGCACCTCGATGCGATCGCCTCGCTGCGGTACCACGTTGTCACCGAAGTATACGCTATTTCGGTCCGGATAGTAGCTCCAGCCGTCCGCCCCGCCCTGGACGCCGGCCTTGGGCACCGAGGCGCCGTTCACCGTCACGGTGATGGTGTTGGGGTCGGCCGGGCGCGACAGCGGGAACTCGCGGATGGGGGTGAAGGCCTGGATGCCCAGGTTCTGCAACGCCTGCGGCCAGTTGCCGCACACGCTGTCGATGATGCCGCCGGTCGCCCGCGCCACGTCCATGTAGCGGGTGCCGGCGCTGCCGTCCTGGGAGTTGCAAGGCAGCGTGGCGTCCTGCACCAGCGCGGCCAGCTTCATCATCTCGGTGTTGCGCGGGCCCTTGATGTTCTGGAAGAAGTCGGTGTAGAAGGTCACCTCGCCCTTGCTCTGGTCCTGCTCGTCGCTGATGCAGATGATGTAGAGCTTGGCGTCCTCGCGCAAGAAACCCCCGTTGGCCGTGGGATCGCTCAGCAGGGGTTCGGTGAGCGCCATCCAGGCGGCCTGCAGCCCGGCCTCCTGCTCGCCCGAGCAGCACACCCCGAGGCTGGCGTTGTCCTTGAAGGCGTTGTTGATGTCGGGGGTCTGGTTGGTGATGATCTTGGGCCGGCCCGGGGCCTGGACCAGCACGCCGGGCTTGATCTCTCGCGGCGGCGTCCCCTGGTCGGTCTCCGGGTCGTTGACCTCGGTGGCGATGACGCCGATGTGGTAGTCCACGTCCTGGGAGATGGCCCAGCTCATGAAGTTGGTGAAGTGGGTGGTGAGCTGGTTCTGCGCCCAGTCCATGGAGCCCGAGTTGTCGATGACGAACAGCACGTCCGACTTCACCTGGCTGGCCTGATGGAAGACGTCGGTCTGGTCCGAGATCAACGTGCCGCGCCCGTACAGCGGTATGGCCAGGAGCTCGGCGTTGGAGGCGTCCGACTGGATGTAGAGCGTGTTGCGGTGGGCGTTGGTGTCCTGCGGGTGGTAGCGCAGCCAGATCTCGAAGTGCGACCCGCCGGAGGCCAGATAGGGCAGGCGCGGCGCGGAGCGGATCTCGAAGTTCGCGTCCTGGCGCTCCAGGTAGATGTTCTCGACGTCGATGGTGAAGACGCCCAGGTTGTAGACGGTGATCTTCATCTCGGGCGAGTTGCAGCCCACCGTCACCACCCCGAAGTCGAGCTCGGCC
>CAZLNM010000171.1:0-5265 GCA_964561025.1 uncultured Myxococcales bacterium
AGGGTTCCCACCCGCTACGCCCGCCGCCACCTTGGCCCTTTACCCCCCAACGCCGTGCGGCGCCCACGCCTGGAAATGTGACCAAGAGACACCCGCGGCACCTTCCCCTAGCCTCCTCTCCACTGTGGAGAGGGGGGAGCCAGATCATCTTGAGACAAACGTCGGGGGTGAGGTAAATGAACGAGCGAACTGTCTGGCGGGCGTCCTACCACCTTCCCATCAGGGACACACCCAGCGCGTCCGGGCCGGCCAGGGGCGCGAGCTTCACGTTCTTCTCGGGCCAAAGCCACCACAGGGCCACGGCCGAGCCCGCCGCCAGCACCGCCGAGCCCACCGCGATGCCGGTGTATACCTCCCAGCGTCGGTAGGCCTCGGTGGCCGGCCGTTGCAGGTCGGTCTTCTGGTAATCGCTCCATGCCTGTCCCGCCAGGATGCCGAAGATCACACTGCAAAGGACGCCGCCTCCGCCGGACACCATCAGGGCGGCGCGCCAGCCCCGGTGGTCGCCGGCGCTCTCCGCCCGCACGTTCTCGCTGGGCTCGCCCAGGGGCACCGGGATCTCGCCCCGCCCCTGCACCCAGCCCTGGTAGAACGAGCGGCCGAAACGGGCGCGGAAGAAGCCGCGCCGCAGCGAGTCCGTGGCGGCGCCGCGCGCGGCGGTCTCGGAGCGGGAGAACTCGAGTTCCCGGAAGGTGCGCGCCTCGCCCGGCCGCGGCGAGAAGGCGCTCTCGAGATCCGAGCTTCGCACCCACACCGTGGTGCCGGGCGGGAGCAGCAGGCTGAGGGAGGCGCCCTCCTCGGGGTTGGCGTCCAGCCAGCGCACGCCGTTCTCGAGCTCGATGAAGAAGTGCCCCAGGGCGCGCGGCACGCCCTGCAGCAGCGTGGGCCGGCGCACCCAGCGCCGCGACATCAGGGGCGTTAGCGGATCGATGCCGGGGGCGTGGGCGATCACCTGCACCAGGGCGCGCGGGTCCTCCACCGCCTGGTTGGCCGCGGAGACGAAGGCCGCCACCTCGCTGTAGGCGATCTCCCCGTCGCCGTTCACGTCGGCCGCGCCGGCCAGCGCGCTCAGCACCTCGTGGGAGAACACCCCGGCCGAGAGCCGCGACCACTCGTGGGTCTCCTTGTCCCGGCCCGAGGCCAGCAGCACGCCCGCGCGGGGAAAGCGCAGCAAAAGCTCCCGGGTGAGCCGCTGCCGCTCGTCGAACGGGATCTCGCGGTCGGCGGCGCTCGCCTCCTGCTGGATGGCGCCGCGCGCGGTGAGCAGATCCTCGGAGTGGCAGGCGTCCACCATAAGGTGCACGGCGCTCGCCGGAAGCTGCAGCAGGCGCTCCTCCAAAAAGCGCCGGTCGATCTCGCCGGAGAGCAGCGAAAGCCGCGTGCCGACCGGAGAGGCCAGGCCGTGCCCCGAGTAGGTGAGCAGCACCACCGTGCGCTCGTCGCGCGCGGCGTGGCGCTCCAGCGCGCCGCGCAGCTCATCCAGTACGCGCTCCAGCTCTTTTCGCTCGGGCACGCGGCTGTGCTGAGCCAGCGACGGGAAGCGCCGCTGGCTGTCCTCGTCCAGCACCGTAAATAAAAAGCTCTCCTCGGCGAACATGCGCGTAAACAGAAAGAAGCGCGCCGCGTCGTCGTCCGCGTATTGCAGGGCGGGCAAGCCCGACTCCGGCGGCGGCAGGTTGATGCCGAGGTGGATGGCGTAAACGAAGGTGCGCGGCTCCTCCCCGCGCGCCGGGAGGCACCACAGCAGGCCGCACAGCAGGGTGAGCGCCACGGTTCTCATGGCCGCACGACGAACTCCGATTCGATGAGGTCCGCCTCGCTTGCCTTGCCGGCCATCCGGTCCTCGATCCAGCGCCGCAGATCCTGCCGCGCGACGGGCGCCGCGGTCAACACCGAGAAGACGCGGTAGCTCCCGGGCCGGTGCTCCGCGCCGAGCACGATGCCCCGCTTCGCCACCGAGGACTCGTCGAGGAGGAGGCTCTCGCGCTCGTCGGAGGGGAAGTACCACACCAGCGTCCCCTCGGGCCCCAGCGCCGCCGCCGAGAGGTAGCGCAGGCGCCGCTCCGGCGGCGCCGCCACGAAGGCCAGCGTGTCGCCGCGCCGGCAGGTCACCGGCCCGGCGCCGGCGCCAGCATCCTCGGCGTCGCCGGCGGCAAGCTGCGCCGCCGGTACGCACACCAGGCGGAAGGCGGCCCGCCCATCGCCCCGGGCGGTGAACCCGCCGCGATCGGTGTTCCAGTACACAAGAAGCAGCAGGCAGGCCGCGGCGCCGGCCAGCGCCGGCACGCCGAAGCGAAGCCACCTCGAAAGCCCCGCCGCGCCCAAAAGAGAAGCGCGAGGCAGGATGCGCGCTTGCATCGCCTCGCGCTCGTTGACGGAGGGCCCCGTCGTGCCGCTGAGCAACCGGTCCAGCCTGCGCTCCTCGTCGGATCTCATGGCGGGCCTCCGGGCCGAAAAAGACCGGCGAGGCCGCGGGCGCCTCGCCGGCCCATTCATCCAACCGTCACTTGCAGCAGATCTTGGAAAAGTCCGAGCAGGCGTCTCCGGTCATGTTCTTTCCGGACGGGCAGCCGCTCATCGGATCCACGCACTCGCCGCCGCTGTCTTCGCAGCCGCTGGTCCCGCCCGGCATGCAGAAGCCGATGCCGCCGGGCATGGCCTGGGTGCAGGTGAAGTTCGCCTGGCAGTCGGAGGTGCTCTTGCAGGGCATGCCCATGCTCCCGTCGGAGCAGGCGCCCAGGGTGGCGGAGAGCATCACGCACTTCCAGGAGGCGGGGCAGTTGGCGGCCGCCTTGCACAGGCCGGTCAGGCAGATGCGCTCCTTGTTGGGGATGTCGTCCTGGTTGCACACCGAGCCCACCTGGCCCACCGGGCAGTTGCCGTCCTGGGGGCAGGGCGGGAAGGTCACGCAGGCGTTCTGCTCCTTATCGGGATCCTCGGAGATGTCCAGGCAGATGGAGTACTTGTCGCAGCCGTCCTGGCCGTCCACCCGGGGCGTGCACTGCTTTGGCTCGGCGTCGGCGGTGCACATGCCCATCAGGCACACCTGGTTCTCCGCGCAGTCGGTGTCCTGGTTGCACCCGGACACCTGGCGGTTCACGCAGAGTTGCGAGCCCAGGGTGTCGCAGTACTGGTTGGAGGCGCAGTCGTTGTCGCTCATGCAACCGAGCGCGCAGATGCCGTTCCAGCAGAACTGCCCCGCCGGGCAGGGATCCTCCTTGGAGCACAGGAAGCTCCCCTGGTTGTCGCCGCGGCCGCTCACCTTCATGCACTTGCCCACCGAGGCGTTCGTTTCCTTGTTGCAGGCGAAGCCGTCGTTGCAGTCGGTGTCGGTCGAGCACTTGTCCTTGCCGGAGCTGCCGCCGCAGGCGCCCAGCGCAAAAGCCGCCGCCACCGCCATCGCCATCGTCGTCCATTTCACCGTCTTCATTTTCTTTCTCCTTTTCTGTTGCGGTTCACCGGCTCCTACGGCGAGGGGTGGTTTTTGGCCGCCCGCAAAAGAAAAAAATCACGCCTCCTCCCACAACCCCTCGTCCATCAAGAACTTTTTGAGCAAGGCGCGAAGCGTCTCCTCCTGCCTCCGGACCTTGCGGCGGCTCGAATCCAGCCGACGGGCCACCTCTTCCTGCGGTAGTCCCTGCTGGTAGCGGAGCGCGTAGAACTCCCGCAGCGCCTGCGGCAGGCCGGCGACGAAGCGGCGGGTGGCCTCGAGCCGGCGCTCCTGTGCGGCCTGCTCGCGCGGGTCCTCGGCGGCGATGACAAAGTCATCGAAGGCCGCCTCGTCCTCGAGCGCGGCTGGCGCTTCGCGGCCCTGCCGGCGCAGCTCGTCGATCATGAGGTTCTTGACGATGCGCAGAAGGTACGGCCGAAACGGCTGCGTGCCGTCGTAGTTCTCGCGCGAGGTCTTGGAGAAGGCGCGCAGGAAGGCCTCCTGGATGAGATCGCACTGGCTCTCGGGGCTTCTTGTGCCCGGCACCGTGACGATCGGCTCGCGGGTGCTGGTAAACCCCAGCCGCACCAGGCGAGCCACCTCGTCGAGGTAGTGGCGGTACACCCGCTCCAGCGCGCCAGGCTCGGCCCGGCGGAAGGCCTCTCGCAAGGAAATGTCCTGTTGCAACAGCGTCACGGCTCTATCCGACGCCTCCGGCCCGGCGGGATTCACCGGCCCGCGCCGGCCTCCCGGCCGCTCAGGCGTGCAGCTCGATCACGTCGCCGTCCACGAGTTCCTGCTCGCGCATGATGCGCTGGCCGTCGAACTTCCCCTGGCCCCACACCCGGGCGTAGTCCAGCGACTCGGCCAGCTCCTTGTGCACCAGGCGGGCGAAGTCGAGCAGGGTGTCTCCCCGGCGGAGCACGAAGGGCCGCGAGCGGTCGGGCTCCTTGCCGGGGGGCTTGGCGTACACCCGGATGAGCCGGTTGAGCGAAAACAGCTCCCGTCCCAGCGATGCGAAGTCCCGGTCCGCCATGGCCGAGAGCGGCAGCACGCGCATGGCCGGCTCGAACCGGCCCTTGAGCAAGGCAAGGCCCCGGGCCGCGCTCTGCTCGTCCATCTTCTGCGCCACCACCAAAGTCGGCAGCCTTCGCACCGGCTCGTGGCGCTCGCGGCACCCCTCGGCCTCGCCCACCAGGCGGATCTTGCGCTCGGAGAGCACCTGCTCCACCTCGTCGAGCCAGCGGGGAAGATCCTCCGCCGCGGCGTCGCACACCCAGAGACCGCAGTCGGCGTTGCGGACGATGTCGCTCACCCAGCTCTCCATGTACTCGCGGCATACCGGCGGCAGATCGACGAGCTGGAACTGCACGTCCTCGAAGGCCAGCATCCCCGGCGCCGGCTCGCGGGTGGAGAACGGGAAATCCGCCACCTGCACCCGGGCGTTGGTGGTGGCCTCCACGAGCGCGCTCTTTCCCGCGTTGGGCGCGCCGATGACGGCCACCTGGGCGACGCCCTCGGGTTCGACGGTGACCGAGAAGCCCTTCTTGCCGCGGCTCGCCTCCATGCCCTCGCGCATCTGCGAGATGCGCCGCTTGAGGTCGGCCTGCATCTTCTCGGTGCCCTTGTGCTTGGGGATGGTGGCCAGCATCTTCTCGAGCGCGCGCAGGCGCTCCTCGGGCGTCCGGGCGGCGCGGTACTCGCGGTCGGCGTCCTTGTATTCCGGGCTCAGGTTGGCCGGCATGCCCCATCTATAGCCCAGCGCGGCCGCCGCCCGCAACACCCAAGCGGGCCAACGTTCGATGGAGGACCCGCCTTGCGCGCCGCGAACAGGT
>CAZLNM010000172.1:0-5226 GCA_964561025.1 uncultured Myxococcales bacterium
GGGGCGAGGCGCAGCCCGCCCCGCCCAGGCCCGGCAGGCCGTCGCTGCCGTTCTGGGCGTCCTGGCCGTTGTTCCCGTCCTGACTGGAGTCCACCTGGCAGTCGTACTTGCACAGATGCCAGTCGATGCCGGAGTTGTCGTAGATGCTGTTGGTGCCGCCGCGGCCGTCCAGCCCGCCACCGGGGTAGTCCTGGGGGTTGTGGTAATAGTCCCGAGCGGTGGCGCCATCGTTGCCGCGCGCCGCACCGCAGGAGGAGTTGGCGCCGCCCGCGCCGCCGGCCCGGGTCATGCCGGCGCAGTCGCTGCTCGGCGCGCACTCCCATGAGTCCTGTCCCCGCCCGCCGGCCCCGCCGCTTCGCCCTGACGGGCCCCCGCTTCCGTCCGCCCCGTCGCCGCCGCGCCCGCCGAGGATGACGTTGTTGCGGATCTCCACCGTGCCGTCGCAGTCCTGGAGAAAGATGGCGTAGGAGTTGAACCCGGCTCCGCCGGGCGCGGGATCGGCGTTGACGTCGTAGGCCTGCACGGTGAAGCCCGCCAGCACGGTGCGCCGGCCGCGCAGCCCGCTTCCGTACACCGTGCCCGGGGGCGCGCCGGACGAGGTGGGCTCGCTCCCCGCGATCTGCGACGGGAGCGTGATCACGTTGCGCCGGGAGAAATCGGCCGAGTAGCCGCCGTACAGCTGGACCCCGGCGCGCAGGGAGACGTTCTCGGGGTACCGCCCGCTGGCCACCAGGATCGAGGTGTGCCGGCTGGGGTCGAAGGCGGCCACCGCCTGGCCGATGGTGCCGTAGGGCCGGGTGCGGCTGCCGTCGCCGTTGCTGGCCCCGGCGCGGACGAAGAGCGAGCTCGCCGCCATGCCATCGACGCCGTCGCAGTTGCGGTCCAGGTAGATCTCGTCCGGCGGGGGGTAGGCGGCGAAGACGTCGGGGTCGTCCACCGGCTGGCTGGCGTCGGCGGCGCACTCGCAGCCGTCGGCGTCGGCCTGGTTCTGGTTTACGAACTGGAAGGTGTAGTTCGGCGGCGCGCCGCACATGGCGCACGGGCACTCTCCCGAGCCGTCCAGCACGCACCAGTGGAGCTCGAAGTCGCACTCGAGGCCGTTCGTACAATCGGTCTCCCGGCGGCAGATGCCGGTGCCACCGCCGGCGGCGGCGCACCCCGGGAAGCTCTCCACCTGCTGGGTGGTGCAGGCCACGATCTCGCAGTCGAAGGTGCCGTCGGCCTGCAAACGGCAACCGCCGATGGCGTGCTGGGTGGCCGCGTCCCACTGGGCCAGACAGTCGTGGTGACAGCGCCCGCAGTGGGCGTCCGTGAAGTAGCGGCCCTGCGCGTCCACGAAACCCTCGTCCACGCGCCCGTCGCAGTTGTTGTCCAGCCCGTCGCACACCTCCGTCACCACCTCGGCGGCGGCGCACGCGCTCCAGGCGTACACGCCGGCGCTGGGTTGCTCGCAGCGCTGCTCGCCCTGGCACTGCTGGGCGCCGCCCTCCAGGAAACAGGGGCGCTTGTCCCCGACCTTCTCGGCGTTGCAGGTGCAGCTCCCGCCCTGGGGGAGGCAGCGCAGCCGGCCGTTCACGTTCTGGCACAGGTGGCCGCGCGGGCAGCAGGAGCGCACCCCCGTCTGGCCGGTGCAGCCGTCGTAGAACGACGCCGCTTCGCAGCTCTGCAGGCAGTACAGGCCGTCCTCGCCGGCGAGCGGCAGGCAGGCGTCGCTGGAGATGCGGCAGTCGGCGTCCTGGGAGCACAGCGCGCACTGGGGCGAGCGCAGCTCGGCGCACACCAGGGGCCGGGACTCCGGGAAGGGGTAGTACCCCGGGCGGCACAGGCGGGGAACGCAGGCCGGCGCGCCGTCTCGCAGCTCGCAGGCGGCGGCCTCCGGCAGCGGCTGACCCTGTTCGTCGAGGCGCAGGTTGGTAAGAAGCCGCCGGCAGTCCACGCCACATCCCCCGCAATGCGCCGGGGTGAGATAGCGGCCCGCCCCGTCCTGGAAGTCCTCATCGATCTCGCCGTCGCAGTCGTCGTCGAAGCCGTTGCAGGCCTCCGGCGCGGGTTCCGGGGCCACGCAGGTCCAGGCGAAGGCGCCGCCCGAGCCCTTGAGGCAGGCCCACTGCCCGGTGCAGCCGGCCCCCGGCGCGCCGCGGCGGCAGGCGGGGAAGGGGAGGTCCTCCGGCAGGCTGGAATGATCGATGCTCGGATCCTGCGCGTCGGTCAGCCCGTCGCAGTCGTTGTCCACGCCGTCGCAGGTTTCGGGCGCGGGTTCGGCGGCGTCGCAACCGGTCCACTCCGGGGGCGTGCCGTCGCAGGTCTCCGTGCCCCGGCAGGTGCCGGCGGCGTTGCTTTTCTCGCAGGCGCGCTCGAGGCCGCGGGTGGCCTCGGCGCATTCGCAGCTCTCTCCCAGCGGGAGGCACTGGCGGGCCGTGCCCGCGGCGAGCGGGACGTCGCGGCACTCGGTGCCGGTCGGGCAGGGATCGCGGCGGCAGTCGAGGGCGCAGGCGCGGAGCGCGCCGATGACAAGACACAGGTCGCCGGCGGCGTTGCACTGGCCGTCCACGGCGCAAGGCTGGCACAGGCGCGGCTCGATGTGCTGGACACACAGATCCACCGGGCTCGCGCCGGTCCCCCAGCGGGTGCGGCAGTCCCAGCCCTCGGGGCAGCCCGTCCCGCACTCGCGGGTGCACACCCCGCCGTTGCCGGGCCCGGGGGAAAGACAGGCGCCCGAGCGGCACTGGGCGTCGAAGTCGCAGGCCTCGCCGAACTCGCGCAGCACCGCCGGGCCGATGAGGTCCTGGCAACGCCCGTCCACGCAATACTTTCCCGCCGGGCAGTCCTTCTCGTTGCGGCACTCGCAGGTGCCAAGGCTTCGGCAATCGCCCTGTTCGACGGAGCAGGCGGTGGCCAGGCAGCCGAGCGCGGCGACCAGGATGAACCCGCGGATCATGGGCATCGTGTTCATCGGACCTCCGGAGCGAGGTTGGGAATGGCGAGCCGCAGTCTAGTACGAGCGTCGCCCTCCGTCCAGAGGGGGCGGCGCCTGCCGCCGCAGGCGGGCTCGTTCTCCGGCTTGACAAGGGCGCAACCGGCGATCTATTCGTGGAAGCGGACGCTCCCGGACAGTCAGGACAAACCTATGAAGATTTCCTTCTTCGGCGACACGCACGTGGGAATGAAGCGCACCCACAACGAGGACAACCTGCTCAAGATGCCGGAGGAGAACCTGTTCGTGGTGTGCGACGGCATGGGCGGCCACGCCTCGGGCGAGATCGCCTCGCAGATGGCCATCGAGGCCATCGCCAACTTCTTCAAGGCGACGAGGCAGGACCAGGAGATCACCTGGCCCTACAAGATGGACAAGAACCGCCCCTACGACGAGAACCGCTTCATCATGGGGGTCAAGCTGGCCAACCTGCGCATCCACGAGGCCGCCCAGCGCGAGGCGCGCTACCGGGGCATGGGCACCACCGTGGCCGGGGCCAACCTGGTGGACGGCCAGGTCCTGGTGGCCAACGTGGGCGACTCCCGCGTGTACCGGGTGCGCAACGGCCAGATCAGCCAGCTCACCGAGGACCACTCGCTGCTCAACGACTACATCAAGGCGAAGAAGCTCACCCCCGAGGAGATCGCCAACTTCCCCCACAAGAACGTCATCGTGCGCGCCCTGGGCATGAAGGACACCGTGCTGGTGGACGTGAGCCGCCACCCGGTCCAGCCCGGCGACGTCTATCTCATGTGCTCCGACGGGCTGTCGGGCATGGTCCCGGACGACAAGCTCTTGCAGGTCATCAAGACCACCCCCGATCTGGGGCAGGCCACCAAGACCCTCATCGAGCTGGCCAACCAGGCCGGCGGGGTGGACAATATCACCGCCATCCTGGTCCGGGTCGAGGGCTGAGCGCCGCGCGCGAACAGGCAAGATATTGGCGGTGATTCCGGGAGCGGGTGTTTTACTGGAGGGGGAAAACGCGCCTGGCTATACCGTCGAATGGGTATCTTGTCCGGCAACCGCCTTGACAGCAGAAGCCGAGCGGGAGCCATCCCGCTGGGGTCATCTGAGCGCGACCGACCGCGGGGCCGAAAGAGCCAGCGCGGGCGGGCGCGCGGATCTTCCTGCGGTTCAGAGGACCAGCACGTTCTTGGGGGTCACCACCGCTCGCCGGAGGTGCAAGTGATCGGGAACACGGCTCCCTGGCCAGATCACGGTTTGAGACAGGCGAGCCCCCTCGCCGATCACCGCGCCTTCGCCCACCGTCACCTCGGGGCCGAGCCGGGCGGAGGAAGCGACGGTCGTGCCGGGAGCGATCAATACACCTCCGGGCCGCGCTGCCTCTGCTAGTGGATCGAGCTGCGGCAGCCGGAGCCGGCCGGAGAGCAGCGAAAGGTTCGCATCCAGGTAGAGCGCCGGCGTCCCCAGGTCGAGCCAGGGGCCGGTGTCCACGAATCCCGCCACGCGCAGGCCCGCGTCCAGCAGGGCGCGATAGCCCTGGTCCACCACGCAAGAAAACCCCGCCGCGGGGAGAAAGTCGAAGATGGCCTGCGAGAGCACGTGGACGCCCTCGAACATCACCGGCCGCAGACCCGCTCGCGGCGCGTCGCCGCCGATGCGGGCGATAAAACCGTCCGGGTCGAGCCACACGGGCGTGTACTCCGCTCCGGTGGGCATGGGGCGCACCACCATGGTGGCCGCGGCCCGGCGCTCCCGGTGGTACGATAGCAGCGCGCTCACATCCGGCGCGCACAGCACGTCGGCGTTGGCCACCAGAAAGTCGCCGTCGCCGAGGAGCCGGCGGGCCCGCACCAGGCCGCCGCCGGTGCCCAGGATGACCTCCTCCTCGGAATACTCGATGGAGAGGCCGTAGCGCGCGCCGTCTCCCAGCGCGGGCGGGATGAGGTGGCCGAGGTGGTGGAGGTTCACCACCGCGCGCCGAATCCCGTGGCGCGAGAAGAGTCGCAGCGAAAACTCGCACAAGGGATGGTTGGCGACCGGCACCAGGGGTTTGGGGAGTTCGTCGGAGAGCGGCCGCATGCGGGTGCCGTAGCCGGCGCAGAGCAGCATGGCGGGGAGGTCTGCGCTCATGATTCGGGAACTTACGGTCGGGTAGGAGTGCAGTCAAGCCATCGAGAGTTCCACAATCCTGGGTGATGCTGCCAGGTTTCTGACAGAAGCAAAAGACACTTGACGGGGGGGGGGGGGGGGGGGGGGGGGGGGGGGGGGGGGGGGGGGGGGGGGGG
>CAZLNM010000173.1:0-5035 GCA_964561025.1 uncultured Myxococcales bacterium
TCGTTCAGCACCCGGCTCCACTGCCGCAGCAGCTCGGCGCAGGTGCCGGCCAGCGGCAGCTCCGACAGCGGCTTGCCCACCGCGGCCGCCGGCTGCAACCCGAACAGGGCCTCGGCCGCCGGGTTGAGGGTGGTGACGATCCCGCGCGCGTCGCACACCAGGATGCCGTGGTGGATGGAGCGGATGATGTTCTCGTTGTAGAGCTTCAAGAGCTCCAGGTCCAGGCTCGACTGCTTGAGCTGCCGGTTGACCAGGGCCAGCTGCTCCTGCTGGCGCCGGCTCTCGGCCTCCCGCGCCTCCAGGGCGCGCGCCATGCGGTTGAACTCCGCCGCCAGAAAGCCGATCTCGTCGCGGGCGCCCGCGGGGACGCTGGCCGAGAAATCTCCCTGGGAGATGCGGCGCGCCGCCTCGGAGAGCCGCTGCACCGGCCGGAGGGCGAGAAACGACAGCAGCACGATGAGCGCCCCCACCGCCACCGAGAGCAGCGAGAGCCACAGCACCACCGCGGTGGCCGTGCCCTCTTGCTGCTCCAGGTCCAGCACCTGGGCGGTGATGCGGTTCTTGAGGGCCAGTTTCATCAGGCGCACGTCGCGCAACAGGCGCCGGCCGGCCGGCTCGATCTCGGCCTCCGGGCCCGGGCTGGGCTCGAGCGGCTCGGGCTCCAGCCAGCGCTTCTCGATCTCGGCCAGCGCCCGGTCCAGCGCCTCGCTCTGCTCGCGGATCTGTTCCAGCCGGGTGCCGACCTCGTCCAAAAAGCGCCGCTGCTTGTCGGGGAGGGCGGCCGCGTCGCTGCGCCCCAGGATACCCTGGGCCTGGCGGATGCGAAGCTGCATGCTGCGCTGAAAGGAGCGCCGGCCGCTCTGCAGCAGGGTGAGGCGGGTGGCGGGATCGGCGCGCAGGATGTCGTTGAGCCCGCGCACCGAGGCGTCGCTGAGCGCCTCGATCTCGGCGGCCAGGCGGTCCAGGGGCAAGAGCTGGCGGTTGAGCTGGTTGAGCTGGGCGCGCTCCGCCGAGAACCGTCCCAGCACGTACACCGACACCACCCCGAACATCAGGATGAGCAGGGTGTAGCCGAGAAACATCTTGGTGGCCAGCGACAGGCGCACCGGCGGTGGCCCTCCGGGATAAGGTTCAGCGCCACCCGGCGGATTGTAGACCAACCTGACGGCTCAGGCAAAGTGTCGTCGCGGATCTTCAGGAAACGTAGGGAACCCGCTCAGCGCCGGCCGCGGGCGCGGCGGAAGACCTCGAGGATCTTGGGGGAGGTGGTCTTGGCGTCCAGGGTGCGCTCGGGGTCGATCATGAGCAGGCGCACGAACTCGTGCTCGGCCTCGCCGGGCCGATCCAGCGCCACCAGGCAGGAGGCCAAGAGCTCGCGCGCCCGGCCTTCGACCTCGCGCGGGAGCGGCTTTTGCTCGAGAAGCTGCGACAGGTTGGCGGCCGCCAGCTCGAAGTCCCCGGCCAGGTACAGCTCGGTCGCCTCGTCCAGGGGCTTGTTGTCCTCCGGCGCTGGCTTGGCGTTGGCGGTATCCGGTTCCTCCCCGGGCGGCTCGGAGCCATCGTTCGGGTCCCCCTCCGGCGCGCCGGGCTGAGGCCTTTCCGCCGGGGACGGCGGGGTCTCGGGGGGCGCCGGGGCGGGGCCGGGTTTCGCGGCCAGCTTCAGGGCGGCCTTGGCGGCCTTCTCCTCCTGCTCCTTGAAGACCTTCACGCGCTCGGAGACCTTCTCGAAGGCCGCCTCGGGATCGTAGATGGGCACCTGGACGACCTCGCCGGCCTTCAGGGTGTCCGTCTTGCGGGCGTTGAACTTCTTGAGCAGCGGCGCCTGGCGGGTGTTGAAGTAGTAGCGGCGCGAGATGTCCGCCAGGCTCTGCGTGGTGGGGGCGCGGTGGTTGAGCAGGAACGGGATCAAGATCTCGGTCCCCGGCTTGATGTCCTTGGGGTCGCCGATGCGGTTGAGCCACTGCAAGAAGTCGGCGCGCTTGGGGTCCTTGAGGTAGCGGCCGGCGATCTGGGCCAGGTCCTCGCCCTTCTTGAGGCGGTACTTCCAAACCGTGGGCACCCACAGGGTTTGGCCGCGGGGGATGTTTTCCCCGTCCCCCAGGCCGTTGGCCGCCTGCAGGTACACCACCTTGCGCGCGTCGCCGTAGTGCATCTGCGCCACCCGGGACAGGCTCTCCTCGGGCTGCGGCTTGTAGTTGAGGGCGGCGGCGCCGACCGGCAGCAGCAGGAGCGGAAGCATCGTCTTGCAGGCGAGCGCGCGCATGGTCATGGTTTCTTGGGCTCGAGGGTGACCGTGAGCTTCTGCAACCGGCCCGGCTCGATGAGCAGGCGCCGTTTCACGGGTTTGTAGTGGGGGTTCTTGAGCACCACCTCGTGCACGCCAGGGGCGAGCGAGAAGCTGCGCGCCACTGGGGTGGTCTCCACCAGCGCGCCGTCGATGTGGATCTCGGCCCAGGGCCAGGCCACCACCTTGAGGGCGCCCGGCGGGCCGCCGGCTCCCTCGCCGCAGGCCGCCGCGGCGCTCGGACCGGTGGCCAGGCGCAGCAGGAGCACCCACACGAGCAGCGCCGCGCCCAGGCCGGCCTGGACCCCGGCCACGGTGGAAAGGCGCGGCGGCGGCGGCAGGTTCTCGTCGGTGCGGATGAGGTCGGGGTCGTCGAGCACAGCGGGCTTGACGAAGGTCTCGGCCTCGGCCCGGGTCACCAGCTTGGCGTGGGCCAGGTAGGCCAGCAGGCGCTCCGAGAAGTTCCCCCGCACCCGGTTCATCAAGAACGCCTCCAGCGCCAACCGGAGCTCGCCGGTCGAGCGGTAGCGCTGGTCGGGCTCGCGGGCCAGGCAGCGCAGGATGATCTTCTCCAGCCGCCGGGGGATGTTGGGGTTGAGCCGGCGCGGGCGCACGAACTCGCCGTTCAGGATCTTGTGCATGATGCTGCGGTTGCCGCTCTCGCTGAAGGGTTTCAGCCCGGTGAGCGCCTGGTACAGCACGATGCCGAAGGAGAAGATGTCGGAGCGAAAGTCGATCTTCACCCCCATGATCTGCTCGGGGGACATGTAGGCCGGGGTGCCCAGCGAGGTGCCCGGGCGGGTGAGGTCGCCCAGGTTCTCGTCGCGGGCGATGCCGAAGTCCATGAGCTTCACCTCGCCCTTGCGCGAGATGATGATGTTGCTGGGCTTGATGTCGCGGTGGATGATGCCGTGGTAGTGGGCGTACTCCAGGGCCGAGGCCAAAAAGAACCCCACGATGGCCCCCACCTCGGGCGGCAGGTGGTGCACCCGGTCCAGCACGTCGAAGAGATCGATGCCGTCCACGTACTCCATGATCATGCGGAAGGAGTCGCCCTCCTTCACGAAGTCGTGAATCTGCACGATGTTCTCGTGCTGCAAGGCGGCCAGCGCGGTGGCCTCGCGGATGAAGCGCGCGGTGAGCTGCGGGTCCTTGGCGTACTCGGCCTTGAGCTCCTTGATGGCCACCGGGCGGTTGAGCGAGTTCTGCACTGCCTTGTACACCACCGCCATGCCGCCGATGCCGATCTCGCCGATGATGTCGCAGTTGTTCACTTGCTTGGGAGGCATGGGCGCATGATACCTCCGGCGCATGGAGCGATCAATGAATTCCTGCTCGACCCAGACCTGCCCCCGGAGACAGAACTGGGCCTCGGCCTGCCCACCTCCCCGTCTCCGCGTCATAGTCCCGCGCGCCGAAGCGGGTAAGCTTTGTGTCACTGTCGTAGAGCCCCCCGGCGAAGCCGAAGGGCTGGAAGCCGGGGTTTGTATCGCTCGTCACCACGCCGAACTCGTCGTAGTCGATGCGTTGCGCGACCGCGCCGTTGCTTGCGTTTACCACCAGCCGCACCGAGCCGAGCCGGTCGGTGATCAGCCGATACGTCGCGCCGCCCTTTGCCATGTACTCGGGCACGTTGACCCTTGCGCCATAATTGACATCAACTACGAAAGTCCATTTATATTCCCTGGACCAGAAAATGGAACACGTCAACTACACTATCTAAGGTAATATTTTTGGGGTGAAATAACTCGGTTGCTGCGCCTTTTTCTAAGATATTCAGCTACCATCCACAGTGATTCCTCATATTTTTGGCCGAAATCGATTCGTGTAATATCTTGTAATCTTATTTGTTCAACTCCTTGCCATACTCCATTAGGACTTATCTTTTTAATACATATTGTCATATCAGTTAATAGCTTTACTGAACCAACATAACAATGTTCTCTGTCAATATTTTCACGATGAATAGTAATAAGAGGGTAAATATTCATAAACCACCTGATAATATCAGATAGGTTCACGAAAGTTCGTTTTACGACTGCTATTCTTTCTTTTTTTAATGCCAAAGCATACGTTGCCAAGCGTTGGTGCTCCACGAGTATTCTGTATTGGCGAATATCACCAATTCTAACAACAGAAAATCCATTAATGAAAACCCCACCATCCAACAGATTGATAATTACATAATCGCCAGATAATCCAGAGATGTATCCATCAATATAATCATTGTCTAATGGTTTCCTGTCGATTCTGATCAATGAGCATTGATCTCTTGCTTGCTTCATACGGTTCAGCCATCTCGCTTGTTCCATTTGGCTTTTAGTTTGTGATTTCATAATTCGATCCTCCGTACTTTTCATCTCTTGTTTGGATTCCCTCGCCATCCTGGATGATCATCCTTTTTCTCTTTTGCCCCAGGTCGCTTTTTTGTGTGTTTATCCCAGTTTTTCTTCTGTTTATTCTTTGTGTGCTCTCTAATTATTTCTATATACCATGGTTCTGAGTCGATCGCCAAGCATATCAATGCAATTCCGCCAGCTATTATGTCTGCGGGCCCAATCTCCGGCCCGTCCCACAATGGCATCGAGAGGACCCAACCTGGAACATCCATGCCGTCGGGATCTGCATTATTTATAGGATCTTGAAGCGCATATCCATAAAGGTTTTCCTCATCACTATCGAAAAGAATCGGATCCTTGGGGTGGACCCCAAAATCAAGACAAAAAATAGCAGTAGTCAGAGGATCTTTTT
>CAZLNM010000174.1:0-4998 GCA_964561025.1 uncultured Myxococcales bacterium
TGATATTTTGATCTTTTTCAGAACTAATCAGGGAAAACCCAGGAGGAAACCGGGGTGGGTGGAACCACACTGACCACACTGACAGAGCACTGAGGAGAACCAAACTGAGAGAACCAAACTGAGAACTAAACTCAACTAGACTCGGGTGAGAAAAACCTCGACTTTGTATGGGTGCTGCGCTTCAATGACCAGACTTTCGTTCTCGACACGAATAACGCCAATCTCGAGGGTGTCGTTCTACACGTACCGCACTCGATTCCCATCGACCGCGATGATGCCGCAATCCCGGACGATCTCCTCGTCATAGAGTCGCACGTGTTGGCGAAACCCACACCCTCGCGGTCGGATGGTGATCTCAATCCCGAAGAAATCATCAAGCGGTTTCATCGCCAAGAACAAAAGAAATCGGTGCTCCATTTGAATGCAGAGGGTTGCGTCCCTCGCCCACTCCGTCGGATACTGTGCACCAAGTTCGTAAGGCCGCCAGGAGGAAACATGGCTCAGCGCATGCCGGCATCGTTCGCATGGATGGTTTGTCTCGCAGGACTGCTGCTCGCAGGCAACCGGCTCTACGCCGAGGACGTGCTGGTGCTCGACGATCCGCTGCGCGGCTCGACCCTGGGGACGGCAAGCGGCGGACAGTTCTCCGCCGACGGATGGCGGGTAACCTCCACCTCCGATGCCATCTACTGGCACGTGCCCACGCTGCGCCGGGGAGCGGCGGAGTTCTCCATCCGCGGCCTGCGCCCCAACGAGGACCGCGCCGGCTTCGAGGACAAGTCCGAGCTGTTCCACATGTACGACTGGACCTTCGAGAACGCCGACACCAACTACGGCGGCTACCGCAACAACCCCTTCAAGCACTTCATCCGCAAGACCGGCGCCGCCGACACCCGCCCGGGGAAGACCGACTCGCTCGAGCTGGTGTGGCAGATCGGCTCGAACTACATGGAGCCCGACACCAGCGTGCTGGCCTGGGATCCCGCCGTGAATTACCGTTTCCGCGAGGAGTGGGGCCCCGACGGGGCGGGCAACTGCCTCATCCGCACCTTCCGCGACGGCGTGCTCATCATGGAGATGTCCGAGCCCGGGGAGTGGGCCCCGGTGGGGCACTCCATCCGTATCGGGGTGGCCCGCCTGGCGGTCGACTCGGGCGCGCCTGTCGACGCCGTGTTCTCGGACCTGCGGGTGTGGGACCGGGGCGGCGATCCGGGCCCGGGCCTCGATCCCGCCGACCCCGACGATCCGCCGCGCGGCGCGACCCGGGTGGTGGCCAACTCGCTGGTGGACGACAACGGGGCCTTCCTGGGACTGGGCGCCACTTACATGAGCGCGCTGTGGCAGGCCAAGAACAACCGCGAACTCTTGCGGCGCGACCTGGCCTTCCTCTCGGCGCGCGGCTTCAACTACATCCGCGTGCTGGGACAGGTCGGCGGCTGCACATACTGGAGCGGCCTGGAGATCGTCCCGGTGGCCATGGCCGACGGCTGCGGTGGTGAGCTCGCGGTATGGCCGGACTACTGGGAGCAGCTCGACGCGCTGCTCGAACTGGCCTTCGCCGCCGGCTTGCGCGTGGAGATGACCATCTTCGGCTCGGCCGACCTGGTGGCCGGCGGCAGCGTAGGAAGGCTCGCCTTCGTCGATCAGATGGTGCGGCACCTTGCCGGCCACGAGCATCAGGTGATCCTCATCGAGGTGGCCAACGAAGGCTGGCAGACCGGCTTCCCCGGCGCCGATGGCCTGGCCGAGATGCGCGCGCTGGCGCAGTACCTGGCCGACCGTACCGACATCCCGGTGGCCATCACCTCGAACCACGGGGAGAACAGCGCCGACGAGGTGTACGCCGGCACCCCGGCCGACATCGCCACCTGGCACTTCTCGCGCGACGTGGGGGTGGACGAGGGCTGGGGGCCGGTCTACGACTGCTGGTTTTTGGAAACCCTTCCCGGCGTCCCACCCGGCAGCAGCAACGAACCCGTCGGCCCCGGCTCCTCGGTGGCCTCGGAGGAGCGCCCCATCCGGCTGGTCATGGCCGCGGCCTTCGCCTGGGTGGCCAAGCTCCCCATGTACGTCTACCACACCTCGGCCGGGGTGCGGCACCAGGTGCGCTTCGAGGACATGGCCGGGGTGGGCGACTTCGCCCGCCTGCGCTGGATCCTGCCCGGCGACGTGGCCAGTTGGGCGCGCAACGACGGCCGGGAGGCGGCGGCGCCTTTCACCGCCTTCGCCGGTGGCCAGCCCAACCGCTTCTGGCCCGAGGTCGGCTCGAACGACGGCTGCGTGCGCAACATCGGAGCGCGCAAGGGGACGCTGTTCGTGACCTTGCCCATGGGCATCCGGCCGGACGGGCTGACCCTGGAGGCGCGCGAGCCGCTGCGCTTTCGGGCCTACCACCCGCTCACCGGCGCGATCGTGGGAGAGTACGACCTCCAGGCCGGCCAGCGCTTCACGCTCCCCCAGGGCCCCGAGGCGTATATCCTGACCAACGCCGACACTTCTCCCCAGCCTGGCGGCAACGACGCGGCCTTCGTCTCCCAGGACCTCCCCTCGCGGATGCGCCCCGGCGAGCAGCGCGAGGTGGTGGTGCGCATGCGCAACACCGGCCAGAACCCCTGGAGCGCCAGCACAGACTACCGGCTCGGCTCCCAGGCGCCGCAGGACAACAACACCTGGGACGGAGGCCGGGCGGACCTCCCGCCGGGGCTCACGGTGGCCCCGGGCCAGGAGGTCGATTTCCGCTTCACCATCACCGCGCCGGCGACGCCGGGGATCTACGCCTTCCAGCGGCGCATGCTGCGCGAGCATGTGGAGTGGTTCGGCGAGTTCACCCCGCCCACCGACATCACGGTGGCGGCGGATCAGGCCGACGGGGCGGAGGATGGCGGGCTCGATGGCGGCAGCGACGCCGGCGGCGAGGCGACCGGCCCGGACGCGGGAACGGACGGCGGGAGCGAGACGGACGGTACCATCGTCGATGGCTCGGGCTGCGGCTGCCAGGCAGCGCCGGCCGGGGCGTTCGGGTTCATGCTTCTGCTGCCAACACTTCTCGCCTCCCGGCGGCGCGCCAGGAATTAGCCCCCTCCCCTCCACCGCGCCGCCCGCTCCCCCAACCGCCGGGCGGCCTCACGAACCTCGCCCGAGGCGCGCGCCGCGCCGGGCCCCTCCAGGCCGCCGAAACCGCGTAGCTCGGCCAGCTCCCGGCGCAGGGCGAAGAACCATTCCTTGAGAATGAGCTCGAGCGCCGAGAAGGTGTCCGGCCGCCGGGAGCCACCCGCGGCCAGCACGAACCCCGCGCCGAGCACGGGCGAAGTGCGCTCCGCGCGCCGGGCGTGGTAGCGCGCCTGGGCGCGGTCGATGAGGGCCTTGAGCGGCGCGGGCGGCCCGTAGAAGAACACCGGCGTGGCCAGCACCACCACCGGGCAGCGCTCCAGCGCCTCGAAGATCGTTCGCGCCCCGTCGGCGGGAAGAGGGCAGGGCTGCCGCTCCCGGCAGCGGTCGCACTCGCGGCAGGGGGAGATCTCCAGCTCGCGCACGTAGAGCCGCTCGACCTCGGCCCCGGCTTCGGCCGCGGCCTCGAGCGCGGTCTCTAGCAGGAAGTCGCTGTTGCCGCCCACGCGGGGGCTGCCGCCGATTCCCAGGATTCGCACGCGACCTCCGGCCCCCGGCGCCCGCGACCCACGGGGTCAGGGCGTGACATCGACCTCGGAGGGGAAGTGCTGCTCTCCCCACTGGTAGCCGAACCCCGTGCCGCTGTCGCTGAAGCCCGCGAAGATGGTGATGAACTCGCCGTCGCGGATCCAATTGGCCAGCACCTCGCCGCGCAGGTTCTCCACCGTGCCGCTGTGGTCGAACGTCGCTCGGCCGTCGTAGGCCAACCGCTCGAGCGTGGTGACGATGACGAATTGGTTCTTCTCGAGCTGCGGCAGCGGTAGGTGGTTGCGTCCCCAGTCGGCGGTCTCCCAGCCCGTGGCGGGCATGATCCCGGCGGGCTGGAAATAGAAGCCGGTGAGCGGGTACTGGCCCTGGTTGAAGAGCTTGGCCCGAAGCGGTTTGTCTTGGCCGCAGGCGGCCAACGTGAACGAGGCGAGCAGGGCCACCCAGAAAATGATCGCACCACGAAGCATGCGGCACCTCCGGGCCGATGCTATCCGATATTGCCCCTCCCTGCAAAACTGCTCTCGAAAAAGTCAGATCCCACGGGAGCCTCGTGCGTCATTTGACCCGGACGACGAAGCCCGGCTACAGTCGCCCCAACCCATCCGAGGAGGTCGAAATGGCCAGAGTACTTGCGCTGACGAGTCTTTGCATCCTGGCGGCCGCCTGCGCCACGGTGCCTGCCGTGGGGCCGGGCGGGAGCGCGGTGATCGGCAACCAGGTCCTGCCGGTGAAGCGCGTGGTGCTGTTCCAGAACGGCGTGGCCTACATGGAGCGGCGCGGCAAGTTCACCGGCGACGAGCTGCACCTCAAGGTGCGCCCCAGCCAGATCAAGGACATCCTGAAGTCCATCACGGTGGTCGACCACAAGGGCGGCTATGCCACCTCGCTGGCGCTGCCGGTGGACCTCAGCTCGGAGAAGGCGCTGGCGGAGCTACCGCGGCTGGCGCTGGGCCAGGGGGCGCTGGGCGAGATCCTCAACGTCATCCGCGGGGCCTGGGTGCGCATCCAACACGCCCAGGGCACCGTCGAGGGCCGCATGGTGGGCGTGGAGGGCACCTCCGAGGGGCAGCAGGTGTCCATCCTGGACGGGAGCGGCGTCATCCGCAGCATCCCGCGCAAGGACGTGAAGTCGGTGCGCATCCTGGATCAGACGCTGGCCCAGGGCCTGGAGAAGGGCCTGGACATCTCGCTCGGGCAGGAGTCGTGGCAGTCGATCGACCTCGGTATCTACCTCAACAAGGGCGCCTCCTCCGAGCGCGATCTGTTGGTGGCCTACGTGGTCGAGATGCCCACCTGGAAACCCAGCTACCGGCTGGTGCTGGACAAAGAGGGCGAGCCGCT
>CAZLNM010000175.1:0-4929 GCA_964561025.1 uncultured Myxococcales bacterium
GAGTCCTCTATGTAGCGGAGCCGGCTCTGCGGCGAGCAACTAAGAGGACTCGCCGTCAAGCAGCCGCGCCTCGGGCCATCCGTTCGCAGCGCGCAAACGTGATTTTTGTATTGCTGGGCTAAGCCCCTTCAGACAGCGCCGCCACGATCCGCTCCAGCGCCTCGTCGAACCGGTCGAGCCGCTGGCCCCGGCCCTGGACGACCCCGCCGCGGCCCCCGCCCTTCCCCTCCAGCGTCTCGCGCACCGCCTGGGAAAGGCCGCTCACCAGCGCCTCCGGCCCGGCCAGGACGAACGGCCCTTCCTTGTCGCTTCCCACCAGCAAGAACACCTTCTCCGGGGCGCGGGCGCGGGCGGTCTTCGCCACCTCCAGTAAAAACTCCATGTCCGCTCCCAGGCGAGAAAACCCCGCGCACCGTCCCGGCTCGCCCGCCAGCCTCTCGCCCGCCTGGGCCGCGAGCTCGCGCAGCGCGTTGTTCCGCTCGTGCTTGAGCTGCGCCACCTCGGCCAGCAGCCGCTCGATGCGCGCCATGTGCTCGGCGGGGCCGCAGGTCAGAAGCTCGGAGAGCCTGTGCTCGCGATCGAGGGCCTGGCTGAGCCGGCGAGGCACCCGCCCTCCGGCCAGGAAGAAGAGCCGGGTCCCGCCCCGCAGGTGCTCCTCGCCCGAAAAGACGATCGAGCCGATTTCGCTCGTGTTTCGCAGGTGCGTCCCGCCGCAGGTGTTGAGATCCACCCCTTCGATCTCGACCAGCCGGATGGGTCCGTCGAGATCCGCCGGCAAGCGCCGGGAGCGGACGGGGAGCGCGGCCATCTCCTCTTTCGTCACCCAGCGGGCCCGGATGGGGCGGGCGGCGCGGATCTCGGCGTTCACCGTCTGGCACAGCCGCTCCATCACCGCCGCATCGAGCGCTGGCGTGGCCAGCTCGATGTCGCTCTGCTCGTCTCCCAGGTGGAAGGCGGTGGTCTTGAGGCCGAAGCGATTCTGCGCGGTGGCGGTGATGAGGTGCTGGGCGGTGTGCTGCTGCATGAGGTCGTAGCGCCGCTCCCAGTCGAGCGCCACCTCGACCTCGCCCGACACGGCCTCGGCGAGCACATGGACCAGCTCGCCGGCATCGTTCTGGCGCAGCGCCAGCACCGGGCGCCCCGCCACCGTGCCGCCATCGGAAGGCTGCCCGCCGGACTCGAGGAAGAGCACGCTGTCCGAGAGCACGACTTCGAAGCCGCCCGCGCAAGGCTCGCAGCGGATCACCCGGGCGCGCTGCGTCCGCCGGTACGAGTCCTCCTGCGCGGTGCGGTTGAGCGTGCTCACCGGCGCCTAGAAATCCGCCTGGCGCGGGGCCCGCGGGAAGGGGATGACGTCGCGGATGTTCTGCATGCCGGTCGCGAACTGGATGAAGCGCTCGAACCCCAGGCCGAAGCCCGCGTGCGGCACCGTGCCGAAGCGGCGCAGGTCGAGGTACCAGCGGTAGTCTTCCTCGCGGAGCCCAAGCTCCTGGATGCGGCGTTGCAGCACCTCCAGGCGCTCCTCGCGCTGGCTGCCGCCGATGATCTCACCGATCTTCGGCACCAGCACGTCCATGGCGGCGACGGTCTTGTGGTCATCGTTCTCGCGCATGTAGAAGGCCTTGATGGCCTTGGGGTAGTTCAGCACGATGAGCGGCTGGCGGAACAGCTCCTCGGTGAGGTAGCGCTCGTGCTCCGACTGGAGATCGGTGCCCCACTTCACCGGGAACTCGAACTTTTTTTCTGCCTTCTCGAGCAACGCCACCGCCTCACCGTACTCGATGCGGCGAAAGGGCGACTTCAGCACGTGCGAGAGGCGCTCGAGCAGCCCGGGCTCGATGCGCTGCTCGAAGAACTTCATGTCGTCGGCGCGCCGGGTGAGGAGCTCGTCGAGCAAGGCCTTGACGAACTCCTCGGCGAGCTGTGCGTCGCCGGCCAGATCGCAAAACGCCATCTCCGGCTCGATCATCCAGAACTCGGAGAGGTGGCGACTGGTGTTGCTGTTCTCGGCGCGGAAGGTCGGCCCGAAGGTGTACACCCGCGACAGGGCGCAGCAGTAGGTCTCCACGTTGAGCTGGCCGGAGACGGTGAGGTGCGTCTCTTTCCCGAAGAAGTCCTGGGCGAAGTCCACCCGGCCCGCGGGCGTGCGAGGAGGGTTCTCCGGGTCGAGGGTGGTGACGCGGAACATCTGCCCCGCGCCCTCGCAGTCACTGCCGGTGATGATGGGCGTGTGCACCCAGTAAAAGCCGCGCTGGTCGAAGAAGCGGTGCACCGCCATGGCCAGCGCGTGGCGCACCCGGGCCACTGCCCCGAAGGTGTTGGTGCGCACGCGCAGGTGCGCGATCTCGCGCAGGTACTCGAAGGAGTGCTTCTTCGGGCTCACCGGGTAGGCCTCGGGGTCCCCCACCCCGCCGACCAGGCGCAGCGCGCGGGCGCGCACCTCGACCGCCTGGCCCGAACCCTGCGAGGCCACCAGCGTCCCCTCGGCCTCGATGGAGCACCCGGCCGAGAGCTTCTGCACCTCGCTTGAGTAGTTGGGCAGCGCGGCGGGGGCCACGATCTGCAGGGTGTCGAAGCAGCTCCCGTCGTGGAGCGATATGAAGCTCAACCCCCCGTCGGCCTTGCTGTCGCGCCGCGTCCGCACCCAGCCCCGGACCACCACCTCGGTCCCCGGCTGCGCCTTGAGGGCCTCCACCACACGCAGGTACGCCATCGCCCACCTCCCGGCTTTCCGGCGGCGAAGCATAAAGGAACCGCGCCCGCCGGGCAAGCCGGAAAACCGTGTCGGAAACCAGTGTCGAACAATGGTATGAGGTTTGGAACCGGCGCCTGCCTAATCGCTGCCGGGCAGGTAGTCGTCAAGGTTCACAACCGTGATGCCCGCGCCGGTCGGGTCGTCCAGGGACGATGGATGGTTCCTGGTGCACTCCACCGCCGCGTACCGCCCGGTAGGATCCACCAGGAGGCTGCCCTCATTGAGCCGCCGGCAGACCCCGGACAGGTCGCCGGTCTCCTTGGCCGCGACCGGGTCCACGAACGCCAGACCCTCTATCGCGAGGTCCTCAAACACCAACCGCTTTCGCTCCGGTATGTAGGCCAGCGCATAGTAGCTCGATGACTTCGGCACTTCCCCGATCAGTGTGAAGTCCGGCCAGCTATAGAAGCGGGCGTTGTATGTGGACTCGCCCAGGGCCTCATCGGGTTGAATATACACCCTTCCCGCGTCGAGGACCGGCATTATGGGGCCAGTAAGCAGCACGGAGCAGACATCGAACACCGTCTCCGCCTCCCCGGTCCTCCAGTCGAACCGGACGACGGAGCCGCAGATGTCGTCGCCCTCGACCAGATCGACGAACAGCTTCCCGTACTCCATCGCAAAATGCATGAGCACGTGCTTCCCGCTCAGGGTAAAATCGTTCACCACCCGCAGGTCATCGACGTCAACTACGAGCAGGTGGGCATCGTAAGTGCTCTGGCTCACCTTCACGGTGTACTCCAGGACCAGCTTGTCGACATCTACCCGCACCATGTCGCCAAGCCCCTGACCCAACAACCTCGAAGGAAGCACCACGGTCCCAAGCAATTCTCCCGTCGAGAGACGAAAGACCCGAAAATCGGAATTACTCGTGTTGGCGACCACCAGCCTGTCCACTTCCTTGAATGGAAAAATCATCCTGTACACTTCCTTGCCAGGCTCGTCGATGACGTACTCCGTCTTGACAGCGCCAGAGCTGCCATCCACCGCCTGGACCCTGTTCATCAATACATTGATGTACATCGTGTTGTCATACAGGTCACATTGAAAGTAGGAATTTTCAAAGGGATACGGAACATGTTTATTTTGGACGGGTCGGAGCCGAAATTCGGTGGGAAGCTCGGCGATCACCCGCTCGGTCGAGAGGTCGACGAAGGTGAGCTTCATCGGCGTGTAGGGGCCTTCCGGGACCTCCGCCTCGGACAGGCCGAAGGCGATCACGTTCGGGTCGGCGCAGCTATACACCGGGCGATCCACCAGCCCGTGAGGATAATGGAAGGTGTGTGTCACCTTCATCGACTCGAGATCGAAGACCCGGATGGTCTTCGAGTTGCCCGGCACTGTCCATGGATCATCGGGATCGTTTCTGGCTGTGGATAGAAGAAGCGAGCTCCCGTCTTCGGAGAAGTTCATTCCGTAGATGAATTCATTCAACTCAAGAAAGGCAGGCCCACCACCACATCCCGGAAGCCAGGAGAGAACGGTATACAGCGAGAGCAGAGCACTTTGGGTGAATGTCATGTGTTGCATGGCCCGTCCCCTATCTCGAGTCCCGGCCGCCGCCGGGCTCCAGGACCGCCTGGCCGCGGAGATGGACGAGCGTCGTCGCGCCGACGCACACCACTGCGGTGAGGATCATCAATCACCGCTCCCCGTACCGTTCGAGATCCACGACGGCCACCCCGGCGCCCCGACGCGGGGCGTACTTGTCGGCACCTCCACTCGTACCGTAGCATAGCACCCCCGCCCAGCGGCCACCGGGCGCGAGACGCAGGCTGTTCTGGCCCACGTTGTCGCAGATATGGAAGTCATCGAGGATTCGATTGCCAACCGGTTCATAGATTCCAAAACGATCCTCGAAGGAACTCTCGATGACCATCAACCGTCTCACAGGATCATATTCCCATTCTTCAAAGACCGTTGAGTAGTCGGACTCGCCGACCAGAGAAAACCCCGGGTAGTCGATGGAATAGAATATAGAGGGGTTTCCACTGGGAGATGGAACGTCGCTGATAACGATTCTGCCTAGATCTGGAACCGGCATGATTGCGGACCATGAGTAGTCGCAACTGCTGATTCCGAACTTCTTCTTCTGTCCAACCGGATCCCAGGCCCATCTATCGAAGCACTCCACCCACGCATCGTGCCACTCGACCCGGTCGACCACCACCAGG
>CAZLNM010000176.1:0-4843 GCA_964561025.1 uncultured Myxococcales bacterium
CAGGACGGAGCCGCCTTCCTGTTCAAAGGCGAGGACCGCCCGCTGGATGGCGCCCTTCTTGACCTTGGACTCGGGCAAGGCCTCCTTCACCGCCACCACGATGACATCGCCCAGGTAGGCGTACTTGCGCCGGGTTCCGCCCAGCACCTTGATGCAGCGGACCTTCTTGGCGCCGGAGTTGTCCGCCACGTTGAGCACGGTCTGCATCTGGATCATGGCCCTCTCCTCGCTCTCCCGCCGGAGCTACTGGTTGCCCGTTTCGCCGGCGGCCCGCGCCAGCACCTGCACCACCCGCCAGCGCTTGGTCCGGCTCAGGGGGCGCGACTCGACGATGCGCACCCGGTCGCCGGTGCGGCAGGCGCCCTTCTCGTCGTGCGCCACCAGGCGCCGCCGGGTGCGGACGAACTTGTGGTAGCGGGCGTGCTGCACCATGGCCCGGATCTCCACCACCACCGTCTTCGCGGTGCGGGCGCGCACCACGGTCCCGGAATACTCCTTGCGATTGCCTCTCTCGGTCGCCATGGGGCCTCCTCGCGGCCTAGCCCTGCGCGCCGGGCCGCTCGGTCAGCTTGCGGATGCCCAGCTCGTGCTCGCGCAGCAGTGTGTTGACCCGGGCCAGCTTGCGCCGGGCCTGGCGTAGCTTGGATGCGTCGTCCAGCTGGCCGGTGGCGTGCTGGAAGCGCAGCTTGAAGATGTCTTCCTTGAGATCCTGCGCCATCTGGCGCAGCTCCTCGAGCGGCCGCTCGCGCAACTCGCCGGCTTTCATAGCTCCTCCTTGCGACTCACCACCCGGGTGGGGATGCCCAGCTTGTGGCCGGCCAGGCGGAAGGCCTCCCGCGCCACCGGGTCTTCCACGCCCTGGAGCTCGAACAGCATCCGGCCCGGTTTGATCACGCACACCCATTCCTCGGGCGCGCCCTTGCCCTTGCCCATGCGGGTCTCCAGGGGCTTCTTGGTGATGGGCTTATCGGGGAACACCCGCACCCACACCTTGCCGCCGCGCTTGACGTGACGCGTGATGGCGATGCGGCCGGCCTCGATCTGGCGGGCGGTGAGCCAGCCGCAGCCCGTAGCGATCATTCCCACGTCGCCGAAGGCGAGCGAGCTGCCCCGGTAGGCCTTGCCGCGCATCTTGCCCTTCTGCACCTTTCGCCACTTGGTCTTTGCCGGCTGCAACATGACTTACTCCCGATCCGTGCGGCCGAAGCTCGCCGAACTCGCCCGGTTGCGGTCCAGCACCTCGCCCTTGAAGATCCACACCTTGACGCCGATGGTGCCATAGGTGGTCATGGCGGTGGCCGTGCCATAATCGATGTCGGCCCGGATGGTGTGCAACGGCACCCGGCCCTCGCGGTACCACTCGACCCGGGCCAGCTCGGCCCCGGCCAGGCGGCCGCCGCAACGCACCTTGATGCCCTTGGCGCCGAACTTGAGCGCGGTGGACACCGCCTTCTTCATGGCCCGCCGGAAGGCCACCCGGTTCTCCAGCTGACCGGCCACGCTCTCGGCCACCAGCTGGGCGTCCACCTCGGCCTTGCGCACTTCCCGGATGTTGAGGAAGACCTCAGACTTGACCAGGCGCTGCAGATCCTTCTTGAGGGTCTCCACCCCGGCGCCCTTCTTGCCGATGACGATGCCGGGGCGAGCGGTGTGGACCGTCACCTTGGCCTTGTCGCCGGCCCGCTCGATGAACACCCGCGAGATGCCGGCCTTGACCAGCTCCTTGTGGATGTAGCGGCGCAGGCGGATGTCCTCGTGCAGCCAGCGGGCGTAGTTCTTCTTGGACACCCACTTGGAGTCCCAGGTGCGGATGACGCCCAACCGAAAACCAATGGGATTGACTTTCTGACCCAAGTGCTTCCTCCTTGACGCGGCCGCCGGCGGCCTAGCCCTTCTTCACGCGTTCGCCGAGCATGAGTTGGATGTGACAGGTCTTCTTGTGGATGGAGGTGGCCTGCCCCCGGGAGCGCGGCAGGTATCGCTTGAGCATCGGCCCCTGATCCACGTGGATCTCCTTCACGAACAGCGCGTCCACGTCCACGTTTTCCAGCGTGGAGGCGTTGGCCAGCGCGGCTTTCAGCATGCGCGCGATCGCCGGCGCCGCCGAGCGGCGGGTGAACTCCAGGATCGCCAGGGCCCGATCCACCGGCAGGCCGCGGATCACGTCCGCCACCGCGCGCGCCTTGCGCGGGGTCACCCGTAGGAAGTACAGCCGGGCGCTCTTGTGCTTGCGCTCCGCGCGCTGCTCGGCCAGGCGCTGCTTTCGTTGTTTCTTGCGTTGGCTCATGGTCCTGTCTCCTCCGACCGCCCGGCGGTCGGGCGTTCGTTCCCTACTGCTTCGCGGCCGGAGCGGCCTTGGCCGCCGCCGGTGCCGCCGCCGGCGCCGGTCCCGCCGAAGGGGCCGCCGCCTTGCGGTCGCCCGAGTGGGCCCGGAAGGTCCGGGTGGGGGCGAACTCGCCCAGCTTGTGCCCCACCATGTTCTCGGACACGAACACCGGGATGAACTTGTTCCCGTTGTGCACCGCGAAGGTCAGGTTCACCATCTCCGGCACGATGGTCGAGCGGCGCGACCAGGTCTTGATCACCTTGCGATCCCCGGACCGCTGGGCCTCGTTGACCTTGCGCAGCAGGTGCGCATCGATGAACGGTCCTTTCTTGAGCGAACGGCTCACGGCGTGCTCCTTTGCGTCTATTTACGGCGCCGGATGATCCAGCGGTCCGTACGTCTCTGGTTGCGGGTCTTGTACCCCTTGGTGGGCTTGCCCCAGGGGGTCACCGGGTGCGGGTTGCCCTGGGGAGAACGGCCCTCACCGCCCCCGTGGGGGTGATCCACCGGGTTCTGCGCCACACCGCGCACGGTGGGCCGGATGCCGCGCCAGCGGGAGCGGCCGGCCTTGCCGATGGAGAGGTTCTCGTGATCCAGGTTGCCCACCTGCCCCACCGTGGCCCAGCAGTCGCACAGCACCTGGCGGATCTCGCCCGAGGGCATGCGCAGCTGCACGTAGCGGCCCTCCTTGGCCATCACCTGGGCGAAGGAGCCGGCCGAGCGCACCAGCTGACCGCCCTTGCCCAACTTCACCTCCACGTTGTGGATCCAGGTGCCGAGCGGGATGGCCCGCAGCGGCAGGTGATTGCCCGGACGGATGTCGGCCGACTCGGAGGCCACCACGTTGTCGCCCACCTTGAGGTCCAGCGGGCACAGGATGTAGCGCTTCTCGCCGTCCTTGTAGTGCAGCAACGCGATCAGCGAGGTGCGGTTGGGATCGTACTCGATGGTGGCCACCCGGGCCGGCACCTCGCGCTTGTCGCGCCGAAAGTCGATGAGGCGCAGCCGCCGCTTGTTGCCGCCGCCGCGGTGGCGCACGGTGATGCGGCCCTGGTTGTTGCGCCCGTTGATGCGCAGCTTGCGCACGGTGAGTTTCTTCTCGGGCCGGTCGCGGGTCACCACGTTGGCGTATTCCAGCACCGTCATGTGGCGCCGGCCCGCGCTGGTCGGCTTGAAGGTCTTGACGCTCATGGTTCCCTCTCGCAATCCGGGGGCTACACGCCGCCCATGAACTCGATCTTGTCGCCCTCACGCAGGCGCACGATGGCCTTCTTCCAGGAGGGGCGCAGGCCCTGGTTGCGGCCCACCCGGCGCCAGCGGGCGGGGCAGCGCACGGTGCGCACCGCCACCACCTTGACGCCGAACAGCTTCTCGATGGCCTTGCGGATCTCGATCTTGTTGGCGCTCTGCGCCACGCGGAACACCACCTGGTTGCCCTTCTCCTGCAAGAAGGTGCTCTTCTCGGTCTGGAAGGGGCGCAGGACGATATCGGATTCGCTCTTCTTCATGACCGCAGACCCTCCTCCAGCTTCTCCACGCCCTGTTTGCTGATCATCAAGGTGCCGTAGCGCATCAGCTCGATCAGGTTGATGGCCTCCACCCGCCGGAACAAAAAGGCCGCCAGGTTGCGGGCGGACTTCTTGAGGTTGAGGTTCTCGCCGGCGTCGACAAGCAAGCCCCGCTCCAGCCCGAACTTCGACAGGATCTGGGCCAGGGCCTTGGTCTTCACCTGGGGCAGGCGAAAGTCGTCCACCACCACCAGCCGGCCTTCCCGGGCCTGCTGCGACAGCACCGAGCGCAGCGCCAACCGCCGCACCTTGCGCGGCACCTGGTAGGCGTAGGAGCGCGGGTGCGGGCCGAAGGCCACGCCGCCCTTGCGGTGCTGCGGCGCCCGCATGGTGCCCTGGCGCGCCCGGCCGGTGTGCTTCTGACCGTAGGGCTTCTTGCCGGTGCCGGACACCGCGCCCCGGGTCTTGGTGGCGGCGGTCCCGCGACGCCGGCGCGCCATCTGGGCCTTGACCACCTCCCAGACCACCGCCGCGTTCGGCTCCACGCCGAACACCTCGTCGCTCAAGGACAGGCTACCGACCTTCTTGTGTTCCAGATTGTACAGGTCCACGTTGGGCATGACGAACTCCCTACGACTTGATCTCCACGTCCACGCCGGCCGACAGGTCCAGCTTCATCAGCGCGTCGAGAGTCTGGGGGGTGGGATCCAGGATGTCCAGCAAGCGCTTGTGGACCCGGATCTCGAACTGCTCGCGGGACTTCTTGTCGGTGTGCGGCGAGCGCAGCACCGTGTAGCGGCTCACCCGCGTGGGCAGGGGGATGGGCCCCGACACCCGCGCGCCGGTCTGCTTGGCGGTCTGGATGATCTCGCCCGCCGACTGGTCGAGCAGCTTGTGATCGTACGCCTTCAACCTGATCCGAATCTTGGGGATGTTCATCCGTGCACTCCTCACGCCCGCCTAGGCCAAAATCTCGGTGATCACGCCCGCGCCCACCGTCCGGCCGCCT
>CAZLNM010000177.1:0-4830 GCA_964561025.1 uncultured Myxococcales bacterium
ACCGGGCCTGCCGCCGCGGCCCACGCCCCCGGCGCCCGCGGTGGTCACTACCTCGGACGGCCTGGCCACCACCGGCGGCAGCGCGCTGGTCCAACCCCAGCCAGCCGAGGTTGCCCCGCAGATCGTGCCGCGCTACGACCGCGTGGAAACGGTCCGCCCCGTTGACGAGGACGAGAACCGGGGCACCCCCTGGTACGGTAGCTGGTGGTTCTGGACGCTGGTCGGCGCCGCCGTGGTCGGCGGCACCGTGGGCGGCCTGTACGCCGGCGGAGTCTTCTCCGGCGGGACCAGCGGCGCCTCGGTCTCCGTGCACTGGCCCCCCATGTGACCGATAACCCCAAAGACAACTCCGGAGTGCGCGTATGAACATCCGCCGCATCGCCTACCTGGGACTCTCTGCGATCCTGCTGGCCGCCTGCTCGGAGAGCGTGGACCTCTCCATCAACCTGGTCAACCCCTGCGACCGGGTCGTGCTCGGCCAGATCGGTTGCCAGTATGTCCAGGTCGTGGTGTCGTCTCTGGACCCGAACGATCCCCTCAACCCCGGGAACACCGATTACGGGCCGCTGCGAACGACCTGCGAGGCCGGCTCGGGACAGTGCAAGATCAGCGCGGGCGATCTCTTGGGCCCGGCGCGGGTCGTGGACGTCCGCTGCATGCAGGCCGACCAGACCACCGTGGTTGGACGAGCCACCTCGGGCTCGCTGCTCTTCGCCACCCAATCGGGCGGGGTGGCCGGGCTCACCCTGAACCTGGTGATGGGCCCGGTGAACGGCCTGGTGAACACCACCGTGCTCACCCAGGACGATTCGCTCGGCGACTGCAGCGCCCTGCAACAGAGCGGCGGCCGCTACGGCCACGCCTCGGTGGTGCTGGACGACGGCCGGGTGCTCATCACCGGCGGCATCCGCCGCCTCGGCCCGTCGGTCGAGGAGATCCTGAAGACCGCCGAGATCTACGACCCGATCACCGGCAAGCACCGCCTGCTCACCCGCTCGGATGGGAGCCCGACCCTGATGCAGTCCCCCTCGGGCCGGGCGTTTCACACCGCGACGTTGCTACGCGACGGGCGGGTGCTCTTGGCCGGCGGCATCGGCATGATGACCGAGGGCACCTCCGAGGTGAAGAAGGCGCTCCAGCACTCGGAGATCTTCGATCCACGCACCGAGAGCTTCACCGGCACCGCGGTCATGGGCACCGGGCGCGCGCACCACGCCGCCACCATGCTGGCCACCGGCGAGGTGCTGGTCAGCGGCGGCGCGGCCTACGTGGGCGGCCAGGTGGGCAGCTACTACAACACCGCGCTCGTCTATGACCCCGTGAGCAACACTTGGCCCGAGGCCAAGCGCAACCTGCCCATGTCCACCGCGCGCGCATTCCACAAGGCCGAGGCGCTCGACTCCTCGAGCTACGGCGGCAAGGTGATCGTGATCGGCGGCGAGAACGAGACCGGCCCGGTAAACACCATCGACATCTACAACCCCCAGACCGGCAGTTTCCTGGGCGCCATCGCCTGCGGCAGCGGCGGCCAGCCCGGCCCGTGCATGTCGAAGAGCCGCTCGCGCTTCTGCGCCGTGCGCTTGCTGGACGGCCGCATCGCGGTGGCCGGCGGCATTACCGAGAAGAACGGCCAGCCGGACATCACCATGGAGGTCTACAACCCGGTGCCGCCGACGGGCTCTTCACTCCCCGGCCGCTTCGAGAGCCTGTCCAGCATGACCGTGGCGCGCGAGAGCCCCACCTGCTCGCTGCTGGAAAGCGGCAACATCCTGATCGCGGGCGGGCTCACCGCCGGCGGCCCCACCAGCGTGGTGGACATCGTGCAGGTGTTCCCGGAAAGCCTGAACGCCCTGGGCGGGCCCGAGTCGCTCAACCCGCCCCGCTGGATGCACACCGCGAACGTGCTGCGAAACGGCTGGGTGTTTTTGAGTGGCGGCCTGCCCAGCCAGGACCCCGGCGCGAGCGCCCTCAACGGCAGCGTCTTGTTCGTGCCTCCGCCGTCGTTCTGAGCCCCGAGCCTGCGAGCGCGCTTTTCCTTTCCCTGAAAGACCGGATGATCTGGAGTGAGAGTCTGGCCACCGGCCCGAAAGAGCCAACGCAGTCAGATGCCTGCCGCGATCTTTACGCGCCTGGTCGCGGGGCCCTTGGAGCCAGCGCGACCAGGCAAATGTGCGTCCTGAGCGGTTGACCGCGATGCCGACAGGGCAAGCGCAATCAGACGCTTTACCACGAGAGTGAAGGCCGAACGCCCACGGGAGTCTGCGCATTGGGGCCGAAGTCGCGTTCTGTTTCCCAGGAATTGCTACTGTCAGGGTCGCTTTTCGTTGAGTCGGTACTACTCTCGGCGCGGAGGAATCGCCGGCGAAGAAGACGGGCCGCTCGGTCTTACTCGACCTCGCCTTCGGACCCCTTGTCTTCGCCGTCCTCCTCCGCCGCGGCCACCGCGTAGTCCACCCCGTTGTCGCGCATGGCCTTCTCGGCCAGCTCGCGCGCGTTCTTGAGCCCGGGCTCGATGAACTGATCGACGAAGCGCGGGAAGAAGTTGGAGAGGTTGCCGTCCTTGTCGAAGTCGTCGCACAGGCGGTCGAACCACTCCGCGTCGCGCGAGCGGAAGCGCCCGCTCAGATCCTGGCGCAGAAGCTCGCGCGCACGGGTGTCCTGGGCGGCGAACATTCGTTTCGCCACTGTCTGGGCCAGGAACTCCTCGTCCTCCAGGATCTTGCGATAGGCCTCGAAGGCGCCCTTGCAGGGCGGCGGCACCTTGAGGGCGCGGAAGGCCTGCAGCATCTTCTGGTAGGCGGTCAGCACCGACTTCCACTTGGCCTGGAAGTTCTTGTCGGCCATGAGCTCGACGCCGGCGCGGATGCGGGCCGGCGCGAGCTGGATCTCGGCCTTGAAGTCGGGCCGCAGGTACTTGCGGTGGTGCTCGGCCACCAGCACGAACTCCGCCACCTGGTATTTCAGCGGCTTGTACGGCGCGTGCCCGGTGCGGAACTCCTGCCGCGAGGTCATGAAGACGATCTGCGAGATGTCGGTGTTGGGGTAGGGCTCGTACTGCACGCCCGCGTTCAGCGGCTTGGGGACGACCGGGGGGCCGGCCAGGGCCGCGCCGCCCCACAGCATGATCGAGGACACCACCAGAATCGTTCTCATGTCGAAACCTCCCGGACGGTTCTCGAACCCTATTCTATTCCAGGCCGGGTCGTTAGCAAGCGCTAGGGCGCGCCGGCGCCAAGGACCGCCTCGACGGCGGCACCGATGCGTAGCAACTTATCGTCACAGTTCCGGCGAGAGACGAGTTGCAGGCCGACCGGAAGCCCCTGCACGCATCCCATGGGGATGCTGATGGCGGGCTGGCCCGAGAGGTTGAAGGCGCAGGTGTTCTGTAGATAGACGTGCGACCCGGCGCTACCGAACGGCCGCGCCGGGTAAAGAGTGGTCGGAAGCAGTAGCGCGTCCACCTCGTCGAACACGGCGTCCAGGGCAGCCGCCAGCGCCTGAGCGCTCGCGCGGGCCTGGGCATGCTTCTCCGGTGGCAGCGCCCGCCCGCGCGCGAGGTCCGCCCGCAGCGCAGCAGAGATATCCTCTTCCGGCGCCGAGAGCAGCGCCGCGTGGGAGGCGGCCATCTCCGGCCCGTAGATGGACGCCATGATCGAAAGCGCCTTTTCGAAGCCCTCGACCCGCAGGCGGGTGATTCCAAATCCCGCCCGGCGCAGCGCCTGACACGATGAATCGAACAGCGCCGCCACGCCGGGATCGCTCTCGGACATCGGTTCGAGCACCCCCAGGCGTGCCGATTCGGCGGGTTCACGCGCGGCCCGGGCCATCCCCTGCCCCGCGGTGCCGGCCAGCGCCTCGAGCAACATGCCCACTCCGGCCACGCTGGCGGCGATCGGGCCGACGTGGTCCAGGCTCAAAGACAGCGGCACCACGCCGGCGGTGGGCACGAGACCCGCCGACGGCTTCATCCCCACCACCCCGCACAGACTGGCGGGGATGCGCACCGAGCCGCCCGTATCGGTGCCCAGGGCTCCCGGAACCAGGCCCGCCGCCACCGCCGCCGCCGAGCCGCCGCTCGATCCGCCAGGGTGAAAGCCTTCGCGCCAGGGGTTGTGCACCGGGCCGGTCCAGGGGTTCTCGGAGGTCACGCCGTCGGCCAGCTCGTGCATGTTGGTGCGGCCCACGATCACGGCGCCGGCGTCGCGCAACCTTCGCACCGCCTCGGCGTCTTTTTCGGGGATGCGGTTCCGGTAGGCGCGGCAACCAGCCGCGCTGGGGATCCCGGCTTCGTCGAAATTGTCCTTGATGGCCAGCGCCAGGCCAAACAACGGGCCCGGCGCCCGCCCCGCACTCCGCGCCTCGTCCAGCGCCGCCGCCCGCTCGAGCGCTTGTTCGCGATGGATGGCGACGAAGGCGTTGAGCCTTGAGCATGTAATTGAATTCAGACAAGCCTTGACGTGCGCCGAAACGTCCAGCCGGCCGGCACCGAGCGCGGCCGCGATCTCGGGAAGGTCCTGGGCTTTGGGATTCATGTGGAAGAAAGTCTAGCAGAACCCGCCGGGCCCACCAAGTAGATCGCGCAGCCCATGATCCACCATCATCTATCCTTAGCGGACACACAACGCCCCTGACCCGTCACGGGCAGCTTGCCGCGCAAGAGGTCTTTTGCTCCCCCACCTCACCGATATTTGTCCAGCTCCACGATGGCAACCCCGGCCCCCGTCATCACTCGGTATAGTACCTCGCAAGATCCAGCACCGCCACCCCGGCGCCCTTGGGGCGGATGCCGGCCACCACGTCCTTGTAGTTCTCGGTGCCGTGGCACAGCAC
>CAZLNM010000178.1:0-4775 GCA_964561025.1 uncultured Myxococcales bacterium
GTGCATTGTACGTCGCTGGAGGGGCCGGTCGCTTTATCCCATCACCCACCCCGGATTCGCCCCGGATTTGGTGCCGGCTTGACGCCTCCCAGAAACTCCCAGAAACTCCTTCACTGGCTGAATCTACCTGAAATTCAAGGCTTTTGGTTGGGGACAGGCCCGGGAGATTTTTCTCATCGTAGGCCTCCGTTCACTCCGGCCACTCGTCGATCGCGTCGAGGGCCCGCCGCTGCTCCCGGAACGCCTCGATCACGAGGAGCACGTAGCACACCAGGGACACCGCAAACAATAAGTCGAGCGCCGGCTGGGTCGAGAGCGGTCGGGAAGCCGTGCCGCGCAGCACGTGGCCGTACAGCACGAACGCCCCGAAGCCCTCGACCCCGAGCGCGGCCAGGCTGCCGAAGAAGGCGGTGACCCAGTTCGTCGCCCGGCGGCGGATGACGTTGGCCAGCATCAAGTAGACACCGATCACCAACATCAGCAACCCGATGTCCCCGAGGTCCTGCCTGTTTTCCCGGTCGTCCATTCGATGGCTCCTTCCGGGCCTGTCATGCCGTTCCGCCGTTGCGGCATTTTTGGCTGACCGTCTTCACCCCGTCCTCGATCTGCCGGAGGGCCCGCCGGATGTCAGCCTTGGCGCCGTGAATCTGGATCCAGGCCAGCGAGGACGAATCCAGCTTCTCGAGCTTGCGTAGCTCGTCCTCGACCGCCTCCGCGGCCTTCTCCAGCTTGTGGAACAGACGCGAAAGGTAGGCGATGATCTCCCCGGCGCTGCGGTTGGGACGGGCGGCGTCGCGCTCGAGCAAGTACTCGAAATCGACATCGGCGGTGAGCTTGTAGAGGGACATGTCAACCTCCTTTCGGCGTCGAGGACTCTCCAGCTCGACGCCATGGCAGCTCCGTGGGCTGCCACCCAAATCGAAATTATTCAGAAGTGAGCAAGGACGATGCCAAGTGTCGTTCGAGCGATTGCGCTCTGCCAAACTAGCCGAACTTGCGAAAGTTTCCGCTCCTCAAGGCAAGAGATGCGCCGGCGCACCGGGCGCAAGTGAGAGCCTACGATGATTCAGAAAATGCCGGCGCGGGTGCAAAAAATGAGGTGCCGCCCGGGACCGCCGCCGAGAGCGTGGAGGATCGACGCAAAATCGGCCCCAGCGCCTCCGAGGCCTGGCGCGTTGACACCCCCGCGCGGGCGGTGCTAGGGTTCGCCGCCGTGCGGGCCGCCGGCCCGCCTCTTTGCCGGAGCCGACATGGAAGCGTATTCCGCGAACGAGATCCGCGAGAAGTTCCTCGCCTACTTCGAAAGCCAGCAGCACAAGGTCTGCGCCAGCTACCCGCTGGTGCCGCCGAACGATCCGACCCTGCTCTTCACCAACGCCGGGATGGTGCAGTTCAAGGACGTGTTCACCGGCAAGGAGAAGACGGGCTTTCGCCGCGCCGCCTCCAGCCAGAAGTGCGTGCGCGCCGGCGGCAAGCACAACGACCTGGAGAACGTGGGCTTCACCGCGCGGCACCACACCTTCTTCGAGATGCTGGGCAACTTCTCCTTCGGCGACTACTTCAAGCGCGAGGCCATCCGCTTCGCCTGGGAGTTCCTGGTCGGCCGCATGAAGCTGCCGGTGGAGCGGCTGTACGTGACCGTGTTCGGCGGCGAGCCGGAGGAGAACCTCCCCGCCGACGACGAGGCCGCGCGCCTGTGGCGGGAGGAGACCGGCATCGCGCCGGAGCGCATCCTGCGTTTCGGCAAGAAGGACAACTTCTGGTCGATGGGAGAGACCGGCCCCTGCGGGCCGTGCTCGGAGATCCACTTCGACCAGGGCGAGGCGGTGCCCTGCCGCGAGGAGGGCGGCCACCGCGGGGTGGGCTGCGAGTGCGACCGGGTGATGGAGGTGTGGAACCTGGTGTTCATGCAGTTCGAGCGCCACGCCGACGGCCGGCTCACGCCCCTGCCCGCCCCCTCCATCGACACCGGCATGGGGCTGGAGCGCCTGGCCGCGCTGCTGCAAGGGGCGCGCTCCAACTACGACTCCGACCTGTTCCGGCCGCTGCTCCGGCGCGCCGCCGAGCTGGCCGGCACCCGCTACGGCGCGGACCCGGCCCGGGACGCCTCGCTGCGCGTGATCGCCGACCACGCCCGCGCCACGGCCTTCCTCATCGCCGACGGGGTGCTCCCCGGCAACGAGGGCCGCGGCTACGTCCTGCGCCGCATCATGCGCCGGGCCATCCGCCACGGCTCCAAGCTCGGCATCGAGGAGACGTTCTTCTTCGAGGTGTGCCGCGCGGTGGTGGCCGCCATGGGAGCGAGCTACCCCGAGCTTGCGCAGCATACGCAGCTCATCGACAAGGCGGCCCGCCTGGAGGAGGAGACCTTCCGCCGCACCCTGGGGGCGGGCCTGAAGACCCTGATGCGGGCCATCGAGCGCGACGCGGGCCAGAAGATCCTCGACGGCAAGCTGGTGTTCGATCTCCAGACCCGCGACGGCTTCCCCCCGGATCTCACCGCCGTCATCGCCCGCGAGCACGGCTTCGCCATCGACGAGGCCGGCTACCAGAAGGCCTTCGAGCGGCACCAGCAGGTGTCGGGCCAGGGCCTGGGGCTCTCGGGAGTGGACGAGATCTTCAAGGAGCTGCTGGCCGCGCACGGGCCGACCCACTTCGCAGGATACGAGACCCTGGAGGCGTCGGGCCGGGTGCAGGCCCTGCTCGAGCTGGACGAGCGGCCGGACGAGGCCGGCCAGACGCGCATCGTTTCCCGCCGCGCGGTGGAGCGGGCGGAGGGCGGGCGCGTGGTCGAGGCGGTGCTGTCGCACACCAGCTGCTACGGCGAGTCCGGCGGCCAGGTGGGCGACAGCGGCGCCATCGAGTGGGAGGGCGGCCGCGGCGAGATCCTCGACTGCCACCGCCCTTTGGCCGAGCTGTTCGTGCACCGGGTGCGGCTGCGGCAGGGCACGCTGGCCGTCGGCCAAACGGTCCGCGTGCGGGTGGACGGCGCCCGGCGCGACGCCATCCGGCGCAACCACTCGGCCACCCACCTGCTCCAGGCCGCGCTGCGCGCGGTGCTGGGCCGCCACGTGAGCCAGAAGGGCTCGCTGGTCTCCCCCGAGCGGCTGCGTTTCGACTTCTCTCACACCGCGCCGCTCAGCGAGCCGGAGCTCGCGGCGGTCGAGGACGAGGTCAACCGCCGCGTTCGCGAGAACCGCCCGGTGGAGGTGGAGCACGTCTCCCTCGAACAGGCCCGCCAGGCCGGCGCCACCATGCTCTTCGGGGAGAAGTACCAGGACCAGGTGCGCATGGTCCGCATGGGCGAGAGCCTGGAGCTGTGCGGCGGGACCCACGCCGGGCGCACCGGAGACATCGGCGCCTTCTTCGTCCTGTCGGAGTCCGCCGTCCAGTCCGGGGTGCGCCGCATCGAGGCGGTGACGGGCGAGGCCGCCGTGACCCACCTGCAGGAGCTGCGGCGCTTCCAGCGCGAACTGGCCGAAAGCCTGCGCAGCCCCCCGGCCGAGGTCGCTCAGAAGGTCCACAAGCTGCTGGAGCGGACGCGCGAGCTGGAGCGCGAGATCGAGCAACACAAGGCGCGCCTGCTCCTGTCCGGCGCCGGGAGCGATCCCCTGTCCGGGGCGCAAGACCTCGGCGAGGCGCGCGCACTGGCCGTGTGCGCCGAGGGCGTCGAGCTGAAGGGGTTGCGCGAGTTCGCCGACAAGCTGCGCGACCGGTTGGGCAAGGGCGCGGTGCTGGCCGCCACCACCCAGGAGGGCAAGGTCTCCTTCGCCTGCTCGGTTTCCAAGGAGCTGGCCGGGCGCCTCGACGCCGGGCGGCTGCTCAAGGACGTGCTGCACATCACCGGGGGCAAGGGCGGAGGCCGCTCCGACTTCGCCCAGGGCGGCGGCGGAGACCCGGCGAAACTGCCCGAGGCCCTGGAAGGCTTCTACGCGGCCGTGCGCCATTCGCTCGGCCGGAACGGGTGAGCGGGACCCGCCGGCGTGCGGCGCGTCGTCCAAGACCTGGGGTTCGCGGGGGTGGGGTGCCTCACCACCGCCTGCCAGATCCACCTGACGCGCGAGTGCCTGACGCTCTTTTCCGGAAACGAGCTGTGCCTCGGCGCGGCCCTGGGGAGCTGGCTGTGCGGCATCGCCCTCGGCTCCTCCGCCGGCGCCTGGCTGGCGCGGCGCTCGCCGAAGATGAGCACCGGCCTGGCCGTCGCGCTGGTTGTGCTTTCGGCGTCGTGCCTTATGCTGCTGCGGCTGTTCCGCTCCCTGGCCGGCGTGGGCCCCGGCGAGCTGCCGGGCGCCCTCTCGCTGCTTCTGGCCGGCGCGGTCCTGGTGCTCCCCGCCGCGGTCATCGCCGGGGCGCTGTTTCCCTTGCTGTGCGCCGATTCGGACGCGGCCGGCGATCCCCAGCCGGTGGGCCGGGTGTACGCCGTCGAGTCCCTGGGGGCGGCCGCCGGCGGGGCCTTCGTCTCGGTGTGGGCCGCCGGCACGCTGTCGCCCTTGATGAGCCTTACGTTGTGCGCGCTGCCGGCGCTCATCTTCCTGCCGCTGGCCCGGCCTCCCTCGACCGCGCGGGCCGTACGCCGCGCCGCCGGCCTGCTGCCCGCCCTCCTGCTCCTGCTGGCCGCCGCCGCCGGGCTGCCCTCCCGGCTCGACGCGTGGAGCGCCAGGCTGCGTTTCGAGCAGCTTGCGACCGGAGAGCGCTTGACGGCCTCGGCCGACACCCCCTACCAGCGCCTGGACCTGGCCGAGCGGGAAGGCCAGTTCTCCCTGTATGCCGACGGT
>CAZLNM010000179.1:0-4703 GCA_964561025.1 uncultured Myxococcales bacterium
TGTGCGGCCACAGGCCGATGGCGTACTCGAAGGACATGGAAGCGACGAGATACGCGCCCGCGGCCAGCGAGGCGAAGGCCTCGCCCGGGTGCAGCCGGCGCGCCAGCATCCGCACTGCCAGCACCGACCCGGCGAAGGAAAGCAAGTTGAGCCAGAACAGGCCCCGCAAGCCGAAGATCATAAAAAGCGGCGCCGCCAGCAACGCGTGGTAGGGCGGCACGGTGGAGACGGTGCCGAGCTCGGCCAGGCGCGCCGGGATCACCGTGTAGAAGTAGAGCAGTAACTCGGCGCGCAGCTCCGAGTAGCCGTTGTCGATCTCGAACGAGCCCCGCTCGGCCATGGCCTGGGCGGCGAGCAGGTAGTGGCTCTCGTCCACCGAGAACACCCCCGGCCGCAGCAGCAGTCCACCGAGCAGCAGGGCCGCGCCGACCCAGGCGAGATCGAGGAGCCGGGCGCGGCCCGGCGATGCGGGCTCACTCGTCACGGCGTTCTCTGCGGAGCTGGGCGATGCCCTCGGCCAGAAGACCCATCATGAACACGATCACCGCGGTGCACAGCAAGAACACCGACATGTTGGTGAAGCGCTGCTCGGTGGCGTAGCGGTAGACGTACCAGCCGAACCCGAGCAGGAAGAAAACGAGGCTCACCGGCAAGAACACCCGGAAGGGCGCTACGCTCACGCCCACCTTGAGCAGGATGTGGAGAAAGCGCAGCCCATCGGCGAGCGGGCGGATCTTGCTTTGGCCTTCCCGGGCGTGGGCCAGGATGGGCACGTGGGCGATGGTGAAGCCACAACGCGCCAGAAGCAGCGTGAGCGTGGAGGGATAGGAGAAGGTGTTGGGGAGAAGCTCGACGAAGCGCCGGGCCAGCGGCGCGCGCACCGCCCGGAACCCCGAGGTGAGGTCGGGGATGCGCTCGCCGGCCAGGTACGAGGCGAAGAGCGAGAACAGGCGGTTGGCCACGAAGCGGTGGGGCGCCTGGGCCGAGCCGCGGGCGCGGGCCCCCACGGCCATGTCGTGCGTTTTCACCGCCTCGAGCAGGCGCGGGATGTCGTCCGGGTCGTGCTGGCCGTCGGCGTCCATGAGAAGGATGATCTCGCCCCGGGCCTCGCGGATGCCGCGTTTCACCGCGGCGCCGTTTCCCTTGCGGTAGGGCTGGCGCAGCACCCTCGCGCCGAGCCGCTCCGCGAGCGGGGCGGTGTCGTCTGTCGAGCCGTCGTCCACGAGCAGAACCTCGTACCTCTGGCCGGAGAGCGCCTTTTCGATGGCGGGGAGCAGCGCGCTCAGCGCGGGGGCCTCGTTGTGGGCGGGGAGGACGACGCTGACGGCCGGTTTCTGAGTCTCCTCCATGGGAGAGACGTTACCGGGGCCGACCGTTCGGGTCAAGAATCCAGCCGGAGGCCAGAATTCTTCTTCATCAACCAAATATCGGGTCCCGGGAAGGAAATGGGAGGGAGAGGGAACAAGTACGAGTAGATGTCCAATGAAGGGCCGAGAATTGAAAACAAACGCTCGAGGCCAGGCCATCGCCGGACTGACGATCCTCTTGGCGGCGCTGGCGCCCCTGGGTTGCATGCGCTACGGCACACCCGAGGAGCTGCCCGATGCCAGCATCCAACGCGACGGGGTCGACGGGGCGGACCGGGGCGACGCCGGGATTCCGGACGCGGGTGTGGATACGCCGGATGCCGATGCCGTGCCGGCATCGCTTCGAGACGTCGAGCTGGACCACTGGCGAAGGTACGGCCTGCTCCGCATCCGCGCGCAGCGCGAGTGCATGGGCGCGTTCGAACGCTCGCTGGCGTTGCCGCCCGAAGCGGTCCTTTGCATGTGGGAGATGGGTCCCGTCGGTCTCTGGCTGACCACCGATCCGGGGGTGGGCGTGGACCTGGCCGCGCTCGAGTCCTGCGAGGCGGCGGCGGTGGACGGGCTCTGCGACGGCGACGACGACCGGTGGTGCGCGGCGCCGGAGCACGTCTTTCGCGGCCGGACCCAGCGGGGAGGAGCCTGCACCTTGAACATGGCCTGCCAGACCGGGCTGTGCAGCATGGACCCCCCGAGCGGGATCAACTCCTCGGCGAGCTGCGGGCGCTGTCTCGCGCCAGAGGACCTGAAGGCTGCCGGCGAGCCGTGCGACGCGCTGGCGATCTGCCGGAGCGGCTTCTACTGCCGCGGCGAACCGGCGCGCTGCGTCTCCGGGCTGCTCGGCGAACCCTGCCGGGGCGACGATGACTGCCGGGAGGAGCTGTTCTGCTCTGCCGGCGTCTGCGCGGTGCGGGGCGGCGAAGGCGCCGCTTGCTCGTACTTTCGGGATTGCGACCCGGCCATGGTCTGCCTGAGGGGCCGCTGCCAGGCACGCGTCGGGCCCGGCGAGCCCTGCCCCACCGGCCAGGAGTGTCGGGCGGGCCTGTGGTGCAGCGACCAGAAGGTGTGCGTGTCCGATCTTGCGGCGGGTGAGCATTGCTGGGCGACGTACGCCTGTCTCCCCGAGCTCTACTGCGATCCCGCGACCTCCACCTGCGTTGCCGATCTGGCCGACAATGAAACCTGCGCCTGGGATCCGTACGGCAATCGCTGCCGCGAAGGTTCATTGTGCGCGATTCCGGAACAGGTGTGCGCTCCGAAAAGCCCGACCCCGGAGAAGGAAGGCGATCCTTGTTTCGGGGTGCCGTGCCCCTACGCCGAGCGAGGGCTCTCCTGTTCCGGCAATGGGCTTCAGGCCCGCTGTGTCCAGAGCCGGGTGGTCGAACTGGGAGAGGCCTGTGACTTGAGCTTCGTCGATCCGCTGCAGCGGCTGTGCCATCCGGCGCGGGCCGTCTGCGTCCGCCGCCCGGATGGGACGGACGCAACCTGCCAGGCGCTCTCGGAGGCCGGTCAGTCTTGCGGACATGGATGCCGGCCGCCCTCCTTCTGCGACAGAGAGCACGACATCTGCCGCGACTTGCCGCGCTCGGGAGAGCCCTGCCTGCAACTCGATTTCTTCGCGATATGCGACTTCGGTTTTGCTTGTGAAAACGCCGTCTGCCGTTCCTGGACCGAGCTCGCCCCAGGCTGCCCCGAGATGCCGGGGTCAGGGAGCCGCCGATGATGCCAGAAAACAAAAAAACCGTTCCCTGGTTTGCGCTGCTCTGGTTTGCGCTGGGGTGCGCCTGCTGCCAGGGGACCGAGGAAACCGATCCCTGCCGGCCCGATCCCTGCCACGGACATGGAACCTGCTCCGCGGGAAGCTGCGGCTGCGCCTCAGGCTACGCTGGCGACCTCTGCGACACCTGCGCCACGGGGTACCAAGGATACCCCGAGTGCCAGCCGGTGATCTCCTTTGCCGCGAGCTTCGGAGGCGGTGGCCAGGAATGGGCCTCGTCTGTTCTAGCGACCGGGAACGGATATCTTCTTTCTGGATTTACCGATTCTTCCGGGGCGGGAAAGTACGACTTTCTTTTCGTAGTCCTCGATGAGCGTGGCGACATCACCTGGCAAAAAACGTACGGGCTTGCGAGCGATGAGAAGCTGGCCCGCATCAGACCGCTCGCCGACGGTTTTCTGGCGGCAGGAGTGACCGCCTCCGCCGGCTCCGGTTTGTGGGACATTCTGGTCATGAGAACCGATCTTGCGGGAGAGGTCCTGTGGCAGCGGACCTACGGAGGGCCGCAGAACGATCTGGTCGTCGATGTCCAGCCGGTGGCCGATGGTTTCGTGCTGGGCGGATTCAGTTCTTCGTTCGGCGCCGGTCGGTACGACTACTGGCTGCTGAAGATCGACCCGGGTGGCGAGATCGTCTGGCAAAAGGCATTCGGTGGCCCGCTGGACGAGATGGCCTTTTGTCTTGCGCCAACCGAGGACGGGATCCTGGTGGGCGGAAGCTCGATGTCCTTCGGAGAAGGCGGCGATGGCTGGCTGGTAAGGGTCGATGCCTCTGGCGAAATCGTGTGGCAGAAGGCCTACGGCGGCGCGGGCGGAGAGTCCGTCATGGCCCTGGCCGCGGACGACACGGGCTATATCGCCGGCGGCCTGAGCGACACCTTCGGGGAAGGACGGGGAAGCGTGTGGCTGGTCAAACTGGACCGGGCGGGAAACATAATCTGGCAAAAGGCGTTCTGGGGATCCGGATATGAAAACCTGGCTGCAATTCGACCACTCGGCTCAGGCTACATCCTGGCCGGCTCCAGTAGCTCCGCGGGCGCGGGCCAGGATGATTTTTGGCTGGTCCGACTCGACGGCAACGGCGAAATCCTGTGGCAGAAGACCTATGGCGGCGCCGGGCGCGATTTCGCCATGGCCCTCGAACCGGCAGGCGATGGGTTGGTCCTGGCCGGCTACGGCGAGTCATTCGGCAAGGGCCAGTGGGACCTTTGGTTGCTCCGGTTGGACGAAAACGGCGATCTCGCCGGCTGTGCAAATACCGATCTGGGCAGAAGCTCGGCGGTCAATTCGGCCGAAGCCCGGGCCACCGCGAAAGACACCCGTTGCGCCGCGCTCTCGACCACTGCCGCCAGCGCAGACGTGTCCATCCAGGAACAGACTGCGCACATCGAATCCGTCTTTCAGTGCGGCGGCAGGTAGGTCAGCTATCATCCCCTGGGTCATCCCCTGGTTCTGGTGGTTCTGGTTCCACCAACCCCGGTTTTGCTGGTTCTGGTTCTGGTGGTTCTGGTTCCACCCACCCCGGTTTTGCCGTCCGGATTTCGGACAAGGTGTTCGAAATCC
>CAZLNM010000180.1:0-4490 GCA_964561025.1 uncultured Myxococcales bacterium
GCCCGCCTAGGCCAAAATCTCGGTGATCACGCCCGCGCCCACCGTCCGGCCGCCTTCCCGGATGGCGAAGCGCAGCTCCTTCTCCATCGCGATCGGCGTGATCAGCTCCACCTCCATCTGCGTGTTGTCTCCCGGCATCACCATCTCCACGCCCGGCTTCAGCCGCACCGTCCCCGTCACGTCCGTCGTCCGGAAGTAGAACTGCGGCCGGTAGTTGTTGAAGAACGGCGTGTGCCGGCCCCCCTCCTCCTTCGTCAGCACGTACACCTCCGCCATGAACTTCGTGTGCGGCGTGATGCTCCCCGGCTTCGCCAGCACCTGCCCGCGCTCGATCTCCTCCCGCTTCACCCCGCGCAGCAGGCACCCGATGTTGTCTCCCGCCCGCCCCTCGTCCAGCAGCTTCCGGAACATCTCCACGCCCGTCACCACCGTCTTGTTCGTCTCCTTGAACCCCACGATCTCCACCGTGTCCCCCACCTTCACGATCCCTCGCTCCACTCTCCCCGTCGCCACCGTCCCGCGCCCGGAGATCGTGAACACGTCCTCCACCGGCATCAAGAACGGCTTGTCCACCTCTCGCACCGGCTCCGGGATCGCCTCGTCCATCGCCGCGAGCAGCTTGAAGATCGCCCCGCACCACTGGCACTCCGCCTTCGCGCACCCGCACTGCATCGCCTTCAGCGCGCTCCCCGGCACCACCGGGATCTTGTCCCCGGGATACTTGTACTTCGACAAAAGCTCCCGCACCTCCAGCTCCACCAGCTGCAAGAGGTCCTTGTCGTCCACCATGTCCGCCTTGTTCAAGAACACCACCATCGCCGGCACGTTCACCTGCCCCGCCAGCAAGATGTGCTCCCGCGTCTGCGGCATCGGCCCGTCCTCCGCAGACACCACCAGGATCGCCCCGTCCATCTGCGCCGCCCCGGTGATCATGTTCTTGATGTAGTCCGCGTGCCCCGGGCAGTCCACGTGCGCGTAGTGCCTCTTCTCCGACTCGTACTCCACGTGGCTGGTGGCGATCGTCAGGATCTTCATCTCGTTCCGGCGACCCTGCGATATCGACGCCTTGGCGATCTCGTCGTAGCTCTGCGCCTTCGCCATCCCGCGCTGCGCCTGCACCTTGGTGATCGCCGAGGTCAACGTCGTCTTGCCGTGATCCACGTGCCCGATCGTCCCCACGTTCACGTGCGGCTTCGTCCTCTGAAATTTTTCCTTGGCCATCTCCACGCTCCTTGATGCCCCAGAAGGCACCGGGGTTCAAATCGGTACACCCGTGCAGGCCTGCATCGCTCACCGGGCCGGGCAGTCCCCGGTCCGGCTGCCCGGGGGTGTACGCACCCCGAGCGGCCCCGACACCCGGGCCCTTGACCCGGGCGAACTCACCGTTGTCGATAATCGAGCGGGCCCCCGGACGGGGTACCCGCGTGAGCCGATTGCGGCGGCGGATCTCGCGGATCCACCGCATACGATATCAGGCGTCGCAACGCCAGCCTGCCCAGGTTTTCAAAGACCCATGGATAAAACCATGTCCGCCGTGGCCCTACCAGCGGTAGTGCGCGAACGCCTTGTTGGCCTCCGCCATCTTGTGGGTGTCTTCCCGCTTCTTGATGGCCGAGCCGCGGTTGTTGGCGGCGTCGATCATCTCGGCCGCCAGCCGCTCCATCATCGTCTTCTCTCCCCGCTCCCGCGAGTACTCGATCAGCCAGCGGATCCCCAGGGCGGTCCGCCGCTGCGGCCGGATCTCCACTGGCACCTGGTAGGTGGCGCCGCCCACCCGCCGGGCCTTCACCTCCACCACCGGCTTCACGTTGTCCAGGGCCTTCTTGAAGGTCTTGAGCGGCTCTTCCTTGGTGCGCTGCTCGATGAGATCCATGGCTCCGTAGAAGATGCCCTGGGCCACGGCCTTCTTGCCGCGGCTCATCATGCAGTTGACGAACTTGGACACCAGCCGATCGTGGAACTTGGGATCGGGCTCGATCTTCCGCTTCGGGACTTCGCGACGGCGAGGCATGGGCTACGCTCCTGACTTGGGCCGTTTGGCGCCGTACTTGGATCGGCTGCGCTTGCGCCCCTGAACGCCCACCGTGTCCAGCGCGCCGCGGATGATGTGGTAGCGAACCCCGGGGAGGTCCTTCACGCGGCCACCGCGGATGAGCACCACCGAGTGTTCCTGCAGGTTGTGGCCCACGCCCGGGATGTAGGAGGTCACTTCCATCTTGTTGGTGAGCCGCACGCGGGCCACCTTGCGCAGTGCCGAGTTGGGCTTCTTGGGGGTGGTGGTGTAGACGCGCACGCACACCCCGCGAACCTGGGGGCACTTCTTCATGGCCGGAGCCTTGGTGTGCGACCGCTGCACCACTCGCGGCTTGCGAACCAGCTGATTGATCGACGCCATATTTACGACCTCGCACCGGAGCGGACCGGGGTCCGCTCCCAAAATGGAGCGCCATGATAGGGATCCGACCCCATCATGTCAAGGAAAATATTGCAACCGGCGGGGGTTACTGGGCCGTCTCTCCCTCGAGCACGTCCGGCCCCTCCATCTCGTCGGCCTGGCCGGCGGGCAGTCCCTCCTCGGGAGGCGCGTCGCTCTCCACCTCCATCCCCTTGTAGCGCCCGATGCCCGTTCCGGCGGGGATGAGCCGGCCCATGACCACGTTCTCCTTGAGGCCCTGCAGCCGATCCATCTTCCCCTGGATGGCCGCCTCGGTGAGCACCTTGGTGGTCTCCTGGAAGGCCGACGCCGAGATGAAGCTGTCGGAAGCCAGCGCACCCTTGGTGATCCCGAGCAGCAGCGGCTCGCCGATGGCCGGCCGGCCGCCCTCCCGCAACACGCGCTCGTTCTCCTCCTCGAAGGCGTAGCGATCCACCTGCTCATCCAGCAAGAAGTTGGTGTCGCCCACCTCCTTGACCCGGACCCGGCGCAGCATCTGGCGCACGATGACCTCGACGTGTTTGTCGTTGATGCGCACGCCCTGCAGGCGGTACACCTCCTGGATCTCGTTCACCAGGTAGCGGGCCAGGTCCTTCTCTCCCAACACCCGCAGGATGTCGTGGGGGTTGGCCGAGCCGTCCATCAGGGCCTCGCCGGCCCGGACCTGATCGCCCTCGTGCACGCTGATGTGCTTGCCCTTGGCGATCAGGTATTCCTTCTGCTCGCCGATCTCCGGTTGGATGAGCACGCGACGCTTGCCCTTGACGTCCTTCTCGAAATGCACCACGCCGTCGATCTCGGAGATGATGGCCGCGTCCCTGGGCTTGCGCGCCTCGAACAGCTCCGCCACCCGCGGCAAGCCGCCGGTGATGTCCTTGGTCTTGGTGGTCTCGCGCGGGATCTTGGCCAGCACGTCGCCGGCCTGCACCTCGGCGCCCTCGTCCACCAGGATGTTCGCGCCCACCGGCATGAGGTAGCGGGCCATGCCGGTGCCGTCGGGGAGCTTGAGGGTGCGGGAGGATTCCTTGACGTCCTTGATGGAGACCCGCGGGTGGGCGTCCGGGTCCTTGGACTCGATGATCACCCGGCTGATGAGGCCGGTGACCTCGTCCACCTTCTCCTCCATGGTCACGCCTTGCAGGATGTCGCCGAACTTCACCCGGCCGCTGACCTCGGTGATGATGGGCATGGCGAAGGGGTCCCACTCCGCCAGCACCTGGCCGGGCTCCACCTTCTGTTTCTCACGCACCAGCAGGCGGGCGCCGTACACCAGCCCGTACTTCTCGCGCTCGCGCCCGCTGTCGTCCACCACCGCCAGCTCGCCGTTGCGGTTCATGACGATCAGCACCGTCCGGCCATCCTCTTCCTTCTCCACCGTCTTGATGTTGTGGAAGCGGATCTCGCCCGCGGTGCGGTTCTCCAGCGAGCTTTGCTCGGCGCGCCGGGAGGCCGCCCCGCCCACGTGGAAGGTGCGCATGGTGAGCTGGGTGCCCGGCTCGCCGATGCTCTGGGCGGCGATCACGCCGACCGCCTCGCCCAGGTTGACGCGCATGCCGCGGGCCAGATCGCGCCCGTAACAGGCCACGCACACGCCGTCGCGCGCGCGGCAGGTGAGCACCGAGCGGATGCGGACCCGCTCCAGGCCGGCGTCCCGGATCTTCTCCACCGCCACCTCGTCCAGCTCCTGGTTGGCGCGCACCAGGATCTCGCCGCTGATGGGGTCCTTGATGTCGTCCAGGGCCACCCGGCCCAGGATGCGCTCCGACAGCGATTGGATGACCTCGCCGCCCTCGACCAGCGGGGTCATGGTGATGCCGTCCAGGGTGTTGCAGTCATCGGAGGTGATCACCGCGTCCTGGGCCACGTCCACCAGGCGCCGGGTGAGGTACCCGGAGTTGGCGGTCTTGAGCGCGGTGTCGGCCAGGCCCTTGCGCGCCCCGTGGGTGGACACGAAGTACTGCAACACCGACAGGCCCTCACGGAAGTTGGCGGTGATGGGGGTCTCGATGATCTCGCCCGAGGGCTTGGCCATGAGGCCGCGCATGCCGGCCAGCTG
>CAZLNM010000181.1:0-4483 GCA_964561025.1 uncultured Myxococcales bacterium
GAGCCGCTCTCGCTGCCCGTCTTCGCCATCGTTCGCCTGGAGTGGCACCTGTTCCGCCAGGGCCTGCGTCCGGGCGCGCGGCTCGAGGTGCGGGTTTTTGACGCCGAGAACGGCGGCGCTTGCCAGATGCCGATCGAGGTGCGCGAGGCCTCCGCCACCGGGGCGCGCATAGAGGCCGGCTCCTGCGCCGCGCCGGGCGCCGTGATCGCGCTTCGCCTCGATGGCGAAGGAAGGATCATCGAGTCCGTCCAGGCGCACGGGCGCCTGCGCATCCGCAGCGTGCGCACCGAGGGCCCGCTCGACGCCCCTTGGGGCGCGAACCTCGACGAGCTGATGGTGATCCGTGTCGAGCCGCTCGACGGGTACCCGCACAACGCTCGCCGCGCCCGGCTGCGCCTTACCAACCTTCCGCCCGAACGCCCGGCGCCACCCGACGGGGCCGGCCAGCGCGTGCTCGCGACGATTGCGCCGGGGAGCCTCGAGATCGAGCTCTCCGTCCCCGGCCCGCCGGCGCGCCTCCCCTACCCGCTGGTGGAATTTCCGCCCGAGGCGGCGCCCTACCTGGCGCCGGCGGCCCAGGTCCAGTCCGATCACCCGGAGATCGTTGCCGCGGCCCGCGAGGCCACCCAGGGCGCGAGCGACGCCCTCGAGGCCGTGCTGCGGCTGACGCGGGCCGCCAACCGCAGGCTGCGTTCGGGCATGAAGACCCCCAACGCCTCCGCCCTCGACGCCTGGCGCGCACAGAGCGGCGATTGCACCGAGCGGGCCCTGCTGCTGGCCGCTCTGTGCCGGGCGGCGGGCATCCCGGCGCGCGGGGTGCTCGGGCTGGTGTATACCGGCCACCGCGCCTTCGGCTTTCACATGTGGAACGAGGTTTTTTTGGGCGGCTGGGTCCCGGTGGACGCGGGGCTGGAAGGCCCCCCGGCGCTTCCCACCCACCTGCGGCTCGCCATCGACCCGCTGTTGCCCGGCCTGGCGGCAAGAGAGACGCGCGAGGCGGCCGGCGTCGTCGCCAGCGACCTCAAGATTGAGTTCGTGAGCGTAGAACCGCTCTCCCCGGCCGAGGCGGTTCCACCATGAACACATAGTAACCCTTGCCAAAGGGATGCGATCGTGCTTTCCTGCCTGCGACCACTTTTGGGGAGGTACCCATGAAGAACGTGAAACTGGACGTCCACGGCACCCAACTCGTCATCACGGTGGATCTCTCCCAGGACTTCGGCCCGTCGTCCTCGGGCAAGAACATCATCATCGCCACCACCGAGGGCAACCAGACGGTCCCGGGCAAGGAAGACCAGGGAGTGAAGATCGGCCTGAACGTCTACCGCCGAAAGACCCAATAAGAAACGCCCCGGCCGAGGCCGGGGCTCATCTCATCGATCAACGAGACCGCGGGTTCAGCGGCACTGGCCGGGGTACGCCATCTCCATGTTGGCGCAGGAGAGGTAGCAGACGTTGTCGTAGGTCTTGCCGTCCCGCCCGCACACCGGATCGAAGTAATCGGGGCACACGCAGTCGGAGCCGTAGCAGCCGGTGCGGCACACCCCGGCCGCGTCGCAGTAGGTCTGGCACACCTGGCCCGGCGGGCAGTCCATGTCGCCGTCGCACTGCGTCGGGTTCTGGATGTCCTGCAGGCACTGCAGGTACTCCGGCGTCTGCACGAAGCCGCAGGTGACCCGCCCGTCGGAGCTGGTGAGCTGCTCGCAGGTGGTGTAGCTCAAACAGGCGTACTCGGGCAGCCAGATGCAGCTCGTGCTCATCGGGAAGGGCGCGCACACCTCGCCGTTGCAGCCGGTCTGCACGCAGGCGGTCTGGGCCGGCAGGCACTTGCCCATGCAGGGCGGACAGGTGCCGTCCGGGCCGCAGGGCATGTCGGGGCAGTAGTCGAAGATGCACTCGTAGCCCTGGGGGCAGTCGAGGTTCGACTGGCACACCATGGTCGGAAGCGGCAGGCAGATGCCCACGTCGCTGCACGGGCCAGCCGGGTCGCCGTTTGGCCCGATGCAGAACTCGCAGTAGTAGCCGGGCCCGCAGGCGGCGTCGTCGACGCAGGTGCGGTTCTGCCCACACTCGCCGGCGTACTGGACCCGCGCGTTCTCACAATCCGCGTAGCAGGCGTTGGGGAAGGTGCGCTCGTAGCACTGGCCGGCGGCGTCACACACATTAGCGCACACCGGGTCCCACACGTCGGGGCAGGCGCAGCCGAACACGCACTGGCCGTTGATGCAGCGGCCGGCGACGCCGTTCTGCACGCACTGCGAGTCGTCGCGGCAGTACGGCTGGCCGTCGGGCACGCACACGCCGTAGCAGCAGTCCGGGTAGGCCGAAGGATCGCAGCCCGGCACGCACTGCAAGAGGTCGCAGCGGTAGTACGGCGGGCACTGCCAGTCGGAGGAGCACTGGAGCTGGCCGAACACGCACTGGCCGTTCAGGCACCGCCCCATCTGGCCCGCCGAGTCCAGGCAGTCGTAGTCGCTGTAGCAGCGCGGCGGATCGACCGGCACGCAGTAGGCCTCGCACACCGGATCGGGCGGGCAATTGCCGGTGGAGGGATCGCAGTCCCAGCAGGTGCCCATGCACATCATTCCGGGCGGGCAGGCGCCGTTCTCGTCACAGGGGATCTGCTGGTTGACGCACTTGCCGTTGATGCAGTAGCCGATCTGGCCGTCGGGGTAGCGGCAGTCCTCATTGACCTGGCACTCGCCGCCGATGGGCTGGCAGTAGCCCTTGCACATGGTGGTGCCGCAGTTGGGATCGGTGGTCGGGTCGCAGGGCGGGCACTGGCCGGTGGCGGGATCGCAGCTCCAGCAGTCCATGACGCAGATGTACCCCTGCGGGCAGGGGATGGTATCGCTGCAAGAGGGCGGCTGCGCCGGCACGCACTGGCCGAAGCACTGCCCGCACCAGGGATCGACGTTGGGATCGCAGGGCTTGCAGTTGGGATCGGTGGGGTCGTTGCAGGCGGGGCCGGCCGAGCAGGAGATCAGGCACTCCATCCCCGCGGGGCACTGGCTGTTGTCCTGGCACTCGATGGCCCAGGGGAGGCACACGCCGTTGACACACATCTCGCCGGCGTTGCACTCCGAGTCGGCCTGGCAGTACCGCTGCTCGGGCACGCACTTTCCGGGGCAGGGCGGGCAGTTGCCGTCCGAGCCGCAGGGCATCTCCGGGCAGGGGCCCATCTCGCAATAGTACCCCGTCGGGCAGGCGGTGTTCTGGTCGCAGTACATGTCGTTCCACACGCAACGCCCGTCGATGCACTGGGGCGGCCCGTACGCCCAGGGGCTCGCGCAGTCTTCGTCGGTCTGGCACTCGACGTCCTTGCAGCGGCAGATGGGGCAGCCGTTGGGATCGGTCATGAAGCCGGTGGGGCAGTACAGATCGCACAGGAGGTCGGGGCAGGAAGGCTCCTGGCAGTTGCCCTGGCAGCCCACCGCGACGTCGAGGTCGCCGCCGCCCTTGCCCGCGTAGTCGGCGGCCGCCACCAGGTAGATGCCGCCCTTGGGCAGCGCGAAGTTCTTGATGAGCGCGTTGCGCCCGTCCTTGCCGTCGTCGTCCTTGGCGATGGCCGAGCCGAAGATGCCCTTGTCGCTGCGGGGGCCGTACAGCATGAGCACCGGGTCCTGGTCGGCGGAGCCGGTGAGCGTCACGGTGAGGCGCGCGCCGGCGTTGGCGTTGAGCAAGAATCCCGTCAGCGGCTTCTGGGTCGAGAACTTGTCAGTTGCGTTCTTTCCGAAACGCAGGGTTCCCTTGAGATCGACCTTCTGCGCGGCGTCGTCCTTGCCGGAGAGGAGCGGCGCCTGGTACTCAGACTTCCCTCCTATACCGTAGTCCACGCAGCCTCCGAGAAACAACGCGGCCGAGAATACGGCACACAACAGGTTCACACGCCTCATTTTCATCACCGTTCTCCTTTCGGGATTGGGGGTCCTGGACATCATTCGCGAGCTTATAGAGCAACCCCCGTGCCAGAGAGCGATTTTTCGCAATTTCGCCTAAGACTCTGATAAATAATTGCTTTATACAAAAAAGATAGTTTGATCAGCGCCACATGATGTAATCCCATCTTTACACCACCGCGCAAAAAAGATGTCTTAGTCATTGTTTTTCAGTATGTTGCCAACATCGAGGACAAATTTTGTAAAACCGTAAAGTCAGGATGACACTAAATCAGGTTGGACCTGAAGGGAGATCGCCAACGCGGGGGCTTATGGACTGGTGAAGAGTTCGGCGTACAACCTTAGAGAGCCCGCGGCAGAGCATTTCTTGGATGAAGCGGTGAGTTGACGCGCCGCCCTCGTTTCAACCGTGCGCAACTGCCCGGCCCACCAATACCGCCCGGACACCACCCCGTTCACCTTCTTCGCCACGCGCCGTATCCTGTCGTATCCTATTGTTTAATAACCGTTTCCGGGGTGCCTGATGTTTCCGGGGTGGCTGATGGGATAAAGCGACCGGCCCCTCCAGCGACGTACAATGCACG
>CAZLNM010000182.1:0-4335 GCA_964561025.1 uncultured Myxococcales bacterium
TCGCTCGCCGACCTCGTGCGGATCGCCGTCCGGGCGGGGATGTGCAGGGACTGACCTTTTCCAGGGCGGCTATTCTCGGGGAACAAAAGACCGATCCGTTCTCCTCGAAGGACGCCGAGGGCTGAGCCAGATAAGCAGCAAGGCAAGGAGCGGGGCGAGATCGCCGCTCGTCTCGCCCGCTCCCGCGCAGCCGCAACCGCCCGTGACGCTGGCACCGGAATCCGCAGGAGGGTGAGCGCCATCGCCGGCGTCCGAACCAGCATCCGCGCCCGCGTCCGAGCCGTCCGGCCCGGCGTCCGTCCCGCCGTCCGCGCAGGTGTTTTCTCCCGCGACGCAGGCGCCGCCGCGGCAGCGATCGTTCGCCGTGCACGGATCGCCGTCGTCGCAGATCACCCCGTCGGCGTCGCTCCAGGCCAGCGGATCGAGGGAGGGCGAGCACTTGCGGCAGGGGTTCTGCGGGTCGGTGGCGCCGTCCGCGTAGCAAACGCCCCCGATGAGGCAGTTCCCGGCCAGCAGCACATGACAGGCGTCGCTGTCCTCGTCGCAGTCTTGCGTGCAGGCGAGGCCGTCATCGGCGCAGGGGTTGGCGCCGGCCTGGCACACCCCCGCGGCGCAGCGCTCCTCCCCGTTGCAGAACACCCCGTCGTCGCAGGAGTTCTGGTCGTCGTTGGTCCAGTGGGACGGGTCGGAAGCGCTCGCGCACTCCCGGCACGGGTTCTGCGGGTCCGGGGTGCCATCCAGGTAGCAACCGCCTCCGATGAGGCAGTTCCCGGCCAGCAACACATGACAGGCGTCGGCGTCCTCGTCGCAGTCTTGCGTGCAGGCGAGGCCGTCGTCGGCGCAGGGCGGGTTCTCCCGCACGCAACTCCCGGCCAGGCAGCGCTCGGCGCCGTTGCAGAACAGGTTGTCGTCGCAGGTGTTGGTATCGTCGGGGCTGAAGCCGGAGGGGTTCTGGGCCGGGATGCACTCGCGGCATAAGTTCGCCGGGTCCACCGTCCCCGCCGGGAGGCACTGGCCGCCGATGAGGCACACGTTGCCCGCCGAGCCCACGTTGATGGTCCAGGTGTAGCTGTCGAGCAGGAGGCTAGACGGATCGCGGCGCACCGAGGGGGTCTCGTCGGCGACGTCGAGGCGCAGGGTATGCGCGCCGGTGCCGAGCGTGGAAGCCAAGATGTCGAGGGTGTTCACCCCGCTTGCGTAGGCCTGGCCGTCCAGCGTCCAGGTCGCCAGGAAGGTGTCGGTGGGCTTTTCGGGATGAGTGTAGGAGAAGGACGCCGTGTCGCACGGCCCCAGGCTCACCGGAGAGGGCGGCGAAGTGGCGTCGATGGGATCGACCTTGTTGTAGATGCGCAGGATGATGGCCTCGCCGCAGACAGAGCAGAATTGCTGGGCCAGGGCGCGCATCTGACAGTTCTGTTTGGGCCGGTACACGCCGCTGGTCTGGTAGCGGGCGCCCTCGAACACGCCGATCACCGAGCCGTACTGCGAGGTCTCCGGGGTGGGCACCGGGGTGGCGGCGTCGATCCAGCTGTTCCACTTGACCGTCTCGCGCGTATTGTGATTGGTCACGTTCGGCTCCGGACAATCGCTGCCGCAGCCCGGGTAGCCGGGGTAGGGGTCCTCGTACTCGTCGGCGAGCGCGCCCTGGGTGTGACCGAACTCGTGCAGGGCGATCTCGGGGGCGCTGGAATGCACCGAGAACACCGCGATCGAGCCGCCGGCGCCGCCGTACTTGGGATCGTTGACGATGACAAAGATGTAGTCGTACTCGGGGACGTGAGAGGCGGCGACCGAGAACACCGTGCCGGTGTTCACGCACAAGAGCCGGTCGATGTTGTTGCAGTTGTAGTAGGCGCCGAGCGCGGTGTCGCGGGTGACGCCGTAGGTGCCGTTGTCGGCGCCGTTCTCGTTGGAGATGACGTGCACCAGTTTGACGTTGAAGTAGCGCCGGTACTCGCCGAAAGGCTGTCGCTGCCAAAAGATAGTGAGGAAGGAATTCACGTCGGAGGTGAGCTTCGTCTGGTCCTCGACGCGGTAGCCGTCGCCCAGGATGACCACGTCCACGCGGTTTGCAGGATCGCCGTTCTGCTCGATGACCTCGACGTCGTAGGCCCGGGCGGCGCCGGCGAAAAATTGCAGCGAAAGCGTGCCGGCGAAAATGATCGGAAGGAATGAGCGCATGGGCTACTCCTTCCCGCTGAGCCGGACATCGCCGAGTTTCTTCCAGTCGGCGTCCTTGGGTTCGGGCTCGCGGGCCCGCTCGGCGTCGAGCGCGTAGAAGACGAGCCGCCGGCCCGCGCCCGCCGGGACGCGCACGGTAAAATGCACCGGCTCGGGCTGACGGGTGTGGACCGCCTGGATGCGCCCGGGCTGCGCGGGGTCCTCGAACTCGCCGCGTAGCTCGGTGGGATCGTCGATGCGGACCGAGTAGAGTTGCCGGCCCTTCTCGTCCAGGAGCGCCGCCTTCCAGGTCCCGTGTTCGCTGGGGGTCCGTTGCTTGGGCAAGGGCTGGGCCACCTCGGTGACGCGAACCAGCGTAAAAGACCCTTTTTCCAACGAGACCTGGATCAGCAGGTGCGACGGGGCGGGTCCGGCGGCCGCGGCGGCGGAAAGGAGGCACAGCGAGAAAAGAAACAGGATTTGGCGCATGGGTGCTCCTGGGCAGGAGGCGCAGCTCATAGTGCATTTTAGCGGCAAGGCCCGCCGGGTTCAATCGCCGGTGCGTTGATTCGGACAAGGGCATCCGGTAGCATGACCTCATGCGTCTTTCGGATCAGAGGCTGATTGGGGCCGTAGTCTGGTTGGCGGGTAGTCTCCTCCTCGCGGCCTGTTCGGGGAGCGGCGGAGCGGACGCGGGGACGGACGGCGCGGACGGCGCGGATGCGAGGGATACGGATCGCTGCCAGGGAAAGACCTGCGATGCGCCTCCCGCCGACGCGTGCGAGGACACGACGTTCCTTCGCACCTACCGCGCCCCGGGCGAGTGCGATCCCGTTACCGCAAGCTGTCATTACTCCTTCAGCCGGGTGGAGTGCCCATCCGGTTGCCGGGACGGCCGCTGCCAGGACATCGGCGCGGGCCAGGTCCAGATCACCGTCCCCGACCCGGCGCGCATCTGCGTAAGCTACGCCCACCGCGGCGACAGCGTGGAGGAGAACTGGCAGGTCAAGGTCCGCCTCTCGTTGCGGCCGGGCCGCTACCAATTCTCGTATCAGGACGACGTCTCCGCCCCCGACTGGGTGGAGCGGTTCGAGACGGCGACGGACGGGGCCCTGGCGGCCGCGACGGGGCCGGGACAGATGACGCGCGAGTGGAAGGGCCAGCCCGGGCAGGGGGATTTCGAACTCGTGTTCAAGCAACGCTTTGCCAAGGGCGCCGAGAACATCGACCTCGAGCTGCGCTTTTTATTCCGCGTCGAGAACGACCAGCCGGTCCAGCCGGTCCTGATCCTCGACGCCGCAAACCTCACCCGCGGCAGCCGTTTCTCCGGCTCGGTCCAGTGGGACTGGCGCTGGAGCGGGCTCATGAGCTGCGACACCTCTGCGCTGGAAGAGCGCATCCGCGAGTTTTCGGTGCAAAACGGCGACACCCTTTGGCTACGCTCGCGCGGCTGGATCGAGCCGTTTGGCTTTCCCGAGCTCTTCCCGTGCTTCATGGGCGGGTTGGAGGAGGCGCGCTACACCCACCAGGGGACCCCGCGCGTGATCGACGGGTACTTCGACCTGGCCCAGGCCATCAACCACCACGGCGGGCCCTACGGCTACTGGATCCACCTCGACCCGCCGCAGGGCCAGGTCACCGACCTCCTCATCGACGAGTTCTCCTTCGGCCAGTACCTCATGTACATGGGCGCCGGCGGGACCATCCTCGACCAGCAGCCCATGAGCGAGACGCCGTAGAGAAGAAGCAACGACGGTTTGACGGTTGCCCTGCAGACTCGGTGTGGGATAGTGAGCGGTACCCCGAGGACGTAAAAAAGAGGCCGACGATGAGTCATTCCGCGCAGTGGTCGAGATGCTCTTCGACGAGGGTTAAACGAGGAGGGCGGTGCGGGTGTTGGCGAGAATCGAGAAACTACCAGAGATGTTTAGTAAAACTGTTTGTTCTCATAGTATTTCAATACATAAGTGTAATTCATGTGTATCAGTGCAAATAAGTAAAATTGACAAGAAAGAGGCTTGACAAGAACAAGAGACATTTGATTTGTTGCGGGTAAGAAGGTTGTTGTTCCAAGAAGGCGGGTCTGCCATGAGCGTCATGCAGGCACACTTGTTGCGCAGGCAGGCAGGCAGGCAGGACTTCTAGTAAGAGCAAGATCTCCTCCTCGAAAATCGC
>CAZLNM010000183.1:0-4307 GCA_964561025.1 uncultured Myxococcales bacterium
GGTAGCGGTCGATCAGGGCGCGCAGCTTCTCGTCCTCGGCGAGCGCCAGGGCGGCCGGGCCGTCTTGCTTGAGCGAGCGCAGCTTCGCGGCGGCGCCGGAGAGCCGGCCCCGGTCCTTCTGGGCGGCGGCGGCGGCGATGCGCTCCAGCAGGGCCGCGCCCTCCAGCGCCTCGCTGGTCGCGGGCTGTTTCGCCTCGACCCGCTTTCGAAAGTCGTCGAGCCACGAGGCGTAGGCGTCGGTCCAGCCCTCCACCGTGAACAGGTAGTGGCCGGGGACGGGCGGGGTGATCTCGGCCACCCACAGGTCGAGGCCCGGGTTCTGGCAGCGCATGGGTTGCTCGCGCCAGGCCTTCTCGTCCTCGCGGCGCCAGAACAACGAGACACAGATGCGCGCGTGCCCGTCGCGAAACACCGTGGCGCTGACCTGACAGGGCTCTTGGCTCAGGCGCTTGGCCGGGTGGCGGCCGCCATCCACCGCCGGGCGGATGTCCTGGATGACGATGTGGGGACAGGGGCCCGTGCCGCCGGGGACAGCGGCGACATCCGGGGCGGTTGGCTTCTTCTTGGGGCTCATGGTTCCTCCGCTCTGGGGGGCGAATGATAGATCCGCACGCCGGCCAAAGTCGAGATGTTTGGGTCGGTTTTTTTGCCTTCGGCGGGTAAAACCGGTATCCTGCTTCCTTGCCACTACAGGTACATGTGGCCGGACAGGAACTTGACAGGTACTCTTAATTATATAAAATTTAGGTGTAATTTGTATTAATTAGAAGGAGTGCATGAACATTTTTCGGAAGATAGCCTGGCTTCTTTTCGGGTTCACCATTCCCGCCTGCGCGGGGAACCAGGAGCTGGTCCGCCGGGTGGATGTCCTGGAACAGAACCTCTCCGATCTGCGGAGGGATCAGCAGCGCATCACGCAGCGCCTCGACGAGCTTCAGATCCAGCTGAACGTCATCTTGAAGAAGCTCGAGTCGGCGCACCCCTCCGCCTCGGCGGCCCCGCCCAGCGGGCCCACCCTGGAGATCGTGAAGCTGCGCCCGGTGGAAAAGACCGCCGAGCGGCCGGCCAAGGAGCTTCCGTTGCCGCGGGTGCTGATCCCGCCGGTGGAACCCAGCGAGGTGGAGGAGCGGCTGCCGGTGGATCGTGAGGCGGCCCGGCGGCCGGTGCTGGCGAAGGAAGAGCCGAAGGAAGAGCCGAAGGACACACCTCCGAGCGCCGCGGGGGACGAGCGGCTCGTCGATGCCTTTCGCCAGGCCTTCGAGGCCTACCGCGGCGGCGACTTCGAGCGCGCCATCCCGGCCATGCTGTCGTTCGCCGAGAAGAACCCATCCCACCGCCTGGCGCCGGACGCCTGGTATTTCGCCGGCAAGGCCGAGCTGGACCTGGGGCGGCTCGAGTCGGCCGAGAAGAAGTTCGACACCGTCATCGACAAGTACCCCCGCTCCAGCCACGCCGCGTCGGCCATGCTGCTCAAGGGGCGTTGTTCCGAGCGCCGGGGCAACCGCGAGGTGGCCCGCGGCGTGTATCTTCAGGTGGTGCAGAACTTTCCCCGTTCCGACGAGGCGACCGAGGCCAACCGCAGGCTGGACGCCTTGCGCTGAGGAGGCTCTTCGATGTCCTTTTTCATGCGAACGTTCTCGATGCTCTTGCTGTGCCTGGCCCTTCCCTTGCCGCTCCTCGCCCAGGAGGGCGAGGTGGTGCCACCCGAGGATCAGGAGAGCCTGACCCCGGAGGAGAAGCTGCCACCAGCGGAGGCCGAGCCGAGGAAGTTCACACCCAGCCAGGGCCAGACCGAGGCGCAGACCGAGCACGTGGTGGTGCCGGGCGACACCCTGTGGGATCTCACCGGCAAGTACCTCAACAACCCCTGGTACTGGCCGCGGGTATGGTCGTACAACCCGGAGCTGACGAACCCGCACTGGATCTACCCGGGTCAGAAGGTGCGCTTCTACCCCGGGGCGGGCGAGCTCCCCAGCGAGATCGAGGCCGGGCGCGAGTTCGAGATGCCCGACGCGGTCGCCGAGGAGCCGGAGGAGCAGGAGATCCCCGACAACCTCATCACCATGACCGGTAAGATCGTGCAGGCCAAGGCGGTGAGCGCGGTGACCCTCAAGCGCACCGACTTCATCAGCGCCGAGGATCTCGACGCCGCCGGCGTGGTCCACGCCTCGCCGGAAGAGAAGACCTACCTCTCGGAGCGGGACGTGGTGTTTCTGGAGTTCGCCGACCCCGGGCAGGCCAAGGTGGGCGCGCAATTCTCCGTCTTCCGCGTCCGGAAGAAGATCGACCACCCCGTGACCGGCAAGTTCATCGGCTACCACATCGCCATCCTGGGCGTGGCCGAGGTGGTGTCGGTGGATGAGAAGATGTCCACCGCCGTCATCGCCACCTCCGTCGAGCCCATCGAGCGCGGCGATCGGGTCATCCCCCTGATCGCCGACTTGCAGAAGAACGTCGCGCCGCGGCCCAACGCGGTGGACCTCAAGGGCTACGTGGTGGGCTCCCAGATCGCGCTCACCAACCTGGGCGAGCACCACGTGGTGTTCCTGGACCAGGGCAAGGAGCAGGGCGTGGAGGACGGCAACGTCTTCGACGTGGTGCGCCGCGAGGACGGCCTGTTCATCCCGGGCACGGGCAAGCGCGAGGGGGCCTGGGACCCGGATCTGCCCATGCAGGTAGTGGGTCGCATCATGGTGGTGGACGCCCGCGAAAAGACCTCCACCGGCCTGGTCATGGCCAGCCTCAAGGAGATCAAGGTCGGCGACCGGGTGATGATGACCATCCGCTAACTTCTTGGAAAAACCTTGACGCCGGTCCGGTGGGCTGTGCTAGATGGCCCGCCGTGAGCCGGTCCGAAGACAATAGCGACATCCGGCGACTCCTGCCAGACCAGGCGGAATTTCCGGCCGAGCTTGGCGCCATCCCCGATCCGCCATGCGAACTCTTCCTGCGCGGCGTCGTACCCCCCGCGCCGCGGGTGGCGGTGGTCGGCTCGCGCCGCGCCGACGAGTACGGCCTGGCCCTGGCCCGGCGCATGGGAGAAGGCCTGGCCGCCGCCGGCGTGTGCGTGGTCAGCGGCGGGGCCGGCGGCGTGGACACCGTGGCCTTGCAAGGATGCCTGGACGCGGGGGGCCGCGCCGTGGCCGTGCTAGGCACCGGGGTGGACGTCACTTACCCGGCTCGCAACCGCAAGCTCTTCGAGCGCGTGGCACAGCGCGGCGCCCTGCTCAGCGAGTACCCGCCGGGCACCGAGGGCCGGCCGGAGCATTTTCCCCGGCGCAACCGGCTGGTGAGCGGGCTTTCCCTGGGCGTGGTGGTGGTGCAGGCCGCCCGGGAGAGCGGCAGCTTGATCACCGCGCGGGAGGCCGCACGGCAAGGGCGGCTGGTGATGGCCGTCCCCGGCCTGGCCGGCCACGAACTCAGCGCCGGGGTGCATGACCTGTTGCGCCGCGGCGCCCGCCTGGTGGAGTCCGCGCACGAGGCGCTGCATGAGTTGGGCCTGGCGCGCCCCGGCGAAGCGGCCCAGGAGCGCCTGCCGCTGACCGAGCCGCCCCCGGATCTCTCGCCGGAGGAGCGGAGCTTGCTCGCGGCCATCGGGACGGCGGAGCATTCCATCGACGCGCTCACGCAGCACAGCGGCCTGCCCAGCGGCAAGGTGGCGGCCTTGCTGTTCCGGCTCGAGCTGCTCGGCCTGGTGAGCCAGAAGCCGGGGCAACGCTACGCGCGCGCGGGCCGGAGCGCCGGTTGAAGACAACGGGAGTTCGCACATGGCAAAGAACCTTCTGATCGTCGAGTCGCCCACCAAGGCCCGCACCCTGGGCAAGTACCTGGGGAAGGACTTCGTCATCAAGGCCTCGGTGGGGCACGTGAAGGACCTGCCCAAGAGCCGCATGGGGGTGGACGTCGAGCGGGACTTCGCGGTCGAGCTGGAGGTCATCCCGGGAAAGAAGAAGGTCGTCAGCGCCCTGCGCGCGGCCGCCAAGAAGGCCGAGCGGGTGCTGTTGGCCCCCGACCCCGACCGCGAGGGTGAGGCCATCGCCTGGCACATCGCCGAGGAGCTGAAGGCGGCCTCCTCGAACATCGAGCGGGTGACCTTCAACGAGATCACCCGGCGCGCGGTGCTGGAGGCGCTAAAGCACCCCCGCGCGCTCGACCGGCACCTCTACGACGCGCAGCAGGCCCGCCGGGTGCTCGACCGGCTGGTGGGCTACGAGTGGAGCCCGCTCCTGTGGACCAAGGTGCAGCGGGGGCTCTCGGCCGGCCGGGTGCAGTCGGTGGCGGTGCGCCTGGTGGTCGAGCGCGAGAAG
>CAZLNM010000184.1:0-4230 GCA_964561025.1 uncultured Myxococcales bacterium
GAAGCTCGCGAAGACCCTTGACAGCATAAGCCGAGCGGAGGCTATGAGGACTTGTTGTCAAGCAGCCACGCCTCCGGCCATCTGTTCGCGGCGCGCCAGACGATGCTCTCGCTGGATGACCTGGATCGCGGCCGCGGGCCGTGCTATGAACGCGCCATGTGGAGCGAGGTGGCATCGTTTTCGCTGTTGTGTCTCACCTCGGTGTTCTTCATCGTGAACCCCTTCTCCGGCACCACCCTGTTCATCACCCTCACCGACGGCTACTCCGCGCAGGCGAAACGCAAGACCGCCCGGCGCGCGGTGCTGGTGGCGGGGGCGGTGCTGATCGTCTTCGCCGTGACCGGCAACCTGGTGTTCCGCCTGTTCGGGGTCACGCTGGGGGCCTTCCGGGTGGCGGGCGGCATCCTGCTCTTGCGCGTGGCCATGGACATGCTCCACGGCCGCGCCTCGGAGACCAAGACCACCGCCCAGGACATCGCCCGCGCCGCCGAGAAGGAGGACGTGGGCGTCTCCCCCATGGCCGTGCCGCAGCTCGCCGGCCCCGGGGCCATCGCCACGGTGGTGCTGCTGCCGGGCGCGCCGCGGGTGTGGTGGCGCATCATCCCGGTGGTGGCCTCGGTGGTCATCACCCTCCTCATCACCTACCTCATGTTCCGCGGGGCGGAGAAGGTGCGCCGCTACCTCACCGAGTCCGGCGCACGCGTGATGAAGAAGATCATGGGCCTGCTGATCGCCGCGGTGGCGGTGCAGTTCGTGGCCATGGGCGTGGGCGACCTCATTCCGATCGTCATGGAGCGGGCCGCCGGGGGCGGCTGAACGGCGACACGCCGTCGTCCAGCAAGGCGCTCGACACAAGAAGATCCATCCCAATCCGCCTACGGCACCCGGGCGGGTTCTAGTCCAGAATGTCCTGTTCGCCCGTGCACTTCTCAAGCATGTTGATGGCCGAACCAGTGAACGAGGCACCGTCACTGGTTCCGACAATCATCGAGTCGCAGGTGATGACGAGTTCGTCCCTGGCGTCGAACCAGGTGGCCTTGACGTTGGGCTTGATGAGTTCGAGCGGGGCGGTCGGACTCGCCGCGCGGAACAGTCCGAGCGGACCGCCGCCGACGTAGAGCGCGCCGCGAAAAGGCGCGACGGCAAAGGCGGGGAGCCCCTGCGGGATCTCGGCGATCTTGCGCCACCCACGGGCCGATCCAGCGAGGACCGACCCGCCGTGACCGCAGCTGTAGACCTCGTCGGCGCCGGCCACGCGCACGCAGCTCAACATCTCCCGCGTCGGCCCCTCGAAGCACCGCCAGGCGCTGCCGTCCCAGCGAGCGATGCCCCCCTGCGCGCCAACGGAGTAGATCAGGTCGGGTGAAAGTCCGTGCACGTCGACGATTGCGAAACCCGGCGACGGCATCTCGGCCCACATCCGGCCATCGAATCTGAAGATCACATACTCGAATTTTCCCCTGCCGCCTTTGCGAGTTCCCCACGCAAACAAGTTCTCGTCGTCGAGGCCCCAAATGCCTTCCAGCACTGCATCGAGTGGCGTGTCTTCCGGAAAACGCTTGAGGTCGAAGACGTCCGCGAACCGGTGCACCGCCCGCGTGGTGGCGTCGGTCACATACACGATACCCGAAGGCGAGCGCCAGATCCCGGTCAGCCAGTTTTTCCATTTGAACAGCAGGGTGGTGAATACGTCATTCTTCTCTTTTGGGCTGTTGCCAAGGATCCAGAAGTCGCTCACATCGGGATTGTCACCAGTTTCCTCGCGGTGGCGCTTTCCCAGGAATACGCAGTCCGAGAATGAACGGCCGCACGCGAACAAATACGTGCAGACCAGATCCGGGAGCTTACGGTTCGCTTCTTGCTCCATATCTACCTCCTCGATGAACCCAACAAAAGAAGAACCCTTTTGTCCCTACAGATTAGATCCGGCCCCGTGAGTACCTCTCGCGCATCAGAATAGACCACCGATTGAGGATTACTCAAGGAAATCTGGGTGAACTCCCTGACAACACTCCAACTTGGAAAGGTTTTCGACAAGCGAATAGCAGCACGGCCCTACGATGATGTCCACTGCGCCGCCTCGTGAGCGCGATGGGAACGGTGGGCCGGACGCGTACGGCGAGCCCTCTCAGTCGCGAACCGCCTGGTCATCCACTGTCACGCCGTCGAAGCGTACCGGGTCGAAGGCCGAGACGTCCGCTTGCGGGGTGTCCGAGAGCAGCAGGGCGCGGGTGCTGTAGGTCGAGCGCAGCCAAAGCTCGGGCCGGTAGAGCACGCCGGTGTTGAGGTAGCGCTGATCGGCGCTGTGGATGATCCCCACGTCACGCTTGTAGGGCATGGTCGGGGTGCCGAACTCGTCGAACACCGCGTAGCGGTAGTCCAGCCCGCCGGCGCCGGCGTCGTAGCCGCCCTGCGAGGAGAAGTACTTGAAGCCCACCACGTTCTCGTGCCAGGTGGGGGACTCGTTGCCCTGGATGTCGATGAAGGATAGGAACACCACCGCGTGCCCGGTGCCGTTGGTGCGGTTGAGGTTGATAAACGAGCCCGGCACGAGCTGCTCGAAGGGCACGGTCATGCCCATGCCGAAGTGGCGCAGGGCGTCGGCTGTCCCGCCGGCGTCGAGGTCCGGGTTCACCCAGATGTGGGCCTTGAGGTCGTTCTGCCCCAGCGAGCGGTAGCTGCGGATGGGCAGGAACTCCCACACCGAACCATCGCCCGTCTCGTCGGCGTAGAGCTGGTAGGCGGTGAGCATCACCTCCATCACCGCCGCCACGCACATGGTCCGCGGCGGGGCGGTGGCCGAGATCACCCCGAAGGGCCCGTAGGCGATGTCGTGGGTCAGCACCGCCGAGTCGTAGCCCAGCCGGCCGTAGTTCTGGTCGAGGTAGGCAACCGCCCGCAGCACGTAGGAGTTGAAGAGCTCCACGTCCCGAAGCTCGAGCGGGCGCACCGTGACGTTCAGCCGGTAGGGGCCGGGCTCGGGCGTGCCGCCCGATACGTAGGTGTCGAGGACCAGAAAGTAGCTGCCCGGCTCGAGCTCGGCGTACACCCCGAAGTTGCCGCGATCGATGAGCACCAGAGGATCGAGCGAGGAGAGCAGGTGCACGTCCACGTCCACCCCGTCCGGCTCGGGCGCCACGATGTCGGCGGCGAAGCGTGCCGGGTGGGAGAGGCAAAAGCGGTAGACGAACTCCGGCCCGGACTCGTCGAGGGTGTTGGGCGGATAGACGTCGAAGACATCGGATGGCGCCTCGCGGGTGTCGCGCCCGTCGATAAAAAGCGCATGCTCGCCAGGGACCGGGATGAGGAACGGATGCTCGAGCGTACCGTCCTGCGCGGCGCAGGCGTCCCCCACCCCGTCGCCGTCGCAGTCCTGCTGGCCGGGGTTGGGCGTGTCCGGGCAGTTGTCGGCCGCGTCCTCCACCCCATCCCCGTCCCGGTCCTGGAGCACCTCGTCCGCGCCCGGATCCCCGCCGTCCGCCGCGTCCTGCCCGATGTCCCCGCCGCCATCCGCGCCGCCATCATCCCCGTCGCCCTCCGGCAGCCGGCAGCTCCCGTTTAGGTAGACCTCGCCGTCCGGGCACCCGACGCCGCCGCTGCCGCATGCGGAAATGGCAATGAAAGCCAGGCCCATGGCAAGGGTACACGTTCTGCCAATGCAAACCATGAGCACAGTATAAGCCCTCATCCACGACAAGAGAAGTATCGCTCGAGGCGGGAAAACAGATGGAGGCGGCGGGAATCGAACCCGCGTCCGGAAGTGATCCGACCGGCATCCCTACATGCTTATCCCGTGGTTTGTTTTGGCGACGCCGAGCGCCCGCGGGCAGGCTCTCTTCGCCGCGATCCCGAGTGAGTTTCGGCGCGCCGCGCTCGGGCGACTTGGGCGCCTATCCCGCATTGGTGACGCCCGTGACCGTCCCCGCGGGAGGGGGACGGGCGGACGTGACTGCTAGTTAGGCAGCCAGAGCCATAGGCTCGTTCGCACGTACAGGTTCCCCGGTTTTTATCGAGGTCCGAGGGCCCCGGCATGCGACCCGGAGTTCACACCCCCGTCGAGACCAGATCGCCCCCATGTCAAAGAACCAAGCCCAATATACGTCCCGGCGGTCGCGCGGGCAAGCGGCACAGTGACTGCGCCCGATATCTCAAGCCGCCGCGCCTCCGGCCGTCTGTACGCGGCGCGCCAGGCGAGTCCTCTATGTAGCGGAGCCGGCTCTGCGGCGAGCA
>CAZLNM010000185.1:0-3806 GCA_964561025.1 uncultured Myxococcales bacterium
AGAGCGCCGCGCCCCAGGCCGGCGCCCGCGAGGAGGTGGCGGAGGAGGACGAGGCCGAGGACGAGAAGACCCGCGAGGTGGCGGCCTTCTCGTTGGCCATGCCGCCGCCCCCGCCGCCACCGGCCGCCGCGCAGCCCGAGAGTGCGCCGGCGGAGGAGGACGACGATCTGAAGGCGGTGTACCAGGAGTTCGTCAAGGCCAAGGAGTCGCTGGGGGAGAAGGTGGAGAAGCTCAACTACGAGCGGTTCCGGCGCAAGCTGCTTCGGGAGCGGGAGGGGCTGGTGGCGCGGCACGGCTGCCGCACGGTGAACTTCGAGGTGGTGATCCGCGGCGGCCAGGTGAGCCTGCGCCCCCGCATCGTGCGCTGACGGGCGCCCGAAGGACACGGGTGCGCTGTCCGACACCGGGTCAAGGAGCGGTTTCATGAAATTTTCGATCCGGCCCATCGTTTGCGTTCTTGCGCTGTTCGCCGCGGCGGCTTGCGCGGGGCCCGGCCCGGCGACCCGCGATCGCCCGAGCGTGGACACCGCCGCAGAGAAGTCGCCCACCTCGGTGGAGGGCATGACCGCAGCCATACTGGAGATCGAGGAGGCGCTGCGCGGCGGCACCATCCGCGCGCTGAACGAGCAGTACCGGCGGCCGTACCAGCTCGATCCGCAGGATCCCTTCAAGCGCTTCCTGTACGCCTACTCCGTCCCCGATCGCAACGAGGCCTGGCAGGAGCTCACCAAGATCACCAAGCTGAACGACCGCTTCTACTGGGCCTTCCTCGGCATGGCCATCATCCTCGACGGCTGGAAGGTGGACGATCAGGCCGAGGACGCCTTCCGGAAGGCCCTGGCGCTGGGGCCGCGGGTGGCGCTGGGACAGGCGCGCTTCGGCAAGTTCTTCCTGCGCAAGGGCGACGGCGCGGCGGCCATCGAGTACCTGCAGCGCGCGGTCGAGCTGGATCAGAAGCGGCTCGTCTTTTTGCTCGATCTGGCGCGCGCGCAGGCGCTGGCCGGCAAGCTCCCCGAGGCGCTGCAGAGCTACCGCAAGCTCACCGAACGCGATCCGGCCTCGTTCGCCGGGTTTCAGGAGATGGGCGCGGTGATGGAGAAGGCCGGCGATCGCGAGGGCGCCATCCAGGCGCTGCGGCGGGCCGCCGAGCTCGACGACAAGGCCTACGCCGTGCGCTTCGACCGCGCCCGCCTGCTGGAAGAGGCGGGCCGCCCGGAGGAGGCGCTGCCGGTCTTGCAAGACGCCTGTCAGACGGCGCCGGAGACCATGGCCTGCTGGCTCAAGCTCGCCGCCCTGGCCGCGGCGCAGGGGAAGCCGGACGTGCGGCAGCTCGCCTACGAGCGGGTGGTGGCTCTGGAGCCGGCGCACCTCGAGGCCAACCGCTTCCTGGGCCCGGCCTTCCTCCAGGCGGGGGAGATCGAGAAGGCCCAGCTCGCCTTTCAGGCGGTGTTGCGCAAGGACGCGGCCGACGTGGAGGCGCTGTGGGGCCTGGCCCGCATCTTCGACCAGGGCGAGGAGCACTCGCGGGCCATCGAGTTCTGCGAGCGGCTCCTCGCGGTTCAGCCGGATCACGCCGAGGCGCGCGCGCTCGAGAAGAAACTCTTCGGGCAGTTCGCCATCCTCGATCCGCCCATCGAGGGCAAGACGCCGGACCAGGTGTTCGGGCGCAACCAGGCCCACCTGTTGTCGGTGTACAAGCAGCGGCTCAAGGAGAACCCGCGCTTGCAGGGTGAGCTTCTGGTGAAGGTGCGGGTGACGGACGAGGGGACCGTCGAGGAGGCCGTGCCGGCGCAGAACTCGGTGGGCGACCCGGTGCTGGAGCTGTGCGCGGTGTGGAACCTCAAGCGCTCGAAGTTCCCCAAGGGGCTCGGGGCGACCTACGACTTTGCGCTCACGCTCCGGCCGGGGGGCTGAGTGGCCCCGCCGGTCGAGAGCGGGCTGGACGTCCTGGCGGGCGAGAATTTCAAACGCCTGCGCGGGACGCGGCTCGGGCTGCTGTCGCACCCGGCCTCCGTCGATCATGAGCTGCGCCACGCCTTGCCCTTGCTGCTCTCGGCGGGGCTCGAGGTGCGGGTTCTCTTCGGCCCCGAGCACGGGTTTTCGGGCGCGGCCCAGGACATGCAACCGGTCGCTGGAGAGCGGCGCGGCGCCATCCCCACGCTCAGCCTCTACGGCGAGACGGAGGAGACGCTGGCGCCCGCGCGCGAGGCGCTCGCGGACATCCAGGTGCTGCTGGTCGATTTGCAGGACGTGGGCAGCCGCTACTACACCTTCGCCGCCACCGCGCGGTACTGCCTGCGCGCCTGCCGGGACGCCGGCGTGCGCCTGATGGTCCTCGACCGTCCCAATCCGCTCGGCGGGGTGGCGCTGGAGGGGCCGCGAATCCTGCCCGAGATGAGCTCGTTCGTGGGGGCCTTTTCGGTACCGGTCCGCCACGCGCTCACCCTGGGCGAGCTGCTGCGGCTGGCGGCCCGCGAGGATGGTTGCCAGGACGCGCTCGAGGTCGTGCCCATGCGCGGCTGGCGCCGCGGGATGTGGTTCGACGAGACGGGGCTCCCCTGGGTGCTGCCCTCGCCCAACATGCCCACGCTGGACACGGCGGTGGTGTACCCCGGGGCCTGCCTGTTCGAGGCCACCAACCTCTCCGAGGGCCGCGGCACCACCCGCCCGTTCGAACTCGTCGGCGCGCCCTGGCTCGACGGCGAGCGTCTGGCCGAGGCGATGAACGCGCGCGCTCTCCCCGGTGTTCGCTATCGCCCGGTCGAGTTCACCCCCGGCTTCCACAAGCACGCGGGCGCGGCCTGCCGGGGCGTCCAGGCCCACGTCACCGACCGGTCCGCCTTCGAGCCGTTTTTGTCGGGGCTGTGCCTCCTCAAAGAGGCGCGGCGCCAGGTGCCAGACAAATTCGCCTGGCGCGAGCGGCCGTACGAGTTCGTCGCCGACCGCCCGGCCATGGATCTCTTGTGCGGCTCCGAGCGCGAGCGGCTCGCCGTCGAGCGCGGCGCGGATGTCGAAGAGTTGGCGGAGGAGTGGCGCCGCGAGTGCCACGAGTTCGCCGGACGCCGTAAGGAGTATCTACTGTACCCGGAGGATGAGCCGTGAACGTCGCGCTGCTCGGCGGCTCGTTCGACCCGCCGCACCTCGCCCACCAGATGATCTGTCTCTATCTCCTGGAGGCGGAGGGGTTCGAGCAGGTGTGGCTGCTGCCGTGCTTTCGGCACGCCTTCGGGAAGAGCCTGGCGCCATTTACGGACCGCCTCACCATGTGCCGGTTGCTCGCCCGACCCTTCGGCGGACGGGTGGTGGTCTCGGAGATCGAGCGCGAGCTCCCGGGCGGGGAGGGCGTCAACCGCACCGTGGACACGGTGGCGGCGCTCCGGGCGCAGAACCCCTCTGAGCGCTTTACCTTCGTGGTGGGCTCCGACATCCCCGCCCAGGCGCCGGCCTGGAAGGATTTCGACCGGCTGCGCGGGATGGTCGAGTTTTTGGTGTTGCGCCGGCCCGGGTATGAGGAGGAGCTCTTGGGCTGGAGCTATGCGCCGGTGGCCATGCCGAACGTCTCCTCCAGCGAGATCCGCGAGCGCATCCGCCGGAACGATAGCGTGCGGGGCCTGCTCCCGGCCTCCGTGGCGAGCTTCATCGAGGAGCGCAAGCTCTACCAGAAGTGAATCTATGCGCGAGGGCTTCGCCCTCGTGAATCCCTGTTGATGAATCTGCACACATGAGAGGCCGACATGGAGCGCGGCTGCTGGCGGTGAGTCCTCCCAACTGCTCGGCGCGAAGCCGCCTGCGCTGCGTGGAGGACT
>CAZLNM010000186.1:0-3801 GCA_964561025.1 uncultured Myxococcales bacterium
CAAACCTAAGGGGTATCCCCTTTCCTTTCCTGACACAAACTTGGGTACATCACCACCGCCCCCTCTCCGTTGACTTCCGCGCCTCGAGGACCTAGACTTCGCCGCGGATTTTTTTGCGCGAGGAGCCCGGACCATGGCCGTAGAACCGGTAATCGGCATCGACCTCGGCACTTCCTATTCGTCGGTGGCCGTCGTCCAGGACGGCGAGGTGCTGGTCATCCCCAACGAGTGGGGTGAGACGGTGCACGCCTCGGTGGTCTCGTTTTTGGAGGACGGCCGCATCCAGGTGGGCAACGACGCCAAGCGCCGCCTGCTCACCCACCCGCGCCACACCATCTACTCGGCCAAGCGCCTCATCGGCCGCTTCTTCTTCTCCCCCGAGGTCAAGAAGGCCCGGGCGGTGTGCCCTTACGAGATCGTGGAGGGCCCCAACCACAGCGTGCGCATCCAGGTGATGGGCGAGCAGCTCAGCCTGCCGCAGGTGTCGGCCCTGGTGCTCAAGGAGATGAAGGAGATCGCCGAGAACCACCTCGGCCGCGAGCTGAAGAAGGCGGTGGTGACGGTGCCGGCCTTCTTCAACGACAACCAGCGCCAGGCCACCAACGACGCCGGGCGCATCGCCGGCCTGGAGGTGCTACGCATCATCAACGAGCCCACCGCCGCCGCCCTGGCCTACGGCTTCGGCAAGAACGTCAACGAGCGGGTGGTGGTGTACGATCTGGGCGGCGGGACCTTCGACGTGAGCATCCTGGAGATCGGCGACAACAACACCTTCGAGGTGCTGGCCACCGCCGGCGACACCTACCTCGGCGGCGACGACATGGACATGCGCCTGATGGACTACTTCGCCGATCAGTTCATGCAGGAGACCGGCATCAACCTGCGCAACGACGTGCAGGCCTTGCAGAAACTGCGGGACGTGGCCGAGGAGACCAAGAAGGCCTTCTCCACCAAGAAGAAGGTCAAGGTGCACATCCCCGAGGTGTTCACCGACAGCGACGGCAAGGTGTACGAGTTCAACGCCGTCATCGACAACGACACCTTCACCAAGCTCATCATGGATCTCATCCAGCGCACCTTCAAGGTGTGCGATGAGGCCTTCCAGTCGGCCGGCTTCACCGTGAACGACGTGGACGGTGTTATCCTGGTGGGCGGCCCCACCCGGCTGCCGCTGGTGCGGGACTCGGTGCGGCACTACTTCGGCAAGGAGCCCCAGGCCGGCGTCAACCCCGACCACGTGGTGGCCATGGGCGCGGCCATCCAGGGCGCGGCGCTGACCGACGCCGCCGCCCAGACCTTCCTGCTGGACGTCACGCCGCTCACCCTGCGCCTGGCCACGGTGGGCGGTTTCACCGAGGCCATCATCGACAAGAACACCCCGGTGCCCATCGATCGCACCCGCACCTTCGTCACCTCGCGCGACAACCAGGACAAGGTGCGCATCCGCATCCTGCAGGGCGAGAGCAACCGGGTGGAGGAGAACGAGCTCCTCGGCGAGTTCGAGTTCTCGGGCTTCCGCATCGCCGGCCGGGGCGAGGTCAAGATCGAGGTCACCTTCGAGATCGACTCGAACGGCATCGTGAACGTCTCGGCCCGCGACCCGGAGAGCGGCCAGAGCGCCTCGACGCGGGTGAGCCTGAGCAGCGGGCTCACCGAGCAGGAGATCCAGCAGAGCACCCAGCGGGTGCAGTCGGCCGAGCTGGCCTGAGGACGGAGACTGCGGCGAAGCCGCGCCGGGTAGAGGGTGTGGTCCATGGATCCGAAGTTCGCCACCGAGGTCGAGGCGCTGAGCCGGCTCATCGACGAGCTGGACTACTACCAGATCCTGCGGGTGCAGCGGAACGCCAGCCTGGGCCAAGTGCGCAAGGCCTACCACGAGCAGTCGCTCAAGTTTCACCCGGATCGCTTCTTTGGCCTGCCCGAAGGCGAGCTGAAATCCGGCATCAAGAAGATCGCCAAGCGCGTGGCCGAGGCCTACGTCACCCTGCGTGACGCCAGCAAGCGGCGCGCCTACGACCTTCAGCTCCAGCGATTGCAGTCCCCTCCCCCGGCGGCCCCGGAGAGCGATCCCGGAGCAGCCGCTCTCGCCTCGGCCGCCCCGCCCGCGCCGGTCGCCCCGGCCGCCGCCCTGCGCTTCACCGAGCAGACCGAGAAGGCCTTCAAGCAGGAGAAGCAGCAGCAGTTCGGCAAGACCGAGAAGGGCCGCAAACTCTACCAGCAGGGGATGCGGGAGCTCCAGGCCAAGAACTTCGTCGCCGCCGAGCGCACCTTCAAGATGGCGCTGGCCTACGAACCGGACAACGAGCTGTTCGCCAAGCTGCGCGATGAGGCCGGGCGCAACATCAAGACCGACTACACCATCAAGTAGCCGGCGCCGGCCCCGGGGGTCCGCATGAATCCTGTGATCCAGTACGCCGTCCTGTTGGACGCCACCGACGGTTCGCACGAGTTGAGCGCCCTGGAGGCGCCGGAACCGCTCGGCCCGGTGGACTTCGCCTGGCGCGAGCGCTCGCGCGGCGCCACCTGCGTCGGCGCCGGCATCCTGGCCGGCGGCATCGTCCCCGGCTCGAACCGCTTGATCTTCGCCGGCGACTCCGAGCTGTGGGGCGGCTTCTACACCTCCGCCCTGGGCGGGGCGGGCCTGCTGTGGGACGGCGTGGGGATCTCGTTTCTGGCCGTGCGCGGCAAGGCCGCGCGTCCCAGCGTGGTGATCCTGGCCGGCGAGAAGGACGGTTTCCCCTCCTGCCGCCTGGTCCCGCTCGACCTCGATAAAGTTTGGAAGGAAAAGGACGACGAGGCGGGCCTCTACGCCCTCCAGCGGCACGTCTTTTCGAACCTGTGGGATCGCCAGGGCACGCCGCGGGTGCTCGCGGTGGGGCCGGCCGCCCGGGCCACCCGCTTCGGCGCGGTCGGCTCGAGCCGCACCGCCGCGGGCAAGCTCACCGCCGTGGACGACTGGGCCGGGCGCGGCGGCTTCGGCTCGCGGCTGCTCCAGCGGCACAACGTCTGCGCCATCGTGTACGGCGGCGACTTCGAGGACGAGGATCTCACCGACCGGGCCGAGGCCGACGGCTTCTTTCAGAAGCGCTTCTCCAAGAGCATGTTGATGGAGGACCTGGAGGCCACCACCAAGTACCGGTTCGATCCGCGCTGGAAGTCGGGCGGCACCTTCGGGGTCAACTACGCCAGCCTGCAGGACGGCATGCTGTCGTTCAACTACCGCTCGGTGGGCTGGGAGCGGGAGCGGCGGCGCGCCCTGTGGGAGCGGTTGGTGCGCGATCACTTCCTGGCGCAGTTCAACCGCGAGACGATCGAGAAGAAACAATTCTCCCATTGCGGCGAACCCTGCCCGGCGGTGTGCAAGAAGATGAACGGCGTCTTCAAGAAGGACTACGAGCCCTACCACACCCTGGGGCCGCAGCTCGGCGTGTTCGACCAGCGGGTGGCCGAGCGGCTCAACCGGCGCTCGGACGCCCTCGGCTTCGACGGAATCCAGGTCGGCGGCCTCGTCGCCTGGCTCATGGAGTGCCTGCACCAGGGTGCCGTCACCGCCCGAGCCATCGGCCTGCCGCCCGACGTGCCCGAGCGGCCGGTGTTCGAGCCAGAAGAATTCGACCCGCTGCGCGACTCGGAGCACAACGGCCAGATTGCGCTGGCGCTGCTCGATCTCTGCGCCACACCGGGACACCTGCTCTCGCGCGGGATGCGCCAGGCGGCGCGGGAGCTGGGACCGCAGGCGGCGGCGCTGGCGGTGTATCTTTCGAACGGCCCGGAGGGTTGGATGGTCCCCAACCAGTATTG
>CAZLNM010000187.1:0-3781 GCA_964561025.1 uncultured Myxococcales bacterium
AGGGCCCCGGGGGTTCCTGGGTGCCGTCGGGGTAGGGGTTGCTGACCGGCGGCGGGGGGGCGATCAGGACCGGCGGGGGCGGCAGGCTCTGGCTCTGCTGCACCCGCAGCGCCTCGGCGATGGGCAGGCAGCGGGCCACGCTCTGGGAGGTGTCGCAGAACTCGCCCTCGCGGCAGCGGCCGCCGCAGGCCATGTTGGGTTCGCACAGGCCGGTGGTGGGGTTGCAGGTGGAGTTGGGATCGCACGGGGTGTAGCAGGCCCCCGCGGCGCGGCGCGCCCCGGCCACCGCCGCGCCCAGGCCCACGTTGGCCGCGGCGCCCAGCGCCTTGCCGCCGGTGCCGCAGCCACCGAACACCACGGGCGCGAGAAGCAGAAAGCAGCAGGCCAGCGCGCGAAGCATGGGCACCTCCAAAAAAAACGCCCGGGAGCGGTCCCGGGCGTTCGAGCCGACTTCGAACCCGGCCTAGGACACGTGCCGGTTGACCAGCTTGGTCATCTCGAACATGTTGACGACCGACTTGCCGCCGAACACCGCGCGCAGCTTGTCGTCGGCGTTGATGTTGCGCTTGTTGACCTTGTCCTGCAACTTGTTGTTGCGGATGTAGGCCCACAGCTTCTTGGTGAGCTCGGTGCGGGGCAGGGGCTTGCCGCCCACCACCGCGGCCAGGGTGGCGTCCGGGGTGACCGGGCGCATGAACTTCTCGTTCGGCTTGCGAGCGGTCTTCTTCTTCGGGGCCGCCTTGGCCTTCGCCTTCGCCTTCTTCACTTTCTTCGGAGACATATTCCCTCTCTTTGGTTATGGGGCAAAAACCCCGGGTCTACCAACCCAACGCCACAGCGTTGGGGGGCAGTGTGGCACAACTCCCGAGAGGAATGCAAGCATTTCTTGCAGGGAAAATGCTCCCGGCCGCCTGGGGCGCGGCCGCCGCCTCGATCGTCACTTTGCCGCCTTGGGGCTTGATCTGTCTTGCCGCAACGGATACCATCTCCCATCCGGGCGACTTCCAGCGCCCGGTCAGGAGACTCGGATGGCGGAGCGCATCCCCATGACGCAGGACGGCTTTCGCAAGCTGCAAGAGGAGCTCAAGCACATCAAGTCCGTGGAGCGCCCGGCCATCATCGCCGCCATCGAGGAGGCGCGCGGGCATGGGGACCTCTCCGAGAACGCCGAGTACGACGCCGCCAAGGAGCGCCAACAACTGCTGGATCAACGCATGCGCGAGATCGAGGATCGGCTGGCGCGGGCGCAGATCATCCGGCCCGAGGACGTCAAGGGGGACCGGGTGGTGTTCGGCGCCACCGCGGTGATCCGCGACCTGGAGAACGAGCGCACGATCGCCTATCAACTGGTGGGCCAGGACGAGTCCAACCTGGCGGCGCGGAAGATCTCGGTGAAATCCCCCCTCGGCGCCGCGCTGATCGGCAAGCAGGTGGGGGAGGTGTTCACCGTCCAGACCCCGTCCGGCGAGCGGGAGTACCAGGTCATGGAGATCCGGTTCGGATGATTCGCGGAATGCCAACCCTCGTTCGTTCGTCGCGGCCGGTGTTGCTCTGCGCCGTGCTCGGGCTCGCGCTGGCCGCGTGCTCGCCGGTGCCGGAGCTGCTGCGTCGCGGCGATCAACTGGCCGCCGAGAACAAACCCGAGGAGGCCATGCAGGCCTGGGTGGAGGCGGACGGCCACGAGAAGGAGACCTGCGAGGCGTTGCTGCGCGCCGGCAACCTCAACCTCAAGCTCAACCGGCCGGACGCCGCGGTGGCGGCCTTCGAGCAGGCGGTGGCCAAGGTGCCGACCTCGGCCTTGGCCTACCTGGGATTGGCGAAGGCCTACCTGGCCAAGAACATCCCGGCCACCGCCATCCAGGCGCTGGACCGGGCCATCGCCCTGGACAACAAGCGCGCCGAGCCGTTCTTCATCAAGGGGCAGATCGCCCGCGCCGAGGGCCGGCTGGACGAGGCGGTGCAGTTCTACGACCAGGCCATCCGCCGCGAGCCCCGGCACGCCGAGGCCCACCTGCGCCGGGGGGACGTGTACTTCTCGCGCAACGATCTCAAGGAGGCCATGCAGGCCTACTCGCTGGCGCTGGCCTCCGACCCCGAGAACGTCGAGGCCCTGGTGCAGGTCGGACGCACCTACCTGGCGGCCGGGGAGCACTCGCGCGCCGCGGCCGCGCTGGAGCGCGCGGTGCAGAAGAACCGGCGCAACGCCTGGGCGCAGTACTACCTAGGCGAGGCGCTGATGCTCCTCAAGAAGCCCGATCGCGCCATCCAGGCCTTGCAGAACGCGCTGCAGATCGATCGCAAGCTGGGGATGGCCTACATCCGCCTGGGGCAGATCTACGAGGCCAGCCTGCTGCCGGACCGGGCCTACGACGCCTACCAGCGCGGGGTGGCCATGGACCCCAACCTGCTGGAGGGGTACCTCAACCTGGCCCGCATGCAGTTCGAGCGCAAGCAGGAGGCGGAGGCGGGCCGCTCGCTGGAGAAGGCCCTCAAGGTCAACCCGGATTGCCTGCCCTGCCGCGTGCTGCTGGGGCGCATGTACCTGCAGCGCAAGAAGTACAAGCAGGCGGTCGAGGTGCTGGAGAAGGTGGTCCAGACGAACTACCAGGACAACGAGGCCCACTTCTATCTGGGACAGGCCTACCTCTTCCTGGGCATGGTGGCCAAGGCCACCGCGGAGTACAACGCGCTGGCTCTCTCCAACGACACGGCGCGCGCCCAGGCTCTGTTGGAGCTCATCAATCGCCATTCCCACTAAGGAGATCCCCGGAAGAACCCGCGACGGGCTGGCCACGCCGATTCAGTTCATCAAGGGCGTGGGGCCGCGGCTGGCGGAGCGTTTCGCGTCGCGGGACATCCGCAGCGTGGGGGATGCCTTGTTCCTCATCCCGCGCCGCTACGAGGACCGGCGCGCGGTGTGCCGCATCCGCGACCTGCGAAAGGGGCAGATCGCCACCGTCTCCGCGCAGGTGGTCGATGTGGCCGTGAAGCGCACCGGGCCGCGGCGGAACGTGCTCGAGCTCCTGGTGTCGGACGGCGCGGGACTGCTTTCGGTGCGCTGGTTCAACTTCAACGCCGACTCCTTCAAGAAGCGATACCATCGCGGCGACCAGGTGCGGCTGGCCGGCCTGGTGGGCGTGTACCAGGGCCGCTTGCAGATGACCCATCCGGAGATCGAGAAGATCGAGGACGCGGACGCTCCCCCCGGCCCCGACTTCGCCGCCATCGTGCCCATCTACCCCGAGATCGAGGGCATCTTCCCCAAGGCCCTGCGCAAGATCCAGCGCCGGGTGGTGGAGCGTTACGCCACCGAGGCGCGCGAGATCTTGCCGGCCGAGCTGCGCCATCGGCTCGGTTTCCCCCCCATCGCCCAGGCCCTGAGCGAGGTGCACTTTCCCCCCGCCTGTCTCGATCCAACGGCGCTGGCCGAGATCCGCACCCCGGCCCAGCGGCGGGTGGTGTTCGAGGAGTTCTTCCTGCTGGAGCTGGGTCTGGCCCTGCGCGCCCGGCGGCTCAAGCAGGAGCCGGGGCGCGCCTTCCCGGTCCCCGCGGATCTCGATTCCCTGGCGCGCGAGCTGTTCGGCTTCTCGCTGACCGGCGGGCAGCGGCAGGTGCTGTCCGACATCCTGCGCGACATGGCCTCGCCCCGCCCCATGAACCGGTTGTTGCAGGGGGACGTGGGCTCGGGCAAGACCGCCGTGGCCGTGCTGGCCGCGGTGGTGGCCGCGCGCAACGGCGCCCAGACCGCCTTCATGGCGCCGACGGAGATCCTGGCCGAGCA
>CAZLNM010000188.1:0-3684 GCA_964561025.1 uncultured Myxococcales bacterium
GCGGTGTCCACCACCGCGCCCGCGTCGAAGGCCGAGAGGTCACCCAGGGTGACCACCGCGAACTCGCGCCGGTTGAAGTTGAGGAAGCCGCGCTTGGGCATGCGGCGCTGCAGCGGCATCTGACCGCCCTCGAAACCGCGCCCGATGCGATGACCCGAGCGGCAGCGCTGCCCTTTGTTGCCCCGACCCGCGGTGCCGCCGCGGCCACTGCCGCAGCCGCGCCCGACCCGGCGCCGCGCCTTGACGGCTCCCCGGGGAGCCTTGAGCCCGTTCAGTTTCATATCCGCCTCCGCGCTAGCCTTCGCTAGCACTCCTCCACGTCGATCATGAACGAGAGCTTCTGCACCATGCCCCGCACCGCCGGGGTGTCCTCCCGGACGACCGAGCGGCCGCGGCGCTTGAGCCCCAGGCCGTCCAGGATCGCCCGCTGGCGATCGCTGCGCCCGATGCGGCTCTTGCGCAGGGTGATCTTGATCTTCTTGGCCATGGCCTACTTGCCCTCCTGGATCCGCAGCTCCTCCGGCTTCTTGCCCCGACGAACCGCGGCCACCTCGATCGCCTCCAGCTGCTCCAGCGCCTTGAGGGTGGCGCGCACCACGTTGTGCGGGTTGCCGGTCCCCAGGCTCTTGCTGAGCACGTCCCGCACCCCGGCCGCCTCCAGCACCGCCCGCACCGGGCCGCCGGCGATGACGCCGGTTCCCTTGCCGGCGGGCTTCAGCAGGACCTGGCCGGCGCCGAAGTGCCCCAGCACCTCGTGCGGGATGGTGCCATCGACCAGCGGGACCCGGAACATGTGCTTGCGCGCGTTCTCGGTCCCTTTGCGGATGGCCTCGGGCACCTCGTTGGCCTTGCCCTTGCCCACGCCCACTGAGCCGTTGCCGTCTCCCAGCACCACGATGGCGGCGAAGGAGAACCGCCGGCCGCCCTTAACCACCTTGGCCACGCGGTTGATGTGCACTACCCGCTCGATGAACTGCTCTTCGCCGGCGCCGAACTGCTTGTTCACGTCACCCTCCTGTCAGAACTTCAGGCCCTTGGCCCGGGCGGCGTCCGCCAGCTTGGCGACGCGACCATGATATGGGTAGCCGTTCCGGTCGAACACCACCTGTTGGATCTGGCGCGCCAGGCAGCGCTCGGCGACCACCTCGCCCACGCGAACCGCGGCGTCCGCCTTCTTGAGATCCTCGGCGCTCTGGCGCAGATCCTTCTCCAGGGTGCTGGCCGAAACCAGCGTCCGCCCGGACTGGTCGTCGATCACCTGCACGTAGGTGTGCCGGGCGCTCTTGAAGATGGTCATGCGGGGCCGCTCGGGGGTGCCCACCACTCGCTTGCGGATGGCCCGCTTCCTACGGTTCCGTCTTTCGCTGCTGCGATCCGTAATCATGTCGTCACCTTCTTGCTCACGCGGTCGTGCCAACGGCCTTCTTGCCCGCCTTGCGCTTGATGACCTCACCCTCGTAGGTGATCCCCTTGGCCTTGTAGGGATCTGGCCGGCGCAGAGCCCGAATGCGTGCGGCGATCCGGCCCACCAGATCCCGGTCGGGGCCGGTGAGGATCACCTTGGTGTTCTTCTCCACGGTGACCTTGAGGCCGGTCGGGATGGAGAACGTCACCGGGTGCGAGAACCCCAGGTACAGGACCAGGTCCTGGCCCTTGGTCTCGGCGCGGTACCCCACGCCGTTGATGTCCAGCGCGCGCCGGAAACCCTCGTGGACTCCGCGCACCATGTTGTTGATGAGCGCCCGGGCCATGCCCTGGTTGGCGCGGGAGGCGCGCTGGTTGTCCGGGCGGCTCACCAACAGGCGCTGCCCGTCCTGGGCCACGCTGATGCCGGGCGCCAGGTTGAGCTCCAGCTTGCCCTGCGGGCCCTGGACCTGGATGTGCCCGGCGTTGATGCTGACCTTCACTCCGGGCGGGATGGGAATCGGTTTCTTGCCGATGCGGGACACGACGTCACCTCGCTTACCAGATGGAGCACACGTACTCGCCGCCCACCTTCTGCTGGCGAGCCTGGCGATCGGTCATCAGGCCCAGGGACGTGGACAAAATGGCGGTGCCCAGCCCGTTGCGCACCCGCGGGAGTTTCGAAGAGGCCACGTACATGCGGCGGCCTGGGCGGCTCTCGCGCCGGATGCCGCGGATCACCGGCCGCCCGTCCTCCAGGTAGCGCAGGTGGATGACCAGCAGCCCCTGGCGCCGGTCCGGCACCAGGGTGAAATCGTCGATGAAGCCCTCGTTCTTCAGGATCTCGGCCATCCGGGTCTTGAGCTTGGAGGCCGGGATGCTGACCTCGTCCTTCTTGGCGTGAGCCGCGTTGCGGATCCGCACCAAGAAATCGGCAATGGGGTCGTTGATGGCAGACATGCACACTCCCTCTTCGTTCGGCCCGTGTTACCAGCTGGCCTTGATCACGCCGGGGATCTCTCCCCGCAACGCGAGCTGCCGGAAGCACAGGCGGCACATATCGAACCGGCGCAGATATCCCCGCACCCGCCCGCACAGCGGGCAGCGGTGGTACGAACGGACCTTGAATTTCGGCTTGCGCCGGGCCTGAATCATCTTGGAAATCTTGGCCACGTTATCCGCTCCTTAGTTTTTCCGAAACGGCATTCCCATGCGGGTCAGCAGCGAACGCCCTTCCTCGTCGCTCCGGGCGGTGGTGACGATGCACACCTCCAGGCCCTTGATCTTCTCCAGCTTGTCGTAGTCGATCTCCGGGAAGATGATCTGCTCGCGGATGCCCAGGCTGAAGTTGCCCCGGCCGTCGAAGGACTTGGGGGAGATGCCCTTGAAGTCGCGCACCCGCGGCAGGGCGATGCTGACCAGGCGATCGAAGAACTCGTACATGCGCTCGCCGCGCAGGGTGACCATGCAGCCGATGTTCTGGCCCTCGCGCAGCTTGAAGTTGGCCACCGACTTGCGCGACTTGGTGACCACCGGCTTTTGGCCGGTGATGGCCGCCATCTCGGCCACCGAGGCGTCGATCAGCTTGGGGTTCTGCAGCGCCTCGCCCAGGCCCATGTTCACCACGATCTTGTGGAAGCGCGGCACCTGCATGCGCGAGGTGTACCCGAACTCCTTCATCAGGGCCGGCACCACCTCGTTCTCGTACATCTGCCGCAATCTGGATTTTTCTTTGGCCATGACCGCTCCGCCTTACTTGTCGACCACTTCGTTACACTTGCGGCAGAAGCGCACCCGTTTCCCGTCCTCGAGGGTCTTCATGCCGAGGTCGGTGGGTTGGGAGCACTTGCTGCACACCACCCGCACGTTGGAGACGTGGATGGGGGCGGAGACGTCGATGATGCCGCCGCGCGGGGCCTTGGGATCGCGCCCGGCCTTCACGTGGCGTTTCACCTGATTGACGCCCTCGACCCGCATCCGCTGCCTCCCGTCCAGAAACTCCAGGACCCGGCCGCGCCGGCCGCGGTCCTTTCCCGAGAGCACCACCACCGTGTCGTTCTTGCGAATTCGCATAAACTTCCCTGCCTTTCCCGCTACAGGACTTCCGGCGCCAGGGAGATGATCTTCATGAACTTCTTGGCCCGCAGCTCGCGTGCCACCGGGCCGAAGATGCGCGTCCCGACCGGCTCCAGCTGATCGTTGATCAGCACCGCCGAGTTGTCGTCGAAGCGAATGTAGCTCCCGTCCGGGCGGGAGGTCTCCTTGGCCACCCGGACGATG
>CAZLNM010000189.1:0-3658 GCA_964561025.1 uncultured Myxococcales bacterium
CGTAGCGCGCCGGGTCCAGCGCCTGGAGCGGATCGGCGGGGATGTCGCCCTGGGCCCGCGCCGGCCCGCCGGCCGCGCCCAGCACGAGCCACACCAGGAGCAAGGCCAGCGGCAGCCTCACCCCATTCTTCGGCACCGGTGAGAACGCATCCACGATCACTGCTTGTTGCCTGCGCTCACGCATTCTTCGTAGAAAAACGCGCGACCGACCGCGGGGCCCACACGGCCAGCACGGTCGGTCGCAGTTGGGGTCTACACCCAGAGCCGCGTCAGGGGAAGGATATCACCGCATCACGAACGGATTCAACTCCGCCTCGGGCACCTGGTCGCGGCCGTCCGGTGACACGATGAGGGCCAGGTTGTTGCCCACCACCACCGTCACCCGCTCGCCGAGCGCCAGGATGCGCTTGAGCTTGGCCGAGCGCTGCACCAGCGCGAAGTAGGCCGCGCCCATGTACTTGACGTGCAGCGTCTTCATCGAAGAGGAGAACCCGGCGTCCACCCAGCCGCCGCCCTGGAAGCGGAAGGTGCGGCCCTCGACGTAGCGGATGCCGGCGGCGTCGTCGGCCTCGTCGCGGGGCGCCTCGGCCTCCTTGAGGTCCCGCACCGCGTCGGCCATCTGCACCGCCTCGGCGCCGCTCTCGGCGCGCACGGAGGCGGTGCTCTTGGCCATGACCTTGGCGCGCTCGGCCTTGCGTTCATAATCCATGGCCGGCGCCGACATGGGCGGCGCGGCGGTGACCGGCGCGGCGCCTCCGCTCCCGCCCCGCGGCGCGCCTTCGCCCTTGCCGGGGCCCTGCATGCGTTGCTCTTCGAGCATCAGCGGCCGGCGCGGGGGCGGGGGCGCGGGCCGGGGGCGCGGCTCGGCCGCCACCATCTGCGGGGTGTCCTCGGTGACGAGGTAGCTGGTGTAGGGGGTGACGATGCCGTAACGCTTGGAGAGCGCCACCACCTCGTCCACCAGCTCCTTGCGCTCGCCGCCCTGGCGGATGTTGTCGAGCAGGTAGCCGATCTTGCGGGTGGCCCACAGCCGCGGGATGAAGGCGTTGTCCCGCGCCTCCTTGGGGAAGGCGCCCTCGTAGGTGAAGGACTTGTCCTTGCCGCCCACCTTGCCCACCAGGGTGATGGCGGTGTGCCCCTCGTTGCGGTAGCGGCCCAGGATGATGAGCTGGCTGCCCTTGAAGAGGTCCGGCAGCCTCCGGGGGAACACGTCGAACTCGCGCAGGCTGCCGAAGTCGATGCGCAGGTCCGAGAGCACCGGGTGGCTGATCTTGTCGTAGAAGGCGCTCAGGCGCTGCTCGATCTCCTGGTTGGCCTTGAGGTAGGTGGCGTCGGCGAAGTTGTCCTGGCCGATCTGGTCCAGCAGCAGGGTGTTGATGTCGTCGCCCACCCCGAAGGCGAAGATGCGCGCCGAGACGGCATTCTTGGCCTTGATGTGGGCCAGGATCTCCTTGGGGTTGGTCTCGCCCACGGTGGGGTGGCCGTCGGTGATGAACACCACCAGGTTGGGCTCGTCCTTCTTGGTGTGCCCGGCCAGGGCGGCCATGAGCGCCTCGTCGATGGCGGTGCCGCCGGCGGCCTCCATGCGATCGACGAAGGTGAGCGCCCGCTGCACGTTGTCACGGCTGGCCGCCACCGGGGCCTTCTCGAAGGACTCCACGTCGGTGGAGAACCGCACCACGTTGAAGATGTCGTCGCCGCTCAGGCGATTGAGGCAGTACTTAAGCGCCTCCTTGGCGAAGCGCATCTTGTCGCCGGACATGGAGCCCGAGGTGTCCACCACGAAGGTGATGCGCTTGCCCATGATCTCCTTGTCGGTGAACTCGCTCTTGGGGCTGGCCATCACCATGAAGAAGCCGTCCTCGCCCGGCTCACGGAAGGTGAGCAGGTTGAGCCCGATGTCCTTCTCGGAGACGGTGTAGAAGAGCTCGAAGTCGCGATCCAGCAGCGCCGCCATGGTCTCGAAACCGGCCACCGCGTTGCGGTCGTCGGTTTTACGCTGGTAGATCTGGTGCGAGGGCGAGTAGATGGTCTTGATGGGCACTTGGCTGTGGATCTTCACCGCCACGGTGAAGTCCTGCAAGGTGCGCGCCGAGGTGCGGTCGGTGCGCATGGGATAGACGTATTTCAGCACCCCGCCCTCGAAGGGCAAAAGCTGGGTGAACTCGATCTCCACCCGCTGCTCGCCCCGGCGCGGCACCGGGTACACCCGCGCCTGGAACAGGTCGTTGCCCAGGTACTCCAGCAGGCCCGGGTCCTGCATGCGGCGCACGATGCCCTCGTAGATGTTGCGGGCCCGGTCCTTCTCCAGGATCTCGCCCTTCATCTTCTTGCCGTTCATGTACAGGTAGAAGTCGGACACGGTGGCCCCGCGCGGCAGCGGGAAGATGTACGTCGCCTCCAGGTCGCGGTCGCTATTGTTGATGAACACCTGGTCCACGTGGGTGACCGCGGCGCGGTCGGTGATCTTCACCTCGGCGCGGTGGTACTTGATGGACAGCGGCCCCAGCGAGCCGTCGGTGGGCACCAGCAGGCCCGTGGCCGAGGCGGCGAACGGCACACACAAACTCAGCAGCAACGACAGGACGAGCAACCGTTTCATGGCAGGCTCCTTTTTCTTACGAGCTTTCACTGCCGACGCACCAGCACCGCGGAAGGTTTGTGCGTGACCTATATCACAGGCCCCCTCCCGCTGGGTAGCGGAATCTTTTCAGGTGAGTCGAAATGGGCGATGTTCCATGCCACTGCATGCGGCCTTGCCAAAGAAAGGATCTGGACGCACTCCAGGAGTCGTTCACCGGTACCGGTCCAGCTCCACGATGGCGATCCCAGCGCCCGCCTACGGGCCGCCGGGCAGGTAGTCGTAAAGGTTCACAACCGTGATGCCCGCGCCGGTCGGGTCGTCCAGGGACGATGGATGGTTCCTGGTGCACTCCACCGCCGCGTACCGCCCAGCCGGGTCCACGAGGAGGCTGTAATAGCAGAGCACCGATGGTGAATGTCATGTGTTGCATGGCCCGCACCCTATCTCGAATCCCGGCAGCCGCCGGGTTCCAGGACCGCCTGGCCGCGGAGATGGACGAGCGTCGTCGCGCCGACGCACACCACTGCGGTGAGGATCATCAATCACCGCTCCCCGTACCGTTCGAGATCCACGACGGCCACCCCGGCGCCCCGGCGCGGGGCATACTTGTCGGCACCTCCACTCGTCCCGTAGCATAGCACCCCCGCCCAGCGGCCACCGGGCACGAGCCGCAGGCTATCCTCGTGCACATTTTCGCAGACATGAAAATCGTCCAGGACTTTGAAGGTCATAGGATCGTAAACTCCAAAGCGATCCTCGAAACTGCTCGCCATGATCACAAGCTTCCTGCTGTCGTGGAACTCCACCTGTTCACATGGCGAGGGGACGCTGCTTGTCTTCTCTGGTTGAAAGGTTGGATAGGAAAACAAGTGATATTGGTACGGTGCGCCTTCTGAGCTCCTCAGGTCGCCGACCAGGAACCTGTTCGCACTGGGTAGAGGGAAGAGCCCAGGCCAACCGTAGTCACAGGTGCTGACACCTCGGATCTTGTCTTTTGTCGCAGGAGCCCAGGCCCAGGCATCGAAGCACTCCACCCACGCATCGTGCCACTCGACCCGGTCGACCACCACCAGG
>CAZLNM010000190.1:0-3642 GCA_964561025.1 uncultured Myxococcales bacterium
CAGCAAGATCAAGGCCTACCTCAAGATGGGGGACCGCCAGACCGCGGGGCAGTTGGCCATCGAGCTACAGCAGGCCAAGAACGAGCTGGCCGAGAACCAGTCGCAGCTTTCGATGCACGAGGCGGCCTACCAGAACAACGTGGAGAAGATCAAGTTCGCGACCAAGCAGCTGGCCAAGGTGCGCGAGAAGATCCAGAAGTACCAGGCCGACCTCAAGATGTCCCAGGCCGAAGCCGAGCTGGCGCGCCTCAGCCAGACCTTCAACTTCGACGTGACCACCGACTTCGGCCAGGTCGAGCAGCTCATCCAGGAGAAGATCGACCTCAACCGCGCCAAGGTGCGGGTGGCGGCCGACATGTCCGAGCAGGGCCTGGACAAGATCAAGGCCGAGAAGGCCCTGGAGCAGGCCCAGGCCGAGGACCTGCTCTCCAAGTTCGAGGTGGAGATGGGCATCAAGGCGCCGGAGACCGCCAACCTGGAGCCGGCGCTGGCCGAGCTCGGCCCGGAGAAGGCCGCCGAGCCGAAGGAGAAGTCCGAGACCCAGAAGCAGACGCAATAGCCGCTGGTTCGTTCGAGCGAGGAAATCCAAGGAGGAAGACCCATGGGTGGCAAGCCGAAAGCCGGATTCTGGATCATGGTGGTGCTGGTGGTGGCGGGGCTCGGGGCCTTCGCGGCCTACAAGGCCGGCATCCTCTTCCCGAAAGACTCGGGCGGGGCTCAGGGCGGCGGCGACATCAACGCCGACGACCTGAACAAGATCAAGAGTGGCGGCGACAAGCCGGCTGGCGCCGAGGCCGCCGACAGCAACGCCCCCACCACGGTCAAGGAGTACACCTTCGTGCCGGCCGCCAAGCTCCCGCCGGTGAAGGGCACCAGCAACTACCAGCCGCTCAAGAACGAGACGGTGCGCTTCGCCATCAACGTGTGGGCCGGCTGGGCGCCCATCTTCCTGGCCAACGACGGCATGAAGCCGGGCAAGGAGTGGGTGGCGCCGAACGGCAAGAAGTTCAAGGTGGAGCTCACCCTGATCGACGACCCGGTGGCCATGCGCGACGCGTTCGCCACGGGCAACATCCACATCGGCTGGGCCACCCTGGACATGATCCCGCTGTTCCTCGAGGAGCTGCGCAAGGACAGCCGGGTGATGCCGCGGGTGTTCCAGCAGGTGGACTGGTCCAACGGCGGCGACGGCATCGTGGGCCGGGGCATCGAGAACGTGGGCCAGCTGCGCGGCAAGACCATCGTGCTGGCGCAGAACTCCCCCTCGCACTACTTCGCGCTCAACGCCCTCATCAACGCCGGGGTGCAGCCGGGCGAGGTGAACTGGAAGTTCACCCAGGACGCCTTCCAGGCCGCGGCGGCTTTCAACGCCGACAAGTCCATCGCCGCCTGCGTCTCCTGGGCGCCGGACATCTACAAGCTCTCCGAGATGAAGGGCAACAAGCTCATCGTCTCCACCGGGACCGCCAACAAGCTCATCGCCGACGTGTGGTTCGCGCGGGCGGACTTCGCCTCCGATCGCCCGGACATCATCGAGGGCCTGGTGCGGGGCATCTTCGACGCCATGGAGGAGCTCAAGACCGACGCTGGCAAGCAGAAGGCGGCCAAGCTCATGTCGGAGGGCTACAGCATCCCGCCCACCGAAGCCATGAACATGCTCGGCGACGCTCACAACACCAACTACGCCGAGAACCGCGCCTTCTTCCTGGACGCCAACAACCCGGCCAACTTCGAGCGCACCTGGGAGACCGCCTACTACCTGTACAAGCGCATCGGGCAGGTCAGCGAGAAGACCCCCTTCGACCAGGTCATGGACTACTCCATCATCCAGAAGCTTGGCAAGGAGCCCAAGTACGCGAACCAACGGGACGAGTACACCGTCACCTTCACCCCGAAGAGCGTCACCGCCATCAAGGCCGAGTCCGGCGAGATCCTCACCAAGACGGTGGTGATCCACTTCTTCCCCAACTCCTACGATCTGGACATGAAGGTCGAAAAGCAGGAGGGGGACAAGAAGATCCAGGCGCTGTACGATCCCAACGTGCCCTTCGTGTTGGAAGAAGTGGGCCGCATGGCCGGGCAGTACGGGGCGGCGCGCATCATCATCGAGGGGCACACCGACGCCTCCATGAAGGGCTCGGTGCCCTACGAGGCGGTGAAGGAGCTCTCCAGCAACCGTGCCAACGCGGTCAAGCAGGCGCTGCTGCGAAAGTTCAAGTCGCTGCAGCCCAACCAGTTCTCCGCCACCGGCATGGCCTGGGACGTGCCGGCCGACCCGGAGGATCCGCAGAACCACGCGCGCAACCGCCGGGTGGAGATCAAGGTGTACCCTCTGGAGGTGCAGTAAGACCACCGGTCGCAGAATGAGCGAGCGCGGCCAGACGCGATCGGCGATGTCGCGCGGATGCGGGATGTTGAGTCGTGGCCGCGCGCCACGTGAGGATGTCCATGAGCCAGAGTCCTCCCAGTGATCCGAAGGATCCGGCGTCCCCGAGCCCTCCGGCTCCCGAGGCGAAGGCGGTGGAACCAGGCGCCCCGGCCGCAGCGGACCCGGCCGCCGCGCCCGCGCCGAGGCCGACCGCGCCCATCTCCGACAAGGCCGCCGCGGCGCTCGCGGCCTTCGAGGCCGAGGAGAAGAAGCAGCAGAAGGAGCGCGCCCGCGCGCCCGGCGCGGCCGCGGGTCCGTTCTCACGCCTGCTCGACATGATGGCGGGGTTCTTTCGCAACTTCTTCGTCATCCGCGACGAGCCCACCATCTGGGGCAAGGCGCTCATGGCCGGGCTGTGCCTGCTGCTGATCTTCCTGGTCTGGCAGCTCGTCACCGGGGGCGGGGCCTCGGAGGAGCGCATCGTGTCGCGCACCACCCTGGGCTCTCCCGCCGAGGTGTTCGGCTCCTTCCCCTCGCTGTGGGCGGACGACGCCGGTCGGCTCATCCTGCTCGATCACCTGATGGCGAGCCTGGCGCGGGTGCTGGAGGGCTTCTTGCTGGCGATCCTGATCGGCGTGCCGCTCGGCATCCTGTGCGGCACCTTCAAGCGCATCGACGCCTTCTTCGCGCCCATCTCCATCTTCGGGCGCAACGTGCCCATCTCGGCGCTGGTGCCGCTCACCCTGCTGTGGTTCGGCATCGGCGAGGCCCAGAAGGTCGGGTTCATCTTCATCGCCTGCGTGGCCTTCGTGCTGTTCGACTCGGCCCGCGCGGTGAGCAACGTGGGCAAGGACTACCTGGACACGGCCTACACCCTGGGGGCCTCGCGGCGGCAGGTGATGACCAAGGTGCTCATCCCGCTGGCCATGCCCGACATCTTCAACACCATCCGCCTCATGTTCGGGCTGGCCTTCGGCTACATCATCCTGGCCGAGGCCATCGACGCCGACAAGGGCGTGGGCAAGCTCATCATGCTGGCGCAGCGCCGCGGGCCGCGCGAGCACGTGTACCTCATCCTGCTGTTCCTCACCGTGGTGGCCTTCTTGCTGGACCGCTTCCTGTGGTTCTGCCAGCGGCAGCTCTTCCCCTACCGCTACGGGCGAGGTTGAGCCATGAGCGCACCCGAGAAACCCGGCTCGACGACCTCGGCCGCCGCGCCGCCGGCGAACGCCACACCGGCAGCGGAGGCGCCAGCGCCCGCCGCGGCCCCGGCC
>CAZLNM010000191.1:0-3499 GCA_964561025.1 uncultured Myxococcales bacterium
GCCTGCTGCTGGCCGACGCGCTACGGCTCAGCCGCCGGCCCGAGCAGGCGCTGGAACACTACCGCCAGGTGGCCCGCACCAGCCGCGATCCCCACGTGCTGGAGGTCGCGCTCTTCGAGGCCAGCCGCATCGAACTGGACGTGCTGGATCAACCCGCGCGGGCACTGGAGACGCTGCTCGCCGCCCGGCGCATCCTGCCCCAGGGGCTGCTGCGCCAGGAGGTGGCCTTCCGTCTGGCGGAATGCTACCTCAAGCTCTCCGACTTCGGCCGGGCCGTGCGGGCCCTGCAAGACTACCTGCGGCTCTACCCGCAGGGGACCCGCGCCGCCGAGGCTCAGAAGCTCCTTTCCGATCTCGCCGAGAAAGGGTGGAGGTAAGAACATGCTCGCCGCCGCGAAGCGTTCGCCCATGACCGCCATGGCCTGGCTGTGCCTGCTTTGGGGCCTCGCCCTCCCCGGCCCGGCCCGGGCCGGCTGGAAGCTTCTGCAGTTCAACGCCGGTGACGGCAACGCCTTCGTCCAGATCTCCATGCCGGACGAGCGCGCCGCCTGCGCGGTGGGGGCCATCAAGGACGGCCAGGGAAACTCCAAGGGCCTGATCGCCTGCACCAGCGACGGGGGCCAGAGCTGGCGGCAGGTGAGCCTCACCGGCGGCCTGATGAACGTGCCGCTCGCGGTCCACATGACGAGCGCCCGCGTGGGGTACGCGGGCGGGTTGCGGGTGGACTCGTTCTTTCCGCTGGCCACGGTGTACAAGACCGAGGACGGGGGCCGGAGCTGGTCGCCGCTCGCGCTGCCCGGCAACCCCCAGGGCACCATCACGGCGCTGCACTTCGCCGACGAGCAGACCGGCGCGGTCGTCTCCGGAAACAACGTATGGATCACCGGCGACGGCGGCCAGAACTGGACGCTCTCCAGCGCGCCCGCGCTGGGTGGCGAGCGCACCCCGAACGGCGTGCGCGTCCTGGATCGCCAGCACATCATCCTGGTGGGCGGCTACAACGGTCAGGATGAAGAGCCCGTCGCCCCACCCGCGGACGGGTTCATCCTCAAGACCGAGGACGGCGGAACCAGCTGGCGTTTTGCGCAGGAACACGTCTCCCAGGGATGCCTGTACCAGGTGACCTTCTCCGGTGCCCAGAAGGGCTGGGCGGTGGGCGGCGGCAGCGCGGGCCTCATCCTCCACACCACCGACGGTGGCGCCACCTGGAACCCCCAACCGGTCCCCGGGAGCGGGCAGATTCAGCCAGATTACGTGTACGGCATATCGTTCGTGGACGAGACGCACGGCTACGCCGTGGCCGGGTTCGGCGACGGCAACCCCATGGTGCTCACCACGGAGAACGGCGGCGCGGCCTGGACGGTGGACCCGAGCTACAGCCAGGATCTCTCCGGGCTCACCGGGATGGAGGCCTTCGCGCGCTACTCCCTCTTGTTGGCGTGTTCTTTTCCGCTGCGCGACCGGGGCATGGTGGCCGGGAAGAACGGCCTGATCGTCGGCCTCTCTGGCGCGACCTTCTGCCCGGACAACGACGAGGACGGGCACGAGGACAAGAGCTGCGGCGGCGACGACTGCAACGATAACGATCCCCTGATCCACCCCGGCGCCGAGGAGCTGTGCAACGACCGGGACGAGGACTGCGACGGCGTGCCCGACGACGGCATCGACTTTCTGACCGACCCCAAGAACTGCGGCGAGTGCGGCTTCAACTGCCAGCCGGCCCAGGTGTGCTGGGACGGCAAGTGCACCATGAACTGCCCGCCCCAGCTCACCCGTTGCGGCCAGCGCTGCGTGGACCCCCAGACGGATCCGGCGAACTGCGGCGGCTGCGACAAAGCCTGCGACTTTGCGCACGCGGCCGCGACATGCAGCGCCGGCAGCTGCGTCATGGGCGCTTGTCAGAACGGCTTTTTCGACCTGGACAACGATAGCGCCAACGGCTGCGAGTACGCATGCACCCCGAGCGGGGCGGAGGTGTGCGACGGCGCGGACAACGACTGCGACGGCAAGACCGACGAGGATCTGAGCGGCTGCCGGCCGGACGGCGGTGTTCCCGACGGGGGGAGCCCCGACGGCGGCGGCGGTGACGGTGGCGGCGGTGACGAGGTGAACGATAACGGCGGCGGCTGTGGGTGCGGGAACGGTCTCGGCGCGCCCTGGGCGCTCGTGCCGCTGTGCGCGGCCCTGGTGTGGGCCCTTCGGCGAAACCACTCTTCCACAAGGAGGCAGGGATGAGGATCCGAATCGCGCTGGCTGTCATTCTTTCTCTCGCGGCAGCCACCTTCTTCGCGGCCTGCGACGACAGCAAGGTGGGCAAGGTGCTGCCCCGGGCCTCGCTGCAACAGGACTGGAACGGCGACAGCGTGCTCGAGGCGCTGCCGTCCGATCCCACCCAGGCGGCGGACTACCTCATCGACTTCGGCAAGGTGGTGGTGAAGCAGCGCGCCAGCCGGGCCATCGTGATCCGCAACCTGGACGTGGCCCAGGCCAAGCTCCTCATCACCTCGGTGCGCCTGGAGAACGCCAGCGCCGACTTCATCCTGGATCCGCCGATGCTCACCGAGCTGGAGCCGGGCCAGGCCACCACCTTCGCGGTGCTGTACGTGCCCCAGGAAGACGGCGCGGACAGCGGCCAGGTGGTGGTCGAGACGAACGACCCCGACCACAAGACCATGACGCTGCGCCTGGTCGGAGAAGGCGTCACCCCGGACGTGCAGGTGTGCCTGGTCGAGGGCGGAGTGGAAGTGTGCAACGACCAGGTGGCCCCGGCCAACCTCAAGATCGACTTCGGCATGAACGATCTCGGCGACCTGGTCTCCCGCGAGTTCTTGGTGCGCAACCTGGGCGTGTACGAGCTCACCGTGCAGGCGGGCGGCGGCCGGGGCGGGGTGGACCTCTCGCCCGGCGCCAGCACGGAGTTCGCCATCGAGCCCCGGGCCTGGAGCGGCGTGCTGCAGCCGCAGAGCAGCCAGCGCTTCACCGCCAAGTACGCGCCCTTCGACGGCGGCACGGACAACGCGCGCATCGAGATCGCTTCCAACGACCCCGACGAGGGGCTGGTGGTGATCGAGATCGTGGGCAACGGCCTGGCCCCCAAGATCTGCCCCCAGCCGCCCTTCATCGTGGACTTCGGCACGGTGATGGTGGGCAGCACCACCGACAAGACCTACCGCTTCACCTCCTGCGGCAACCAGACCCTGACCATCACCACGCTGGCCATCGACTCCGGCAACCACGGCTTCTTCACCTTCGCCGCCACGCAGAACACGCCCTTCGATCTGGCGCCGGGCGCGAGCTTCGACGTCCAGATGCGTTTCAAGCCGACCTACGAGGGGGCCTTCGCCGGCAAGCTCACCATCCGCAGCAACGACCCCAACTCCGGCGAAGGGTACATCGATCTCGTCGGCAAGGCGGTGCCCACCCCGATGTGCGAGCTGGTAGCGTTGCCGGCGACGCTGGACTTCGGGCAGGTATCGACGAGCGGGTTTTCGACCAAGCC
>CAZLNM010000192.1:0-3455 GCA_964561025.1 uncultured Myxococcales bacterium
GGCTTCAATCTGGCCGCAGCGTGGCGCCATTCCGGGCACTAGAAGATCAGCTCTCGACGAGGTCTTCACGCAACCCCTCCCGCACCGCTTCCATCAGGCGCTGCAGCTGGATCTCCAGCCCGGCGTCGATCTCTCCTCCGTCGCCCAGCAGCCGGCAGCCACCGGGCTCGACGTCCGCGCGACTTTCGACCCGGACCTGCCCGCCGGTATCCCGGCGCAGGGTCTCCGCCGAGCGCGCCGCGTCCGCGGAGTTGAGGTACAGCACCGTGGGCTTTTCCAGCAGAGGTTGTTCCAGAAGCTCCCGCACCAGGCGCAGCACGCAGTCGGGCTGCGTTTGGATCTCAGCCCGCAGGATGCGGCGACAGGCCTCCTCCACCACCAGCGACAGCTCTTCCGCCCACCGGGCCCGCCGCGCGGCGGACCAACAGGCCGCCCGGGCGATCCGCCGCGCCACCTCGGCACCCGCCTCTTGCAGGATCCGCTCGCGTTCCCGGCCAGCCTCCCAACGCGCCTCTTCGAGAACGGCCCGCCGCTCCTCTTCCGCTCGGGCGCGCGCCGCTTGCAACAGGGAGCGAGCCTCCTCCGCCGCCTTCTTACGTTCGGCGAGCAGCAGCCGGCAAGAGACCGGTTGCACGCGGCGTGTGAGGGCTTGCCCGGCAGGCAGCGAATTCATGGCACCCCCCGCTCGAACTCGGCACGCACCCGGCGGGACTCGGTCTCCGGGCACCGGCCCCGCTGGCTCTCCCAGGCTGCACGCGCCAGGGCCTGCCAATCGGGTGGCAGGGCGCAAGTCGCGTCAGCGAGGTCGGCGATGGGGCGATCGGCGAACGCTCGCGCCAGGCGAAACAGCCCGGCCCGGGCAACACGCCCCACCTCTCCTGGCGTCGGCGCCGCGAGGACGTTCGCCAGCGAGCGAAGCTCGTGACGGGTGCGATGGCGCGGAAGCCCTCTCCACCAGTCCCGGAACCGGGCCCAGGCACCGCCCGCGAGAGGAAGCCGGATAAGCTCCCGCTCCCCGGCCCGCACGATCTCCCCGCGGCTCAGCGCGTCCACTCGCCCGTCGCTCGATGCCAGCAACTGTTCGTCGAGGTAACGACACAGGTCCGAGGCCGGCGGACCGCCCAACCGGCAAGCGGCCTGCTCGAACACTTGGCGATCCGCCGCGTTCCAGGCGCCGGTTCTCATGACGCCCTCCGGCGGGCCCGGCGGCGAAGCCAGGCGAGCAGCACACCCGCGGCGCAGCCGCCCAACCCCATGCCCGCCGCCCCGACACGGAGCCACTCCGCGCTCGCCGCCTGCACGCTCGGCACGGCCAGCCTCGCCGAGCGCGAGAAGACCACCGCCACCCGCTCCACCTCCAACCCCGGGCAGGCGTGGGCCACCAGGCGTTGCACGTCGGCCTGGGCGATGGGCGGCGTGGCCGCGCCATCGCCCCGAAACATGATCAGCACCGAGGCCGACACGGGTGGCGCGCCGTCCCCGGCCGCGCGGGCGCCGTCCCGGGGCAACGCCAGGTGCACCCGGGCCGCCAGCACACCCTCCACCGCCTCCAGCGTCTCCGAGAGCTCCTCCTGGAGCGCGGAGAGAAACCGTCCCTGCTCTTCCAGCTTGCCGGAGACGAGCGCTTTGTCGCGGTAGGCCATGCCGAACCCGGCGTGGCGCCGCCGCGGCAACCCGTCCTGCGCCAGGATCTGCACCGCTCGCTCTCGATCGGACGAGGCGACTTGCACCGCGTGGGTCTGCCCGTCCCGGCTGGCGACCTTCTCGGCGCTGATCCCGTGCGCCGCCAGGCGCGCCAGGATTTCAGAAGCCTCACGCCGATCCAGATCCTGCTCGATGGTCTGCTGGCACGCCGCGCACGAGCAGAACAACCCCAGTGCCATCATCCAGCGCATGTCCTCTCTCCCTCTCCTACAGCTGCATGGTCCACAAGCGCTTGAGACCGGACAGCCCCTCCTCCACCACTCGCTGCACCAGGGCCACCTCCTCCGAGATGCGGTACACCTCCGCCTGCAACAGCAAAAGCTGCCTGGGGCTGAAGGTCTGCCCCGAACGGGCCCGCGCCACGATCTCGTCCAGCCGGCGCTGCCCGTCCGCGATCGAGCGCAGCAGGTTCGCGCCGGCCTCCGGGGTGCGCATTTGCGGCGCCGCGGTCGCGGAGAGGACCTCGCCAAACGATTTCGTGGCGCCGGCCGGAGACACGGGCCGGGACGCCTCCAGCGCGCTGACGGATCCGATGGCGGCGATTCCCATGACGGGCCCCCTCAGCGGAGGTTGTTGATGGCCGCCTTGGCCAGCTCGTGGCGGTTCTTCATGACGTTGGAGAGAGTCGTGACCGCCTCGGTCTCCTGCTGGATGCGCCGCTGCAATTCGAGCAGGCGGAGGCTGTTCTCCAGCCCCTCCTGCTGCAAGCGCTCCTGGGCCCGGAACAAGGCCCAGCGATCGCCGCCCACGCCCTCCACCCCCAGCGCCTCGCCGGCGGCGTCCGCCACCGCGGCCACGAAACCTCCGCCCGGTAGAGCCGAGGCCACCGCCTTGGCGCCATCGAGGATCGTCCCCGCGGCGCGCTTTGCCCCGCGCTCGAGCACCGCGCCGAAACTGTTGTCCGCGGTCTGCCGCGAGCGCGGCGCTTCCACCTGGATTACCCCGGATTGCGATTGGATCTTCTCCACCATGGCATCCTCCTGATATTGTCAGCGTCGACGCCCGAGGCTCTTTGCAACTTGCGCGCCAAAAACATCGGGCGTCACCCGCGAGCCGCAACACATTGTTACTTCGGGGAAAAACAATCACGGTCGCGAAGGGCCTGATGTGGAAAACTCCCGTTTTGTCCGGATTTCGAACATGGCGTCCGAAATCCGGACAGCCGCGCGCATCTCGTTTGAGGCTGGCGAGGAGGGTTTCACACCGGCGCAAATGGGTTGACACCCGAACGTCGGTATGGTACGCGAGAAGTCGTTTATTTTCATCCGGTTCCCCGCCTGGCGCCGGGTCGTGGCACATCCGGGGAGATGGAGGAATCGATGGCCAAAAAGCTCCTGCTCGCCGACGACAGCATCACCATCCAGCGGGTGGTGGGGATCACCTTCGCCAACGAGGACTTCGAGATCACCACCGTGGACAACGGGGAAGACGCGGTGCAGAAGGCCAAGGAGATCGGGCCGGACATCGTCCTGGCCGACGTCATCATGCCCAAGCTCAACGGCTACGAGGTCTGCCGCACCATCAAGGCCGACGCTCGGCTCAAGAACACCCCGGTGCTGCTGCTCGCCGGTACCTTCGAGGCCTTCGACGAGAATCGCGCCCGCGAGGTCGGCGCCGATGGCCACATCACCAAGCCGTTCGAGAGCCAGGCCCTGATCGATCGGGTCAAGCAGATGCTCTCCGGCGCCCCCGCGGCCGCCGCCGCGCCGCAGCCGCACCCGCCGGTCGCGCCCCGCCCGGTCGCGCCGCCG
>CAZLNM010000193.1:0-3452 GCA_964561025.1 uncultured Myxococcales bacterium
TTCAATGTCCCTCGCGCGGCAAATAACCCATGCGAACACCGCGCCACAATGCCAAAACCAAAACAATTACAAAAAACATTTATTTATCAACTATATAAACACATCAATGTTCGGGAGCCAAGATCAAAGATGGGGTCCAGAGTCCACAACTCTACTTTGTCATTTGAAAACACCATCGCCAGCACAAAAAAAACTGGGCCTGTCCCCAGTCTTTTCTGTTTTTTTTCAATAAGTTATTGATATGGACCGCAATCCACACACCAGCCCAAAAAACGAGCTGGTTGTGGGGTTAAGTCCACAGATCAGATTTCGTTACGCTGGAATCTTTCGCCGATGGTATTCGCGACCCTTAGGGAGTTTGCAAGGATGGTGAGAGTGCTCGGAACCCCTCCCGAGGTCGGCATGAAGCTCCCGTCCGTGACGTAGAGGTTCTTGACCTCATGGGCCTGGCAGTCCGGCCCGAGGACGGAGGAAGCCGGGTCTGTCCCGAAGCGGATCGTCCCCTGCTGCACGTGGAACGTGGTCTGCCCCCAGGACCAGGGAGTGACCTTTTTCGCCCGCGGGCTCACCGCCTCGAGGATGTCCATGGCCCGGCGCACCATGCGCTTGTTGATCTCCACGTCCAGGGGATGATGTTTGAGGTGGATGCAGGCCACCGGCAGGTCGAACTCGTCCTTCACCTCGGGATCCAGCTCCACCCGGCACCCCTTCCACGGCAAGAATTCCCCGAAGGTCTCGACCTCCACCCACAGCTCGTCGTGGAAATACCGGCGCACCGCCTCCCGCAGCGGCGCGCCGAAGAGCCGCCAGCCCTCGTCCATCGAAAGGCGCAGCGTGGCCGAGATCGGATACGGCAGCTGGCCGAGGAAGTTGTAGGTCCCGCCCTTGGGGAAAGGAAAGCCCGCCTTGTCGTTCAGGTAGTCGTCCTGGATGCTGCGCTGGACGAACGGGAAGTTCATCCGCTCGCGGCCGAGCGCGGCGATCATCTCCTGCCGGTCGAAGACCGCGGTGGCCTTTCCGAAGGTGGAGAAGGTGAGGTTGTTGCCGACCAGCCCGCTGCCGTTCGCGAGCCCCCGCGGAAAGCGCGAGTTCGCAGAGAGCAAAAGGATACGCGCGCTCTCCACCGCCGAGGCCGCCAGGATCACCACCCGCGCCTCGACGAAGCGCACCGTGCCGTGTGCATCGACGTACTCCACCCCGCGCACCCGCGCCTCGTCGTCCACCAGGATGCGCCGGGCCTGGGCGCGCGAGCGGATGTGGCAACGGCCGGTGGCCTCGGCCTCGGGGAGCAAGGTGGCCAGCACCGAGGACTTGGAGCCGTTCTCGCAGCCGAACTCGACGCAGAAGCCGCAGTAGGTGCAGCCCGGCCGGCCGCCGTACGGCCGCGACAGCACCAGCCGCGGCGTGGGATACGGGTGAAAGCCCAGGCCGCGCGCCGCCGGGTCGAGGAGTTTCACCACCGGGTGCGGGATGAGCGGCGGCAGCGGATAGGGCCTGCGCGGCGGCTCGAACGGATTGGCGCCCGCGCGGCCCGTGGTCCCCATGAGCGCGTCCACCCGATCGTACCAGGGCGCCAGGTCGGCGTAGGAGATGGGCCAGTCGGCGAGCTGGGCGTCGGGGACGGCGCCGAAGAGCGTGCGCATGCGGAAGTCTTCCGGGTGCAGGCGGTACACGTACCCGCTCATGTGGACCGTGCCGCCGCCCACGCACACGCCGATCCAGCCCTCGCGGGTCCGCTCGCGGCGCTCGTCGTTCTTGATGATGGTGTGCGGGTGGCGGGCCGGGTGGGGCACGAACATGTCGCGCAGGCACACCCCCACCTCGTCGTGCGTGAAATCGCGGATGGTGTAGTAGTTGCCCCGCTCCAAGACCACCACCCGCGCGCCCGCGCGCGCCAGATGGAACGCCGCCGGGGCGCCGCCCGCGCCACTGCCGATGACCACCACGTCCGTCTCGTCGCGGATGGCCACGCCTCACTCCTCCGGCAGATCGCCGCGGGCGCCCGAGACCCCCGCCACCGGGTTCCACAGGCAGCCCCGCCTTCCCACCAGCGCCGTACCGATGGCGGGGTTCACTCCGTAGCGCCTGTCGCCGAACACCGCCTCCACCACGAACGACAGCAGCCGCACGAAGAAACCGGCCCCGTCGAAGTTCTTGGCCCGCACCCCGCCCTGCTGCATATGGCGCAGGATGGCGTCCTGCTCCTCCGGGGCGAGCGCGGCGAACGGTTTGCGCTGCCGTTCCCGCGCCAGCCGGTCGAGGTGCCGCGCGCCCAGGCGGAACTCGCGCCCGGTGGCCAAGAACGGCTCGCGTATCGTCCAGTACTCGATGTACGCCATCGCCCCGGCCTCCTGCGCGCCCGGAAACAGGCGCTCACAGGCGGCCGCGAGGGTCTCGCGTTCTGCCTCGCCGAATCCCTCCGCCGGCGCCACCTGCGCGGCCGTCCGGCCGGGGAAGAAGGCCGCCCCGGTGCCGGCGGCGAGCAGGCTTTTCACCATGCGGCGCCGCGTAATTCTCATGGGCGCCCTCCCGCGGGTTCGTCGTGGCACACCGCGCAGTTCTTCCTCTCCTGCGAGAGCAGCGGGCAGGCGTCGCTGGAACCCGGCGGCACCGTCTTTTCGTGACAGGCCCGGCACGAGAAGCGCGAGGCGTTGTGGAGGATGTAGTCGCAGCGGTGCACGAAGGCGCCGCGGGCCGCGCCGCCCTCTCCCGCATGGCACGCGCCGCAGGAGAGCGCCAGCAAGCCGTCGGCCCGTACGCGTTGGTTGCACTCCCGCGGCCGGGGCAAGGCGAGGCTTTCGAGGAAGATCACCAGCGCCTCGAGCGCGGCCGGATCGTCCGCGAGCGCCGGCGCGAACGAGGGCATGCTGGAGCCGGCGAAGTTCTTGGTCGGCTCGAGCAGCGCGTCGCCGAGGTAGCTCGGCGAGAGCCGGCCCAGCGTCCGCAGATCCGGCCCGAAGTCCCAGCTCCCCCGGCCCTGGTTCTCCAACGGATGGCAGAGCAGGCATCCCAGCTCGAGGAATTTTGCGGCCCCGGCATACAAACGCTCCATCCCCGGTCGTTTTGCGGGAACATGGCAGCGGCCGCAGGACGCCTCGAGGTGCGGCGGGGTGAGCAGCGGATCCTTCTCTTTCGTGCCGGGCATGCGGTGCGCGATCTCGGGCGAGAGAGCGCGCGCGGTGCCGCCGTGGCAGGCGCTGCAGCCGAAGCGCGCCGGCGGATGCTGCGCCTGCAACACCTCGGCGGCGCGGCAGCGGGGCGCAGCGAGCGGCGCCTCGTGATCGGCATGGCAGGTCGCGCAGCGGTCCAGCGTCCCGGCGCAGGCGGCGATCTCCACCACCCCGGGCGGATCGGCCGGATAGGCTTTTCGCTGGATGTCGCGCCAGGGCGGGTCCAGCGCGCGCCACGCCACCGCGATCAGCGCGAGCAGGAGCGCGCCGGCCGCGGCGGCG
>CAZLNM010000194.1:0-3244 GCA_964561025.1 uncultured Myxococcales bacterium
CAGCCGCGCCCAAGAGAATAGTGTCGGATCGTCATCGCCAACCACGCCGAGCTTGACCCGAAAAACGGGCATCTGTTAGCGTGGGCGCGCCGAAAGCCCAAGGAGCGCTTATGAAGACCATCATCGAGCCGTTCAAGATCAAGGCCGTCGAACCGCTGCGCATGACCAGCCGTGACGAGCGGCGGGCGCTCATCGCCGAGGCCGGCTACAACCTGTTCAACCTGCGCGCCGAGGACGTGCTCATCGACCTGCTCACCGACTCGGGCACCGCCGCCATGAGCCAGGAGCAGTGGGCGGCGGTGATGCGCGGCGACGAGGCCTACGCCGGGAGCCGTAGCTTCTACGAGTTCGAGTCGAAGATCCGCGAGATCACCGGACTTCGGCACGTCATCCCCACCCACCAGGGCCGCGCCGCCGAGCGCATCCTGTTTTCGGTGGCGCTCCGCCCCGGCCAGGTCGTCCCCAGCAACAACCACTTCGACACCACCCGGGCGAACATCGAGTTCCAGCGGGCGGAGGCGGTCGACCTGGTCATCCCCGAAGGCAAGGTGCCCGCGCTGGAGCACCCCTTCAAGGGCAACCTGGACGTATCGCGCCTGGAAAAATTGATCGCGGAGCGGGGCGCAAAGAACATCCCGCTGTGCATGCTCACCGTCACCAACAACACCGGCGGCGGGCAACCGGTGAGCCTGGAGAACATCCGCGCCGTGTCCCAGGTGTGCCGGCGCCACGGCATCCCCTTCTTCCTCGACGCCTGCCGCTTCGCCGAGAACGCCTACTTCATCAAGCTGCGCGAGCCGGGCCAGGGCGAGCGCACCCCGATCGAGATCGCGCGGGACATGTTCGGCCTGGCCGACGGCTGCACCATGAGCGCCAAGAAGGACGCGCTGGCCAACATCGGCGGCTTCATCGCCCTCAACGACGACGCCTGGGCGCGGGACATGCGCAACCTGCTGATCCTCACCGAGGGCTTCCCCACCTACGGCGGGCTGGCCGGGCGGGATCTGGCGGCCATCGCCCGTGGACTGGAGGAGGTCCTGGACGAGGACTACCTGCGCTACCGGCTGGCCTGCGTGCGCTACCTGGGCGATCACCTCACCCGCCTGGGCGTGCCCATCGTGCGGCCGCCGGGGGGCCACGCGGTGTTCGTGGACGCGCGCGCCATGCTGCCGCACATCCCGCCCGGGGAGCTCCCCGGCCAGGCGCTCTCCTGCGCCCTGTACGTCGAGGGCGGCATCCGCTCGGTGGAGATCGGAACGGTGATGTTCGGGCGGCGCGACCCGGAGTCGGGCCGGGAGATCGTCGCCGACATGGACCTGGTGCGGTTGGCCATCCCGCGCCGCGTGTACACCCAGAGCCACGTGGACTACGTCATCGAGGTGTTCGAGGAGCTGGTCCGGCACAAGGAAGACATCCGCGGCCTGGCCTTCGAGTACCAGCCGTCCTTCTTGCGGCACTTCACCGCCCGCTTTCGACCGGTCGCGGCATGACCAAGCTCGCCGGCAGTTTCGACTGGGACCCGGTGACGGGGCGCCTCGAGTTCGAGGGCCTGCGCCACCTGTTGCTGCGCCCGGAGACGCTGGCCGAGATCCAGAAAGGCGTGGAGGACCGCCTGGCCGGCAAGGCCGCCGAGTTCATGTACGCCGCCGGGGCCGCCTGGGCGGTGGGCGCCTGTCGCCGCCTGCGCAAGGGCGACGACTTGGCGGCCCTGGCGAGAGAGGTGTGTGCCCAGGCCACCGCGCTGGGCTGGGGCGTGTGGACGGTGCAGGCGTTCGACCCCGGCGCGCGCCGGCTCCAGATCGAGATCCAGGGCTCGCCGTTCGCCGAGGCCTACGGCGAGGCCGACCACGCGGTGTGCCACCTGGCCTGCGGCGCGGTGGCGGGCCTGGCGGAGAGCCTGCTGGCCATGCCGGCCGGCTGCGGCGAACGCACCTGCCGGGCCATGGGGCACCCCTCCTGCGTCTTCATGGCGGAGGGCCAGGACCTGGCCGGCAAGGAGAGCTGGGGCTGGTAGGCCCGGGGAGCGCGCATGGCCGAGAACAAGAAGATCCTGGTGATCGACGACGACCCGTTCGTCCTGGAGGCGGTGGGCTCGCTGCTGCAGAAGGCCGGCTACCGCGTGGCCACCGCCAGCAACACCATGGGCGCGGGGTACCTGTTGCGCGACTTCGCGCCCGACCTGGTGGTGCTGGACATCATGCTCCCCGGCTCCTTCAGCGGCGATCAGGCCTGCGCCACCCTGCGAGACCTCAGCCCGGGGATCCGCATCGTCTTCTACTCCGGCATCGACCAGGCGCAGCTTCGGCGGCTGGCGGAGCAGAACCACGCCGACGCCTGGCTCAACAAGGGCGGCCGGGTGTCCGAACTCATCCAGACCATCGACGGGTTGCTGGGGGTCCAGCGATGACGCCGGCGCCGGAGGGCGTCTGCGCGTTTTGCGGGGGCGCGCTGGACGAGACCATCCGGCTCGACGCGCGGGGGGCCTGCTGCAGCGCCTGTCTCCTGTCCGGGCGGATGCTGGCCGGTTCTTCGCTCCGGCTCGCGGACGTGGCCGAGCAACTCATGGACGTGTGTAATGCGGCCCGGGACATGGCGAGCTTGGCCATCGAGACCGCCGAGCAAGCCCTGCGGCGCGAGGAGTACGAGCTGGGGCGGGAGACGCTGCGCCGCCGGGCCGAGCAGGCGCTGGCCGAGAGCCGGCCGCTGCTGGCGGCGTGTCTTCTGTTGCGGGCGCTGCGCATTCCGGGCCAGGCGGCCCGGGTGTACCACGACCTGGCCGCGGCCGCGACGAAGCTGGGCCTGGCGCGCGAGGCCGGCCTGCACCTCAAGACCGGCAGCTGGCTGGCCATCAAGGCGGGCGACGCACCGCTGGCGCGGGTCATGCTGGAGCGGCTGCGCACCCTCGATCCCGCGGACGACTGGATCGCCAAGGCCGAGGCGCTCCTGCCGGCCCGGACCGGCGAGGAGGAGAAGGACGAGCCGCGCTGTAGCTTCTGCGGCCGCACCGCCCGCGAGGCCGGCCCCCTGGTGAGCGGCTCCGAGGCCGCGGTGTGCGCCGGCTGCGTGCGCAAGATGATGAACCTGGACCGGGGACACAACTGACGCGAAGAACCCGCCAGCAGCCGCGCACCTTGTTGAATTTCGCGGCGCACACATGGGCCGATTGCGCCACAACAAGTACTCAATATCGCGGCCTGTTTAACGCCGACCACCCCCGGCGCTGCTCGGGAGGACCCTGCGCGGC
>CAZLNM010000195.1:0-3216 GCA_964561025.1 uncultured Myxococcales bacterium
TTAAAGCGGTACGCGAGCTGGGTTTAGAACGTCGTGAGACAGTTCGGTCCCTATCTGCCGTGGGCGTAGGATACTTGAGGGGAGTCGACCTTAGTACGAGAGGACCGGGTTGAACGTACCTCTGGTGCGCCAGTTGTTCTGCCAAGGGCATAGCTGGGTAGCCACGTACGGAAGAGATAACCGCTGAAAGCATCTAAGCGGGAAGCCCCCCCCAAGATCAGGTATCCCGTGGGCCTTCGGGCCCCCTCAAGACCCCTTCTAGACTAGGAGGTTGATAGGCCGGAGGTAGAAGCGCAGCAATGCGTGGAGCCGACCGGTACTAATTGGTCGTGCGGCTTGACCATTTTTTGATTCAACGCGCCGACGGTGTCGGCTGGTTGAATCAAGAAGGTGGCGGAAATGGCCAGGGTTGAGCGCGAGAGTCTCGTTTGGAGGCTCGGCAAGTTGAACGCTTTGAAAACCGCATTCCGGTGGCAATGGCGGAGGGGTTACACCCGATCCCATTCCGAACTCGGAAGTTAAGCCCTCCTGCGCCGATGGTACTGCACGGGCGACCGTGTGGGAGAGTAGGACGCTGCCGGATTTTATTTCAAGGCCCCCGGTCACAAGCCGGGGGCCTTGTCTTTTCTGTGGCATTCGTACCCAAATCTTTTCTGTCCTTCGGTAATCTTTTTTGTTTTCGGGCAGTTTCGTTGACAGAATCGAATCTGCAATCAGTTCACTGGGTGCAGAAATCCGGGGCAATCCGGGGTGCCTGGCACCGGCGGAACCGGCGGAAGGCCGCACGGAGCTGGACGGCGGCGCTTCTGCTATGGTATGCACGACACGCTCGATAACTGTAAGATTCTCTAGGGACTTCATTGACAGCGGGCGACGCCGGGTGCCATGCTATGCCCGGATCGCGTCGTCACGAAAGGAGCCGGCGAGATGGCGCAGCCGAAGGCCGTGGTGCTGCTCAGCGGCGGGCTCGATTCGACGACCGCGCTGGCGGTGGCGAAGAAGGAGGGGTTTTTGCCCTACGCGCTCACCTTCCGCTACGGGCAGCGGCACCAGATCGAGATCGAGGCCGCGCGGCGGGTGGCGGCCGCCATGGGTGTCGAACAGCACCTGATCGCGGACATCGATCTGCGGCTGTTCGGCGGCTCGGCCCTCACCGGCGACGGGCCGGTCCCCAAGGAGCGCGGCGACGAGGAGATCGGGCGGGGGATCCCGGCCACCTATGTCCCGGCGCGGAACACCATCTTCCTCGCCTTCGCGCTGGCCTGGGCCGAGGTGCTGGAGTCTTCCGACATTTTCATCGGCGTCAACGCCGTCGATTACAGCGGTTACCCGGACTGCCGGCCCGAGTTCATCGAGGCCTTCGAGCGCATGGCCAACCTGGCGACGAAGACCGGCGTGGAGGGGCGGACCCACCTCCGCATCCACGCCCCCTTGCTCCGTCTCAGCAAGGCCGAGATCGTCCGGCGCGGGCTCGCGCTCGGGGTGGACTTTGGCCTGACCTTCACCTGCTACGACCCGGACCCGCATGGGCGCGCCTGCGGGCGCTGCGACGCCTGCCGGCTCCGGCAGAAGGGTTTCGCCGAGGCGGGCCAGAAGGACCCGCTGGAATACGCCTGACGCGGCTTGCGGTCGCACCCTGATCCGGACAGTCGAATTTCCGCTTTGACAAGTCCCCCTGAATTGTCATAGGTTGACCCCGCAATTTTCACACCACAAACCCTTGGAGAGGTCCCCCATGAACGCGAAGAAAGTACAAGCCCGCGAGAACCGCCTGAGCAGGGTGAAGGCCCAGCTCGAGGAACGCAAGAAGCTGCTCGCCGCCAGAGGACTGGACGCGAAGGGCCTCGAGAAGGACGTGACCATGCGCGCCCTCAAGGCGGAGGTCCGGGAGGTCCTGCGCTCCATCGAGGCCCTCAAGTGGGAGCCGCCCAAGGTCGAGGCCGCCGAGAAGCCCGAGAAACCCGCCAAGCCGGAAAAAGGCGAAAAGGGTGAAAAGGGCGAAAAGCCCGCCAAGTAAGCCAGGCCCAAGGGCGAAAAGCCACCCAAGGAAAAGAAGCCGCCCAAGGAAGCGAAGCCCCCCAAGGAAGAAAAAGCCCCCGAGGAGTGAACGGCCGTAGCGGCTCCTGCTTGGCCAGCGACGCTTCCGCCGACTTTTTTTAGCAAAAACCGTTCAGCGCCCGGGCGGGCGCGTCCGCTGTTTGTACCCCGTCGTATTCGTTAGATAATATATTTGGAACCCATCGTTTGTGCCGGTGTCCAGGCCTTCATTGGAGGCGTCATGCGCTCCGGTGAAAACCTGTCCGTCGTCGTCGCCGTCGGGTTGGTGCTCCTCTTTTGCAGCGGCATGAACCTGCTGCTGGCCCGGACCGGCCGCGAGGGCTACCCGGTGTTGGCGCTCTCGCCCCGGGCCGGGGTCGAGCCCTACGGGGGCAACCTGCGTTTCAACGAGGTGGTGGCTCGCCGCCTCCCGGATCTTTCCGTCATGCGGGAGCGGGCGCTGGCCCGGGCTCAGCTCATGACGGGCCTGCGCACCATGTATCCCGAACGCTACGTGGTGCGGGTGCGGGACTTCTCCTCCGACGAGGTGGGCGCCTCCAGCCGGCCGGTGCGAAGCGAGACCGGGGACATCTTGCTCATCAGCATCTCCAGCCGCCAGCTCAAGCTCGAGCAGATGGACCTCGAGGACGCCCTGGCGCACGAGCTGGTCCACGGGCTCATGCGCGAGCGCCTGGGAGAGCGTTACCGGGAACTCCCCGACTGGGTGCGGGAGGGCTTGGCGGTGTGGGCGGCTTCGCAGACACTGGAGCGGGCCCGCTATGCGCAGTCCGCGGCCGAGGAGGAAGGCTTCGATCTCGCATCAATCCTCGACGAGCAGCCGTTGCTCCCGCCGCTTGGCGACGACTACCTGGAGGGCGCGCTGTTGTTCCAGGGGGTCGCGGACGAGTTCGGCTCGGAGGCGGTGCGATGCTTCATCCGGTCGCTCGGGGACGAATCGCCCGAGGAGGCGCTGAGCCGGATCACCGGGCGGAGCTGGCTGGAACTCGAGCAGCTCAGGGCCCGCGCCGCCCGCCGGGTGCTGCAAGAGGTCCGCCCGCCCGAACCGCCGGTCGGCGAGGAGGTCTTTGAACAACATCTATTGTAGAGCGTAGCCCCCGTTCGAACTGTGCTGTCAATGGCCTTCGGTCGCTGCGCGACTCGCTGCGCTCGCCATTGACA
>CAZLNM010000196.1:0-3190 GCA_964561025.1 uncultured Myxococcales bacterium
CGGATCGAGCGCGCGGCCGAGGAGGTGGCGGCGCGCCTTCAGCGGGTGCGCCTGCTGCGCGAGGAGAGCGGGGCCATGATCGAGGCGCGGGGCGCCTCCGAGCGCCTGCGCCGGCACGCCTCCGCGCTGCGCCGGCTGTTGGACCCGGAGGACGAGGAGTGGGTCCGCTGGGTGGAGTTCGATGCCCAGCGCTCGCGCCGGACCACGCTGCTGTCCGCGCCGCTGGAGGTCGGGCCGATCCTGGAGAGAGCGCTGCTGCGGCCCCTGCGCACGGTGATCTTCACCTCGGCCACCCTCTCGGTGGGTGGCGATTTCTCGTACTTTATGCGCCAGTGCGGCGCCGATCGGCTCGAACCAGAGCGGGTGCGAAAGCTGCGCGCGGAAAGCCCTTTCGACTTCGGCCAGCAGGCGCTGCTGGCGGTCCCGCTCGATCTGCCGGACCCCAAGGAGCGCTCGTTCGCGCTGCTGCGGCGCGCGGCCGAGGCGCTGCGCGCCGAGCTCGCGGCGTTGGGCATTCGCCTGCTGGTGCAGGGAGAGGCGCCGCGCGACAAGCTGCTCGAGGACTTTCGAAGCGACGAGACCTCGGTGTTGTTCGGGGCGGACTCCTTCTGGCAGGGGGTGGACGTGCCGGGCCCCGCGCTGTGCAACGTGATCGTGACCCGCTTGCCCTTCGACGTGCCGGACGAGCCGCTGCAGGAGGCGCGGGCCGAGGCCATCGAGCGGCGCGGCCAAAGCTCCTTTGGTGAGCTCTCCCTGCCGCGCGCGGTGCTGCGGCTCAAGCAGGGGTTCGGGCGCCTCATCCGCAACCAGCGCGACTTCGGGACGGTGGTGGTGCTCGACCACCGCCTGCTCTCGCGTCCGTACGGCCGGCTGTTTTTGGAGAGCCTGCCCCCGGCGCCCGTGTATCAGGGGACGCTCGAAGAGGTGCGCGGACGGCTTTCGGAGTTCTTCGACCGCTACCGGGACCCGGCGCCGGACCAGGCTTCCAAGATCCAGCCGAGGTGGTAGGGCCTGCACGTCCGGTTGATCTCGACGGGAGTCTTGACGGGGATGTTGGGCACGCGCGGCAGGCCCTGGGGGAGCTTCGACCTCATGAGGGCCAGGCCCGACCGCGACCAGAGCGTCAAGCGATCCCAGGGGCTCTTCCTGCGAATGGAGCGAAAGATGAGCCCGCGATCGATCTCGACCATGTTCTGCCGGAGCTCATTCTGGCCAAAGACCCAGTCGAGGCTCTTTCTTGACACCTCGAGGTAGCGCGCATCTTGCGTTGTCTGGTGGAGGGCGAGAAACGCCATGGGCGCCATGGCGTCCTGATGCACGGAGTATATCTCGTAGGGCTCCACCACGATGCCCTCGTCGGCCGAAAACATCCACGGCCAGCCGCCGTCCGGGAGCTGGTTCCCAAGCAGAGCTTCGGCCAATCTCACGGCCGCCTGCCGGTACCGCTCCGGCGCGTCTTCCAGCCTTGCCCGGGAGGCCATCGACAGCGCCAGCAGTCCATAGATCTGGGTGGCGAAATTCGGCAACGGCCGACGCAGATCCCGTTTTCCGTGTTGGTAGAGGAGCCCGCTCGGGGACACCATCTCGTCAAACAAGAAGCGGCCGATGTTCTTAGCAAGACGCCGGGCGGCGTCGTCCTGGAACACACGAGCGTATTCCACAAGGCCGATCATCAGCCAGGCGACCTCCATGCCCTCGAGGCCGCGGAGCAGGGAGATGTCCTTGGCGATTTCTCTTGCCCGTTGCAGGAGTCGTGGGTCTTCGGCCGCACCGAGTCTGGCCGCGTTCCAGAGGTACAATCCCATATCTCCACGGGTGAGCTGGCACGAATCCACGCCTTCCAGGAGCCGTCGCCACAGTTTCTTTCGGTCGGTGCGGCAGTCGATGCCGTGCTCTTCGGCGCGGCCGGTTCCGAGGAGCACCATCAAGCTGTAGCGCAGGGAAGTCCCCCGCGGGCGGGCGTCCTTGCCGGCGATTTCGTAGGCGAAGAGGAGGGGATCCTCGACCGAGCGCATCCGGCATAGTCCGTTCGCTGCCAGGCGGACCAGCCCGCGTATGGACTCGTCGGTCACTCTTCCCTCCCGGTGGGGAGCGCGTAGATGGTGAGTCCCTCCGCGAGGAGCCGCTCGAACGCGGCGAACAGGGGGCGCGAGCGTGCCGCCAGGATTTCGCCCTTGCCCAATCGGAGAGAGTGGAGGACGCCCTCTTGGACGAGGCGGAGCTTGAGCCGGGCCTCCAGCTCGGGCCGGCGATCGATGCGGTACGGCGCCAGCCGGGGGTCATGGACCGGCGTGTGGACGATCACCAGCTCGCCCGAGGCCTTGCGACAGCGCGCCGCGAACGTCGAGTCGTCGAATACCCGGATGGGGAAGGCGGGATGAAGGCATTCGAAGGCGTGGTAGAGAGTGATGGCTCGCAGCCGGCAGCCGAACCACACCTGCAAGGCGTTGTGCTCGATCAGCCGGGCGAAGGGAGTACCCTCTCCGAACGGCGTCGCCGCGTGCTCGTGCCCCGCGACGAACTCTTCGGCGCGGGCGCCCCAGGCGCACACCGAATGCGTCGGGTGCAGGCTGCGAAAGACGTCCTTCTGCTGCCGGAACGCCTCCGTGATGGCGCCCATGGTGGAAGGGGTGGCGCGCACGTCGAACAACGGATCCCGCGACAGGTGTTCCCGGCCTGTACCATCGAGGGGGAAGGCCGGCATGACGACCAGGCCCTCGGGCCCCACCAGCGCCTTCAGGGATTCGATCACGGTGTCGGCGCCTCCCTGGATGCGGCCGAAGGCGCTCATGGAAGACTGCAGGAAAATCCAGTCCCCTCGCATAAGGCCCAGGCGCCGGAACGCCTCGGTGACCTGCGTGGCGGAGACCTGCGTGGGATCCCAGAGCTGTGACAGGCGAAAGAGAAGGCCGCGATATGCCTTGCGGAACCTTCGTAAAAGCGGCTTGAGACCGTCGGGGATGACGGAGGAGAACATGGCGGACATGATCGGAATGACTGTAGCCGATCCCCTCATCGGGCTCAACGATACGGTGCATTGAGTTTGCGCACCTCGCATTGAGTCGCATTGAGTTCTCACATTGGGTTCTGGGTTCGGTCTGGGTTCTCTGGGTTCGGTTCCACCCACCCCGGTTTCCCCGGTTTCCTCCTGGGTTTTCCCTGATTAGTTCTGAAAAAGATCAAAATATCA
>CAZLNM010000197.1:0-3177 GCA_964561025.1 uncultured Myxococcales bacterium
ACTCGAGTTCGTTCAGCACCAAAAAGGGGTTGATGCAGCCCTCGCCCTTCTCCGAGACCAGGGCGTTCGAGATCTTGTCCTGGATGTAGCGCGGGCTGATGCCGTCCAGGCCCTCGCGCTCGGCCTCCTTGCGCAGCTCCTTGATGTTGTCCTCGGTGAAGCCGGTGAGCATGCGCCCGTCGTAGAGCTTGAGTTTCTGCAAGAGCGACAGGTTGTGCTTCTTGGGCTCCTCCAGGCGGGTGAGCACCGCCCAGGTCGAGGCCATCTCCAGGGTGTGGGGGGCGATGTGCTTGCCGCGGATCTTTCCGGCGGTGTAGTCCTTGCGGTAGATGAGCACTTCCTCGCTGGTCTTGGTGATGTAGGGGATGTCGATCTTGACGGTGCGGTCGCGCAGGGCCTCCATGAACTCGTTGTCGAGGAGCTTCTTGTACTCGGCCTCGTTGGTGTGGCCGATGATGACCTCGTCGATGTCGGTCTGGGCGAACTTCTTGGGCTTGATCAGGTGCTCCTGGGTGGCGCCCAAGAGGTCGTACAGGAAGGCCACGTCGAGCTTCAGGATCTCGATGAACTCGATGAGCCCGCGGTTGGCCACGTTGAACTCGCCGTCGAAGTTGAAGGCGCGCGGGTCGGAGTCCGAGCCGTACTCGGCGATCTTGCGGTAGTTGATGTCGCCGGTGAGCTCGGTGGAGTCCTGGTTCTTCTCGTCCTTGGGCTGGAAGGTGCCGATGCCCACCCGGTCCTTCTCCGAGAGGATCAGCCGGCGCACTCGCACCTGCTCCATGACCTTGCGCCAGTCGCCCTGGTGCAGGCGCAGAAGGTCGTTGTACACGTAGCGGCAGAAGGGGCACAGGTCGCCGAAGTCGGGCAGCGGGTGGTCCAGCTCCGTTCCGCGCACGGCGAGCAGTTCCAGCACCTCGGCGCGCATGTCGGAGGGCACCAGCTTGAAGGGCTCCTCGTGCATGGGGCAGGGGACGAACTCGGTGCCGGGGCGGCACTCGGGGCCGGACTGGCGCTCCAGCAGCCAGCCGAAGGTGTACAGGGCGCCGGCGTCGGTGCGGCTGTATCGCTCCAGGCCGCGCTTCAGCAGGCGCACGATGGTGCTCTTGGCCGAGCCCACCGGCCCGTGCAGCAGCAGCACCCGGCGCTCGGTGCCGTAGAACTTGGCCGCCGACTTGAACACGTTCACCAGGCGCATGAGCGGGATGTCCAGCCCGAACACCGCGTCGTGGCCGCCGTTCTCCTCGTCGGCGAAGAAGTTGTAGCGCACGATGCGCTTCTTGGAGTCCACGTACTCGCCGGTGCCGTGCGAGAGGATCATGTCGTAGATGCGCTGGTAGGCGGTGCGCAGCACCCGCGGCTGGCGCGAGACGATGTCCAGGTAGTCCTGGAAGGTGCCCTGCCAGTTGAGCGCCTGGTACACCTCGCGGTTCTGCCGCTCGCCGATGAACTGAAGGACGTTCTTCTCGCCGGCCATGCTCGCCTCCCGGGGGTGCGCCGCCGACTCCCCGCCCGCATCATAACATCCGGCGGCGGGGAAGCAAGAAGCCGTCGCGAAGGCCGCGGGTATTGCTTTATGCGACGGGCGGCGGTATCCGGAAAATGAGCGGACCGAAAAGGAGCATTTACATGACCGGAACATCCGGCAAGTTTCGCCGGGCGGTGATCACCGGCGCCTCCAGCGGCATCGGCGAGGCCTTCGCCCGCGCGCTGGCGGCGGCGGGCAGCGACCTGTTGTTGGTGGCGCGGCGCGAGGACCGCTTGCAGGCGCTGTGCCGCTCGTTGTCCCAGTCCCACGGCGTGCGGGCCGAGGCCGTGCGCGCCGACCTGGCCCGCCGCGACGAGGTGGAGCGCCTGGCGGAGGCGCTGGCGGCCCAGCGGGACGTGGATCTGCTGGTCAACAACGCCGGCTTCGGCATCCTGGGCGGCTTCAGTAGCGCGGACTACGGCCGGCAGCTCGACATGGTGGAGGTGCACGACGTCGCCGCCATGCGCCTGTGCCGGGCGGTGCTCCCGAACATGCAGGAGAACCGCCGCGGCGCCATCGTCAACATGGCCTCCATCGCGGCCTTCATCCCCATGCCCAAGAACGCGGTGTACTGCGCGAGCAAGGCCTTCCTGGTGGCCTTCTCGCGCGTGCTCGCGCTGGAGGCGCACCGCTTCGGCGTGCGGGTGCAGGCCCTGTGCCCGGGGTTCACCAGAAGCGAGTTCCACGACGAGCCCTCGCTGTCCCAGACCGCGCGCCGGCTGGTGCCGTCCTTCATGTGGATGAGCGCCGAGGCGGTGGTCCGCGAGTCGCTCGCTTCACTCGAGCGGGACCGGGTGGTGTGCATCCCGGGGCGCATCAACCGCTGGATCGTGCTGCTCGCCAACACTCCGCTGGGGCGCCGCGCCCGGATGCTCGCGGCCGATCGCGAGATGCTGCGCGACGGGTGAGGCGGGCGCGGCTGCTGGCGATGAGTCCTCCCGACTGCTCGGCGAGGACACCTGCGCTGCGTGGAGGACTCATCTGGCGCGCCGCGTATGTTGATCAGGATGCGCGGCTGCGCAGGTAGCGCGGGTCAGGGGTTGGGAACGCACACCCCGTTCGCATCGCACGTGGAGCCGGTGGGGCACACCCCGGACCCGGAGCAGTCGGAGAACAGGCCGATGTTGCGCGTGCCGCCACGGCGGCCGGCGCTGCCGGAGGCGTTCGGGCCCACCGAGGCGCCGCCGGCTCCGCCCGTCCCGCCGGTGGGGATGCTCTCGTCCGGCACGAAGCGGTTGGCCGTGCCCAGGGCGCCCGGATCGGTGTTGTAGAGCAGCATGCCGAACGACGGCCCGCCGGCCCCGCCGCCGCCGCCGCCGCCGGGCCCGCCGTTGCCCCCGTCGCCGCCCTTGCCGCCCAGGGAGGAGATCCAGTCGGGCGGCCCGCCGCCGAAGCCGCCGCGGCCGCCCATGCCGCCGCTGCCACCCAGGCCGCCCCCGCCGCCGTCCCCGCCCTGGCCCCGCTGCAAGCGGTTGTCCCGCAGGGTGGGCGGGGCGCTGCCGGGGATGGCGGACAGGATCAGCACGCCGATCGAGGCGCCGCCCGCGCCGCCGGCCTGGCCGCCGCCCCCGCCGCAGCCGCCGGCCCCGCCGCCGCCGGCGGAAGGCCCGATCTCGTACATTTGGCAGCTTCCCGGGCCGGCGGTGTAGGCC
>CAZLNM010000198.1:0-3151 GCA_964561025.1 uncultured Myxococcales bacterium
TTTACTTCTCGATGATGGCGAGGATCTCTTCCTCGCGCAGGATCAGGTGTTCTTCCCCGTCGATCTTGATGTCGTTGCCCGAGTACTTGGCGAACAGGATGTGATCGCCTTTCTTCACGTCCATCTCGACGATCTTCCCGTCCTCGTTACGGCGACCGCGGCCCACCGCGATCACCTCGCCCTCGGCGGGCTTTTCCTTGGCGGTCTCGGGGATGTAGAGCCCGCCCTTGGTGCGCTCCTCTCCCGAAAGCCTCTTGACCAGCACCCTGTCGTACAACGGCCTGATTTTCATTCGTATATCCTCCTTGACTGTAAAAGGCTCACTCGGCCGGGCTGACGAATAATCACGCCCCGCGAGGTTGTCAAGCGTCCCGGGCCGAAAAAGCCAAAAAACAGTGGACATCCGATCCGGCGCTTTCGTATCCTCGTCCGGCCGATGTTCTCCGAGGACACACCCGAACGGATGACCCTTTCCCAGCGGGAAACCCACGTCCGGCTCCAGGACGTGTTGGATCTGCTGGTCCGCTCCCAGCCCGGAGCCAACGTGGACCTGGTGAAGCAGGCCTACGTGTTCTCGGCCAAGGTCCACCACAAACAGGTGCGACTCTCGGGAGAACCGTACCTGTTTCATCCGCTCAACGTCGCCTGGCTCATCGCCCGCATGAGCCTGGACGACGTATCCGTGATCACCGCGCTCTTGCACGACACCCTCGAGGACAGCCTCACCCAGCCGGAGGAGTTGGAGCGGTTGTTCGGGCCGGTGGTGCGCTTTCTGGTGGAGGGCGTGACCAAGCTGGCCCGGGTGAGTTTCCACTCCGGGGGAGAGCGGCAGGCGGAGAACGTGCGCAAGATGCTGGTGGCGATGGCGCACGATCTTCGGGTGATCTTCGTGAAGCTGGCGGACCGGCTCCACAACATGCGCACCCTGGACGCGCTGGAGCCGGCACGCCGGGAGGCTATCTCCCAGGAGACGCTGGACATCTACGCGCCGCTGGCCAACCGCCTCGGCATCCAGTGGATCCGCTCGGAGCTCGAGGACTGGGCGTTTCGCTGGCTCCACCCGCGCCAGTTCGAGGAGGTGGCCGAAAAACTCAGCGACTTCTGCGTGGAGCGAGAGAAGTACATGGCGGACGTGGTCGGCATCCTCAAGCAGATGCTCGCGGAGAATGGTATCCAGGCCGAGGTCTCCGGCCGCATCAAGCACCCCTACAGCATCTATCGCAAGATGCAGCTCAAGCACGTCGACTTCGATCAGATCTACGACATCATCGCATTTCGAATTGTGCCTCAGACCCTGGACGACTGCTACCGGGTGCTGGGGCTGCTGCACGCCATGTGGAAGCCGGTGGTGGGACGGTTCAAGGACTACATCGCGATGCCCAAGATCAACCGCTACCAGTCGCTCCACACCACGGTGCTGGGGCCGGGGGGCGAGCGGTTGGAGATCCAGATCCGCACCCGCGAGATGCACCGCATCGCCGAGCTGGGCGTGGCAGCGCACTGGGCGTACAAGGAGGGGAAAACCGACCAGCGTCCAGCGCTCTCACAGTTCACCTGGCTGCGGGAGCTGATCGAGCAATACAAGGACGTTCGCGATCCGGCGGAGTTTCTCGAAAACGTAAAGGTGGATCTCTTCTCGGACGAGGTCTTCGTGTTCACGCCGCAGGGGGACGTCAAGGCGTTGCCCTTCGGCGCGACGGCGCTGGACTTCGCCTACCTGGTTCACACGCAGGTCGGACACCACTGCGTGGGCGCCAAGGTGAACGGCAAGATCGCGCCGCTGCGCCAGAAGCTCAAGAACGGCGACACGGTGGAGATCCTGACCCGGCCCGACCAGAAGCCGTCCAAGGACTGGTTGGCCTTCGTCAAGACCACCTCGGCGCGCAACAAGATCCGGTCGGTGATTCGGGCGGAGGAACGCAAGCGGTCCGAGGAGATCGGCCGAGAACTGCTGGAGAAGGAATCCAAGCGTCGCGGCATCAACCTCCAACGCGCCTGGAAGGCAGGAGGGGTCGGGGAGGCCGCGCGGGACCTCGGGTACAAGGACGCAGAAGAGCTGTTGATCGCGCTGGGGTACGGGCGGGTGCAGGTCTCCCGCGTGCTCGAGCGGCTGGCCCCCGAAACCAAGAAGGAGGCGCCGCGGGAGCTGGCTTTTGAGATCAAGATCGACCTGCCGGAGGAGGCCTTTCGCAAGCCGGGGAAGAAGTCGAAGTCCGGCATCCTGGTCCAGGGCCTGGACGACGTGATGGTCCACTTCGCCAAGTGTTGCAGCCCGATCCTGGGCGACGAATTGATCGGTGTGGTCACCCGTGGCCGCGGGGTCACGGTGCACGTGCGGACTTGTCGCAGGGTCGCGGACGCCGATCCAGAGCGCCGGATCGACGTGCGCTGGGACATGGAATCCGCGGTGGCGCGTTCGGTGGCTCTGCGGGTGGTCTGCGACGATCGGCAGGGACTGCTGGCCAATGTCTCCAACGTCTTGTCCGATGCCGGCGTGAACATCACCCAGGTCGCGGCGAAGGTGATCGACGTGGGAACCGCCGTGGTCAACTTGAAAATCGCGGTCGAGAGCCTCGAGCAGCTGCAAAAGATGATTCAGAAGCTTGAGCGGGTCAAAGGCGTGAACCGGGTCGAGCGGGTGCACGGCTGACATGGAACCTCGGGTGAGAGGATTTCGATGGTGCCGGTTCGACGAGGCGTGAAGGGGTGAAGAGAGCATGAACTGTCCCAAGTGCCGCAAGGTGGACATGAAGCCAGAGACGCACGCGGGGATCACCATCGATCGATGTCCAGTGTGTGGCGGAATCTACCTCGATCGCGGAGAACTCGAGAGGTTGCTTCAGAAAGACCTCGGCAACGTCGCGGATGGGTTTTCCTCAGCAGCGGCGTTGCACGACATGGACGGTATGCCGGCCTTCTGCCCGAGGTGCGATCGCGAGATGATGATGCTCACGGGTGCGGGGGAGATTCGGTTCGAGTGGTGTGATCGGTGCGAAGCGGTTTTTCTGGACCGGGGAGAGCTTGCGAGCCTTCAGTTGTTTGCGGATGACGATCTGGAAGACTGAGGGAACCCATCGGGGACAGCCCCTTGGGTTTCCTTGGGTTTTGTTTTTTCTGGGGAATCCGGCGGCGGTGGTTGATTGCCGACGTT
>CAZLNM010000199.1:0-3125 GCA_964561025.1 uncultured Myxococcales bacterium
CCTGTTCCGGCAGGACCTCTACTACCGGCTCAACGTCATCTCCATTCCCATTCCGCCGCTGCGCGAACGTCCGGAGGACATCCCGGTTCTGGTAGAGCACCTGCTCAGAAAGCACCGCGATCTGGCGGGAGCCCCCGTGGAGGGTGTCGAGCCCGAGGTCATGGAGCGGCTGCGGCAATTTTCCTTCCCCGGCAACACGCGCGAGCTGGAAAACTGGATCGAGCGCGCCCTGGTGCTGGCGGCGGGGCCGCTCCTCTCCCGCGCGGACTTTCCGGCGCAGCTCTTCGATGAAAAGCCGGCCACCGGCTCCATGGATACATCGCCCCAGGCGGCCGGCGGGCTGGACGACCAGGTGGCCGACCTCGAGCGCCGGCTCATCCGCGAGGCCCTCGACCGGGCCAATGGCAACCAGAGCGCGGCCGCCCGCGCCCTCGGCATCACCGAACGCGCCATCCGCTACAAGATGAAGAAGTACGGTCTGTAAACGCCGCGCGAACGCGGGGCCTGCACCGATAGTATGTTCGCGCACATCCTGTCACACGCGCGCACCTCGCCTGGCCTCGACGTTTTCGTCGAACCGCTCGTCGAACTCGACCATCGCGTCGAGGCAAAATTTCTCTCTCTTTAAAATAAAATACTTTGTTTTCAAATAGATAGGCTGTTCCCGAGTGGTGGCACGCTGCTTGCTCAATCCCAGGCAGGTAACAACACCGGCTCTTGCCGGTAAAGGAGGCAGTCATGTTCTGGAAACTCTCGATCGCGACAGTGGCTCTGATGTTCCTCTCGTCCATTGCGCTGGCCCAGGAGCCAGACAAGACCAAGACCCAGAAGCGCGACCAGGTCCGGCAAGAAAAGACCGTGGAGAAGCAGGCCGGCGACGCCCAGGGTGACACGGTCCGCACCCGGACCCAGGCGCGCGAGCGCAAGCAGCTTCGGGACGGCAGCGGCCAGGGCGGCCAGCCCGCGCAGGGCGGCCAGGGCTCGAGCGATGGCTCGGAGTACGTGGGCGCCAACGACGTGGGCCAGACCGACATTAGCGGCGACGACGGCAGCGCGGCCTCCGGCCAGAAGAAGCGCGGCCAGCACCGCAACCGGTACCGTTACCGCCACCAGAACCAGGCCGGCAACGGCCCCGGCGCGGGCTCCGGCTCGGGGATGATGGGCTCCGGCAGCGGCCGTGGCTTCGGCCAGGGCTTCGTGGACGCGAACGGCGACGGCATCTGCGACCACAAGCAGGGCGGCTCCGGCACCGGCTCGGGGACTGGCACTCGCGGCGCGGGTGGGCAATAATAGTGGCAGGGAGGCGGGTGAGGGCCCGAAAGCCCTCACCCGGCTTTTTTCATGGCTCGAACGCTCTCCATACCACTCCTTCTCGCGATCGTTCTCCTGGCCCCGCCGTTCGCCCTGGCTCAATCCACGGAAACACCCAAGGAACCGCAAGCCGCCAGCGAGGCCACTCCCCCGGCGCAGCCTCCAAAGAACGAAGCGCCGAAGACGGGAAGCGGCGGCGAGGTGTTCGTAGATCGCGATGGCGACGGCATCCATGACGGGAAGGAGCACCGCTTCCGCAAGCAACGGCATGGAAAGCGAAACAAGGGCAACGAGGCTGGCACGTTCCAACACCAGTACCGTAGCCACAAAGGAAAATCCGGCTCGTAAGCTCGATCCCTCCTCCAACCAGAATCAGGAACTCCACATGAAAACCGAACACCACGTCTACAATCGCGCACTCACTCGCCGAGCGATAGCCCTCCGGGTCGCGCTCCTTACACTGGCGCTCTGTCCTGCCGCCCGTGCCGCCGAATTCTCGGGCGGCCTCTCGCTCGATTCCACCTACACCTCCAACGTCTTTTTGGATGCCTCGCACGAGTGGGACGTGGTGTTGCACCCGCAGGCCGAGCTGGGCCTCGACTTCGCCGACGCCTGGTCGGTCGGCTACACTGGCGAGGCCAACGTCTTCGCCGAAAACCCCAAGCTGTTCTCCCACTTCCACGAGGTGTACCTCTTCTACAACCCCGCCTGGGGCGAGAACGGCGAGAACGAGTTCACCAGCGAGGTCCGCCTCCAGACGCTCCTCAACACCAAGAGCTTTCGCAACATCAACCTGTTGCATCCGGCCTGGCTCAACAAACTGGAACTCGAGCCGCAGAAATGGCTGCGCGCCGAATTCAGCCTGGACACCTCGTATTTGTGGTTCTTCGAGGACAATTCCTCGAGCTCGATCGACGTGTGGGCCCGGGCCCGGCTCTCCTTCCAGCTCCCCAGCCGCACCAGCATCTCTCCGCTGCTGCGTTACGGCCTGCGCTGGCTCACCCAGCCGCTATCCACCACCACCGGCGAGCCCGATCGGCTGGACCAGCAGCTCATCATCGGGCTGCAGCTGGGCCAGGGGTTGTGGGAGGGCGCGGGGTTGCAGGTGCAGGGAAGCTTCTTTCCCGACCTGGGCACCTCGGCGCTGCTCTCGCAGAAACTGGCCCAGGCCCAGTTCGTGTACCTGGGCGAGGAGTTTCTGTATTCCGGCTGGCAGGCCGCGCTCGCGCTGCGGCAGGTGATCGGCGAGAGCTGGATGTTCGAGGCCGGCTGCGCCTTCGAGCGGCGGACCTACTCTGGCTGGCCGGCGCTGGACGCAAGTGGCGCCACCATCGGCGAGGACCGGACGGACACCCGCGTCATCCCGCGCCTCCGCGTCCAGTACCGCTGGCAGGCAGAGAAAGACGGCGCGACCATCTCCGACTTCGGCGTGGATCTGGACGCCGCCTGGATGCTCCAGGGCTCGAACAGCGACTGGTACGACACCGACGCCGTGTTCGTCGCGCTCTCTCTGAGCCTCGGCTTCTGAACCCACCGCAACCACCGCGCCACGGGGATGTCGCAAGGGGGCTACGCCCCCTTGAACCCCCACCGGAACCCACCCGAGAAAACCTTCTTCTAAGGAAAAGCCTGGAAAGAACCTTGGATAAAACCTGCTGCCAAGGAAAACCGCAAAAAGACCTTGATGCCCTCCTCATCGAAGATGAAGGGAATGCCTGCATTCCCTTCATAGATGCCAGGACAGCCGAAGCCCGACCGCTGTCAATGGCGAGCGCAGCGAGTCGCGCAGCGACCGAAGGCCATTGACAGCACAG
>CAZLNM010000200.1:0-3122 GCA_964561025.1 uncultured Myxococcales bacterium
ACCCAGGGTCTGCTGGGGCTCCTGTCGCCCCGCGAAATCGAGGGCGTGATCGCCCACGAACTGGCCCACATCAAGCACCGCGACATCCTCATCAGCACCGTCGCCGCCGTCCTGGCCGGCCTCATCAGCTACGCGGCCTACATGTTGATGTTCATGGGCGGCGGACGCGACCGGGACAACCCGCTCGGGGCGGTGGGCGCGATTGCCATGATTATTCTGGCCCCGCTGGCTGCGGCGTTGATCCAGGCCGCGATCTCGCGCCAACGCGAGTTCGCCGCCGATTCGTACGCCGGGGAGCTCTGCGGCGACCCGCTCAAGCTGGCCGCGGCCCTGGCCCGGCTGGAGAGCGGCAACGAGCGGATTCCGACGGATACGAACCCCGCCTTCCACAACATGTACATCGCCGAGCCGCGCTCCAACGGCGGCCTGATGACGCTCTTCACGACGCACCCCCCGATCGAGCGCCGGATCGCCGCCCTGCGCGAGCAGGCCCGGCGGATGGCGGCGTGATGCCGGCGGCCGTCTTGTTAACCTCGCTTCACCTGCTCTGCTGGCCTGCCCGCTGGTGCGTGCCATTGTCGGCGGCCCTCGCGGGAAGAACCGACGCACGAGGGTTGCCGGATACTGCCGGGGCGCGCTGCGGCCTTGACTGCGGCCCCGCCCGTGCCCAGAATGACCGCTGGTGCGTCTGGACGAATGGTCCGCGCGCGGGCGTTTAGCTCAGTTGGCTAGAGCGCATCCTTCACACGGATGAGGTCACAGGTTCGAGTCCTGTAACGCCCAGTAGGTTTCTGTTAGGGTTGCCGCAATCAGCCGCGACCTCTCGAAAAGCCCCGCAAAACGTGGGGTCTTCTGTTTCCCGGTCTTCATCGTGCGACGCCTTGCGGGCATCCGCGTGCGGTTGCTGTGCCGGATTCTGTGCCGCTCTTGGTGCCGCCTCACACCCCCCGGCAGCCTTGGCGAAATGCTCATCGGTCACTTGCCGGTAGAACGCATCGGCGATGCGCTCGGTGTGGCCAAGCCAGGCCGCGCAGACGTGGGACGGGAACAAGTCCGCAAGCTCGGTCGCCCGCGAAGCCCTGAGATTCTGCCAGAGCTTCGGCCAAGGCTTCACGCCCGCCTTTTCGATGTAGCGCTGGAATTGGGTCCGCAGGTTCACCGCCGCGGTGCGGTATCGGGTAATGACGTGGGTAGCCCCTTCGGGGGCCTCATCGAACACCGCTTGTAACAGCGGCACCAGCTCGGGGAACATCGGCACCACGCGGATACCGGCGTCGTCGTGGCGCTCGGTCTTGCTCGCCCGCACGATGAACCGCTTACCCCCAAAGTCCACGTCGTGCCACGTAAGCGCCAGCGTCTCAGACGGAATCCGCAGCCCACCTCAACGCGCCAGGGCAATCAGTAGCTTCCATTGCGGATCAGGGACCGCGTCCATGACGCGCGCCACCGTTGCAGCCGGTACAAAACACCGCCGGGCCGGGTCGCCCTTCACCGCCCCCTTAATGTGCCCGAACGGATTGGCCGCCAGCAGCCCACGCCGCACTGCCACGGCGAAATAATGCCGGGCGTAGCGGCAGCGCTTGGCGATGGTCGCCTTCGCCAGCCCCGTTTCGAACATGTGAGCGCGATAGCCATCGGCGTCGGCGGGGGTCACTCGGTCGATGCGCCGATCCTCGCCCAGATACCGCAGCAGCCAGATACGCAATTGTCTCATTGCGGTGAGCGTCGCGGGCTTCAGGTCAAAGCGTTGCGCCAGATAGCCGTCGATGAACGTCGCCAGGGCGAGCTTCCCGGGTTGCTCCCGCGATTCCACCAGCCCGACCCGCGCCAGCCGGTCATGCAGCTTGTGGCCGATGCCCTGCACCCATATCGCCGTTTCGCGGGGAACGGGTTGCCGGTGGATCGTCGTTGCCGCCAGGGCCTCAACGTGCCGGCAGGCCCGTTCGGCGTCGCGTTCGCTGCACTTGCCCAACCGCACCGTCTTGCGGCTTCCGTCGGCGGCCACGAAGAGGATTCGCCGATGTCCGTTGGGGTCCGTTCCAATGGTTGCCATAGCTTACCGTTCCTTTGCCGTTCTGGGCTTCCGCTTCGCCGGACGGATGATGATTTGCAGTTCCAGGGCTTCGGCCAAGCGCTCGGCCGCGTCGATGCTCAAGCCGCGCTCGCCGCTCATCAGTCGCGACAGGGCGCTTTCCGCAATCCCCGTTTCCTGTGCCAGCCGATAGCGGCTCTTGTCGGTGGTCCGAATTGCTTGCCTCAGTCTGTTCAGTATCTCAGCCATGAATACCAGCATACACGATACTTGCCACATGTCAAGGCCACTTTACAGCAGCCCCAATCGTTCAAGCTCGCCCCGGTAGCGCGGGTGTACCCATCCCTGCCGGCCGTCGGCTGTGCGATACGGAACAAGCTGGGCCAGTTCTTCGGCAATCCGTAGGTCAAGGGCCTCGCGCTTCCGCAGCGCCGCCAGCAGTTCGGCCTTGTGCACCCTCATTCGGTCGGCCAGGTCCGCCGTCATCTTCCCACGGGGCCGGAAGCGTAGGCGCTCTCCGTCGGCTTCAAGCCGGATGCCGAGCGCATCCAGCTCGGCCAGCAGGTCCGTCGCGTTGTCGGGGGTTGGCGCGGTCATACTTCGCCCCATTCTTCGCCCGCGTCCGCCCCATCCGCGCCAAGGGGAGCATCTTGGCGCGTAAGGCATTCGCGCCCAGTTGAATCACCAGGTTTCCTCGGCAAATGCCCATTCGCGCCTACCGCGCCGGGTTCAGCGTCTTCTGCGAGGTCGGCGCGGATGGTCGGCGTGGGTGCCGGGAGCTTGGGCAGCCGCCATACGCAACTGCCGCCGAAACTCGCCCGATGCACCTTCACCCCAAGCCGTTGCGATGCTTTTTGCACCGTCCGCCATGCCAGCCCCGCGCCCTTGGCCGCTTCCTTCAATTCCCTCACCGGATGCTCTTGCAGGTCCGCCAGTTCGCCGGCCAGCCAATCCGCCGCTTGGTTCTGCGCTTCGGGCTCGGGGCCGGGCTTATGATCATCCCTGCCGTTGCCATTCTCCGCCGCCAGGGCATCATCGGCGTTCATCGCCACGGGCTCGCGCTCCCACACGATCGCTGGCGGGTCGCCGG
>CAZLNM010000201.1:0-3117 GCA_964561025.1 uncultured Myxococcales bacterium
CCCGCGCCGCCCGCCAAGGCACCCGCCGCCCGCTGAAGCTATCGCTGCCTCCCGGGACTTCCATAGCCAGCGCTTTCATGCGCAACCTCTCTCGGGTAGCCTCCGCCCGACCTTTGCCGTCAAGGGTCTGCGATCGCTTCGCGACTCGCTGCGCTCGCCCTTGACGGCGGTCGGGCTTCGGCAGAATTCGCTGATAGGAAGCTCTAATTCAAATGCTCGAACGCCTGGTCGCGGGGCCCCTGGAGCCAGCGCGACCAGGCGAATGTTCGTAAAGTTGTGATGGGTAGACAGCCGCCGTGGAGAGGGGATCAGGGGGAGGTCCGGCGGTCAGGGCGCGTCCAGGGTCTCGACGGGCACGCCGGGGGGCGCCGCCAGCCGGAAGACGTCCTCGGCGAACGGTTCGGCCGCCTCGGCCTCGCGGATCTTCAGGGTGAGCTCGAGCTTCTGGCTGGGCATCTCGAACACGAGCTCGCGGGGCAGGCGGGGCGGTTCCTCCCAGGCGGCGAGCTTGAGCAGGTACAGGCGTTGGCCCTCGACCTCCACCTCCACCTCCAGCGGCCGCAGGTCGCGCCCGTCGATGCGCAGGCGCTCCCGTTCCCGCGAGTTCGAAAGCAACACCTGGTAGTGGATCCCGTCCGGCTCCAGCTCGATCCGGGACTCGGCGAAGGCGATCAGCGGCGGTTCCCCGCGCAGCAGGCCCACCACCTCCGGCCCGTCGAGAAACACCGGGATGGCCCGGGAGAGGTTGGCCGGCGTGGCGCGGCCGACGAAGAAGCGCCCGCCCTCCATGTCCCACAGGGAGAACTCCATCCCGTCGGTGACCAGGATGGACACGGGCTGGTCGAAGAAGCTCTCGGTCTCGAAACGCAAGCTGGCCGGCAGAGCGGTGGCCGCGGCGAAACGGGCCTTGACGCGCTGGCCCTCCCGGCGCGCCAGCACCGTGCCGCGCAGGCGCAGGCGCTCGATCTTTTGGGCTTGCCCTCGGACGGCCTCGAGCAGCGATTGGGCGTCCTCGAACCGCTGAAGTGGCCCGCCCGGCCCCGGCCGGTGGGGGCAGCCGCTAAGGCACAGCGCGATGAGGAGCGCCGTCGCGACGCGCGCGCGGGCCCGCATCATCGGATGGCCGACAGCGAGCGCAGCAGATCGTAAAAGCCGCCCGCGGTGTAGAAGGTGAACTTCATGTCCCCGAAGGCCACCTCGTCCCCGTCGTACAGCCGGCGCGCCTTCCGCGCTTCGAGCAGGGCGCCGTTGACCCGGGTGCCGTTGGTGGACTCGGTGTCCATGAGGACGCAGGCGTCTTCGTTCTCCCAGCGGAAGAAGGCGTGGTGCTTGGAGACCGTCAGGTCGGACACCACCACGTCGTTGGTCTCGGTGCGCCCGACCAGGATCTTGCCGGCGAAGTCGCTGCGGTCGCCCTTCTTCAGCGGGATCACCGCGTCGGTGGGGGCGGGAGGCATGGGCGCCACCCGCACCTCCTGGGTCTTCGGGTTGATCTCCAGCTTCAACGTCGAGCTGTACTCCCGCCGCGGATCGCCGCCCCCTTCCGCGGTGCGCGGGACGAGGCAGGCCTCGGGGTAACGCGAGATGAAAGCCTCCCGCTCCAGCGAACGGGCGTCGTCGAGAAAGTCCTTGACCTGCGGCATGCGCGATACCCTCGAAAATCCTTTGCGAGAATAAGGGGTTGCCGGATCGTTGTCAAGAAAGCGGCCGGGGCCGGGGTCGAGCGTACCGCTCGCGCACCTCGCGCATCGTCGCCCGGCACGGCGCGGCGCGCGCTGCGGTTTTTGGTTGACACCCGCCCCGTTTTTGCTGGTACCATGCGACCCTCATGGAGGGGATGGTCCCTCGCCGAGGTTTCGGGCAAACCGGGAGTGGCGCCGCGTGCGCCGAGAAGGGAGACACGATGACCGAGCTCAAGGACAGGCCGTGGTTCAAGTTCTGGCCGGAGGGTGTTCCGAAGCACATCGACTACCCCAAGAAGGGCCTGGGCGAGCTGTTCGATGAGACCGCCGCCAAGTATCCGGACAAGACCGCGGTCATCTTCCTGGACACCAAGGTGACCTTCGCCCAGCTCAAGCGGTACGTGGACTCCTTCGCCGCCGGCCTGCACGACCTCGGCATCCGCAAGGGCGACGTGGTCGGGCTGCGGCTCCCCAACAGCGTGCACTACGTGGTGGCCTACTTCGCGGCCATGAAGCTCGGGGCCATCGTCACGGCCAACAACCCGCTGTACAAGGCGGCCGAGATCGAGCACCAGTTCTCCGACTCCGGGGCCAAGATCCTGATCGTCATGGACATCGTGTGGTCGGAGTGCGCCCACGCCCTGCCCAAGACCCGCATCGAGAAGGTCATCGGCTGCAACATCGCCGACTTTTTGCCCGGCCTCAAGCGCTTCTTGGGGAAACTCCTGGGCAAGGTGCCCTCGGCCCCCATGCCGCCCGACACCATCAACTTCATGGATCTTCTGCGCACGCCGCCCAACCCGCCCAAGGTGGACATCGACGTGGAGAACGACCTGGCGGTGCTGCAGTACACCGGCGGCACCACCGGCTCGCCCAAGGGCGCCATGCTCACCCACCTGAACCTCATCGCCAACGCCAAGCAGACCGCGGCCTGGGACACCCAGAGCCGGCCGGGCGAGGACATCATCGTGGGGGTGCTGCCGCTGTTCCACATCTACGCCATGACCACGGTCATGAACCTCTCGCTGGTGAACGGCGCCGCCATGCTGCTGTTCCCCAAGCTCCCCGAGTGGGGCGATCTCCTGGGCGCCATCCAGAAGTACAAGGGCACGCTGTTCCCGGGCGTGGCGGCGCTGTACAACGCCATCAACAACTTCCCCGAGGTCAAGAACTACGACCTGCGCTCCATCCGGGCCTGCATCTCCGGCGCCGGGCCGCTGCCGCTGGAGATCCAGAAGCGCTTCGAGGAGCTCTCGGGCGCGAAATTGATCGAGGGCTTCGGCCTCACCGAGGCCTCGCCGGTCACACACGCCAACCCGCTGTACGGCCGGCGCAAGAACGGCACCATCGGCCTGCCGGTGCCCGACACCGACTGCAAGGTCATGGACTCGGAGACCGGCACCAAGGAGATGAAGACCAACGAGGTGGGCGAGCT
>CAZLNM010000202.1:0-3009 GCA_964561025.1 uncultured Myxococcales bacterium
GTCTTCTCTTGCGTGCGGTTACTCATTGGTCGTGCGGCGGCGTGTCGTTCGCCATCGCCGGCAACTTCCTGGAGACCGCCCCCTACGAGGAACAGAACCTGTTCGAGGCTCCGGCCGACCCCGACACCGGGGGCGCGGGCGGCGCGGGCGGCTCCTCGCCGGCGGGCGGCAGCGGCGGCGGCAGCGCGGGCGTCCGCGGGGCCTTCGGCAACCTGGGCCGGTTCTGAGGGGAGGCCACCATGCGCAAACTCATCCTCATCCTGAGCGTGACGGCCGGCGCCTCGCTGTGGGGCTGCGGGCGAGACTGGCTGGCGGAAAACCCCGGCCGCTGCGTGTTCGACGTGGAGTGTCTGGAGGGCTTCCGCTGCATCAACGGCGAATGCCTGCGGCTCGACATCGAGCAGCCCGATGGCGGCCCGACCCTCAAGGAGTTCGGCGAACGCTGCCTCGCCAACGAGGAGTGCCGCAGCACCTACTGCCTGTCGCATCCGCGGGGGGCCTTCTGCACCCGCCCGTGCGACAGCGGCTGCCCGACAGGCTTCGCCTGCCGGGAGGTGCCGGATCCCCACGGCGGGCCCGGCACGGTGGCGCTGTGCGCCCCGGACGAGAACCGCCTGTGCCAGCCCTGCCTGGAGCACCGCAACTGCGGCGTGGGCGGCGCCGACCTGTGCCTGTCGTTCCCCGAGGGGCGCTTCTGCGCCCGGGACTGCGCGGCCGCGCCCTGCCCCGCCGGCTACCAGTGCCGGGACGTCGAGATCTCCGCCCAACGCTTCCGCCAGTGCCTGCCCGCCGGGGGCACCTGCACCTGCGACGAGAACAGCGCCGGCCTGGTGCGCGGCTGCTCGGTGCATAACGACCTCGGGGAGTGCTTCGGCGTCGAGACCTGCACGCCCCCCGCCGGGTTCACCGGGTGCAGCGCCGCCGTCCCGTCCACGGAGGATTGCAACGGCCGTGACGACGACTGCGACGGCTTCGCCGACGAGGGGCTGGATCCTGCGCCCTGCCAGGTGAGCAACGCCTTCGGCACCTGCGCCGGGACGCGCACCTGCCGGGGCTTCGACGGCTTCTACTGCGACGCGCGCGAACCCGCCGCCGAATCCTGCAACGGCCTGGACGACGACTGCGACGGCGCCACCGACGAGGACTTCCGCGACGATGCGGGCCGCTATTTCCCTCCGGAGCACTGCGGCGGCTGCAACCGCGATTGCGATGCGCTCCTTGCGCACGCCAGCCGCACCGAGTGCCGCCAGGTGGGCGAGGAGTTCGCCTGCCGGGTGCTCGCCTGCGAGAGCGGGTTCTACCGCGCCGACGACGACAGCGCCTGCCTGCCGCTCCCGGACACGCTGTGCGATCCCTGCCAGCGCGACGCCGACTGCCTGGGGCCCGGCAGCCTGTGCCTCACCCTGGATGGCGAGCGCTTCTGCGGCCGGGACTGCTCGGCCGGCTCCCTGTATCCGCCCGGCTGCCCGGCCGGCTACCTGTGCCAGAACGTCGGCAGCGCCATGCAATGCCAGCCGCAGGCCCGCACCTGCCTTTGTACTGCGGCCAGCGAGGGGGCCATCCGCTCCTGCCGCTTCCAGACCTGTGAGGGATACCAGGTGTGCCGTCGCGACGCGGGCGGATACGCCTGGAGCATCTGCGACGTGAACAGCTACAACCCCGAGATCTGCGACGGCCGCGACAACAACTGCGACGGGCGGACCGACGAGGGATTTCGCAACCCGGTCACGGGCCGCTACGAGAGCCCGGAGCACTGCGGCACCTGCAACAACGACTGCTCGCGCTACTTCGTCCCCGAGCTGGACCACACCACCGGCGTATGCGACCTTGGCCAGAACCCGCCCCGCTGCGGCATGGGCCCCTGCCTCACCGAGAGCGTGGGCGGCGTCACCTACGAGTGGGTCAACCTGGACAACGATCCCTCGAACGGCTGCGAGTGCCGCCGGAGGCTCGGCAACACCACGCAGGACGAGCCCGACCTCATCGGGGAACCCGTCCCCGGCCTGAGCTACCTGGACGAGAACTGCGACGGCATCGACGGGGTGATCGACCGGGCGCTGTTCGCGCGGCCGGGGAGCGTCGGCGGTGACGGCAGCCGCCAGCGGCCCTTCGGCACCTTGAGCCAGGCCCTCTCGGCCCTCCCCGCCTCCGGCAAGAGCTACATCCTGGCGGCCGAGGGGACCTACGAGGAGACGGTGGTGCTCGGCGCGCAGGCCCGCCTCCACGGCGGGTACTTTGCGGACTTCTCCAAACGCGACGTGGTGCTCTACCCGTCGGTGATCCAGGCGCCGGCCGGCGGGCCCGCGGTTTCGGCCAGCGGGGTCCAGGACGAGGCGCTGCTGTCCGGCTTCGTGGTGCGGGGCCGCGACCTGGCGCCCGCCGCCGCCGGCGCCGATGGCGCGCCCTCGGTGGCCATCCGGCTGGAAAACTGCGGCCCGGCCCTGACCATCCGCAGCACCGTCGTCTGGGCAGGCCGCGGCGGCAACGGCGGCGCGGGCGCGGCCGGGGCGGCCGGGTTCGGGCGCCAGAACTCCACCGAGCTCGACGGCGGCGCCGGCCTCGACGGCTTGCGGGAGTACGCCCCCTGCCCGGCTGGACGCCAGCGCCCCGGCGGCCGGGCCGGGAGCAATCCGAGCTGTCTTGCGGCCAGCGGCCGGAGCGGCGGCACCACCGTGTGCCCGGTGTACGACTACCCGAACAAGCAAGGGGCCCAGGCCCAGTACCAGGTGAGCGACTACGGCAACGGCCTGGGCGGGTACGACTGGAGCTTCGATCCCCGCAGCGGGTCCTCCTGCTCGCACGCCACCGAATCGGGCTTCCCCGATCACATCCAGCTCAACGTGGGCCAGGACGGCCAGAACGGCGTGGACGGCGCCTCGGGGATAGGCGGCGCGGGCGGAGTGGGCGCCTTCGGCTCGCTGTGCGGCACAGTCTGGTGCGCCTCGCCGGCGCGCGCCCTGGCGGGCACGAGCGGCCAGGCCGCGGCGGGCGGCGGCGGCGGCGGCGGCG
>CAZLNM010000203.1:0-2971 GCA_964561025.1 uncultured Myxococcales bacterium
ACTGCTCGGCGCAAAGCCGCCTGCGCTGCGTGGAGGACTCACCTGGCGCGCCGCGTAAATGTGCGCACGACGGTTGACGCTGGAGAGGCGTCGAGGAAGAGATCAGGGCGCGGGCGGGGCGGACGGCTTGGTGGGTTCCGGGGACGGCGTTGCCGGGGCCGGCGCGGGGGCCGGAGCCGGCGTGAGGGCCGGGGCTGGCGCTTTCTTGGGCGCGGGCGGGGCTTCGGCGGGATGGCCGAGCGCCTCGGCCAGCTCCTTGACCACCCGCGCGTAGTGGTGGGCCGGGTTGTAGCGGAAGATGGCCCGGTAGTTGGCGCCGCCGCGCACGATGGGTTTGGCGCGCTTCCACCCCTCGCCCTTGAGGTAGTTCGCCGCCGAGGCCAGCGCGTCGTCCGGGGTGTCGAGATCGATGCGGCCGTCGCCGTCGAAGTCCACGCCGTAGGTGCGGATGCTCGAGGGGATGAACTGCACCAGCCCCACCGCCCCGGCGTAGGAGCCGACCACCGCCAGCGGATCGGCGGCGAAGACAGACAGCAGCGCCGCGAGCTGGTTGCGGGCCCAGTTGCCGCGGCGCGCGTCCAGCAGCGAGAGCGTGGCGAAGACGTTGAAGGCGGGGAAGGTCCCGCGCTTTTTGCCGAACTTGGTCTCGACCCCCACGATGGCCGCCACCACCGCGCGATCGACCTCGTACTTCTGCTCGACGCGGGAGAGCAGCTCGGCGTGCTCGGAAAGGAAGGCGCGCGCGGATTCGAGCACGGCCTCGTCGATGAACAGCGGCCGGTACTTCTCCCACGGCAGGGCCTCGGCCGGCTTGGCGAAGCGCGCAAGAATCTCCGGCACCAACCCCGCCCGCCGATCGCCGAAGGCGCGCCGCAGCGAATCCGCGGAGAAGCCGCGGCGCGAAAGCTCGTCCAGCAGCTCGCGCAGCTTCTTTCGCCGCTCGGCGTCAGCGAGGGTGAAGAGCCCCTCCCCGTCTCCCGCGCCTGGGCACAAGGCGCCGTCCTCGCCGATCTCGGGATGGCTGTAGGGGAAATCCGCCAGCGACAGCGCTCGCACCTCGCGGATCCCCGCCCCCTCCGGATCCAGCCGGGCGATGCCGCGCCCCTCCTGGCGGGTGGCGATGAGCCGCCCGGTGACGAAAGCGCCGCTCCGCGGATCCAGCTCGGCCTTCAGGATGACCGCGCGCCCCAGCGAGCCGGAGAGGTTGAAGCCGCCGTAGGTGCAGAAGTTGCCGAGCGAGTAGGCGATGAGCCGCCCGCGGTACACCTCCAGGCCGCGCACCACGTGGGGCCCGTGCCCGATCACCAGGGCCGCCCCGGCGTCGATCATGGCGTGGGCGAACTGGACCAGGTGCCCGCGCGGCTCGCCGCCGAGGAACTCCGGCTCGTCCCGTACCGTGCCGGCCTTGGCGCCCTCGGTGCCGCCGTGGAAGCTCACCAGCACCAGATCCCCGCTGGCCGAAAGCTCCTTGACCCGGCGCGCGGCGTCCTCGATGTCCAGGAGGTTGTGCGACAGCGTCCCCGCGGCGAAGGCGATGAGCACCAGTGAACGATCGCGCACCACCAGCCGGGCCACGTCGCCCACCGGGCCGGAGTGGCGGATGCCTGCGTCATCCAGGGTGCGGAGGGTGCTCTGGCGCCCCTCTTCGCCGAAGTCGTTGACGTGGTTGTTGGCCAGGCTGACCACCGTGAACCCCGCGTCCTTGAGGTGGCGCACGTAGGCGGTCGGGGTGCGGAAGGCGTAGCACTGGCGCGAGCGGGGGCCGCACTTCTGCGAGACGCCGCCGTCGGCCAGCGGCCCCTCCAGGTTGGCGAAGACCACGTCCCCCGCAAGCTCCGCGCGCACGCCTTCGAGCAGGCTGGCGCCGCCGTCGGGTGGCAGGCCGGACTCGTCGGGATAGGCCGAGCCCAGGTTGACATCCCCCACCGCGGTGATCACGATCCGCTCCGCGGGCGGCGAGGCCGCCTCGCCCTCCGCCCCCGCCGCGTGTACCGCAAAAAGGAAAAAAGGCACCCAGGTCATGGCACGCATCGTTGCCGCTCCCGGCAAGTTGAGTGAGCGAAAGCGAATCCCGCAGGGACCGCAGGCCCATGACAGCAAGAATCGGGCGGAGGCTACGAAGGGAATTACCCGACCAGTTTCGGGCGGCGGCCTCACGCGCTCTCCGGAGTCGAGGCCGCCGGGGCCTCCGCGGGGGCCTCCGGGGCCAGGCCGAAGCGCCGCAGCATGCGCCGGTAGCGCTCCTCGTCCAGGCCGAGGTTGGCCTTCAGGCTCTCGGCGGCCTGGAGCAGGGTGGCGCCCTCCCCCAGTTTCTCGCGCTCGCGCGAAAGGTCGGCCTTGAGCGAGGCGTCCACCTCGTTCTCGATGCCCAGGTCCTCGAGGTATTTCTCCCGGGTGAGCGCCAGGTCGAGCCGCTCCTTGAACGGGGCCTGGGACAGGATGGCTTCGGAGAACGAGGCGCGGATGCGGGTGATGTCCTCGGAGATCTTGAGCTCCTGGATGCGGGCCCGCAAGCGCTCGGGATCGCTCTTGAGCTGTTGAGCGGCCTTGGCCAGGCTGCCCCGGTTGCGCTGGAAGGCCCGCCGGATGACGTCGCACTCGCGGCGCAGCAGCGCGTCGCCGAGCTTGTGGTAGTGCACCGCGCGCAGCACGTCTTCTTCCTCCAGCGGCGTGCCGGGCAACCCGGCGAAGGTCTGGTTCACCCGGTCCACCAGCTCGTGCCGGTCCTGCCGGATCTGGTTGATGAGCCCCGCCAGCGTGCGCCGGCCCCGCTCCTCGTAGAGCACCGCGAAGATGCCCTTGGTGCCACCCTCGCGGCGCACGGTGCCCTGGGGCGCCACCTTGGGCAACGGCACCGTCCCCAGCGAGGTGCTCGGCGGCGGCGGCAGGCCGAAGGCCCCCGCCGGGATGGGCGGCATGGCCGGGCGCGGCTCGATGCGGGCGCCGATCTTCTTCTCCCGGTAGCGCAGCC
>CAZLNM010000204.1:0-2904 GCA_964561025.1 uncultured Myxococcales bacterium
GTTCGATGGCCTTCTTCTCCAGCTCGATCGCGCGGGCGGCGCTGCCGGTCTCGAACTCCGCCAGCGCCAGCGTGTCCACGTACGCCCACACGGCATGGTTGGTCAATTCGTTCGATCGGCGGGCCAGCCGCAGCGCGAGGTCGTTGTACTTGTGCTGGTACTTGTCCTCGGTCAGCAACTCCCAAGCGAAGTTGTTCAGCTCGGCGGCGTTGTCCCTCAGGCCCTCGTAGAGCGCCTCGGCCGCTTGCGTCGCGGCCGCCGGGTCGTCCTTGCGAACCGCCAGGATGTCGAACTTCCGGCGCAGAACCTTCGTGTTCCCCGGCTGGGCCGTGAGCTGCTGATCCAGCAGCGTCAGGGCCTTGTCCCATTCCTTCTGCCGAATGGCGCGGGTCACGTCCTGTTGTGTCTGCTCGCCGCGGCGCTGCTCGGTGAGCATCTGGCTCACCAGGCCGCTGACATCCGGCACGCCGGCCACCGCCAGCGCCAGCCGGAGCATCTCGTTGGAGTGCTCCACGGTGAGCGTGGCCGTGGTCTCGGCGAGGAGCGGGGCGACGGGAGCGATCTCGGCGACGTCCGCGCTGGACATGTAGCGCTTGGCCACCTCGAGGCACCGGCCGGGGTGCGCGAGCACGGCCAGCGTGGTGTTTGGTCCCAAGCGGCCGAGCGGGCCGGCCAGCCCTGCGTCATCCAGCACCGACGGCCCGTCGCGCAGCGACGTGAGGCACCGCTCCAACGCGCGCTCGGTGGCGGCCACGAGCAGGCTGTGTCCTACCGTCGCCATGTGGACCGTAACGCCCTCGTGGCAACGGTAGCTGCGCACCGGCACACCGCCCACGTCGCGCGCCGTGCCCTCCAGCGACGGCGCGCCGCCCGCGACGCTCGCAATCCCCAGCATCTGCTGCCACAGGGCCTGTGACTTCGCCGGATCGTTGACCGTGATGATTGCGGCTACGTCGGGAACCGGCCCCTGGGCGTCGCCAACCGGCGGCATCAGGCAGATGGCGATGCCGTTGATGTTCGCAAATAGCTCACGCCCGAGATCCAGGGCGGTCACGATCGGCGGCCCGGCGTCGGCTGACGCGGCGGGGGTAGCGTACTGGGCCGGGGCCGCGTTCATGGCCAAGGCGAGTAGGGCAGCCGACCCGGCGGGCACGCCCCGCAGCGTCGCCGGATCGATGGCCGGCCGCCGCAGGAAGTTGTACACCAAGTTGCGGTGCCCCTGGTCGAGTCGTAGGGCGAGTTCAAGCACGACGCCTTGATCGCTGAGGTCGAAACACCCGGACAGCGACCGCAGGCTCTGGGGGTCGAGCAGGGCACGCACCAGGGCCATTTCGCGGCTCTGGGCGGCCCCCGCCATCGCCACGTTCAACAGAGGCATGAGGGGCTTGGGGTTCACGCAGAAAAACAGCAGCGCGTCACCGCGTTGCTTGAGAACGTCGGCCAACTCGGGGTTCGCGGCCAGAGACGGGGCGTCGGCGTCCTTGGTGCGTTCGAGGACGGCCTCAATCTCGGCCGGGCTGGTGGCCGCGATCACAAGTCTTTTTGTGAGAGTGATATAGATTCCTTCGGCACGGTAGGTCGGGTGGCCGTCGATGGGATCCACCACGTCGCTCTGGACGGGCAGCGCGGTTTCGATGAGGCCCCGGATCAGCTCCATATCCCCGGGGTGCAGTACGGCCACCCCCATTGGCTGCTGCCGCGTCGGATCGAAGCCGGTGATCGCCACGGCGCAACCGCGCACGCCCAGCAGGGCATTGACGACCTCCGGGCTGATTGCGAGACGATTCTGCCCCGGAGCTGGCGGCGCGCCGCCGGGCGTGGCGAGCAACCCCATCTTCTCCAGGAGCCTGCCAATCCGCTCGCCGGGCCGATTCAACTCGACGAAAGCCAGGGGCTCGGGCGGTAGCAGGCGCGCAAAGTCCGTGGCGGCAAGCTCTTCCTGACACGCCGCCAATCGGCTCCTCGCCTCGGACCGCAGCTCAGCGGGCGCCGCGCCCGCCTCCGCGACCTGGGCATAGAGCTTGGCGGCGGCAGCGAAGTCGCCTTTCGTCTGCTCCAGGTAGAAGGCCTCATGGAGCCGCTGCGCCGGCGTCTGCGCGGAAGCGGCGGAACCGACCGTTGCCAGTGCGACGAGCACCGCCGCCATGCCGCGCAGAATCAGAGAATGAAGGAGTGGAAATGGGTACATTGCAGAACCTCCTGGCCGATGTTCGCCGCGAGAACGCCCACGTTGCCGACTCTCAGACCGACCCCGGCAGGGTGTCGTCGCGCTCCGCTGGGGGGGAGCCGTGGGGGGGCGCCGCCGGGGCCCCCCCCCCCCCGGCCGGCCCGCCCACCACACAACACGCGGGGATAAGGCGCCGGGCCCCGGCCGCGACCTGACCACTTCGCGCGGGTATTCGGCCCGGGACGCGGTTTATTCGCGGGTGCCACGAGGTCAGACCGCCGCGGACCCCGCGGAGTTGGTCCACATCATCACGGGTGCAATTCCGGTTTCAGCCCTTGGGTGAACGGGAAGGCGAGTGTAAAATAGGAAGTTCGTACGCGCTCGGCTACGGCGCGCACCAAGCCGAGCGAATCGGACCGATGGTACGTGCAGACTCGGCGCTCGGGGTCGTCTGCATTGACGAGGAAACCGACATGGCCGGATTCCGTGTTCCGCACCGTTGCGCGTGGTTGGCGTGCGGCTGCGTGGCCGCACTGCTGATTCTGGTAGGGTGTGCCTCACAATCCAAAGGCAAGCCCGCTTCGCCGTCCGGTGGTTCGCCGGCGGCCGCCGAGCCCGCCGCACCTCAAGGCGGTCAGTCCGAGACTCCGACCGCGCGCGGCAGTGAGGCGGCCCCCGCCACGACGGACAACCTGGACCAGGCGGTACGCGAGCTGTCCGCGAGCGGTGGGGGGGAG
>CAZLNM010000205.1:0-2883 GCA_964561025.1 uncultured Myxococcales bacterium
GCAAACCTAAGGGGTATCCCCTTTCCTTTCCTGACACAAACTTGGGTACATCACCTCCGCCTCCGCCCGCCTTGACTTTGCGCCACCCGATCCGTACCATGCCCCGCATGCTGGACTACGCCGCCATCATCAACCGGGCCATCGAACTGCTCACCAACCCGCGCCGCGCCTTCCGGGTGATCCGCGACGAGACCGTGCCGGGCCGCTCGCTCATCCTACGCTACACCCTGGTCCTCGCGGCCGTGCCCACGGTGTGCAGTTTCCTGGGCCAGCTCTCCTACGGCCTGGGGTTCGGCTTTTCACTGCTGTACTCGGTGCTCATGCTGGGAGTGTACCTCGGCACCATGTTCATCATCGGCCCGCTGGTCAACGCCATGGCGCCGTCCTTCGGAACGGTGCGCAACGAGAACGCCGCCTACAAGCTCATGATCTACGGCGTGACCCCGGTGTGGGTGGCCGGGGTGCTCACGCTGTTCCCCGGGCTCTCCATCCTGGCGCTGCTGGCCGGCTTCGGCTACTCGGTGTACCTGGTGTACCAGGGCTGCCGCATCCTGATGGACACCCCGGAGGAGAAGGCCATCGCGTTCTCGCTGGCCGCCATCGGCGTCTTGCTGGTGGCCACGGTGATCGCCGGCATCGTCGTCGAGCAGATCATCGGCTCGGCGTTCGTCCCGCCCGCCATCGTCCACGCGGGAAAGCCCATCCCCATCCCGCGCTGAAAGGCCGCGCCGCCCTGCGATTCGGGGCCGCCGCGGTGGCCCTGCCGGGCTCTTTTTGCTCTCGCGGTTTTTTTTAGCCGCGCGGTACCCGGTGAACATGCGAAAATAATCGCGGCTCACCAGATAACAACTTGTTTTTACGAGTGAAACATCCATCAGGGGGAGAAAAAACCGAAAAAAACAGATTCCTTGACAACATGCGATCTCGAAAAATATACTTCGAGTGGCGTGTATTCGAGATGGGATGACAATGCGCACCGTCGAAGTCAAAATCCTGGGCCAGCGCTTCAAGGTAAAGAGCGACGACGGCGAGGAGTACATCCAGAACCTGGCCAAGTTCGTAAACGATCAGATCACCGAGATCCAGCGCACCTCCCAGGCCGTGGCCACCCACAACGTGACGGTGCTGGCCGCGCTCAACATCGCCGATGCGCTGTTCAAGGCCAGAGAGGAAAAAGAGCAGGTTCTTCGAGAGGTTAGAGAAAGGATCCGGCGCCTGGTGAAGACCGTCCGGCAGGCATCCGGAGAGGGCGCGGACAAGGACTGAAGGCACGCTTCCCCTGCCGGGTGCGTGACGGGCGAACAGAAAACGGATGAACCAACGTTTACAAACCTGGGAGCGCCCTCTTGCGGCCGTGTGCAGCTTCTTCGGAAGTTGCCTGACGTCGTCACGGCGCGCCCACCTTTTTGAAGGCGAGGTTCATTGCCTTCGTTCGCCTCGACGGCCACGGCGGGGGTTTTTCGAGACGGCCCCGTCCCGTTTTGGACGGGTTCACATAGCCCGGGGACCCAGAGTGTCCGGGATAGTGATGCGCGATCCCACAGGTGGTGCTGATTTGCGAAAAGGCGCCCGCTATCGGGTGCCTCGTGGACTGCGGACGACAATGTTCTATCGGGAAAGGAGAAGGAAGTCCTGAGCCGGTCGGCCCGCGGTCCGACCCCGATCGTCCATCCTGTTCCCGGCGTTTCCTCCAGGCCCTTCCCCGGTGCCCGGACGCAAGGGGTGCATCGCCCCGCGCGGCCGTCGCAACCCGCCGTGCCCCCAGGGGCCGGCTTGACATATCCGGGCGCTTTATCCGCGTCCGGGGGAGGTGCTCCGTGTCCCCCATCATCGTCATCTTGATCGCTGTCGGCGCCGTGGTCGGTTCCTCCTTTTTCACGTACCTTCTGGCCGTCCGCTCCGCCCGCTCGGTCGTCTCCCGCGCCCGCGGGGAAGCCCAGCGCGTCCTGGAGGAGGCCCGCAAGCAGGCCGAGCTTGCCCAGCGCACCGCCGAGATCGAGGCCAAGGAGATCGTCGACAAGCGCCGGCGCGAGCTCGATCTGGAGATCCGGAACAAGCAAGAGAACCTCTCCGCCCAAGAAAAACGCCTGCTCCACCGGGAGGAGAGCCTGGAGAAGCGCGCCGACCTGCTGGACCGGCAGGACAACGACTTCAAGCGGCGCGAAAAGGAGTTCCAGGCGCGCGAGCAGAAACTGCAAGAGCTGCAAGCCAAGCGCGAGGCCATCCTGCAGGAGGCCCAGCGCCAGCTCGAGAAGGTCAGCGGCATGTCCGCGGAGGAGGCCAAGAAGACGCTGCTGGACTCCATGGTGGAGGAGGCGCGCCACGAGTCGGGCAAGCTCATCAAGCAGGTGGAGGAGGAGGCCCGGCAGGAGGCGGACAAGCGCGCCAAGCACATCCTGGCCACCGCCATCCAGCGCTACGCGGGCGACTACGTCTCCGAGGCCACCGTGTCGGTGGTGCCGCTGCCCAACGACGACATGAAGGGCCGCATCATCGGGCGCGAGGGCCGCAACATCCGGGCGCTGGAGGCGGCCACCGGCATGGACCTCATCATCGACGACACCCCCGAGGCGGTGATCATCTCCGGCTTCAACCCGGTGCGCCGCGAGGTGGCGCGCCTCAGCCTCGAGAAGCTCATCGCCGACGGCCGCATCCATCCGGCCCGCATCGAGGAGATCGTGGCCAAGACCGAGAAGGAGCTGGAGCAGGTCATCAAGGAGGCCGGGGAGCACGCCTGCTTCGAGCTGGGCATCCACGGCATCCACCCCGACATCATCAAGACCCTGGGCCGGCTCAAGTACCGCACCAGCTACAGCCAGAACCAGCTGCAGCACAGCGTGGAGGTGGGGTTCCTGGCCGGCATCATGGCCGGCGAGCTGGGCA
>CAZLNM010000206.1:0-2700 GCA_964561025.1 uncultured Myxococcales bacterium
CGGGGCCGGGGGCTCGCCCCCGCGATCCTCCGGCGGCGGGGGCAGATCCGAGTCCTGATCGGCGGCCAGGTCGGCCAGGTCTTCCTCCAGCATGCTGATCCGCTGCTGGAGCTGGAGCAGCCGAAGATCCTGCATGGCGATCTTCGGCACCAGGAAGAAGTAGGAGGCCACCGCGAACACCACGATCGACACCAGGAACATGAGCAGCACGTTGATGAACAGAGAGCGCTGCCCCCGGACGCGCGCCTCCTTCTCGTGGTGCGGGGCGGAGGCGGAAGAACTCGCGGACGGCTTGTCTTCGTTCGGCATGGTCACCTCGGGTTTGATTTGCACAGACGGTATTCTCCCCCGCCCGGCGGTGTCAAGTCCGAAACTCACGACCTTTGTATCGGGGATCATGTTTCTCGCCCTGGCCGAATGGCGCAAGGTCGAGAGCGCCGGCGCACATGGCCCCGCTCACCCGTTATCCGCTGCGTCGCGAGCGAGCCTGACTCGTTTGAACCCCGCGGGGATCCCGGCCTTCTCCGGCGCCGCTCACCAGACGAGCTTGCGGACTTCCTCGGCGAGATCCTGGGGGAGGCGGTGGATGATGAGCACCGCGCGAGCACGCCGCTCGATGATGATGGCGCGCCGTTCGGGATCGGTAAAGAGCATGCGCGTCTCGCCGCGGACCGCCGGCTGGTGCTCGAAGGCCGGGTCGCGGGTCTTCACCGTCTTGGCGAAGGCCCCGGCCCACTCCACCGCGTCGTCCTCGCTGTCCCACTCCGAGAGCAGCACGAAGGCGAGCGCGTCGCCCTTCTGGTACACCCGCAGCCGGTCCCCGTCCCACCCCGCCGCGGCGCGCTTGGCCTCCTCGTCATCGAGAGCGGACAGGAGCTGCAGGCTCATGAACTCGCCCAGCACGTCCTCGAAGATCATCTTCCAACCCGGGAGCGCCTTGCGGTCCAGGGCAGAAAGCGACACCTCGACCGGCGCGTCGCGCTCGTCGAAGTACTTCTCCGGGTGCATGATCTGCTCGGTGGAGCGCGGCAGCTCGGCATAGGCCCGGTCGATGCGCTTCCAGCCGCCGCGCTTTTTCCCGTAAGACACGAAGGACAGCCCCTTGAGGTAGGGGAACATCAGCGCTTCTCGCAGCGCCTCGGGCGCCGCGGCGAACTGGGGGAACTGCTGCGCCTGCAGGCTCATCATGGCCGCGCCGAGCACCCCGTCCAGGTCCAGCAACGAGAAGTCCACGTCGCCGCCGCCGGCCTGCTGCAGCGAGTCCATCATCATGAGCAGGGTGGCCACGCCCTCGGCCAGGGCCGAGCGGGCGTACATGGCGTCCGAGTTGCCGCGGATGCGGTCGTTGAACTTGGAGAGGTCGAAGTGCTGGTCGTCCAGCGCGTGGCACAGCTCGTGGGCGATGATCGGCTCCTGCAGGTTCGCGCCGATCCACTCGGCCAGGTAGAAGGTCTTCTTCTTGGGGTCGTAGTAGCCGCCGACCTGCTCCTCGTACAGCGCCAGCATGAAGGCCCGGTAGTCGAGCTCCTGGGGCACCAGCCCCAGGGCCTTCCAGGCCAGCCCCTCCTGCTCCAGCTCGCCAGGCCGGTACTGCTCGTTGATGGACTGGAGCAGGTAGGCGCGCACCTTGTCCTTGGTGGTGGTCTCGAAGCGGATGGTCTTCTTGAAGGAGAGCTCGCGCAGCTTGGCCACCCGCTCCTGGACCCGGCGGGCCAGCGACATGAGCTCGGCGGGAGACGGGGTGGCGGCGGGCTCCTCGGCGAGCGCCGGCACGGAAAGAAGCACGGCCAGCGCGAGCCAGGCGATGCGGCGCATGGGCTTCTCCTGTTTGAAGACGGGCTATCCCTGGCGGTTCTGATCCAGATAGCGCGCCACCAGCAGCTCGGCGCGCACGTCGAGATCGCAAAAGCGCACCCGCGTCCCGGCGGTGAAGGTCCCGCCGGCGTTCGTCACCTCCACCACCTCGCCGCGCACATCGAGCGTGCGCTCCAGGCCGGGCAGGGTGAAGCGGAGCTGAACCTGGGCGCCGATGGGGAGCGACAGGGGCTTCTCGAAGAACACGCCGCCGATGGAGATGTCTCCCTGGTGCTTCTCGAACGGCCCGTTGCCTTCGGCCACCTCGACCTGGATGGGCAGGCGGTGGGAATCGCGGCGGTCTCCGCGGCGGCGGTCGGTCTTCTCGGGCCGGATGGCCCGGGGGTCGGTCTTGCGGCGCTCCGGCATGAACGGCTCCTTTCCTGCGGTGAAGCTACCGCCGCAGCGCGCGCCGGGTCAAGGAAAACCGGGCTTGACAAGGGCCGAAAAACCTCTGACCAATAGCTCCGAAAGGACCGTTTCATGCTCCAGCAGTCGGCGGCTCGGCGATCTGCAACCCGCGGGGTGCGGGCGCTTTGCCTGTGGGTTCTCCTGGCCGCGAACCCGGCGCCGGCCGAGGAAAGACAAGCCATCGCCGAGGCCAAGGCGGCCGTGCACAAGGACCCCTCGGATCCCGCCGGCTACTTCCGGCTGGCGCGCGCCTACCTGGATGACGGCAACGACGCCTGGGCCGTAAAGACGCTGCGCTCGCTGCAAGCGCGGCTGCCGGACGACTGCCGGCCGGCGCTGTGGATGGCCTGGATCCGGCTGCGCCAGGGCGCGCTGGACGAGGCCCGCCAGGCGCTGGAGGCGGCGGCCTGTCCCGCGGGTTCGGCGGCCGCGGCG
>CAZLNM010000207.1:0-2674 GCA_964561025.1 uncultured Myxococcales bacterium
CCGCGCGGAACGGGCAACGGGCTTTCCCCTTGTCAAACAACCTGAGTATGTTATGATGACGGTTGTATGCTAGAGAGCCGGCCTGAAGCGGGCGGGCAGGGGCAATGGCCCCGGCAGATGCTAATTTAGGAAGAGAGAACTATGCAACGTACGATTGACATCCGGCGGATGACGGTGACGGCATTGATGGCCGCACTCATTTTCGTCTTGACCCGGCTGGTGCAGATTCCAACGCCGGCGCGCGGATATATTCACCTGGGAGATGCAGGGGTGGTCTTCGCCGCGCTGGCGTTCGGCCCGTGGGTGGGCGCGGTGGCCGGCGGCCTGGGAACGGCGTTAGCCGACCTGACCAGCCCCTACGCGCAGTGGGCAATCTTTTCGCTGGTGATCCACGGCGTCCAGGGGTGGGCCGTGGGGATGTTCGTGCGGCGGCAGCGCACCCCGCTCACGTTGACGTTAGCGGTGATCGCGAGCCTGGTCATCGTCGCGGGGGGCTACTTCGCGGCCGGAGCGCTGTTGATGGGCGTCGGCGTCGCGCTGACCGAGGTGGTCCCTAACGTCATCCAGGCGCTCAGCGGCGGCCTGATCGGGGTACCGCTCTTCGCCGCCGTCGGCAGCGCCTATCCGCCATTGTGGCGGTATCGCAACCGGCCCGAATAGCTGCCGTTTACGGCTCGCCGGCCGGGGGCTTCTCGGCCCCCTTGCCCCGGCGACGCGGTCTCGCGGCCTCCGGGCTGGGTGGACAGAGCGCCTGCTCCAGCACGGGGCCCATCTGCTCCACCAGCACCACGTTCAGCCCCCGCAAGATCGCCTTAGGGATCTCCTGCAAGTCCTGGCGGTTGCGCGCCGGGATGACAACGGTCTTGACGCCGGCGCGGTGCGCAGCCAGCAGCTTCTCCTTCAGACCGCCCACGGGCAGCACCCGCCCCCGCAGCGTGATTTCGCCGGTCATCGCCACGTCATGGCGGACGGCCCGCTCGGTGAAGGCGGAAAAGAGTGCGGTGGCGATGGTGATCCCGCCGGAAGGGCCGTCCTTAGGGATGCCACCCTCCGGGCAGTGGATGTGGACGTCCACCTTCTCAAACAGGTCCGGCGCCAGCCCCCAGGCCTCGGCCTGCGAGCGCAGGTAGGTGAAGGCCGCCTGGGCCGATTCCTGCATCACCTCACCCAGCTGCCCGGTCAACGTCAGATTGCCCTTACCGGGCATGAGGGCCACCTCCACCGGCAGGAGGTCGCCCCCCTCCGGCGTCCAGGCCAGCCCCATCGCCACGCCGATCTGCGCCTCTTTTTCGGTGCGTTCCTGGGTGTAGCGCGCCGGGCCGAGATATTTCGCTACCGCCTCCGCTGTGATCGTCGTCAGCGGGCGTTTGTCCTCGGCCAGGCGGCGGGCGGCCTTGCGACAGAGGCTGCCGAGTTCCCGTTCCAGGTTGCGGACGCCGGCCTCGTAAGTGTACTGCCGGATGAGAAGCCGCAGCACGGCCTCGGAGAAGTGCGGCGGGTGCTGTTCCAACCCGTTCACCTCTGTCTGGCGCGGGATGAGGAACCGGCGGGCGATCTCTATCTTTTCCTCTTCGGTGTAACCAGGGAACTCAATCACCTCCATCCGGTCGTGCAGCGCGGGCGGGATGGTGTCTAACACGTTGGCCGTGGTGATGAAGAGCACCTGGGAGAGATCGTAGGCGAGCTCCAGGTAATGGTCGGAGAAAGCGTGATTCTGCTCCGGGTCCAGCACCTCCAGGAGCGCCGCCGCCGGATCGCCCCGGAAGTCGGCCCCGAGCTTGTCAATCTCGTCCAGCATGAAGATGGGGTTAAGTGTCCCTGCACGCTTCATCGTCTGGATGATCCGCCCGGGAAGCGCGCCGATGTAGGTGCGCCGGTGGCCCCGGATCTCCGCCTCGTCGCGGACGCCGCCCAACGAGACGCGGACGAATTCGCGGCCTAACGCCTCAGCGATGGAGCGACCCAACGAAGTCTTGCCGGTCCCCGGCGGCCCCACGAAGCAGAGGATGGTACTGCGGCTTTTGTCGGGCGCGAGTTTACGCACCGCGATATATTCCAGGATCCGCTCTTTGGCCTTTGGCAGCCCATAGTGGCGCGACTCCAGCACTCGCTCGGCATGGTTGAGGTCTAAATTGTCCTCGGTGGCCTTCGTCCAGGGCAGCTGGAGCAGCCAGTCTAAGTAGGTGCGGATGATGCCGGTCTCTGGCGCGAGCGGCGGCATCATGGCGAGCCGGCCCAGCTCTTCCTCCACGCGCGCCCGCACCGCCTCCGGCAGGTCGGCCTGCTCCGCCTGCTCGCGGAGGTGATTGAGGTCACGGGTGAAGGTGTCGGTCTCCCCCAGCTCGTGCTGGATCGTGCGCAGCTGCTCGCGCAGGAAGTACTCCCGCTGCGATTTATCTACCTCGGCCTGCACCTGGGTCTGGATCTGGTCCTCCAGCTCCAGGACATCCAGCTCACGAGCCAGGTGTGCACTGACCTTCTGGAGGCGTTCCACCGGGTTGAAGGTTTCCAGCAAGCTCTGGCGCGCCCCCAGGTCCAGGGTGATCATTTGCGCGATCAGGTCGGCCAGCGCGCCCGGATCGTCCACGTTCATCGCGTAGATATAGGCCTCGTCGGGAAGGCTGCGGTTCAGCGAGACGACTTTCTCAAACTGGCCCAGCACCGCCCGCATCAG
>CAZLNM010000208.1:0-2648 GCA_964561025.1 uncultured Myxococcales bacterium
CCGTGATTCGTTGATTCGTTGATTCGTTGATTCGCGAAGCGTATTCGATCAAGACGAGGCTTTTGATGCCCGGGCGTGCCGGGGCAACTTTTCTCGCCTCGCCCTTACCAGGCTGTCTGCGACTGTTCCTTATCAATCGAAAATCAGCTTTCTTCCTCTTCTCTATTCTTTTCTTTTCATTTCTCCTCTTTCCTCCTTACTAAACTGTCAACCCCGCCCGCCCGGCCCGCGCTTGCCCGCCATTCGCGCCTGTGCTACACTTTGCCTATGCCCACGCCCGAAGAAAAAATGGCCCATGAGGCCTTTACCGCCCTGCAGCAGCGCGACCGCAACCGCGCGCGCGACCTGCTGGCGCGCCTGATCAAGCTCAACCCGTCACGCGTCGACTATTGGGTGTGGATGAGCACGGTGGTCGACAGCCCCAAGGAGCGCGTCTTCTGCCTGAAGGAGGCCCTGCGCCTGGACCCGCAAAACGTGATGGCCCGCCGCGGTCTGACCGTGCTGGGCGAATTGCCCGTGGATGAGAGCCTGGTGGTGCCTTACGCGGCGCAGAAGCGCAACTGGCAGCCCTCGCTATTAAAAGAAGCCGAAGAACAGAAGAAACTGGCCGCCAAAGCCTGGCGGTCGATCGCGCTTTACGCGGCCGGCGCGGTGCTGGTGGTGATGCTGCTTGCCGGCGCGGCCTTTGGCGCCAGCCGGCTGCTGCGGCCCAAAGCTCAGCAGGGCGGGCCTTCGGGCGTGTTCATCGTCAACGCCACGTCCACCACGCTGCCCACCCAGACTTCGCTGCCCGGGCGCGGCACCACCCCCACACCCACCCCGCCGTGGGGCGACCTGAAGCTTTCGCCCACGCCGCTGTACGCCCAGACCCCGCACCCGCGCACCGAGGCCTACCGCTCGGCCGTGCGCGCCTACGAGCGCGGCGAATGGGCCAGCGCCATCAGCTACTTTGAACAGATCATCGACATCGAGCCGGACGCGCCCGACCTGTATTACTTCATCGGCGAAGCACAGCGTCAGGCGGGCAACCCCGAGGAAGCGCTGGAAGCCTACAACACGGCCATCAAAAAATCCGCCAATTTCGCCCCGGCCTACCTGGGGCGCGCGCGCCTGCGCCTGGACGAAGCCCCGCGCGCCTACGCCGATTCGATCCGCGCCGACCTGGAGAAGGCCGCCGCGCTCGACCCGCTGTTGGGCGAGATCTTCCTGGAAACGGCCCGCCTGGACATTCTTCAGGCCGGACGGCTGGAGGAGGCCGGCGCAGCGCTGGACGAAGCCGCCCTGCTGCTGCCCGATTCGCCAGAGGTGGACCTGCTGCGCGGCGAGGTGCTGCTGGCGCAGGGCCTGCCCGCCGAGGCGGCCGACGCGCTGCGCGCGGGAATCGAGCGCAACCCGGCCAGCCTGCCAGCCTATAAGCTGCTGGGCCGCGCGCTGCAACTGGACGGCCAGTACAAAGAATCGCTTGAGCCGCTGCGCCTCTACATTCAATACGCCAATCCCGACTCCGAAGCGCTGGCCTGGCTGGGCGCGGCCTACGCCGGACAGGACCAGTTTGAGATGGCGCTCGAAACGCTCGACCGCGCCGTGGCGCTGGACGATGAATCCTTCGAGGCGCTCTACCAGCGCGGGCTGGTCAACCTGGAACTGGAAGAATATGAGCAGGCGCGCCGCGACCTCTCCAACGCCTACGTGATCAACATGGACTCGTTCGCCGCCAACCTGGCGCTGGCGCGCGCCGACCTGAAGGTGAACGCGACCAAGGAAGCCTTCGCGCTGTTTGAAGCCTGCGAAAACCTGTCGCGCTCGGATGCCGACCTGGCGCAGGTGTATTACTACCGCGGCATCGCCCAGCACGAATACGGCAGTATGACCGCCGCGCTGCGCGACTTTCGCGCGCTGCTGGAAATGCCCGCCGAACTGGTGCCGGCAACCTGGCTGGAGGAAATCCACGGGCGCATGGATCTGATCATCTCGCCCACGCCTTCGCCGTCGCCGCAGGCTTCGGCCACGCGCCGCGTCACCATTACCCCCACACCTCGAGCCACAACCACCCCCACGCCCAAAGCGGGCGGAACCACCGCCCCGTAACCCAGCGCCGCCGTGCGACCGCAACCCATCTCCCTGCTGGTCAGACGCCGCCACCGCCGTTCGCTGGAGCGGCGCGCAGCCCCCGTCCGGCGCGCGGGCGGCCTGGCCTTCGGGCTGGGCAGCCTGCTGACCCTGGCGCTGATGGCCGCGTTAATCGGCCTGGGCATCGGCTATGCCAGCCTCACCACCGACCTGCCGCCGGTCAGCCAACTGCCTGCCTGGCTGGACCCTGAAACCGGCGCGCTGCTGGAGCCCACGCGCATCTATGACCGCACCGGCGAGCACCTGCTGCTGACGCTGGAGAACCCGGGCGTGCCGCGCGGTATGCTGCCCATCGACCCGCAACAGTCCGACCCGATCAGCCCAATTTTCACGCAGACCGTGCTGATGCTGCACGAGCCCGGTTTCTGGCAAAACCCCGGCTTCCGGCCGGGCAGCCTGCTGGACCCCGAACCGCAGACACTGGCCGAGCGCCTGGTGAGCGACCTGCTGCTGGGCGGCGAGCCCGCCGGCACGCGCCGCGCGCTGCGCATGCGCCTGCTGGCCGCGCAGGTCACCGC
>CAZLNM010000209.1:0-2636 GCA_964561025.1 uncultured Myxococcales bacterium
GAGCGCCCCGCCGCCGCCCGCGCCCGCCACCCCGCCCGCCGCTGCTCCGGCACCGGCGCCGGCGCCGGCCGCCGCGGCCACGCCGCAGAGCGTTCGGGTGAAAGAGAAGCTGGCCGAAGGGGACAAGGCCCTGCGCGAGAAGGGCTTCGCCGCGGCCATCGTGGCCTACGGCAACGCCGCAAACCTCGATCCCAAGAGCGAGGAGGCGCTGTTCAAGCTCGGCGTGGCCTACGCCCTGGCGGGGAACCACAAGGTCGCCATCCTCAAGTGGGAGCAGGTGCTCAAGCTCAACCCCGGCAACGACGCCGCGCGCCGCAACATCGAGCGCGCCAGGAAAAAGCTCACGCCGGGGCCAGGAGTGAAAGAAAAACCGGCAGAATCCGCTCCGCCCCCGCGGCCCGCCGCCGCCGCCCGGCCGGAGCTGCCCGCGGCCAAGCCCGCCTCATCCGAACCCTCGCCCGCCGCCGCACCGTCCGCGCCGGCCCCGGCGGCCTCCTCCGCCGACTTCGACAAGTTCATGGGCGAGGCCGAGGCGGCCAAGCGCAAGGGAGACGCGGCGGCCGTGCTGGAGGCGGTCGATCGGGCGCTTTCGATCCGCCAGGACGAGAAGGCGCTGCTGCTTCGCGGCGAGGCCCTGGTCATCCTCAAACGCTACGCCGAGGCCAAGTACGCCTTCGGCAAGGTGCTGGCCATCAACCAGAACCTGGCCGCGCCGCTCTTCGGGCTGGGCGAGGCCAGCCGCCTGGCGGGAGACGTGGACCGGGCCAAGTATTACTTCAAGCTGTACGCCGGCTCGAAGGCTTCCGACGTCAATCCGGCTCTCGTGAAGAAGGCCGAGGAGTATCTGGCGAGTCACTGACGGGGGGCGCGTCCTGGGCCGGGGCCGGGGCCGGGGTGGCGCGGACAAACAACACCGCCTGCGCGTCCCGGTACTCGATTCGCCAGGACGAGTCCTGCTCCAGCATCTTGGCGAGCGCGCTGTCCGGCGGGTAGGCCACCGCGTCGATGCGCCAGCGGTCGAGCACCGTGCGCCAGTCGGGCCCGAGCTCGTGGACGGCGAAGTAGTCCTCGAACACCGTCATGGGATAGCAGTCGTTGCGCTGGTCGATGAACACCCGGATGCCCGGGTACAGGCGGTGGATGAAGGCGCCCCCCCAGTTGAAGTAGTTGAACACGCGCCGGCCCTGGCCGTTCGCGGCGAGGTGCTCGAGCAGGCCCTCGGGGTAGAAGGCCGGGGAGAGGTCCTGGAGCGCGCGCACCTTGGTGAGGTTCTCGAAGGAGAGCAGCGAGCGGGCGGGGAGCGCCACCGACAGCGCCATGAAGATCGCCCATAGCAGCGGGACGGGGAGCCAGTGGGCCCGCCGGTCGAGGCTCACGCTGGAGCGGTGGACGCGCTCCAGCGCCTTCTGCAGCGGCTCGACGCGGGCCAGAAGCTTCCAGGCGTTGGAGAGGGCGCGGGGCAGGTGGCGCGCCAGCACCGGTGTGGCCACGATGCCCAGCAGCGGGATGTTGCGGATGGTGGCGAAGGCGAAGAAGCCGAAGGCCACCAGCAGGCCCACGTGCACCGGGCTGGGCACCAGCCCCGAGCCGAAGATGGCGAACAGGCAGAACATCAAGTAGTAGATGATCATGCTGCCGAGCGGCGTGTCGAAGCCGGCGGACTGCCACTCGCTGATGTTGGTGAGGAAGGTGGCCTTGCCGGAGAGGGCGTTCTGCAGGTAGGTGAACGGGAAGATCAGCCCGAACACGTGGTGGGGGGTGAAGACGCAGGCGGTCAGTGCCACCAGAAAGTCCAGGCCGAAGCCGCGCAGATCCTTGTACGGGCGGGGCGGCCCCTGGAGGTGGCGCGCCAGCGAGGCGGCGGCGTAGATGGCGATGAGCGCCAGGCCCAGGATGAACGAGCCGTGGAAGTTGGCCCAGGTGCCGAAGATCAAGAAGATGAGCGCCGGGCGCAGGCGGCCCCCGGCGGCGGGCTCCTCGAGCGCGTGCAAGGTGGCGATGAAGAACAGGTTGCCGAAGAGGTAGGGGCGCAGCGAGAAGTTGCCGAGCAGCATGAGCGCCGCGAGCAGGGTGATGGCGGAGGAGAGGAACGGCGAGCCCGAGTAGCGCACGCACAGGCGGTACACCAGGCCGCAGGCCAGCGCGTTCAGCACAATCCCCAAGAAGATCAGCCCGATGTCTCCGAGCCCCCGGTGCACCAGGTAGAACACCACCTCGGACAGCCACTCGTGGGCCAGCCACGGCTCGGCCGGGGCGGTGAAGGAGAACAGGTTTCGGTCCGGGATCTCCTGCTGGGTGACGATGACCTCGCCCACCTTGAGGTGCCACCACACGTCGTCGGCCTTGATGTGGATGTTGAAGGTGGTGGCCAGCAGCACCAGCCCCACGGTGATCCCCAGCATCGAGGGGATCCACCACGAGCGCTTGTCGGCGGGGGCGGCGGGCGTGGCGGGCGTGGCGGGGAGAGGAGCATCCGCGGGCATGAGGCCTGTATAACGCAGGCGTGCCCAAGAAAAAAGAAAAACCCAAGCTCTGGCAGCAAAGCTTCGCCCCTTGCGTCTGGCCGCGCTTGCTCTTGCGGCATCGCGGCCAGACGCCCGAGGTCATCGTGGGCGCCTGGTCGCGCTGGCTGTATT
>CAZLNM010000210.1:0-2539 GCA_964561025.1 uncultured Myxococcales bacterium
CTTTCCCGGAGAACATCGCACCGCCCGCCCTCCCCCCCGCCGGCGGAGGTGGCTGCGCCTCGATGGCCGCAAACCCCGCGTCGTACTCCCGCGGGCGCAGTGAAGCGTAGAGCTCAAGCTGCTCGAGCGGCCGGGGGACATACAACGGCGTATAGAGGTCCATCCGGAACGAGATCGGCCGGCCGCTCACGAGCGACAGCCGGACGTTGTTCCAGTCCTCCTCCGTGGCGTTCTCGACAGTGGCCCAGCCCTGGAGGAACAGTTTCTTGTCGTCGGCGAGCACGAGCCGGTAGCTCGTCTTCCAGATCGGCGCTTCGAGGAGGTACGCCGCCCGGACCTTCCGCGCGCCCTGGCCGTCGAAGTGGATCGTGACGGTCTTCTTGTCCGCGTCGTGGGCGGTGGCGAGCGTGGCCAGGGCCTTGCCGAGCTCCTGGTCCACTTTCTCGTTGCTTAGCCGCAAGGTCTGAATCTGCGCCAGCTCCATTTGCTGGAGCCCCTCGGCGGTGTGCAGCGTCACATACTCCTTGAGCTCGGCGGTCTTGCCGTCGGGGCCCAGGATCGACTTCTTCTCGACCGCAAGGATGACGCCCTTCAGGTTGCGGGCACCGGCGATCTCGACCGGCTCGCCGCGGAGCTGATCGAGAAGCTGATACAGTGTCGGCTTGCCGGTCAGGTCGACGCCGAAGCTCCGCAGCGTCTTCTCGATCGGGTCGCGGGAGGCGTAGCTGATGATGCCGATCTTCCCGCCGCCGAAGTCCTGGAGCACCATCGACTTGATGATGTCGTTGATCTGCTCGGTGCGGAACTTGAGCTCGGCGGAGGCGTTGCCGGTGACTTCGGCTTCGCGCTCGAAGTAGCCGACGCCGCTGGAAAAGAGGGCCACGCGGGTGACGGCCAGGTCGGCGGGGTCGGCGGCGCGGGCGGGCGGCCAGGCGGCCAGAACGAGCAGGTTGGCAGCAACGAGGACGAGCGGTCTCATGGCGGTTCTCCTGTGGGCCCGAGGTGGGGGGCTGTCCGCGGCACCCATGCTGTATACCCCACCGGCCCCAGTCGGTGGCTGTGAAGCTCCAATAAGATATCTGACGCCCGGCTGGCGGGACAGTTCCCGGGCAGGGCGGTCCCGTGCGGGTTTGCAGAGGTGTCGGCGCCTCCCGGGGGGCCGATGCCCCGGCGTTGCGCCACGGGTCTTGCCCGGGGTCCGGCGACTGCGGCCTGCCCTCGTACGCCTGCCGCCGGCGCGGTCACCGCGGGGGGCTGAGACCGGCGGTCAGCGCTATTCTCGTGCCGGAAAAAGGCTTGCGTTCGCGGGCGGCGGACCCTACGCTGGGGTGGATGGAGGCAAGGCGCGGGCATGGGAGCCCGAGTGCCGTCGGTCGGGAAAGACGGCCTCCCACAGGTCTTCATTGAACCGATTCTCGGAGAGGAACACACATGCGCACGGTGATGGTGTGGTGCGGCCTGGCTTTGTTGCTGGCCACGGCGGCGACGCCCGCGCTTGGGCAGACGGCCCCGCTGCAATTGCGGACGATCAACGTCAAAGTGGAGTCCGGTATTGTTCAGAACGACGGGGCGACGCCCGCGGTCGTCTTCTCCGAGGAGATCACCGTCCCCGACGCGACGTGGGTCCAGCTTCGCTTCGACACGGCCAAACTCGCCGGCGAGGTCGGCTCCGGGCAGGAGTCGTACCTGGTGATCACGTCCATGCTGGACGGGGCGTTTCAGTATCTCAATCACGAGCACGTCCGGCAGTGGCAGTACCAGTCGGCCTACTTCAACGGCAACAGCGTGCTGGTGGAGCTGGTCGCGTTCCCCGGCACCGGGCCCAATCAGCTTTCCATCAGCCAGGTCGTCACGGGCGAGTCGGCCGGCGAAGACTCCATCTGCGGCCCCACCGACGACCGCGTGCTGTCATACGACAAGCGGGCCGGACGGCTCCAACCCGGCGGCTGCACCGCCTGGATGATCGACGACTGCACCCACTGCTTCCTGACCGCCGGGCATTGCAGCTCCGGTAACAACATCGTTGAGTTCAACGTCCCGCTGTCCAGCCCCAGTGGCAGCCTCAACCACCCCGGGCCCGAGGACCAGTACGCGATCGACCCGGCCTCGATGCAAAGCAACGGCGGGCAGGGGATCGGCAACGATTACGCTTACTTCGGGTGCTTCCCGAACTCGGTCACCGGCAAGACGCCGGTCCAGGCCCAGGGTGAGTGGTACATTCTGACGTTGCCGCCGCCGGTCCAGGGGCAGAACATCCGCATCACCGGCTACGGCACGGTCAGCTCGCCCGTGTCGCCGACGTGGAACCAGGTGCAGAAGACCCACGTGGGGCCGTACGCCACCTTCACCGGCACCACGGTGCAGTACCGCACCGATACGACCGGCGGCAACTCCGGCTCGCCGGTGATCTGGGAGGAAGAGAACAAGGCGATCGGCATTCACACGCACGGCGGCTGCACGTCGAGCGGCGGCCAGAACAGCGGGACCGGCTTGAACCTGCCGGCACTCCAGGGCGTTCTGGCCAGCCCCAAGGGCGTGT
>CAZLNM010000211.1:0-2499 GCA_964561025.1 uncultured Myxococcales bacterium
GTACTTGCGAGCTACGGTCAGGTGAAGCACACAGGGTTCAAAAGAGGGCCGCGGAGGGCGGGCTCAGGGAGCCGGAGGCGTGGCGGGAGCTGGGGCTGGCGCAGGCGCGGGAGCGGGTGCCGCGGGGGCCGCTGGTGCCGGCGCGGGCGTTGGTGCGGGCGCGGGTGCCGCGGGCGTTGGCGCGGGGGCCGGGGCCGGCGCTTCGGGAGTCGCCGGGGTCTTCTCGGTGGGGGCGTTGGGCGCCGCGTTGGGGGCCGCCTCGCCCGGCTTGGCATTGTCGCCCCCGCCGCCCGGCGCGTCCGCCGGGGATTCGGGATCGAGGCCGGCCTCGTGGTCGGGCGGGGGCTCCTCGCCCGCCAGCGCCGAGCGATGCCCGGTCGAGAGCGAGGCCAGCACCACCGAGAGCGCCATGTACAGCAGGGCCATCACCACCGTGGCCTTCTGCAGCGGCGTGGCCTGGCCACGACCGCCGAACAGCGTCTGGCTGCCGCCGCCGAAGGCCGCGCCCATGCCGGCGCCCTTGCCCTGCTGCAGCAGCACCACCATGATGAGGAAGACGCTGGCGATGACGAAGAGAATGACCATGAGGGTGTACATGACGTCACCTCGCAAAGAGGGTCGGGGGGCCTTCCTAACAAAAAGCCGACCCCGATGCAAGTTCTATCGCACCCTCAGGCGCGGATGCCGTTTTGGACGATGCCCAGAAAACTCTCCGGCTTCAGGCTGGCCCCGCCGATCAGGGCCCCGTCGATGTCGGGCTGGGCCATGAGCTCGGCGATGTTGTCGGGTTTCACGCTGCCGCCGTACAGGATGCGGACCTGGGACGCGGCGGCCTCGTCGAAGCGGTTGGCCAGGAGCTTGCGCAGGAAGGCGTGCGCTTCCTGCGCCTGGCCCGGGGTGGCCACCTTGCCGGTGCCGATGGCCCACACCGGCTCGTAGGCGATGACGGTGCGGAGCATCTGCTCGCGGTTGGCGGCCGAGAGGGCGAACAGGAGCTGGCGCTCGATCACGTCCAGCGTGCGGCGCGCCTCGCGCTCGGCCAGCGTCTCGCCGACGCACACGATGGGGGAGAGCCCCGCGCGGTGGGCGGCGGCAAAGCGCCACTTCACCGTCTCGTCGGTCTCGCCGAAGAACTGCCGGCGCTCGGAGTGGCCCAGGATCACATGGCTACAGCCCGCGGCCTTGAGCATCTCGGCCGTGACCTCGCCGGTGAAGGCCCCGCTGGACTCCCAGTGACAGTTCTGCCCGGCCACCAAGACGGGGCTCCCGCGCAGCACCTCCACCACCGCGGGGATGCTGACGAAGGTCGGCGCCAGGATGGCCTGCACGTCCTCCCGGTCGCCGAGACCCGCCAGCACCGCCCCGGCCACAGCGGCGGCCTCGCGGGGGACGTGGTTCATCTTCCAGTTTCCGGCGAACAGCGGCTTTCTCTTGTTCGATACCATCGCTCTCTCCGTGATTGGTGCTCGCGCGGCCCTCGGCCGCAACACGCGCGCGCCGGAGCGCCGGCCGGGCTGGCCCCGCGTTCGCGCGAAAAGGGGTCGGGATCAACGGCGCGGCCGGCGGGCGGCCCGCTACTCCTCCAGGGCGGCCACGCCCGGCAGGGTCTTGCCCTCCACCAGCTCCAGCGAGGCGCCGCCGCCGGTGGAGATGTGGGTGATGCGCTCGGCCACGCCGCTCTGCTGGATGGCGGCCACCGAGTCGCCGCCGCCCACCACGGTCACGGCCTTGGAGTCGGCCAGCGCGCGCGCCATGGAGAGCGTGCCCTCGGCGAAGGCCGGCCGCTCGAACATCCCCAGCGGGCCGTTCCAGAACACGGTGCGCGCCGAGGCGATGCGAGTACCGAAGGCCGCCACGCTGGACGGCCCGATGTCGAGCCCCATGCGGCCCTCGGGGATGGCGCCCTTCACCACCTCGCCCTTGGCGTCATCGGGGGAGGCGGCCACCACGTGGTCCACCGGCAGCAGGATCTCCACCTTGCGCTCGCGGGCCTGCTTGAGGATGTCGGAGGCCACCTTGAGCTTGTCCTCCTCCACCAGGGACTTGCCCACCGCCACTCCCTGGGCCTTGAGGAAGGTGTAGGCCATGGCGCCGCCGATGAGCACCGCGTCGGCCTTGGCGAGCAGCGACGAGATCACCGCGATCTTGTCGGACACCTTGGCCCCGCCCAGCACCGCCACGAAGGGACGGTTGGGCTTCCCCAGCAGCTCGCCCAGGTACTTGAGCTCCTTGCGCATCAGGTAGCCGATGCCCTTGTGCTTGACGTGGGCCACCATGCCGGCCGTGGAGGCGTGGGCCCGGTGGGCGCAGCCGAAGGCGTCGTTCACGTACACGTCGGCGAGCTGCGCCAGCTTCTCCGAGAAGCCCGGGTCGTTGGCCTCCTCTTCCTTGTAGAAGCGCAGGTTCTCGAGCAGCAGCACCTGCCCTTCCCGCAGGTCGGCGGCCAGCTTGCGCACCCCGTCGCCCACGCAGTCCTCGGCGACGATGATCTCCATCTCC
>CAZLNM010000212.1:0-2477 GCA_964561025.1 uncultured Myxococcales bacterium
GGGACGGGAACGCAAACGGCCCTCGAGCAACGCCACCGCCGCTTCCGCCTCGTGCGCGGCCAGCAGGGCGCGGGCGCGGGCCAGCACGTCATCGCGCGGCTTGGGCGCGGGCGGCGTTGGTTCGGGCAGCGGCTCCAGGGTGAGCTGTTGCCGCAGCACCCGGCCCGGCTCGATGCGGACGTGTGCCCAGACCTCGCGCCGGCCCTCCGCGCGCAGCAGAAGGTCGAGCGGCTCCCCGGCGCTGCGCGAGAGCAGCACCGGGGCGGTCCCCAAGCGGGTGCCCTCCAGCCACACCTCGGCGCCCGGCGGCGAGCTGCTCACCTGGACCCACCCCAGCTCTCCCGGAGCCGCCGGATCGAGGATCTTCGAAAAGCGTACGGCCTCCGCGGCCCGCGAAGACGGCGCGCGGTCGGGCTGCCGTCTTCCCGCGGACCAGCTCGCGGCTACCGGCGCCGCCAGCCGGTTGGCGGGAGAGGTTTCGCCTTCCTGCGTGAGCTCGCCCTCCAGAAGCTCCACGGCCGTCACACCCTGCGCGTCCATGGAGACGTGCAACACGGTTCCCACCGTCCACAGCGCCACCTCGCCCGTCTGGATCCGCAGAGGAACGGCGCCCGGGAGGCGGCGCAATGTGCACTCCCCGGAGAGCAACTGGAGTTCGATGGACCGATCCGGCCGCTCCTGGAGCCGGATGCGGGCCCCGGGCCACAGCGTAAGCGAGATGCGCTCGGCCGGCCGCAAGGCGAGCGGCGCCACCGGCCCGGCCTGGATCTCCTCTCCGAAGGCGACGGCCGGGAGGGTCTGCTCGGCGGCGGCGGGTTCTGCGAACGAGCCGGAGTAGCTGACCAGGGCTTGCCGCGCCGGGGCCGGGATTGGCGCCTGCGGAATTGGCGGCGGCTCGGGAAGCGCGGGCGGACGAACGCCGCCCGGGAGCCAGAACCACAGCAGCATCGCGGCCGCCGCCATGGCCGTGCCCAGCGCCGGGATCCACCAGCGGAGGCGGCGGGCCGGCGGCGGATCGAGGACCGCGGCCTCGAGGGCCTGCCGATCGAACGACGGCGGCGCCGCGCTGGCGGCCCGGTGGAGGAGCTCCCGCACGGATTCGAGCCGGCCCAACTCCTCACGACACGCGAGGCATTCCTCGACATGGGCCCGGAATTGATGCTCCTGCTCCGCCGGCAGCCGGCCATCCAGCAGGAGCTGCGCGTGCTCAAAAAATCGGCAAGTCACTTTTGGGGCCACGGGAACAACCTCGCGAATTGGTGCCGCGCCCGGTGGAGCCGCGTCCACACCGTCGCCTCGGGGATACCCAGCGCCTCGGCGATCTCGCCGCCGCCATGACCTTCCATCTCGAACATCACCAGCACCGTCCGCTGCTCGAACGGAAGCCGCATAAGCGTCCGCTCCACCGCGCGCGCCCGCTCCAGGCTCTCCGCGTCCGCCGCCGGTTGCGCCGGTTCGAGCGTGTCGGCCAGTTTCTCCCGGAAGCGGAGAAAGCGGCCGAGGCCCCGGGCGCGCTTTTTTGAAAGGCGCAGGCAGATGCCGAACACCCAGCTCGAGAAAGCGCCGCGCCCCTGGTAGCGGCCGAGGGAGCGGAAGATCTCCAGAAAGGCCTGCTGCGTGAGATCGTCCAGGTCGGCCGGGCCCGAAAGCCGGTACAGGATGCGCCGGACATGCGGTAGCGCGATGTGAAACAGCTCGCGAAAGGCATCACGGTCTCCTGCGCGGCAGCGGCCGAGCAGCTCGTCGGGCACGCTGAGCCGTGGTGGTGTTGCACGAGGCAAGAACCCAGTCATGCCCGGCATTCTAGCTCATTTGTTCCCGGATCCCGCAAATACCTTCCCGGGCCGCAACGAGGGTTTTTGTGCTTTGGTTCCAGGCAGTTGCCGCGCAGGCTAGCGGCATCGGGGCGGGGCGGTGCGGGTGGCGTTGAGCTCCAGCCAGTGCGGGCGCTCCAAGCGCGGGATGACGCCGTTCTCGCGCACGTTGGTGACGTGGTAGTCGAACTGGTTCCAGATACGGCGGGCGCCGGCCCAGGTCTCGCCGAACACGAGCAACCCCTGGCTCACCGGGATCACTCCGCCGTCCTGGGCGAGCACGATCTCGGCGCGGCCGTCGCCGTCCGTGTCGGCGATCACCGGCGCAGAAAAGGCGGAGGTGGAAGCGCGCGGCGCCGAAAACAGCCGCTGGTGCTCGAGCCCGGCGAAGGCGGCAAGCTCGAACGCGTCGCACTGGATGAGCTCGTACCGCCCGTCGCCCTCGAAGTCGAAACCCGAGACCCCGCCGATCGTGGTGGCGTCGCTCGCGACCTCGCGCCACAAGGCTCGGAAGGCCAGGGTGGCCGGATCGACGGCAAAGCCGAAGGAGCAGGCGCGTTGTTGCAGGCGGCCTTCCGTGTCCTGTACGGCGCAGGTCCCGACGAGGGCGATCTCCGGGCCGCCGCTGTTGTCGAGGTTGACGATGGTGGGCGGGATGATGGC
>CAZLNM010000213.1:0-1235 GCA_964561025.1 uncultured Myxococcales bacterium
CGGTAGCTGTTCAGCGTCTTCATGTAGTTGGCCCGCTCGAAGGCCGCCGGGTCGGGGCAGGATTTCTGGCTCAGGCTGCCCTTCATCTGCCGGACCGACTCGTAGTCGTGCTCCTTCATCCACTCCCGCATGTCCTCGAGCATGGCGGTCAGCTCGCCCGGGCCCTCGCGCAGCAGGACCGAGCACACTTGGGCAATGTCGGCGCCGGCCATCATCAGCTTGATGACGTCGCGGCCGCTGGCGATGCCGGAGGTCGCGGCCAGGCTGGCGCGGATACGGCCGTGCAGGATGGCGATCCAGCGCAGGGGCAGGCGCATGTCAAAGGGGTGGCTGAGCACGAGGTCGGGGACGACCTCGAGCTCGTCCAGGTCGATGTCGGGCTGGTAGAAGCGGTTGAACAGCACCAGGCCGTCGGCGCCGGCTTCGTCGAGCCGGCGGGCCATCGCGCCCGTCGCGCTGAAATACGGACTCAGCTTCATCGCCACGGGGATGCGGACGTGGCCTTTGACGGCCCGCAGGATGTCGATGTAGCGCTGCTCCACGTCGGCGCCGGTGGTCTGGAGATCGGTGGCCACGTAGTAGACGTTCAGCTCCAGCGCGTCGGCGCCGGCCTGCTCCATCTTGCGGGCATAATCGGTCCAACCGCCGACGGTCACGCCGTTGAGGCTGGCGATGACCGGGATGCCGAGGGCCTCCTTCGCCTGGCGGATGTGGTCGAGATACTCCTCGGGGCCGAGGCGGTACTCCTCCGGCTCGGGGAAGAAGCTGAGCATCTCGGCGTAGGCTTCGGTGCCCTGCGTCGTCAGGTGGTGCAGCTCCTCCTGCTCGTGGGCGATCTGCTCCTCGAACAGCGAGTGCAGCACGACGGCCGGAGCGCCGTGGTCCTCCAGCCGCCGCAACGAGTCGAGCTCGGCGGTCAATGGGCCCGCGGACGGGACGAGCGGGTTGGTAAGCTTCAGACCCAGGTAGGTCGTGGAGAGATCCATAGTGGGGGTCCTCTCAGGATCAGGATCCCGCACGCCAGTGCGGGGCCGGGCGTCCCGCCACTCGCGTGGCGGGGTGGTCAGCGAGTGTCAGCTTTCCTTCTTCGCCGGTCCGACCGGCGGGATCGTCGCCAGTTGTTCATACAGGTTCCAGCGGCGGGCGACGTCCTGGCGGGCCAGCTCCAGCAGCCGCTTGGCCTCCTCGGGCTTGCTCTTGGTGAGCATCTTGAACCGCGTCTGCTGGTAGGCGAA
>CAZLNM010000213.1:1335-2438 GCA_964561025.1 uncultured Myxococcales bacterium
TTGCCGCCCGAGGCGAACTTGGCCACGGCCCCGCGCGGGGTGGCCTTGGAGCACTGCCCGCCGGTGTTCGAATACACCTCGGTGTCCAACACCAGCACGTTGACGTTGCGGCCCATCGCCAGCACGTGGTCCAGGCCGCCGTAGCCGATGTCGTACGCCCACCCGTCGCCGCCGACGATCCACACGCTCTTCTTCACCAGACTGTCCGCGATCTCGAGCAATCGCTGGGCCTCGGCGGCCACGGCGGGCGAGACGCCCGCACTCCCCCGGGCCATGGGATTCAGTTTTTCCTTGAGAATCGCCACGCGCTCGCGCTGGGCGTTGAGGTCGGCGTCGGTCTTCTGGACCGCGTGCACCAGACCGTCGGCCAGCTCCGCGCCGATCCGGTCGCGCAGCCGTTGCACCAGCTCACGGGCGTACTCGGTGTGCTTGTCGAGGGTCAGGCGGTACCCGAAACCGAACTCGGCGTTGTCCTCAAACAACGAGTTGCACCAGGCCGGGCCGCGCCCCTCGGGGTTGATGACCCACGGGGCCGTCGGCAGGTTGCCGCCGTAGATCGACGAGCAACCCGTCGCGTTCGAGATCACGGCCCGATCGCCGAAGAGCTGGCTGAGCAGCTTGTAGTACGGGGTCTCGCCGCAGCCGGCGCAGGCCCCGGAGTACTCGAACAGCGGCTGGAGGAACTGCGAGCCCTTGACCGTGTTGATGCGGACCTTGGTGCGATCAACCTCCGGCAAGCTCAGGAAGAACGCGTAGTTGGCCCGCTCCGACTCGCGCAGCGGCGGCTGGAAGGCCATGTTGATGGCCTTGAGCTTGGCCTCCTTCTTGTTCTTGGCCGGGCAGGCCTCGATACACACGCCGCAACCGGTGCAGTCCTCCGGCGCCACCTGCACCGTGGTGACGTAGCCGTCGAACTCCTTGCCGATGTACTTGGCGTGCTTGAACGTCGGCGGGGCCTTGGCCAGGAGCTTCGGGTCGTACGCCTTCAGGCGGATCGCCGCGTGCGGGCACACCAGGGCGCACTTGCCGCATTGGGTGCAGACCTCGGGGTCCCACACCGGGATTTCCAGGGCGATGTTGCGCTTCTCCCAGCGGGTGGTGTG
>CAZLNM010000214.1:0-2294 GCA_964561025.1 uncultured Myxococcales bacterium
CCACGAGGACGAGCCGCCCGAGACCGTGCTGGCCATCCTGATCCAGGCCGCCGACGCCCTGAGCGGGGCGCGGCCCGGGGCGCGGCGCGAGATGCTCGAGTCCTACGTGAAGCGCCTCGACGATCTGGAGCGCATCTCGCGCTCGTTCGCCGGCGTGGAGAAGGCCTTCGCCATCCAGGCCGGGCGCGAGATCCGGGTGATGGTGGAGAACAGCAAGGTCACCGACGACGAGGCCACCCTGCTGTCGCGGGAGATCGCCCGCAAGATCGAGCAGGAGCTCACCTACCCGGGCCAGATCAAGGTCACGGTCATCCGCGAGACCCGGGCGGTCGAATATGCCAAGTGAGCCCTTCCGCATCCTGGCGTTCGGCGACGTGGTGGGCAAGCCCGGCCGGCAGGCGCTCGGCCGGAACATCGCCCGCCTGCGCGAGGAGTGCGGCGCGCACTTCGTGATCGCCAACGCCGAGAACGCCGCCGGCGGGGTGGGCGTGACCCCGGAGGTGGCGCGGGAGCTGTTGTCCTTGCCCATCGACGTGCTCACCAGCGGCAACCACATCTGGAAGTACCGCCAGATCGAGAACTTCATCGACCAGGAGCCGCGCCTGCTGCGCCCGGCCAACTACCCGGAGGGTACGCCTGGCCGGGGCTTCGGCGTCTTCGCCAGCCAAGGCGGCGTCAAGGTGGGCGTGCTCAACCTCGAGGGACAGCTCTTCATGGGACAGCTGCCCTGCCCCTTCCGGGCGGCCGACCAGGCCCTGGAGGCGCTGCGCCGCGAGACTTGCCTGGTGGTGGTGGACTTCCACGCCGAGGCCACCAGCGAGAAGCGCGCCATGGGCCGCTACCTGGACGGCCGGGTCAGCGCGGTGGTCGGCACCCACACCCACGTGCCCACCGCCGACGCCGAGGTGCTGCCGGGCGGCACCGGCTACCAGACCGATCTGGGCATGTGCGGCCCCTGCGACTCGGTCATCGGCGTCGAGAGCGCGGACGCGCTCCGGCGCTTCCTCACCAAGCGGCACTCGCCCTTCGAGCTGGCCCGGGGGGACGTGCAGTTGCAAGGCGCGCTCATCGAGGTGGACCCCGACAGCGGGCGTTGCCTGTCTGTGGCGCGCCGGGATTGGCGGATCGCGAGCTGAAAGGGGGACGACATGGCCTTTGCCCATCCGAGCGAACAGCTCAACCTGCTCCTGCGGGGCACCGCGGAGGTGATCGAGCGCGAGGAGTTGCTGGCGCGGCTCGGTCGCTCCATGGAGACCGGCCGGCCGCTGCGGGTCATGGCCGGCTTCGACCCCACCGCGCCGGATCTGCACCTGGGGCACGCGGTGCTGCTGCGCAAGCTGCGGCAGTTCCAGGACCTGGGCCACGAGGTGATCTTTCTCATCGGCGACTTCACCGCCACGGTGGGGGATCCCTCGGCCCGCAGCCAGGGCCGCGCGCGCCTCGAGCGGAGCCAGGTCGACGAGTTCGCGCGCACCTACCGCGACCAGGTGGGGCGCATCCTCGACCTCGCGCGCCTGCGCATCGAGCACAACTCGAGCTGGCTGGCCTCGCTCAAGCTCGAGGAGCTGTTGGAGCTGGCGCGCCTGGTGCCGCTGCAGCGCCTGGCCACGCGCGAGGATCTGGCGCGCCGGCCCGATCTCGGGTTGCACGAGATCCTGTACCCTCTGCTGCAGGCCTACGACGCCTTGCACCTCGAAATCGACGTGGAGGTCGGCGGCCAGGACCAGGTACAAAACTTTCTGCTGGCGCGCGAGATCATGGCCGCGCGCGGCCTGCCGCCGCTGTGCGCCGTGACCACCGAGCTTTTGGAGGGCACCGACGCCATGCTGCGGGAGGGCGAGTTCGTGGGGAGCAAGATGTCCAAGTCCTGCGGCAACACCATCTGCCTGCACGAGAGCCCCGACGCCATCCGCGCCCGCATCCACGGCCTGGACGATGGGCTGGTGTGGCGCTACCTCGAGCTTCTCACCGACTGCTCCATGCCCCAGATCAAGGCCATGCAGGCCGACGTGGAGGCGAAGCGCCGCACCATCGCCGCGGTCAAGGACTACCTGGCCGACGAGCTTTCGCGAATGCTGAACCCGCGTGGTTAGCGCAGAAGCCCTTGCGCCCGGTACCAGGCCGCGGTCTCGGCCAGGCCCTCGGCGAGCGGCACCTCGGGCCGGTAGCCGAGAATGCTCTCGGCGCGCGAAAGATCCAGGCGCCAGTCCCGGGCCAGCAGCCGGCGCCGGGTCCCCCAGGTGAAGATGCGGGGCCTTCGCGTGATGGCCCCGATGGCGCTGCTGGCCAGCGCC
>CAZLNM010000215.1:0-2244 GCA_964561025.1 uncultured Myxococcales bacterium
ACTTCCCCGTCCGCGCCATGTACCGCGCCGGCTTTCCCAAGACCAAGGTCCTCTCGCCCCACCCCCTGGCGCGCTTCTCGGGCGAGATCACCGTCGAGGGCCGCCGCCTTTCGGTGCAAGACGCCCCCGGCCAGCAATCCCATCTATGGGGCAGCCGGCACGCCTTGCGCTGGGCCTGGTGCAACGCGGGCGATTTCGCCGAAGATGCCACCGCCGTCTTCGAGGGATTGCACAGCGAGATCCAGGCGGGGCCGCTGCGCATCCCGCACATCTTGCTCTTCTTCCTGCGCCTCGACGGCACCTGGCACCGCTTCGCCAGCGTCCGGCAGTGCTTCTCCAACCGCAGCCGCTACCGGCCGGAGGCCTGGGAGTTCGAGCTCGACAACGGGTCGCTGCGGGTGCAGGGGCGCGCCTCGGCCGAGCGCGGCGCCTTCGCCGGCGTCACCTACCTCGATCCCCCCGGCGCGCGCCTGTACTGCCACAACACCGGGCTGGCCGACCTGCACCTCCGGGTCCTGGACCGCCGCGGGAACGAACTGCGCGCGCTCAATTGCCGCCGCGGGGCGGCCTTCGAGACCGTCGAGCGGCGCCCCCACCCGGGGATCCCCATTCTCCTCTGACAAGGAACCGACATGAAAAAAAGAAACGCACCCGCAGCGACCACGCGAGCGCCTCTCCGGCCGCTCGCCTCCGGGTGGCTTCTGCGTCTTACGGCCGCATTCGGCCTCGCGTTGCTCTTTTCGGCTCCCGCGCAGGCCCGGCGTGTCTACGAAGACCCCAATAGCTACATCGGCCTGGATCTTGGGCAGCGCTTCTCGCCGGACGTCGTCGATCCCTTCGTGTTTCCGACGGCCGGGTTCTTCGGCTCCATACGGCTTTGGGACGAACTCGTCGCCCGGCTGACCGTGGACGTGGGCTACAGCCGGGTGCTGGGCTCGCCGCTGGGGAGCGAGGACGCCAACCACTTCATCGCCGGCCTCATCTTCGACATCATCTGGGCCATCCCGATCGGCCGCGGCCCGGAGCTTCTGGTGGGCGGGCGACTCGGCTACCGCTACTCCTGCTTATGGGCCGACCACGACCTGCGTCCGGCCGGCTCCACCGGCAACGTGGTCAAGGTCAGCGACGCCCAAGGGTACGCCTTCGGGGCGCTGCTGGGGGTCTTGTTCCCGCTCCGGGACACCCTGTCGCTCAGCGTCGAGGCGCGCATCGAGTACTGCCCCGTCTCGCTCCTCGACCATACGATCAATGGCGGCGGTTACTCCGTCCACGCCGCCCTGTGGTGGAGGTACTCCGGCGACTGAGCGAGACTGTGCTGAATGCGGTGAGGCCGGTCGCGGTCGATCCGTTGGGAGGAACGAACATGATATTCCTGGCATGGCGATTGTTCTTGGCAGCGCCGCTCCTCGGCGCCGCGGGCGGCGGGCCCGACAGCACGGCCTTCCTGCCTGCCGAGATGCCGGCCGAGGGCATCACCGCCACCGGACAGGCCGAGCGGTTCCTGGGCAAGGGGCTGTTCGATTACATGGACGGCGGCGCCGAGCGCTACCTGGCCTACGGCTTCACCGAGATCGCCGTGCGCGGCTACCAGAAAGGGGCGAGCCGCGCCACGGTGGAGATCTACCAGATGGGCGGGCCGGACGAGGCCTTCGGCATGTACGCCTTCAACAGCAAGGGAGAGCACCCCGAGGTCGGCGCGCCCGCCACGCTGACCCACGGCACGCTGGCCTTCCACAAGGATCGCTACTTCGTGCGAGTGGTGGCCATGTCGGAGCCGGCGGCCGCCCGCGAGCTGCTGATCGCCCTGGCCAAGAAGACCGCCGCCGCCCTCCCGGGAAAACCCGGGATGCCGGATGCGCTTTCGCGGCTGCCGGAAGGCTTCCTGGAGGGTTCGCGCCGCTACCTGCCGAACGCCGAGTGCGCCCGCACCACCTGGTTCGACGGCGAGGGGGACACGTTGCTCACCGGCGGCGCGGCGGCGGTGCTGGCCACGTACGCGGTGGGCGACGCGGAGATCGTCCTCACCCGGACACAGTACCCGTCCGCCCCGGCCGCCCTCTCCGCCTGCCAGGCCCTCACCAAGAAACTCGCTCTTTCCGCCGGCAAGGACTGCGCGGTGGCGGGAAAGCTCCCCGACGACACCTTCGGCGCGCTGGCGCTCGAGGGGAACGTCCTGCGCTGGGCGGCCGGCGCCCCCGACGCGGAGACCGCCAAGAGCTGGGCCGCCAAGATCCGTTGAACCCC
>CAZLNM010000216.1:0-2221 GCA_964561025.1 uncultured Myxococcales bacterium
TCGCCGCCGCGCAAGCGCCCTCGCCCCGAGCCCACCCCACCCCTCTCCGTCCCTGCAAAGATCGCCTTGCCGCCGGGGCGCAGCATCGTCTTTTCCGTGAACGGAAAGACGGTGCGCCGCACCCTGGGCCGGGACGTGCCGGCCGGGATGAAGCTCTCCGAGTTCTTGCGCGAGGAGCTGGGGCTCACCGGGGTCAAGGTCGCCTGCGGGCAGGGCGCCTGCGGCGCCTGCACCGTGCTGCTCGACGGCCGGGCCGTGCTCTCGTGCATGATGCTCCTGGCCCAGGCCGACGGCCACGCCGTCACCACCATCGAGGGCCTGCCGGCGGATGATCCGGTGATCCGGGCCTTCGCCGAGCAGAGCGCGCCGGGCCATGGCACCGCCTTGCAGTGCGGCTTCTGCACCCCCGGCTTCGTGATGACCGCCAAGGCCCTGCTGGCCGAGAACCCGGCGCCCACCCTGGAGGAGGTGCGCGAGGGGCTCTCCGGCAACCTGTGCCGCTGCGGCTGCTACCAGGGCATCGCCCAGGCGGTGCTGGAGGCGGCGCGGCGCCAGCGAAAGGGAGGCGCGGCATGAAAAAGCCATTCACGCCACGGGTCAGGCGCAAGTTCCTGGGCCAGTATCGCCCGCGCTCCGATGGATTGGAGAAGGCCTCGGGCCGGGCGCTGTACGCCGACGATCTCACCCTGCGCCGGCGCTTTCCGGACCTGCTCTACGCGCGGGTGCTGCGCAGCCCCCATCCCCATGCCCGCATCCTCTCCATCGACACCGCCGCGGCCGAGGCCCTGCCGGGGGTGCGCTGCGTGCTCACCTGCTTCGAACCCGAGGTGCGCGCGCTGCGTCCCACCAACGCCGGCTGGACCGACGGGGTGGACACGGTCTCCTACGAGCGCATGATGTGGCGGCGCTTCCGCGACCGGCGCGTGCTGGGCGACACCGCCCACTGGGTGGGCGACGAGGTGGGAGCGGTGGTGGCCGCCGAGAGCGAGGAGGTGGCCGAGGAGGCGCTGCGCCGGCTCAAGGTGCGCTGGCAGAAGCTCCCCTTCGTGCTCGACCCGGTGGCGGCCATGCAGCCCGGCGCCCCGGCCGTGCACCCCGACATCGCGCCGACCAACGTCCTGCCCGAGGACGAGGTGGGCGGCCCGGACGTGTTCCTGAACAAGGGCGACGTGGACGCCGCCTTCGCCGCGGCCGAGGTGGTGGTGGAGGCCGACTCGGTCCACCACAACCCCACCCAGGGCGGCCTCGACCCCTGGTGTTGCCTGTGCCACTGGACCGACGAGGGGCTCACGGTGTGGTCGAACTCCTACGAGGCGGACCAGACCCGCATGCACCTTGCGCAGATGCTCGACCTGCCGCTGCACCGGGTGCGCAGCGTGCACGAATTCGTGGGCGGGCAGTTCGGCAGCCGCGACACCGGCGACCAGCCCTTCTTCGTCTTCACCGCCCTGCTCTCCAAGCGCTGTGGCCGGCCGGTGAAGTTCCGCTACACCCGGCGCGAGTGCTTCCACGACTCGCGCCAGCCGGCCATCTACCACGCCAAGGCGGGGGCGAAGCGCGACGGCACCATCACCGCCCTGGAGTTCTCCTCGCTGGGCGACGCCGGGGCCTACGCCGACCACACCATGTTCGCGCTCAAGTTCGCGCCCCTGGAGGTGGCCGAGACGGCCTTCGCCCACGTCCCCAACGTGCGCTGCCGCTCGCTGGCGGTGTACACCCACCGGCTGCCGGGCTGCATGATGCGCGGGGTGGGCAACTCCCAGTTCAACTTCTCCATGGGGCTGCTGTTCGACAAGCTGGCCGAGCGGCTCGGCATGGACCCGCTCGAGCTGGTGGTGAAGAACTTCGGCCACGAGCACGAGCCGCTCCCCAACCGCTCTCTCCAGGCGGTGCTCGCGGCCGGGGCCGAGCGCATCGGCTGGAAGGAGAAGCGCCACCCGCCCGGCCAGGGCCCGCTGCTCGGCCGGGAGCGCCGGCGCGGGGTGGGGTTCTCCTTCCACCCCGCCTGGCACGCCGAGTGGCAGGAGCTGCGCCGCGGCGAGATCCAGGTGGGGCTCACCCTCAACCCCGACGGGACGGTGCTGCTGGAGGCGCCCACGGTGGAGACCGGCACCGGCTCCAACATGTGCAACATCCTGGGCTGCGCCGAGGCGCTGTCGTTCCTCGACATCCAGCTCGCCGACATCCGCTTCGCCAACCGGGTCGACACCGCGCACAGCCT
>CAZLNM010000217.1:0-2202 GCA_964561025.1 uncultured Myxococcales bacterium
ACCAGCATACCACAACCGCCGTTTCCCCGGCGTTGCTTGAGCGTTGCGCGGAAACGAAAAGCCCCCGTTTTCTGTGAGAAAACGGGGGCTTTCAGACCTGCCAGGTTTCTCAGACCTGGCAGGTTTCGGTTTCCGCCAGCGCGTAGGCGATGGCCTCCTCCGGCGTCATGGCGCGGCCGGCGGCCCAGGCTGCGGCGAAGGCCTCCTCGCTCAACCCGGCGCGCGCCGCCGCCACGGCGGGGTCGTGCCAGGTGTGCTCGTGCGGCACCATGGCAATCCCGGCCGCCTCGCCCACGCGCTCGGTCGCGCCGTACAGCCGCGCCGCCCGCTCGAACTGCCCCTCGGCGGCGGCCAGGCAGCCAAACGCCGCCAACTCGTAGAACAAGCCGTAGGGGACTTGCCCAAAGCCGGCGATACTCTCGGCATAACGCGAACGCGCCAGGGCGTACTGGCCCTCCTGGCGGGCGATGTGCCCCAGCAAGAACGCCGCGCGGGAGGCATACGTCACCAGGCCCAGTTCTCGCTGCACGGTCAGCCCTTCCTCAATGAGCGCGCATCCTTCAGCGCGTTTGCCCTCCCAGTAGGCCAGGTATCCCAACTCTATTGTGGCCGCAGCGATACCTGCCCGGTCGCCCAGGTCACGATACAGCGCCAGACATTCCTCGAGGGGCGGGCGCGCCGCTGTCCATTCCTCTTGAGCCTCGGCCACCTGACAACCCAATACCAGGAGCGCGTAGGCGATGCCGGGCTTGTCGCCCAACTGGCGATATAGCGCCAGGGCTCGTTCGCTGGACAAGTGCGCGGCGTGAAAATCGCCCAGGTAGACGGCCAATTCGACCATACCCTGCAGCGCCCTGGCGCGCACGGCGGCCGCAGCCGCCTCGCCGCTCTGTGCGAGCAGCCGCTCCACCCAATTGCACCCCTCGCGCGCGTACCCGCCGAACTGCCAGAACTCGCACAGCGCCCCGGCCAACCGCAGCCCGCTTTCGGCGCGGGCCGGCGCGGCGGCGCTCCACGCCAGCGCTGCCCGCAGGTTGTCGTGCTCCTGAGCCAGGCGGCTGAAGGCGCTCATCTCCCCGGGGTGCATTTTGTGCGGCCTCACCTCCTCGGCCAGGCGCAGGAAAAAGTCGAGGTGGCGGCTGCGCGCCCAATCCTCCTCCCCCGCCTGGCGCAGCTGCTCGCGGGCGTACTCGCGCGCCGTCTCCAGCAAGCGGTAGCGCGCCGCCTGCCCGCGCGCCTCCACCACGACCAGCGACTTGTCTACCAAGTGCGAGAGCAAATCCAGGATACGGTCGGGCGGGATGCCATCCTGCCCCTCATCAGCGCAGACCGCCTCTGCCGCTTCCAACGTGAAACCGCCCGCAAAGACGGCCAGCCGGCGGAACAGGACGCGCTCCGGCTCGGAAAGCAGGTCGTAACTCCAATCCATCGTCGCCCGCAGCGTCCGGTGGCGCGGCAGGGCGGTGCGGCTGCCCTCCGTCAACAGGCCGAAGCAATCATCCAGCCGGGCATTGATCTGTTGCGGCGAGAGCACCTTCACCCGCGCCGCGGCCAGTTCCAGCGCCAGCGGGATGCCGTCCAGGCGGCGGCAGATGTGCGCCACCGCCACCGCGTTCTCGTCCGTCAGGATGAAGGCCGGCAACGCCGCGGCGGCCCGCTCGACGAAGAGCTGCACGGCCTCGTACTGCGCGACGTGCGCGACGCGACCGCCGGCCAGTGACTGCAGCGGGGGCACTGACAATGAAGGCACGACCCAGGTGGTCTCGCCCGCGATGCCCAGCGCCTCCCGGCTGGTGACCAGGACGCGCAGTCCGGGGCAGGCGTGCAGCAGCGCCTCGACGTGACGGGCGCAGGCGGCGGCCAGGTGCTCGCAGTTGTCAAGCAGGAGCAGCAGGTGTTTGGGATGCAGTACCACCGCCAATGTTGCCTCCAGCGGGCGGCCGGGCTGCTCGCGTACGCCCAGCGCCGCGGCCACTGTCGGGCAGACGAGCGCCGGGTCGGAAAGCGCCGCCAACTCGACCCACCACACGCCATCGGGATACCCCGCGACCAGGTCTTCCGCCACCCGCAGCGCCAGCCGGGTCTTGCCGCAGCCGCCCGCGCCGGTGAGCGTCACCAGGCGGCTGTGTTCCAACAATTGTTTGACTTGAGCGATCTCGCGCTCGCGCCCGACAAAACTGGTGGTCGGCGCGGGCAGGTTGT
>CAZLNM010000218.1:0-2115 GCA_964561025.1 uncultured Myxococcales bacterium
TGGCCGGCGCTGCGTCTCCAGGCGCGGCTGCGGCCGGAGCGACTCCGGCTCGCAGCGGATGGCCTGCCCGGCGCAGCTCGGCTCCGGCTCGGTACGGCGCTTCTTGCCCGAGAGCATCTCGTCGATGGATTGGGCGGCGCGTTGTCCGGCGCCGATGGCGGAGATCACCGTCCCCACCCCCGTCACCGCGTCGCCGCCGGCGAAGACCCCGCCCAGCGCGGTGGCCCCCGATTCGGGCTCGATGCAGAGCAGGCCACGCGAATCCACCAGGGCCGCGCCCGCGTAGCGGTTGTCGGGCCCCTGGCCGATGGCCACCAGCACCTGGTCGGCGGCCACCTCGCGGCTGGTGGACGGGTCGAAGGCCGGGCGAAAGCGCCGCTCCTCGTCGAACACCGAGGTGCAGCGCACCAGCTCGAGCCCGGCCAGCCGGCCGTTCCTGGCCAGCACTCGCCGCGGCCCCCAGGAGGGCAGCAGGCGGATCCCCTCCTCGATGGCGAGCTCGAGATCCTCGGGGAAGGCCGGCATCTCGTCGCGGGCCTCCAGACAGGCCAGCGAGACCTCGCGGGCGCCCAGGCGCCGGGCCGACACCGCCACGTCCACCGCCACGCTGCCCCCGCCGATGACCAGCACCCGCTCGCCCAGCGGGGGCCTTCGTCCCGCCCGGATGGCCGAGAGGAAGGAGAGGCCCGGGGTGAGCAGCTCCTCGCGCTCGATGCCCAGGCGTTTCTCGCGCCAGGTGCCGGTGGCCAAAAACACTGCGTCGAAGCGCTTGCGCAGGCTGGCCAGCGCAAGCTCCTTGGCGCCGACCGGCCGGCCGCACTCGAAGCGGATGCCCATCCCCGCCAGCGCCTCGAGCTGCCGGCGCAGTACCGCGAGCGGCAGCCGGTAGGCCGGGATGGCGTAGCGCAGCATGCCGCCCGGCTCCGGGTGATCGTCGAACACCGTGACCGCGTAGCCGGCCCGCCGCAGGTAGAAGGCCGCCGCCAGGCCCGCCGGCCCGGCGCCGACCACGGCCACGCTCTTTCGCAGGTTCCGGCGCGGCGGGGCGTAGAAGCGCGCCGCCTCGGAGAGCGCCATGTCTCCCAGCCGGCGCTCGATGGCCCGGGTGGCCACCGGCTGATCCAACAGGCCCCGGTTGCAGGCCTGCTCGCAGAAGTGCGGGCACACCCGCCCGGTGATGGCCGGCAGGGGGTTTCGCTCCAGGATGAGCTCGAGGGCCGCGCGCTCGTCGCCGCCTCGCAGGCGCTCCAGGTAGCGCGGGATGGGCACTCCCGCCGGGCAGCCGTCGGCGCAGGCCGGCGCGCCCAGCCGCACGGCGCCGAAGATGGAGTGGTAGCGGTTCTCGCCGAGCAGGGCGTTGCAGGTGGCGCCGCCCTTGCGCATGCAGGGGAACACGTTGTCGGGCGCGCGGTAGTACCAGCAGCGCACCTCCTGGCACAGGTTGCCGCCCAGCGTGCCCGCGTTGCGGATCTGGGGCGAGGCCACCGCCCGGGCCGCCTGCGAGAGCAGCGGGTAGCGACCGGCGATGGCGGGGTGGCGGGAAAGCTCCGCCAGCGTGACCAGCGCGCCGATGCGCAGCCCGCCCCGCTCCGGCCGGATGAGGCGAAGCTCGGAGAGCCGTTGCAGGTCCACCAGACGCGCCGGTGGGGCGGCGTGGACGCGGTCGGCCAGCACGCCCAAGAGGTCGGTGCCGCCGGCCAGGTAGGCGCCGTCCTTTCCGCGGGCCGCGCGCGCCTGCGGGACGGAGGCGGGGGCGATGGTCTCGAAGGTTCGAAGGTCCATGGCCTCACCTCATGCCTTTCCCAGGGCGCGCAGGATCTTCTCGGGTTTGACCGGCAGCTCGTCCACGCGCGAACCGATGGCGTTGTAGATGGCGTTCAGGATGGCGCGCGGGGCGCAGGTGACCGTGCCCTCGCCGATGCCGCAGGCGCCGTACGCGCCGCCGCCGCGCCACACCTCGAGCAGCACCGGCTCGATGTCGGGCATGTCGGCCATGGTGGGGATGGCGTAGTCGATCCAGTTGAAGTTGAGCGGCTGGCCGCTGGCCCGGTCGTAGACGATCTCCTCGGTCAGCGCCTCGCCCAGGCCGATGCACTGGCCGCCCACCTGCTGGGC
>CAZLNM010000219.1:0-1994 GCA_964561025.1 uncultured Myxococcales bacterium
CCGCTTCCTCGTCCGCGGCCGCTGGCCGGGTCTTGGACGCGTCGAAGTCGAAACGCAACTGTCCGCCGGGCTCGATCAGCCCGTCTCCCTGGCGAAGCAGGATCTCCTTTCCCTCGATTATCACCGACAGTTGGGCCAGCGGTCGCGTCACGCCGGGGAGGCACCGCGCCAGGGCCTCCAGTTTCTTTTCGATCGCCTGCGGCGACATCCCCGCCGCCAAGAGTTGCGCAAGACGCCGGGCAGTGGCGACCTCCTGGAAATCAAAGTACGCCAGACGCCGCACCTCGCGGACCGGAACGATCAGCCCGCGCCGCTGCCATCGCCGAATCACCGCCACCGGCACAGCCAGCAGCTCCGCCAGCATGGCCGGCGTGTAGAGCCGATGGATGTCGTGCCGGGCCTCGACCAAGCCGAGCCGCTGCCAGAGTTGGGTCTCGGTGAGGATCTCCACGTGCCCCTGTTCGCTGGCCGCGCGGATGGGCTCGAAGAACTCGTCCCACCCGGCCGAATCGACCCGCAAGAGCCCTTCGTCGCCGACGACAATCAGATGGACCGACGCGTCGGCCTCCTCGGCAACCCCGGCGCCGTGCTGCCGAGCCAACTGCGCCGCCTCACGTTTCGACATGCTGGCCAGTCGTCCGACAAACGCCACACGTTTTCCGGTCAATAGAGCGGGGGCCTGGAGGTTGGAAGGGATCTTCATGATGCCCATGATAGCATTGGCCGCCCGCGCAGCCGAGGGCCACGGTGGGGACGGGGAGAAAGGGCGAGCTGGAGCTTTCTCTTGCCGCCAGTCACCTCACCGCCGAATCACTTGCCCGGCGTGCCAGGCTTCGGTCCGTACGGGTCCGAGGCAGGAGGGGTCGGTTCTTGCTTGGGCAAGGGCTTCTCCGGGGTACCGCCGGCGCGAGTGGCATCCTCCGCGTCGACCGGGCGCGGCAGCCTGTCCAACGGCAACGCCGGGGGTACGTCGGCTCCTTCGGCCGCCTTGGTCGGCGATTGGGCCGGTGCCGGCGTCGGGGCTGGGGTCGGAGCCGCACGAGGCTCCGCAGGCGCCACGACCGTGCCGACAGACTCCACCACGGCCCCGGTACACGGGTCCACCGGGATGCGGCAGCAGACCGTGCGCGGCACCGCACAGGTATACGTGATTGGCACCCGCTTCTCCACGCAACGCGCCTCGCGAACTGTCTCCTGGAACGCCACCATGCGGCAGACGCGGACCGGGATCTGCTCGACCCGCTCCTCGTACGCCATCCGGCAGGTCGTCACCGGCACCTGGCGGACCACTTCCTCCGCCACCATCCGGCACACCTGCACAGGGATCTTGCGCTCCACGCGCTCCACGACCGGGCGCGACACGGTGTATGGCACCCGGCGGACCTGCTCCTCGGCCACCATGCGCGTCACGGTGTACGGCACCATGCGGCAGACCTGCTGCTCCAGATACGTGCAGACCTCGACCCGCACCAGGCGCGCCGCCATGCGCGGGACCATCGTGGTCTCGGTGAACTGCTGCGGCACCAGGTTCGGTTGCCAGACGCGATCGACCTGGTAACGGACGTTGGGCACCCAGTACAGCCCCGCCCGCTGGTACACGGGCGCCCCGGTCACGGGGTCGGTCACCGCGTGGGCCGGCTGCCAGGCCAGGCGATTGCGGAAGAACCCGTGGTGCGCCACCAACTGATCGGCGTAGCCGCCCTGGTCGACCAGGGCCGTTCGGCACGTGGTGACCGGCTCCTGCACCGTGTAGTATTCCGTGCGGTACGTGGTCTGCCGGACCGGCTGCAGGACCGTGTAGCACTCCCGGCGCTCGCAGGTTTCCTGGACCGGACGCCACACCGTGCAGCGTTCCTCCCGCTCCGCCGTTTCCTGCACGAACCGCACCTGGTCGTAGCTGGCGTCCCGCTCTTGCGTCTCGTACACGGGCCGCATGACCGTATAGCGGTCCTCGCGCATACTGGTTTCCTGCACGGGCCGAGCAACCGTATATC
>CAZLNM010000220.1:0-1970 GCA_964561025.1 uncultured Myxococcales bacterium
GCAGGTCGACCTGGGCGCCCGCCAGATCGACCACGTCATCGACCGCGAGGTCCTGCCGGTGCTGTCGCGGCGGCTTCTGGAGCAAATGGCGACGGAAAAAATGCCGGCGGTCGTGCGAATGGGCGTCAGCGACGCGGGCGAGTTTACCTACGAGTTTACGGACGCCTAGCGCAGGCAGCGAGGTGAGCGGTCATGGCCCTGGCGCGAGATATGAGCAAGGCCCAACTGGCCTTTCAGGTCGCCGATCGCGACGTCGATGAGTTCCTGGTGGTCCGCTACCGCGGCACCGAGGGGCTGTGCCAGCTCTACAAGTTCGAGATCGACCTGGTCGCCCAGACCGAGGGCATCCTGCTCGACGCCATCGTGGGCAAGCCCGCCGTGCTGAGCATCAACACGGCGGAGGGCGAGCGCTGGTTCCACGGCATCGTCGGGCGGATGGAGCTGACCCAGGAGACGGTCGGGCAGACGTATTTCCGTGTCGAGCTCGTGCCCGCCGTGTGGCTGCTGACCCACCGCTACCACTCGCGCATCTTCCAGGGCAAGACGACGCAGGAGATCATCACCGCGGTGCTGACCGAGGGGGGCATCGCCACCGACCGGTTCCGTTTCGCCCTGGAGCGGAGCTACACGCCGCGCGAGTACTGCGTCCAGTACCGCGAGACGGACTACAACTTCATTGCCCGGCTGATGGAGGAGGAGGGCATCTGGTGGTGTTTCGAGCAGACGGAGGCGGGGCACACGCTGGTGATGGCCGACTCGCGCTCCGCCTACGGTCCGATCGAAGGCGAAGACACACTGGTCTACCGCAGCATCTCCGGGCTGAACGTGGAGACCGAGCACATCTACCGCTTCCGCGTGGCCCAGTCGGTGCGGCCGGGCGCGGTGGTGCTCAACGACTTCAATTTCGAGAACCCGCAGTTGCGGCTGGAGGCCCTCGACGACGCCGGCCGGGACCAGGCGCTGGAGTTCGCCGATCACCCCGGCGAGTTTCTGGAACAGGGCCAGGGCACCACGCTGGCCCAGATTCGCAAGGAGGAGTTCGCGGCCGGCCGCCTGGTCGGCATCGGGTGCAGCAACTGCAAACGGCTGGCCCCGGGCAAGACGTTCACCCTCCAAGACTTCCCGTCGGCCGGCTACGACGACACGTACCTTGTCACCAGCCTGGTCCACCAGGGTAAGCAGGCGACCACCCGCACGAGCACCGGCGGCAACGGCCGCACGCACATTCTGGACACGCGGGCGCACCAGTCGCTATTGCAGGCCCGGACGAATGAGAACCCCGTCATCGCCCAGCTCGCGGACGCGTTGCTGCAAATCGTGACGCGGCTGCGGGCCGGCGACCCGACCGCCCACCGGGCGCTGACCTCGTGGCTGTATCACGCCGGTCAGGTGGCCCGCGACTTGCCGGCCACCGCGATGGCCTCGGGCGCTCACCCGCTCGCCTGGCTGTCGGTCCCGAACCTGCTCGAGGACGTGCAGGCCAACCTGATCGATTTCGACGTGCCGGTGTACGACTGCACGTTCGAGTGCGTGCCGGCCAGCGTGGTGTACCGCCCGGCGCGGGTCACGCCCTGGCCGGTGATGCGCGGCACGCAGACCGCCCGCGTCGTCGGTCCCGAGGGCGAGGAAATCCACACCGACAAGTACGGTCGCGTGCGGGTGCAATTCAACTGGGACCGCGCCGGCAACGAAGGCGGCCAGCCCAAGCTGTTCGGCGCCGACTCGTCGTGCTGGATCCGCGTCTGCCAGGGCATGGCGGGCGGGGCCTACGGCATGATGTTCATCCCCCGCGTCGGGCAGGAGGTCATCGTCGATTTCCTGGAGGGCGACCCGGACAAGCCGATCATCATCGGCCGCGTCTACAACGCCGACCACATGCCACCCTACGAGCTCCCCAAGGAGAAAACCAAGAGCGTCATCAAGACGCACAGCAGCAAGGGCGGCGGGGGCTGCAACGAAATCCGCTTCGA
>CAZLNM010000221.1:0-1952 GCA_964561025.1 uncultured Myxococcales bacterium
ACACCATGATCGCGCCCGCCGGCGGCTGGACCACCCGCTCCCAGAACGTGTGGGCCTCCAGCGTCGGCAGCACCGAGAGGAAGTCGATGCCGTCGCGTTCCGCCACGCGAACCGCCGCCGCCAGCATCCGCGCATCGTGAAACCGGCAGTCGGCGTCGGTGAAACAGAGCCAGCGCCCGTCCGCCCGCTGGACGCCCAGGTGCAGCGCGTGGTTCTTGCCGGCCCAGCCCTCCGGCAGATCGCGGACGTGGACGACCTTGAGTCGCGGCTCGCGGGAGGCCAGCGCGTCGAGGATGGCACCGGTCCGGTCGGCGCTGCGGTCGTTCACCGCGATGACCTCAAAGTCCGGGTACTCCTGCCTCAGCAGCCCCCTGAGGCACGCCTCGATGTTCGCCTCCTCGTCTTTCCCGGCCACCAGCACGGCCAAACGTGGCCACCCGGCGTCGCCGGCCGCGTCGCCCGCCGACAGCACCGGCTCCCGACGCGCCCAATTGAGTTGACCGTGCCGCCGCAGCCACACGAGCCCGATGAGCAGCGTGAGCCAGAACCACACGGCGGTCCAGGAGAGGTCGAAGGGGCTGAAGGATGCCAGTGGCACAGAAGCCTCCGGTCGAGCAGGTTGAGCAGCGTAGCGATTCTGCGACAATGGTGCCACGTCGTTTGCTGGAGGTTGAGTCCATGACCTCGTGCCGCCTGAATGGGCATTCGCGATCATGCGCCAGGGGAGGGCCAGGCTCCCGCCGACCCGCGGCGTGCCGAGTGGCTTGCCCTCCCGTCCGGCATCCCCTGTGTCGGAATAGGCGTATCGGGCTTGTTCTGATGCTGAGTGCGTGCTGGGGACACGCCGCCGCCCAGACGGCCACGACCGCGCCGACCAGCCAGCCTACGATCCTGCACGTGGAGCCCGCCTTCGGGTTCGAGCTCCAGTTGCCCGCCGGCTGGGACTACGACCGCGCGCGCTTCCAGGAGTTCGAGGACTCGATCGGGTTGCTGCGTGGCCGGGCGGCGGGCGGACGGCAGGGGCTGCAAATCCTCGTCTTCCGCAGCTTCCCGATGAAGCCCTTTGAGGACTGGGTCATCGACTTCGGCAAAGCCGTCGGCGAGCTGACCAACTCGCCCCGGGTTGATTGGGAGACTTGGAGGCTCCCCCCGCGGGCCGGCGCCATCCTCACCTGCACGTCCAAGCTCGGGGCCCTCACCACCCGCTCGCACTACCTCTGTGTGCCGTTCGACCCCAATACCGTGTGGGTGTTGATCTACACGAGCAGTGCGGCGGACGCCGCCGAGGAACAGGCGATTCGCCAGTCTTTCGACCGGATCATCGCCACGCTGCGGGTCCACTATGACCCGGACGAAGCGGAGCGGCTGGCGCCGGCGTTCGAGCGCGGCAAGGCGTTGCTGGAGCGCCTGCGGGGGCAGGCCGACCGGGTGCGCTTCGACGACGCCGAGTACGCCTACGAGATGACGCTCGGCGGCCGGCCCATCGGATACCTTACGCGGCGCCTGAGCCGCGAGGAGTACGTCTTCAGCGGCAGGGCGGCCAAGCGACGCTATGCCAAGGAGGGGCTGCGCGTTCGGGAGCGCTCCTGGCGGTTTCTGGACGACGGCACGATTCGGCACACCCGGCTCGACCTGTTCAGCAGCTTCGACGGGCAGAGCGAGTTGATCGAGAACCAGCAGACGATGCTCCCACCGCCCGGCGCGGCCCCCACGGAGGTGCTGGTGCGCACCGACCAGGTGGTGCGTGAGGCGGACGTCCTGTTTTCCAGCCTCACGACCAGTCGCGACACGGCGCTGCCCGAGCCGAGCAAGCCGATCAGCGTCGGCCCCGTGTACCTCGACCAGGCGTGGGTCCGGCTGCTGCCGCGCTTGCTGAGCGGGGAGCCGAACGAGCCGGTCGCGGTGGCCATCTACGACTCCGAGACGCGGGCCTTGCTGTCGCACGTCGTGCA
>CAZLNM010000222.1:0-1878 GCA_964561025.1 uncultured Myxococcales bacterium
GGGAGGAAGTCCGGGTAGAACTGCTCCACGAACTTGATCCAGCCCGGCGAGCAGGAGGTGAGCATGGGCAGCACCCCGCCCTGCTGGATGCGTTGCACCAGCTCGGAGCCTTCCTCCATGATGGTGAGGTCGGCGGTGAACGAGGTGTCGAACACCCGGTCGAAGCCGACGCGGCGCAGCGCCGCCACCATCTTGCCGTCGAAGTCCACCCCGGGCTTCATGCCGAACTCCTCGGCGATGGTCACCGACACCGCCGGGGCGTGCTGGCACACCACCATCTTGTCCGGATCGTTGAGGGCGGCCAGCACCTCGTCCACCGAGCGCTGCTCGTGCAGGGCGCCGGTGGGGCACACGGTGACGCACTGCCCGCAGTTGATGCACGAGGAGACGTTGAGCCCCTTGTTCAGGGCGGTGCCGATGAAGGCCCGGCTGCCGCGCTCGATGAAGTCGATGGCGGCCACGCCCTGGACCTCCTCGCACACGCGCACGCACTTGCCGCACAGGATGCACTTGTCGGGCTCGCGCGCGATGGAGGGACCGGAGACGTCCCGCTCGCGATGCACCGCCTTGCCGCGGAACACGCGCTGGGTGACGCCGTGCTCGCGGGCCAGCCGCTGCAGATCGCACTTTCCGTTGCGGATGCAATACAGGCAGTCGTCCGGGTGGCTGGAGAGCAGGAGCTCGACGATGGTGCGGCGCGCCTGGATCACCTCCGGCGAGCGGGTGTTCACCTTCATGCCCTCGCTCACCGGGAACGAGCACGACGGCACCAAGCCCGGCGTGCCCTCCACCTCCACCACGCACATGCGGCAGGCGCCGGAGGGCAGCAGATCCTCCATGTAACACAGGGTGGGGATGGGGATCCCCGCCCGCCGGCAGGCGGTCAGGATGGTGTCGCCCTTGCGCGCCTGGACCGCCTGGCCGTTGACCTGGATATTGACGTTGCTCATGGTCGAAGACCTCGCTTTTCGCTCTCAGGCCGGCTGGGTGAAGTCGATGTCGCAGCGCAGGCAGCGGCGCGCCTCGCACAGCGCGTCCCGCTCTTGCACCGCCAGCTCGACCTCGCGGAAGTTGCCCTTGCGGGACTTCGCCGGCAAGTGGATGGCCGAAAGCCGCGCCGCCGCCTCGCCCTCCTCCTCGGCGGAGGCCAGCGGCTCGATGTACACGCTGGGCAGGCGCACCCGCGGGATGACCTTGAGCTGCTTGCCGCTCAAGTAACGGTGGATCATCTCGGCGGCGTTCTTGCCCGCGGCGATGGCCTGGATGACCGTGTTCGGGCCGGTCACCACGTCGCCGCCGGCGAAGACGCCCGGCTGCCCGGCGGAGCACGTCTCCTCGTTGACCACCAAGGTGCCGTTCTTGGAGACGGTGAGGCCCTGGCAGACGCTGGTGTCCGGATCTTCGCTGATGGCCACGATCAGGGTATCCAGCGGCACCTCGTGCTCGCTGCCCGGCACCGGCACCGGCCGCTGGCGCCCGCTCTTGTCGCGCTCGCCCAGCTTGTTCTTGACGAAGCGCACGCCGCTGAGCTTCCCAGCGCGGGACAGCACCTGCACCGGCGCCACCAGCGTCAGGAGCTCGATGCCCTCCTCCAGCGCCGCCTCGATCTCCTCGGCGTGCGCCGGCATCTCGTCGCGGGTGCGGCGGTAGAAGATGGTCACGCTCTCGACACCCTTCTGGCGCACCGCCACCCGCGCCGCGTCGATGGCGGAGTTGCCGCCGCCGATGACGCCCACCTTGCCGCGGGCCTTGGCCTCACCGCGCAGGTTGAAGGCCTTCAAGAACTCGATCCCCGGCAGCACCCCCTCCGCCTCCTCTCCCGGGACGCCGAGCTTCTTGGAGCGGTGCGAGCCCAGCGAGAGGTAGATGGCGCGGAAG
>CAZLNM010000223.1:0-1745 GCA_964561025.1 uncultured Myxococcales bacterium
CTTGTCGGCAAGCGCCTCGAAGCTCCCGGTCTCCGCCCGATACTCGGCGAATTTTCTATCTCTGGCCTCCGTGCGCGCCGCAACCAGCTTCTTCACGGCTTCGTCCCGGCCCGCCGGAGCCCCCCCCGCCTTCACACCCGATTTGCCCAGAGCCGCCTCGCCTTTCGGGGTCACGGCTTCGATGAAGACACCGCCATCTCCCGCGCCGATGGCACACAGCCTCATATCGACGTTCTCCGCCGTCGGGAATTCACAGATCCGACAGGCACCGGCGATGTCGAAATCCTCCACGGCGGTCTTGCCGGCCTGAGCGTTCTCCAGGAACAGCTCGGAGGTCTTTCCCATGTCCTCGAATTTGGCGAAATCCGTATTCTCATAGCGGCCATAGCAATCCAGGCCGATCAGGAGGACGTCCTCGAGATTCACCTGTTTCAGCTTGACGAGCTCGACCACCGCGCGGATCTCGCAGGGTCGCAGCACCATCGCCAGCCTCCGGCCGGACGGGCGCGCGGTGAGGGACGAGGCGATCTTAGCGCCGCTCACGGCGGCAACGGGGGCAAACGGGTCCACCCGGTCCATGTTGGCAGCGGAGGTCACCAGCGTGAGCCGGATCCCTTTCTTCTGAGCCATCGGAACGAGGACGGCGTCAACCGCGCCATTTTCAAGCATGCCTTTGAAAAAGCCGGCCAACTGCTTGTTCATCTCGTCTTTTTGAAAAGACAATTTTGCGAATTTTGCCATTTCGAGTCGTCTCCGTATCTTCAGACCGCCAATTGCCCCAGGCTCCGCAAAGGACTCGGGCCCAGCTGTTTGATTTTTTCCGTCATCTCAAAGGCGACTTCCTGCAGCATGGTCCCTTCGCTGGCAGCGATCCACCTCAGCCAGAAACGATCTTCGCCAATCCCGTACTGCTTCAGGACTTCGGTGACGAGTGCCACCCGACGCCGCGCCTTGTAGTTGCCATTGATGTAATGGCAGTCTCCCGGCCAGCACCCCCCGATCAAGACCCCATCCGCCCCATTCAGGAAGGCTTTGAGGACGAATTTGGGATCGACCATGCCACTGCACATCACCCGGATGATCTTGAGGTTGGGCGGGTAGGTGAGACGCGACGTACCGGCCAGATCCGCTGCGGTAAAGGTGCACCAGTTACAAAAGAAGGCCACGATCTTGGGTTCAAATTCGCTCATCGCAACAAACTCCTTAGCAAGTCAAAAGCCCGTCTATTTCCGCAAAGATCTGTTTGTCGGTAAAATGCCTCACCTTGGCCGCGCCGCTCGGACAAGCCCCGGAACAGCTTCCACACCCTTTGCACATTGCGCTGTTGACCTCGCTGATACCGAGCCGCGTATTGAAGGTGATGGCCGAATAGGCGCAGAGCCCGATGCAGAGCTGGCACCCGACGCAGATGTCGGGGTCGATGGAGGAGATCATGGGCGGGATCTCGACCTGTCCCGCTGAGCTCAGGGCCAAGCATTCCGCCGCCGCCCCCTTCGCCTGGGCGACCGTGTCGGGAATGTCCTTCGGCCCCTGGCAGGCTCCGGCCAGGAAAACACCGCTCGTCGGGGTGGAGACGGGCGCCAGCTTGGGATGCTGCTCCTGGAAGAACCCGTCCTGCCCGATGCCGATGCCGAACGTACGCATGACGTCGGGCGCATCCGGCCTGGGCTCCATGGCGGTGCAGAGAATCACCATATCCACCTTGACGTCGATCAAGCGGTTCGACAGCGTGTCTTCACCCCTGA
>CAZLNM010000224.1:0-1632 GCA_964561025.1 uncultured Myxococcales bacterium
GGATTTCGAACACCTTGTCCGAAATCCGGACGGCAAAACCGGGGTGGGTGGAACCTCGCCGGGAACCTCGCCGGGGGTAGAGAACCAGGGCCCAGATCCTCCCGATCTTCCCAGAGGGGGGGCTTATGAGATCAAGGGCTCGATGCGGAAGAGATGGGCCGGTTCCACCTGGGGGTCGAGGCGGACGTAGTTGTGCGGGCCCTTCCAGGTCCAGCGCTGGCCCGTGATGAGATCGTGCACCAAGAAGGGCTCGGCCTCGGAGAGCCCGAGCGCCATGAGATCGAGCCGGGTCGTGCTCTCCGCCACCCGGTGGGGATTGAGATTCACCACCATGAGCAGGCGGTTCGCGCCGTCCGGGGTGCACTTCGAGTAGCACAAAAGATCCTCGCTCTGCGTGTCGTGGAAGGCGAGGCCCGAAAGGCGCCGCAGCGCCGGGTTCTCGCGCCGGATTTCGTTGATGCGCGCGATGAAGTCCTTGATGTTGCCCGGCGCGTCCCAGTCGCGCACCCGGATCTCGTACTTCTCCGAACTGGCGTACTCGACGTCGTCGGGGATGGCGTGGTGCGGGATGGCCTGGTTCTCGCACAGCTCGAAGCCGCTGTAGATGCCATAGGACGGGGAGAGCGTGGCCGCGAGCAAGAGCCGCATCTTGAAGGCCGGCCGGCCGCCCCGGACCAGGATGAGCGGCAGGATGTCCGGGGTGTTCGCAAAGAAGTTGGGCCGGAAGAAGTCCATCATGCCCGGCTCGGTGAGCTCGCGAAGGTACGAGGTCAGCTCCCAGCGGCTGTTGCGCCAGGTGAAGTAGGTGTAGGACTGGGTGAAGCCGATCTTCGCCAGGGTGTGCATCATGGGCGGCCGGGTGAAGGCCTCGGCCAAGAACAGCACCTCCGGGTGGGCGCGGGTGATGTCGGAGAGCAGCCATTCCCAGAAGCAGGGCGGCTTGGTGTGCGGGTTGTCGACGCGGAAGATGCGCACGCCGTGTGTGATCCAGAACTCGAAGATGCGCCGGATCTCGCGCCACAGGGATTCGCGCTGAGGGCTGTCGAAATTGAGCGGGTAGATGTCCTCGTACTTCTTGGGCGGGTTCTCGGCGTACTTGATGGTGCCGTCGGGGCGCCGGTAGAACCACTCGGGGTGCTCCTTCACCCACGGGTGATCCGGCGAGCACTGCAAGGCGATGTCGAGGGCGATCTCCAGATCGCACTTCTTGGCCGCGGACACGAAGTGGTCGAAGTCGGCGAGCGTCCCCAGGCCGGGATCGACCGCGTCGTGGCCGCCGGAGGCGTTTCCGATGGCCCAGGGGCTGCCGGGATCGTCCGGCCCCGCCTGCAGCGAGTTGTCGCGTCCCTTGCGGTGGGTGATGCCGATGGGGTGGACCGGCGGCAGGTACAGCACGTCGAAGCCCATGCGCTGGATGTCGGGCAGACGCCGCTCGGCCTCGCGCAAGGTGGCGGCCCGGCCCGGCACGGTCCCCTGCGAGCGCGGGAACATCTCGTACCAGGCCCCGAAGGCCGCCCGTTCCCGCTCGACCAGTAGCGGCAGGGGCGGGGCGTGGCGCACCGCGTCCTCTCGCGGCTGGTAGCGGTCGATCAGGGCGCGCAGCTTCTCGTCCTCGGCGAGCGCCAGGGCGGC
>CAZLNM010000225.1:0-1588 GCA_964561025.1 uncultured Myxococcales bacterium
CGTAGAACTTCTCCTGGAACAGCTTGCGGGCCTTGTCGAGCTGCACGGGGTTGCCCGGCCGCAGGCGGGCGTAGATGCGCTGGAGCGCTTCCTCGTGGTTGAGGGCGGCGTCCTCGGCCAGCGTGTTCAGGATGATCGGGTCGGTCATCTTGGCGAGCACGTCCACCTGCTTGACCGCCGACTCGCGAATCTTGTGCAGGGCCTCGCCGATCTGCCGCCCGGCCCCGACCAGTTCCTCGCCCGTGTCCGGGTCCACGACGGCCGCCGCCGTCCACATCTCCGGCTTGAGGGCCGCCACCCGCTGGGTCTTGACCGGGTAAAACTCGCGGACGATGACCTCGGTGGAGCCGTACTTCTCGTCCATCGCCCGCAGGAACGTCGTCGCGGGGATCTTGCTGCTCTGGTCAATACGGACCGCGAGAATGTCCTTCCGCGTGACGTGGATCTCGATCCACGAGCCGCGCTCGGGGATGATCCGGCAGGCGTGCAGGGCGCGGTCGCCCTCGCTCGACTCCTTGACGAAGTCCACGCCCGGGCTGCGGTGGAGCTGCGAGACGATCACCCGCTCCGACCCGTTCACGATGAACTCGCCGCCCCCGATCATGATCGGGATTTCGCCCAGGTAGATGCCCTCTTCCTGCACTTCCTCCACGTCCTTGCGGTGCAGTCGCACGCGGACACGAAACGGGAGGCCGTAGGACAGCCCCAGCTCGCGGCACTCGTCCGGCGTGTAGCGCGGGGGGTCCAACGCGTAATCGACATACTCCAGCCGCATGTTCCCGTCGTAGCTCTCGATCGGGAACACCTCGCGCAACAGAGCCTCCAGGCCGATCGGCTCCCGCTGGTCGGGCGGCACGTCGGCTTGCAGGAAGCGGGCATACGAGCGCGTCTGAATCTCGATCAGGTCGGGAACGTCGATCGCGTCTCCGTACCGACTGAAATCACGAATGGCTTCGAGCTGCATTCGGGACACCCTCTCCGGTTCGACGATCCGTCAGGGACGGACCTGGGCCCCCACGACCGAACGCCGTTGGAACGTAATGTACCCCGGCTGCGCGGGCGACCGTCGCCCGCGACAAACTCCCCCACTGCGAACGTTGCCAGCGATCAGCAAAGTGTGCCGGTCCGTCGCGCCTTACCGTCTACCATGCGTAAACTCGCAAGCCCCACATTTTTACCGCGCGGCCGGTGGATTGCAATAGGCAAATGCATTATTTTTCGGCCGCGCGCGGCGCGCTGCTTGCCGTCGCCATTCAGTTTTGAGGCGCTGCCTGGAGAGCCACCATTATCGGACGCTGGATCGGCATCGACTACGGCACCCGTCGGACCGGCCTGGCCCTCGCCGACCCCGGAGCACGCTTGGCCTCCCCGGCCGGCCTCCTGCCCTCTACCGGCGACCTCGCCCAGGACGCCCGCCGCATCCTCGAATGGGGCGCCCAAAACGAAGCCGGCGGCCTCGTCGTCGGCCTGCCGCTCAACATGGACGGCTCGGACAGCGCGCAAACACGCCTGGCCCGCGCGCTGGCCGACGAGCTCCGCCGCCAATCCGCGCTGCCCGTCGAGCTGTGGGACGAGCGTCTGACCACAT
>CAZLNM010000226.1:0-1582 GCA_964561025.1 uncultured Myxococcales bacterium
TCTCGATGATCTCGCCCGAGGGCTTGGCCATGAGGCCGCGCATGCCGGCCAGCTGGCGGATCTGCTGCTGGGAGCCGCGCGCGCCGGAGTCGGCCATCATGTAGATGGGGTTGAAGCTGGGCATGCGCTTGCTCTCGCCCTTGGGCCCCACCACCACCTCCGAGCCGATCTCCAGCATCATCTCCTTGGCCACCGCCTCGGTGGCCTCGGCCCACACGTCGATCACCTTGTTGTACCGTTCGCCGTCGGTGATCAGACCCTCGGTGTACTCGTAGGACACCGTGACCAGCTCCTCGTTCGCCTTCTTCAGGATGTCCACCTTGCTGGAGGGGATCTTCATGTCGTCCATGCAGATGGAGATGCCCGCCTCGGTGGCGTACCGGTACCCCAGGGTGCGCAGCCGGTCGGCCAGCAGCACGGTCCGCTTCTGGCCACCGGCGCGGTAGCAGCGATCGATGAGCTGGGCCAGGGACTTCTTGTCCATGACCCGGTTGACGGCTTCGAAGGACACCCCCTCCGGCACCACCTCGAAGATCAGGGCCCGGCCCACCACGGTGTCGTGGAGCTTGCCCTGGTGGCGCACCTTGACCTTGGCCTGCAGATCCACCACGCCCGCGTCGTAGGCCCGGCGCAGCTCCTCCAGGCTGGCGAAGATCTTGCCCTCGCCCTTGGCAAAGGCCCGCTCCCGCGACATGTAGTAACAACCCAGCACGATGTCCTGGGTGGGCACGATGATGGGCGTGCCGTGCGCCGGCGACAGGATGTTGTTGGTGCTCATCATGAGCACCCGCGCCTCCATCTGGGCCTCGACGGACAGCGGCACGTGCACCGCCATCTGGTCGCCGTCGAAGTCGGCGTTGAAGGGCACGCACACCAGCGGGTGCAGCTGGATGGCCTTGCCCTCGATCAGGATGGGCTCGAAGGCCTGGAACCCCAGCCGGTGCAGGGTCGGCGCGCGGTTCAGCAGCACGGGGTGCTCGCGGATGACCTCCTCCAGGATGTCCCACACCTCGGTGTGCTCCTCCTCCACCAGGCGCTTGGCGCCCTTGATGGTGGTGGCGAAGCCGCGTTCCTCGAGCTTGTTGTAGATGAAGGGCTTGAACAGCTCGAGGGCCATGATCTTGGGCAAGCCGCACTGGTGCAGCTTGAGCTCGGGGCCCACCACGATCACCGAACGGCCCGAGTAGTCGACCCGTTTCCCCAAGAGGTTCTGGCGGAAGCGGCCCTGCTTGCCCTTGAGCATGTCGGACAAGGACTTCAGCGGGCGCTTGTTGGGGCCGGTGATGACCTTGCCGCGGCGGCCGTTGTCGAACAGCGCGTCCACCGCCTCCTGCAGCATGCGCTTCTCGTTGCGGATGATGATCTCCGGCGCGTTGAGCTCCTTGAGCCGCTTCAGCCGGTTGTTGCGGTTGATCACGCGCCGGTAGAGATCGTTGAGATCCGAGGTGGCGAAACGCCCGCCGTCGAGCGGCACCAGCGGCCGCAGATCGGGCGGCAGCACCGGGATCACCTCCAGGATCATCCACTCGGGCCGGTTCTTGGAGACGCGGAAGGCCTCCACCACCTTGAGGCGCTTGGACAC
>CAZLNM010000227.1:0-1564 GCA_964561025.1 uncultured Myxococcales bacterium
TCTCGGGCGCCGACTGGAACGACGTCTCGCTCACGCTCACCACCGGCAGCCCGGTGTCGTTCCTCTACGACCTATACACTCCGCGCTTCGTGCAGCGCCCCGACCTCACCCCTTACCAGATGCTGGGACTGGCCCCGCCGGTGGCCGAGTCGGCCATGGCCGCCGCGCCGCCGCCCCCACCCGCCATGGAGGCGCGCCTGATGAGTCAGGCGCCGGCAGCGGCAGCGCCGGGGCGGGGAGGCTTGGCCGGCCGCAGCCGGGCGGTGCGCGACTACACCAAGAAAGCGAAGGCCGACTACGACGACGAGAGCGGCTATGCCGGCGAGATGGAGGAAGCCCCCCCCGAGCCCACGCTCACCACCGAGGGTATGCTGGGCTCGGTGCGGGTGCAGGCCCAGGCGCAGAAGGTGGGCTCGCTGTACCGCTACGATCTGGCCGATCCCATGACGGTGCCGAACCGCAGTAGCACCATGATCGCGCTCATCAACCAGAAGGTGCCCGGCCGGGCGGTGTACTTCTACAACCCCGGCTCGGGTGTGGCCGAGGCGCAGCGGCACCCCTTCCGCGCGGTGAGCCTGGAGAACGCCACCCAGGCAGTGCTGGAGCCCGGCCCCATCGCCATCGTGCGCGCCGGCACCTTCGTGGGCGAGGGGCTCATCGACCGCATCGAGAAGGGTGCCCGCTCCTACATCGCCTACGCCCTGGACACCGCGGTGAACGTCACCACCCAGGCCCGCTCCGAGACCGAGCTCGCCAGCCTGGTCAAGATCTCGCGCGGCGTCATCCAGACCAAGAGTTTCTCCATCCAGCGGCAGATCTTCGAGATCCAGGCCGCCAAGGAGGACGGCGAGGCCATCCCGTTCTTGGTGGGCGTGCCCAAGCGCCAGGGCTGGGAGCAGGAGATCATTGGCGGCAAGCTGGACTCGGAGACCGCAGGGACGCGCTACCTGGCCATCGAGGTGAAACCGGGCGAAAAGGTCACCCTGGAGGCCAAGGACAAGTACCCGAGCTTCACCAGCACCACCATCACCGATCCGCGCGCCCAGCAGGCGCTGCTGCTGTACATCAACGGAAAGAGCGCCAACCCGGCGGTGGTCGAGCAGATCCGGCCGCTGACACAGAAGGTGCGCGAGCTGTCCGACGTGCAGACTCAGATCAACACCGAGGAGCAGAAGCGCTCGGACCTCACGCAGCGCGCCCGCGACATCCGCGCCAACCTCGAGCTCTTGAAAAAGTCCACCAACGAGCAGCTCAAGGCCGAGCAGTGGAACCGGCTCAACGGGATCGAGGCCCAGCTTTCCAAGATCACCGAGAACCTGGTGCGCCTGCGCGAGAAGTCCGCCGACCTCACCGTCGAGCTCTCGACCCTCATCGAAAAGCTCGAAGTGACCTTCTGACCCCCCCGCCTGCCGGGCAGACGCCTAAATCACCCCACCTCAAGACCGCCGTCGTCCATCATAACCCGCTGATTAATATAAATTTCGGAGACATTTCCGGGGATTTCCGGGGTTTCCGGGGTGGGTGATGGGATAAAGCGACCGGCCCCTCCAGCGACGTACAATGC
>CAZLNM010000228.1:0-1529 GCA_964561025.1 uncultured Myxococcales bacterium
GGGCCGCCGCGCCCTCAACCTCATGGGCGCCGACTCCCCCCTCGAAAACACCCCGCCCGAATACGTCTTCTACATCCAGGCGTTCGGCGCCTTCCGCGGCCTCATCGCTGACATCGCCTTCATCCGCGCCGACCAGCTCAAGCAGGCCGGCCGCTTCTACGACGCCATGCAGCTCCACCAGTGGATCTGCGCCCTCCAGCCGCACTTCCCCGGCGTCTGGGAATACGCCTCCTGGAACCTGGCCTGGAACATCTCCGTCACCACGTTCACGCCGGAAGAACGCTGGAACTGGGTCTACAACGGCGTGAAGCTGCTGCGCGACCACGGGATCCCGCTGAATCCCAAGGCCGTCAACCTGTACAAGCAGCTCGCCTGGACGTTCAACAACAAGATGGGCGAGAACACCGACGAGCAACACTACGCCTACAAGTGCAACTGGGCCTGGCGGATGCACCTGCTACTCGGGCCCCCGCCCGACCCGCTGGCGGGCGTCGATCCCGCCACGCTCGCCGCGGACCTGACCACGCTGGAAGAGCCCAAGCTGCTGGAAGAGGCCGCCCGCCGGACGTACGCCCAAAGCCAGGAGAAGCTCCGCAAGGCGGCGGAAAAGGCCGGGCTGGAGGCCCCGCCGCTGCCCGACCCCGCGGCCATCGAGGCCGGCCGTGCCCCCGCGCTGACCGGCTCGATCGAGTTCAAGATCGCCCAGCGCGCCGCCGCCGACCAACTCCGCTCGATCCGCGACGCGGCCCCCACGCTGACCGAGCTGTACCAACGGTACCCGGAAACCCGGCGGATGGTCAGCGAGCTCCGCGCGCTGGGAATCGACGTCAGCGACACGCCGCTCACCGAGGACGCCTATTGGCGGGAGGGCGGCCTGGCGCAAGCCTTCTTCCAACCCTACCGCGCGCTGGTCAACCCCGCCGGCTTCCGCGAACGCTTCGGCCGCGAGTCGCGGGCCGCGGCCGCGCTGCGCGAACGCCTGGACGCGCTCGGCCGCATTCTGGGCCTGTCGGCGAACGATCCGGCAGGCGCGGCGCTGGTGCAGCATCTCCAGCGCAAGGTGCTGCGCGAGGTCTACAAACTGGACCCTGCCTTCCTGCTCGAGCTGGTGGAGACGTTCGGCCCCATCGACTGGCGCTCGGTCGATTCCCAGGGCCTGTATTGGGCGGCGCGCGGGCTGGTGGCCGGCGGCGACACGATCAGCAAGTTCGGCAACGACAAGACCAACACCGCCCGCATCATGTTCTTCTGCCTGCGCAGCCTGTTTCTCCGCGGGCACCTCGTCTTCGAGCCCAACCCCGACGTCATCCACGCCTCCTACCTGAACCTCAGCCGCGATCTGAACATGATCGAGCCCATGCACCGGGCGTATGTGCAGTACGGCACCTTGTTCGATCCCACCGGCGACGTGCAGGGGCTGCCCGGGACATACCGCGGCGGACACATCAACTTCCTCACCGAAGCCATCCGTCTGCTGTACCTCGCCGGCCGCGAGGCCGAGGCCGCCGGCTACTACCGCGAGCTGCGCG